>DASXIN010000066.1:0-6766 GCA_036497945.1 Streptosporangiaceae bacterium | reverse complement strand
ACCGATTCCTTCCGCGCCAGCCCGACCACGATCTCCTCCCGCTCCTCCACACTCAGCCGCCTACCTGGCATCCACACCCTCCCCAGCCTCCGCGAAACCTTGATCATCCCAAGGCGTTGCAACAGAGTCTGGAGATCAAGGGGTGATATGTGCGGCGTGGCCTTCCCTGGACGGCACTAGCGCGTGGCTGGTGAGACCGGAGGGGCTGGTGGGGCTGGCCAGCCGGGTGCCGGTCAGCTCTGCGCGGCGGAGTTGCCGGGTTTGGGGCCGGCCAGCCGGGCGGTCTGCGGCGTCTCGGTGACCGTCGAGGGGGTGACGAACGTGCTGCCGGACGGCCCGGCCTGCACCGCCATGCCCAGCGCGCTGCCCTTGAGCAGTTGCTTCCAGCTGAGGAACCAGACGGTGAACCCGTCGTCCCACTTGCCCGCGTGCGGGCTGCCGATGACCGTCACCGGGTCGCCCGGGGTGGCCAGGTTGTAGTACATGGCGGCGTGCTGGGGGGACAGGTTCACGCAGCCGTGGCTGACGTTCGTGATCCCCTGCTCACCCACCGACCACGGCGCGGAATGCAGGTAGTCGCCGCTGTAGGTGAACCGGACCGCGTCGTTGACCAGTTCGTTGTAGCCGTTGCCGACCATCCGCACCGGGTTGCCCTTTTCCAGCGTGATGTACGTGCCGTTCACCGTGTCCAGGCCGGGCCGGCCGGTGCTGATCGGCCAGTGCCCCCACAGTTTGCCCTTGTAGTAGACGTTCAGGTGATGCGTCTTGGTGCTGGCCACCACGATCAGCGACGGCCCGATGCCGAAGGTCTGGGTGAGATCGGCGGTGAAGTAGACGCCGGGCGAGGCCTCCAACCCAGCCAGGTGCCCGTTGAAGGAGACCGTGGTACCAGGCTGCCAGTAGTTCATCGTGCGGAAATACAGCGTCTGGTCGCCGTCCCAGTACCACGATCCGGTCACCGGCTTGGAGCTGGTCACCTCCAGCGACCGCTCCACCGCGGCCTTGTTGCTGACCGGCGAGCTGAAGGTGAGCCGGATCGGGATGCCCACGCCGTAACTCTGCTTGTACCCCTCGAAGATCATCGCGGTGTCGGTCGCGGTGGGGGTCAGGGTGCGGAAGCTGCTCACCGAGCTGACCGTCTTGCCGGCCGAGTTCACCGCGGTCGCGTGCACGGTGTAGCTGCGCGACGGCTGCAGCGCCCAGGTGCTCCGCCACACCGTCTGCCCCTGGTTTAGTGACCCGCTGACCGCGTCGTGCCCGGCGGTCACCGTGACGTTCTGGATCTTTCCCTCACTGGCCTTGACCACGACGCCCTTGGCCGGGTTGGCTGTCCGCGCGCCGTTGACCGGCGTGATGGACAGCGCGGCGCTGGACGCCGTGACCGCGTGGGCGGACGACTTGCTGGACGGCTGCCCGGCCGACCCGCTGGAGGTAGCTGAACTGCCGCTCGAGCAGGCGGCGACGACCAGGCACGCCGCGGCCGACAGGGCCGCGAGTACGGTGAGCCGGGGAGTGGACAGCCGTCTGCCGGAGGTGACGTCGTGGCTGCCCGTCCCCACCTTGCAGCCTGTCCCCACCCCGCGCTGGCCGTGCGTGTTATCGCTCTCCCGCACCCTGCATCCTCCTAAGCCCTGCCTGATGATGCACCTCGCCTGCCGGGACGCGCTGGCCGCTCGCGGAGAGCGGTGAGCGGGCCGCCCCGGGGGTGCGGTCCGCTCAGGAGGTACGTGGGACGTCGTCGTCCGCTGCTTCCGGCCCGGGTCCGTCGATCCCGGGGTGGCCGGCTGGCGTGTCCATTACTGAGACGTACCCGGCATGCCGGAAGTTGCCCTCCAAAGGTACCCGTCCCCGGCGGCGGCGGAGCAAAACAACGAGCCAGCCAATGGCCGTACCGGCCACCACCACGGTGGCCGCCCAGGGCAGGTAGTCACCCAGCCGGTCGTAGGGGGTCTGCGTGCTGGTCGGCGGCAGCCCGATGCGCAGCACGGTCACCCCGCGGTGCGCGCTGGTCATCATGGCCAGCAGCCGTCCGCGCGGGTCGAAGGCCACGGTGTCCCCGGTCAGTGCGGCCTGCACCACCGGGCGGCCGGTCTCCGCGGCGCGCACCGCGCTCAGCGAGGCGTGCTGAGCCGGCGCCCAGCTCGACTGGAACGTCGAGTCCGAGGTCTGATAGATGATCAGCTGCGCGCCCAGGTCGGCATCCACCCGGGACATGTCGGGGAACGCGGATTCGAAGCAGATCAGCACGCCGACCGGGAGCGGCCGCCCGGCCCGGTCCACCGCGTGGATCAGGTGCGCGCCGTCGCCGGGCACCATGTTGCTCGGCGCGGCCTTGCTGATGCTGGTCAGCCAGCCGAGCGCGCCGCGGAACGGGATGTACTCGCCGAACGGGACCAGCCGGGTCTTCACGTACGCACCGGCCACCCCGTGCGGGTTGATCAGCAGGGCTACCTTGGACTTCCCGCCATCGGGCAGCGTCGAGTCCTGGTTGACCAGGATCTCCGCGCCGGTCCGGGCGGCCAGCGCGCGGATCCGGCCGACCAGGCCCGTGTCGGCCCGCTCGATGTCGTAGCCGACGCTGCTCTCCCCCCACACGATCAGGTCGGGGCGGGCCGCGCCCAGCCCTTCGGACAGCCGCAGGCTCGCGTTCACCCGGCTGGCCCGGCTGGGCTGGCTGCCCTGCTGGACCAGGGCCACCGTGACCTGCCGGACGACCGGGGTGGCGGAGGTCAGGGCGAACACCACCGGCCCGGCGGCCAGCGCCACCGCGATCCCCGCCGCCCCGGCCAGCCGGACCAGGTTCCGCCGGGCCACGAGCAGGATCACGATGCCGGTGTTGGCCGCGACCAGGGCGAAGCTGATCAGCCAGACGCCGCCCACCGAGGCCAGCGCGAGCACCGTCGGATGCTGCCACTGGCTGGTGCCCAGCACCGCCCACGGCCCGCCGAAGCCCTGCCAGGACCGGGCCCACTCGGTGAACAGCCAGTAGCTGGGCAGCACGGCCAGCGCGGCCAGCGCGCGGCCCGGGCTGACCGGCGCCCGGAGCAGCAGCCAGGCGGCCGTCCCGAAGCCGGTCCACAGCGCGCCGAGCACGATGGCCACCAACAGCAGGCCCGGACCGATGTTCGGGGCCAGCCAGTACATGGCGGCCAGCAGGAAGCCGGCCCCGAGCCACCAGCCGCGGACGGCTGCCTCCCGGGCGGTGGCCGCGGCCCGGATCAGCAGCAGCCCGGGCACCAGCCCGCACCAGCCGAGAAATTCCAGGTTCAGCGCGGGGAAGGCAAGGATGGGCAGCGCCCCCGCGGCTAGCGCGGCGTACCGGGCTGGCTGGGTGAGGGCGCGCCACAGTCGCTGGCGCCTGGTGGCCATGACCTCAATTGTGGCGCGTCATTGCCCCGGCCGGGCCGCGCGCCGTTCCCGCACCGCGCCGCCGATGGCCAGCGCCAGCGCGGCGATGGCCAGCCCGGTGAGCACCGCTTCCGGCCAGCCACCCAGCCGGTCGGCCAGGGTCAGGCCGGTGCGCAGCGGCACCCTGGCCTCCAGTTCGGCCCGCTGCCAGAGCCCGCTGCGGGCCAGCACCGGCCCGGCCGGGCTGATGATCGCGCTCTCCCCGGTGGTGGACGCGTACACCACCGCGCGGTTCGAGGTGATGGCCTGGATCCGGGCCATGGCCACCTGCTGGGTGGACTCGCCGGACTGCCCGTCCACCTCGAACGTGGCGTCGTTGGACTGCACCGCGAGCAGGTTGGCGCCCGCCGTCACCTCGGAGCGGACCAGCCCGTCGAAACCGGTCTCGTAGCAGATCACGTCGCCCAGCTTGATCCGGCCGGTGTGGAACACCACCGCCTGGTGCCCGGCGGTGAAGTTCACCGGCTGCAGGTTGACCAGCGAGGTGACGTGCTGGAGCAGGCCACGGAACGGGATGTACTCGCCGAACGGCACCAGCTGGCGCTTGACGTACGTGGCCACCGGGCCGCGGCCGGGCAGCCAGAGCTGGCCGGTATTCCGCAGCGGGTTCTCCAGCAGCGCGCCGATCAGCACTGGCCGATCGATAGTGCCGACCGCGGACGCGATCGTGGCGTAGATCGGCGGGTACAGCGAAGGATCCAGGTCGGTCGAGTTCTCCGGCCAGATGACCAGGTCCGGGGCGGGCCGTGCGCCCGCGGCGACCTGTGCGGCCAGTGCCTTGGTGGCAGCCGCGTGGTTCTGCGTGACCGTGGACGCGCGGAGCAGCCCGGTCAGGTCCCGGGCGTGCGGCACGTCGCCCTGGATGGCCGCGACCACCGCGGTCCGCTCACCCGGGCCGGCCTGATCGACCGGCAGCAGCGCGCCGCCCAGGGCCAGCCCGAATGCCCCGGCCACGCCGAGCGCGGCCGGGACGACGAGGCGCCACCGCGGCGCGGCCGGCCCGGACCGCACCGGCCGCCGGGCCAGCACGACCAGCACCGCCCAGGCCAGCGTCGCGCCGGCCAGCGCGACCACGAAGGACAGCAGCGGCGGCCCCCCGATCGCGGCCCAGTGCGCGGTGGGCGATCCGGCCTGGCTCATGGCGAGCCGTCCCCACGGGAACGCGTACGGCCAGCGGGCTCGCATCGCCTCGGCCGCCACCCACCAGCAGGCCACCGCGACCGGCCAGCCGGGCAGCCGGAGCAGCAGCCGCTGGCCGATGGCCAGCAAACCAAAGATCACCGCCTCGGCGATGGCCAGCGAGCCCCACGCGTACCAGGCCACGTTGATCAGCCAGGACAGCAACGGCACGAAGAACGCGACGCCGAATATCAGCCCGATGCCGAACGAGGCGCGCAGGCTCTGCCGGTACAGGGTGAGCACCAGCATGGCGGGCGCGGCGACGGCCAGCGGCCACACCCCGACCGGCGGGAACGCGCCGGCCAGCGCCAGCCCGCCCGCCGCGGCGGCGGGCAGCGCCCAGCGCAGCGGCAGCGCCACCGGCGGCCCCGCGGGCCGCCCACTGGGCGCCGTGGCCGCGGCCGGCTGGCCTGCCGTGGCCGTCCGGGCGCTGCCCTCCGGGATGAGCTGCATAGGGCCGAGCGTAGCCGGATCTCCCCGAGCCCAGCATCCGGCCTTTCCTGCCTAACGCCAGTACCGCGCTAATCTGCCCGGCCCGGCTGGTGTCTGCGCCTCCCGGTAGCCTGCGGGAGACTGATGGGAGGTACCTGGGTGAGCCGGCGCGGCTGGATGCTGTTCACGGCGATGAGCGTGATCTGGGGTGTGCCGTACCTGCTCATCAAGGTGGCGGACGGCGGCGTTTCGGTGCCTGTGCTGGTGCTGGCCCGGGTAGCGGGTGGCGCGGTGATCTTGCTGCCTATCGCGCTGCGCCGCGGTGAGCTCGGCCTGCTTCGCCCGCACTGGCGCTGGCTCGCCATCTTCGCCTGCGTCGAGATCATCCTGCCCTGGCTGTTTCTGTCCCAGGCCGAGCGGCGGCTGTCCAGCTCGATGAGCGGGCTGCTCATCGCGGCGGTGCCGATCATCGGGGTGGTGCTGGCCCGGCTGACCGGCGGCCCGGAGCGGCTGACCCCGCTGCGCTGGGCCGGGCTGCTCGGCGGGCTGGCCGGCGTGGCGCTGCTGGCCGGGCCGCGAGCACTGGGCGGTGACCTGGGCTCGGTCGTGCTGGTGCTGCTCACCGCGCTGGGCTACGCCACCGGCCCGCTGATCGCCAGCCGCAAGCTGGCCGGCCTGCCTGGGCTCGGGATGACCGCCGCCTGTCTGGGCTTCGCCGCCGTGGTCTACGCCCCCGCGGCCGCGCTGACCTGGCCGCAGACCGTCCCGCCGGCCAAGGTGCTGGCCAGCCTGGCCGGGCTGGCGGTGATCTGCACGGCGCTCGCCTTCGTGCTGTTCTTCCAGCTGATCGCCGAGGTTGGCCCGGCCCGGGCCACCGTGATCACCTACGTCAACCCCGCGGTGGCCGTCGCGCTCGGCGTCGGGGTCCTGGGCGAGCCGCTGACTCCGGAGATCATCGCCGCGTTCGGGCTCATCCTGGCCGGGTCGGTGCTGGCCACCCAGTCCGGGCGGCCCGCCGTGCCCCAGCCCGCCGGCCCCGGGCCGGCCGGCCCGGCCGGTTCCGGCGCGGCGGACGACCCGGGCACCTCGGTCCCGGTCGGTCGCGGCGCGGTGGACGCGCCGGGCACACCGTCCACGGCCGGTCGCGGCGCAGCGGACGAGCCGGGCGAGCCGGGTACCTCGGATCCGCTGGCCAGCCGGTCGTGACCACCACCGGCCGATGACCCCGGCGGAGCAGCTAACCGCGCTGATGTCCGGCCCGGGCGCCGAGCTGCTCGGCCGACTGGGCGAGCAGCCGCTGTCCCCGGCCGACGCGCTGCGGCTGGGCACCGAACTGCGCGCGGCCTATCCGGCCGAACTCGTCGCCGCTGCGCTGGCCCAGCACGAACTGCGCATCGCTGCCCGGGCCAAGTTCAGCCGCGCGATGCAGATGTTCTTCACCCGCGACGGGCTGGAGCAGGCCTCGGCCGAACCTGTGGCCCGGCACCGCCGCGGCCGGTACCCTGCAGGCGGCCTGCTGGCCGACCTGTGCTGCGGCATCGGCGGTGACCTGATCGCGCTGGCCGACGGGCACCAGGTCCGCGCGGTAGACGCCGACCCCCTGCACCTGCGGATGGCCGAGGCCAACGCGGCTGCCTACGGGGTGGCCGGAGGGGTGCGGTTCGAGCACCGGGACGTCCGTGACATCGACCTGGCCGCTGTGACGGCGGCGTTCATCGACCCGGCCCGGCGGACCGGGCGGGGCCGG
>DASXIN010000065.1:0-5904 GCA_036497945.1 Streptosporangiaceae bacterium | reverse complement strand
TGAGCCTTCTCGAGGCGTTGAAGAACGTCATTTCCCCGAGTTTCGGGGTCTTGAGGTTTGTCTCCAACTGGATCGCCGGGTTCGTTGGAATAAGTGAACTCTTTCCCGAGTTCATCGTCAGTTGTGTTGTAGTTGCGTTCCTCTAGCCTGGCTGGCTCCTCGGGTGGGTCATCCGGGCCATGTGCCTGATCTGTATCCCGTGAATCATCGGGTGACGGTGATTGCTCTCCTTCGCGCTGCTCGAGGGCTTGTAGTTCGCCTGGCTGCTCCCTGGATGGCGGCGTTTGAGAACGCCCGTCTTCGGGCTGTTCAACTTTGGTGTCGACATCCTCGGGGCCATCCCGCTCATTGGTGGTTTGGTCGGCGGGAAGCGGGTCCGAGAGGGAGTCATTGTCTTGTGGGCGCACATGGTCGGCGTACTCGTTGCGGGTGCGTGGTTCCGCTTGCTCCACGTTGGCTTCCGCGCTCTCCGGAGACCGCTTGCTTTCCAGACTGCCCGCGTCCGGCGTGCGCCCAGCGTCAGCGTGGCTGGGGTCCTCGTCGCCGTCCACGGACCGGTCTATGCGCATGCTTCACCTCCCGCTTCCTGTAGAGGTACTGCCCCGCAAGTAGTCGAGGGGCCAGCGGCAGTCGTGGAACTCGGCCAATCCCTCGGACAGACGCTGCTCCCAGTCCTCGTCGGAAGGCCGCGCGCCCACCGCACGCTCCACCGCAGCCGGGTCCACGGTGCCGAACGCCACGCCCCGCACCTGACGGGCATCCCGCTGATCGGCGTCGTACCAGCGCTGCACCACACCGATCTGGCGGGCGCACGTCTCGCCTGGGATCGGCCGGCCGCAGGACTGCTCCCAGGAGGCGGACTGGGGATGGCGGCCGGCGCTGGGCTCGCGGCGGTCCAGGGTCTTCAGGTCATCGAGGATCAGTGCCCAGCGGAACGCGGGTGCCAGCCACTGTGGTTCGGGGAAGGAGCACTCCCGGCCGCGGTCCCCGATCCACCGGCGCAGGGCAGCAGCCACATGACCGGCCAGTGCCGCTGGGCTGACCCGCGCGGAGCTCACGCTCACCCGGCAGGCAACCGCCGCATCCACCGCATGCGACACCGCGCAGTCGGTCAGCCGGGCAGAGCCCACCAGCCGGGCCAGCCGGAACCCAAGCTCACTCCTGGCGGCGGGCAGTGGCATCAGCCAGCCGGTCAGGTGGGCCAGCACGGCTAGTTCCGCCCAGAGGACTAGCCCGGGTGTCTCGTCCAGCACCCGCTGCGCCGCGCGCATGTCCCGCAGTGTGCACGGCGCCGCCCGGCAGTCTGCCCCGCAGGTGGCCGACCGCGGCGAAACGACAGCAGCAGGCGATGCCGTCACCGCGTCGGCGCCAGATTCCCGGGCCGTGCCGTCGGGCATTACCGCCAGCACCGGGAAGTCCATCCCGTCGGCGAACACAGCGGCCTGCCCGGGCGGCAGGGTCACCAGGTACCGCGACTGCGCGTCGGTTAGGTTCATGGTCGCGCCGACCGTCTCCCGGTCGTCGGCCGCGGGCAGCCGGTGCACGATCTTGACCGCGGTGTTCTTGATCGCGTCGGGGATCAGTTTGGCCGGGATCTGCTCGGCGATGACCAGGCCCTCGCCATACGCGCGGATCTCGGCCAGCAGCCCGGCGAACATTTCCACCGCGTGCGCCGCGGCGCCAGCCGCACCTGCCCCAGCATCCGGCCGGCGCAGCAGCCGGTGCGCCTCCTCGAACACTGACAGGTGCCGCAGCCCGGGACGGTCGGCCAACCCACCGGACCGGGCCCGCAGCCGGAGGTGCTCGGTCAGCTGGATCAGCACCGTGCCCATCAGGAACGCCTTGTCCCGGTCGTCGCCCACGTCCTCGATCTCGAACACCACGTTCCGGTCCAGCAGCCGGCCGAAGTCGATCGGATGCCCACCCTCGAAGAACCGCCCGGTGGTGCCCAGCCGCAGGCTGGACAGCCGCACCCGGATGAACCCACGCACGTTGTCGGTGATCTCCCGGCCGTACCCGATCTCCGTCACCACCCGCTCGGCGGCCGCCTGCAGGTCACCGAGCGTCGGATAGCCCGGCTGGCCGCCGGGCGCGGCCGGCTCGCCGAGCGCCAGGTCCCAGCCGGCCTGCTCGTACACCCGCGTCACCGCCGCCGACAGCACCTGCGGGAACGGCTCATCCGCCGCGAACGAGGCCAGGAACAGCGCCCGGACCAGGTCCGCGTGCGTCTGCAACGGGAACCGCCGGCCGTCCGGGCCGGCCGCGGGCGCCAGCGGATTGATCCCCGCCGCGAGCTGATCCGCCTCCCCAGGCCGGATCCGCACCACCTCAAAACCATCTAGCCGAACGCTCATTGACCGGTACTCACTCTTGGCCGGCTCGACGACCAGCCAGGGCAGACGTGCCGCTGACGCGGCCTCCAGCAAGGCCCGCACGGTCTGCGACTTCCCGGCGCCGGTCGCCCCGCAGACGAACGTGTGCCGGTTCAGTGAGGTCGCCGGGAGCGAGAGATCTCCGGCCGGGCTGCCGTTGCGGTCCAGCACGGTGCCCAGCCGAAACGAGACCGGCGGCGGATCCTCGTGGGCCGCGGTCTGCTCCACGGTGACGTCGAAGTCCGGGCGGAGCACCAGTCGGACGCCGGGCACCTCGGTCTCCGGCACCTGAGCCAGCGCGGCGAGCAGCGCGGTGCTGCCGCAGACCGGGAACGCGGCGGTGGGGTCGGTCTGCGACGGCCCGGGTTCCCCGGGCCGGGCATCGAGCAGGTCGGGCAGGGTCGTCGCCCGGCAGCCGGACGGAGTCAGCGCGTAGGGCAGGCCGGTGGTGTCGGCGCAGCCGCAGAGCAGTCCGGCGACCCGCGCCGCCGCTTCCGGGTCGGTCGCGCCGGCCAGCAGGTGCAGCCACCACAGCCCAGCCGACCGTCCCTGCCGCAGTTCGGTGTGCCGGAGGGCGAGCCGGCGCGCGTCCACCGCCTTGTCCGGGTCGCGTTCGGCCAGGCCGGCGGTGAGCCGCTGCCGGTCGGCCAGCTCGGCGGCGAGTTTCCCGGCCTCAGCCGGGGTCAGCGGGTCAGCCAGCAGCAGCCAGCCGAACGCGCCGTCCCACGCGGCCAGTAATCCTTCGTCCAGCGACACCGGGGGCAGCTGGGCTGGGCCCGGCTCCTCGGCCAGCAGGCCGTCGGCGATCCCGGCGATCGTCGTCCAGCAGGGCAGCCCGGCCATCGCGGCGGCCAGCCCGCCGGCGGCCACCACCGTGCCCCGGGCCCCGGCCGGTAATGCGAGCGGCACCTCGCCGCTGCCTAACGTCGCACTGCCGTGCAGGGCCGATCCGGCTACCAGGACATGCACCGGGCTGCCGGGTGCGGTCCGCACCCAGCCGAGGCCGATCGGGCCCGCCCCTCCGGTACCGCTGACCGCGGCGTGATAGGCGGAGCTCAGCACGGCGCTGCGCTGGGCGCGGCGGGTATCCGCGCCGCGGTCGTCGGGATAGCGCGGGATCTGGGTAACCCGGCAGGCGTCCAGATCGGACAGCCGCTGCCACGCCGTGCCCGTCATTCGGTGTCCTCAGACCGTTTCTGCCGGATGCGTTATGTGCCCCGGACTCAGCGTAACCGCGGCTAGCCCGGTTCGCTCCGGGTCATGGCTTAACTGGCGATCCGGGGTTGCGGGTTACGACGCCTGGGCCGGATCAGTGAGGACGGCCTCATGGACGTGGTCCTCGGGTAGCGGGCTGGCCGAGGCGTGCCCCGGGACCTGATCCAGGGCGCGCAGGTAGGTGTCAGCCCAGTGCGCCACGTCGTTCTCCAGGACCCGGCGGCGCATCGACCGCATGCGGCGCCGGGCCTCGGCCGGGGAGACGGTCGCGGCCCGCACGATGGCCTCCTTGAGTCCCTCGATGTCGTGCGGGTTCACGATGAACGCGGCGGTCAGCTCGTCGGCCGCGCCGGTGAACTCGCTGAGCACCAGCGCGCCGGTCTCGTCGTGGCGGCACGCGACGTACTCCTTGGCCACCAGGTTCATCCCGTCCCGGAGCGGGGTCACCAGCATCACGTCGGCGGCCAGGTAGAGCGCGGCCATCTCCTCCCGCGGATAGGACTGGTGCAGGTAGTGCACCGGCGGGCTGCCGACCTCGCCATACTCCCCGTTGATCCGGCCGACTGTGCCCTCGACCTCGTCGCGCAGCTGCTTGTAATGATCGACCCGCTCCCGGCTGGGGCTGGCCACCTGGACCAGCACCGCCTCCGGCGGCCCGAGGAGGCCCTCGTTCAGCACCTCGCCGTAGGCCTTCAGCCGGTGCAGGATGCCCTTGGTGTAGTCGAGCCGGTCGACGCCGAGCAGCACCGTCTCCGGCTTGCCCAGCACCTCGCGGATCTCCTGGGCCCGGGCCTGCACCTCGGGGCGCAGAGCGATCTCGCCGAAGCCCCGGGTGTCGATCGAGATCGGGAACGCGGCGGCGCGGACGCTGCGGCCCCCGGTGCCCTGCCGGGCGGTGCGCCGCCGCCGCCGGCTGGCGTCGTCAGCTACCGGATTGTCCGGCACCCAGACGTACGACCCGTGCGTGGTCAGCCCGGCGCTGCGGCGGCAGGCCCGGAGGAAGTTGGTCGCGTCGCCCTGCCGCTGGAAGCCGAGTAGGTCCGCGCCGAGCAGGCCCTGCACGATCTGCTTGCGCCACGGCAGCTGGGCGAAGATCTCGTAGCCCGGGAACGGAATGTGCGTGAAATGGCCGATCCGCACGTCGCTGCGCAGCCCTCGGACCATCCCGGGCACGAGCTGCAGCTGGTAGTCGTGCACCCATACGGTCGCGCCCTCGGCGGCCTGCGCGGCGACCGCGTCCGCGTACCGGCGGTTCACCCGCACGTACGCCTCCCACCATTCCCGGTGGAATTCGGGCTGCGCGATGACGTCGTGGTACAGGGGCCACAGCGTGGCGTTGCAGAAGCCCTCGTAGTAGTCCTGAACCTCGGCCGGGGACAGGCCCACGCTGACCAGGTGCATGCCATTGCTGTCGAACGGCTCGGGCGGGTCGCCGGGGGAGCCGGGCCAGCCGATCCAGGCCCCGCCGGCCGCGCGCATCACCGGCTCCAGCGCGGTGACCAGGCCACCGGGGCTGGCCCGCCACTCGGGTTTCCCGTCCGGCCCTTTGGTGCGGTCCACGGGCAACCGGCTGGCGGCGACGACGAAGTGGTACTGGCCGGGCTTAGCCGGAGTGGCCCCGCTGGTCACCAGGGCAGCACCCGCATCCTGATCAGTCGGCGGGCCCGAGTTGTCCACGCGGCCAACAACCCCTCTGATCGGCAGCATTGCCTTCAGATTACCTGGGTGGCGCGCGGGCGCCCCGGGCGGCTTGGCCGCTGGGTGGTGGGCATCCGGGCAGCTTACTCGTGAGTAACCAGGTGGCCTCAGCTGGTGATCACTGCGGGATTGACCCGGTCGCCGCGCGGATCTGCTCGGCGGTGGCGTCGCGTTCGTCCCGGTCTGGCTCATGGCGCCGCTTGGCCCGCAGCCCGAACCCGTCGCCCTGGGTCCGCGGAATGACGTGCATATGTACGTGGAAGACCTCCTGGCCGGCCAGCACGCCGTCGGCCAGGAACAGGTTGGTGCCCGCGCAGAATCCGGACCGGCGTAGCGCCACGGCCAGTTGCTGCGCCACGGTGAACACCCGGGCGCCGAGTTCCGGGTCGAGCGTTTCCAGTCGGTCGGCGTGCACCCGGGGGATGACCAGCAGGTGGCCCCGGGTGAGTGGCCGGATGTCCAGGAACGCGACGACGTCGTCATCGGTGTACACGAAACTGGCCGGGCGCCGGCCGGCGACAATCTCGCAGAAGATGCAGCGCTCCTGCGGAGCAGCAGTTGCCATGCCGGCATTCTGCCGTCCGCAGGCATGAGCGCGGTGACTTATGCCCCGCCCGTG
>DASXIN010000064.1:0-16973 GCA_036497945.1 Streptosporangiaceae bacterium | reverse complement strand
CGAGGTCCGGGTGCCGGCCGACGTGGCGGCCCGGGCCCGGCAGGCGGTGCAGGCCATGATCGCCGTCGGCGTGCCGTCGGCGACCGCGGAATGAGCGCGCCGCGGCTGCGCCACCTGCCCGCGCCGGATGGGCTGGCTGGGCCGGACTGGTGTGACCGGGACCGGCCAGCCGGGCCGGAGTGGCGGCCTGGCCGGGACCGGCCAGCTGGGCCGGAGTGGTGGGCTGGCCGGGACCGGCCGGCTGGGCCGGGGTGGCGGGCTGGCCGGGACCGGCCAGCTGAGCCGGGGTACTGGGCACGGGACGCCGACGTGGTGGTCGTCGGCTCGGGAGCCGCCGGGATGAGCGCCGCGCTGGCCGCCGCCGGGTATGGCCTGCGGGTGCTGCTGGTCAGCAAGGAAGACGTCGGCGCGGGCGCCACCCCGCTGGCCCAGGGTGGCCTGGCCGCCGCGCTCGGCCCGGGCGACAGCGTGGCCCTGCACCAGCAGGACACCGTGCAGGCCGGAGCGGGCCTGTGCGATCCGGGCGCGGTGCGCACGCTGGTCACCGAGGCGCCCGGGGAGATCGGCCGGCTGGCGGTGCGGGGCGCCCGGCTGGGCCGCGGCCCGCTGCACCGGGAGGGCGGGCACAGCCGGAACCGGATCGTGCACGCGGGCGGCGACGCGGCCGGGGCCGAGGTGCACCGGGTGCTCCGCGCCTGCCTGCTGCGCAGCCCGGTGGACACGCTCACCCGGTGCGCCGCGGTGGACGTGCTGACCAGCCCGGATGGCCGGGTCGGCGGGCTGCTGGCCGGGCTGGTCAGCGCCGACGGCGGGCTGCGCCTGGGCGTCGTGTACGCCCCGGCGGTGATCCTGGCCACCGGCGGCTTCGGGCAGGTGTTCGGCACCACCACCAATCCGGCCGGCCTGACCGGGGACGGGCTGGCGCTGGCCGCCCGGGCCGGGGCCGAACTGCGCGACCTCGAGTTTGTCCAGTTCCATCCCACGGTGCTCTGGCAGCAGGCGGCCAGTGGGGAGTGCCCGCTGATCACCGAGGCGCTGCGCGGCGCCGGGGCGGTGCTGGTCGACGCGGCCGGGCAACGGGTGCTGGCCGGCCAGCACCCGCTCGGCGACCTGGCCCCCCGGGACGTGGTGTCGGCCGTCATGCAAGAGCGGATGGCGCAGGGCGACGGGCCGGCCGATCACCTGTGGCTGGACGCCACCATGCTGGGCCGGGCGGCGCTGGAACGGGACTTCCCCACCGTGACCGCTGCCTGCCGGGCGCGCGGCATCGACCCGGCGGCCGAGCCCATCCCGGTCGCGCCGGGCGCGCACTACGCCTGCGGCGGCATCCTGGCCGACCTCGATGGGCGGACCAGCGTGGCCGGGCTGTACGCGGTGGGCGAGGCCGCATCGACGGGGGTGCACGGCGCGAACCGGCTCGCCTCCAACTCGCTGACCGAGTCGCTGATCACCGGCCGCCGGGCTGGTGACCTGCTCGGCGTGACGCTGCCCCGGCGCGCCCTGGGCGAGCTGGGCCGGGCCCGGGCGGCAGCCGCCCTGCGTGTCCCGGCCGCCGGGCCGGGCATGAGCCCGGCCGCGCGGGCGCCACTGGCGGCGGCCATGTCCCGGCAGGCCGGCGTGCTGCGCGACCGCGCCGGACTGGAGTCGGTGGTGCGGATGCTGGACCAGGCCCCGCCCGCCGACCACGGCCTGGACCTGGCCGTGCTCGAAGCGACCAGCCTGCACACCGTGGCCACCCTGGTGGTGACGGCCGCGCTGGCCCGGGCCGAGAGCCGCGGCTGCCACCGGTGGCGGGACATCCCGGCCGTCAGCGCGGGCCCGGCCCGGCACACCGTGCTGCGGGCCGAGGACACCCAGCCCGGCCTGGCCGGCGCCAGCATGAGGAGGAGCGCATGACACTGGACACGCCGGTTACCGCGGCGCTGCGGGCGGCCAGGCTGGACCCGGCGGATACCGAGCGGGTGGTGTGCGGCGCGCTGGACGAGGACTTCCGGTACGGGCCGGATGCCACCTCGGCGGCGACCGCCCCGCCGGGCAAGCAGGCGGTGGCCGAGGTAGTGGCCCGGCAGCCGGGCGTGCTGGCCGGCCTGCCGATCGCCCTGGCCGTGCTGGACGCGGCCGGCCTGGGCCCTGGTGCGGCGGAGCCGCTACGCGCCGATGGCGACCGGGTCGGTCCGGGGACCGCGGTGCTCCGGATCAGCGGCCCGCTGCGCGAGATGCTGGGCGCGGAGCGGACGCTGCTCAACTTCCTTACCCACCTATCCGGGATCGCCACCGCGACCCGGGCCTGGGTGGACGCCCTGGCGGGCACCGGGGCGGTGCTGCGCGATACCAGGAAGACCATCCCCGGCCTGCGCCAGCTGGAAAAGTACGCGGTGCGCTGCGGCGGCGGGGTGAACCACCGGATGGGCCTGGGTGACGCCGCGCTGATTAAGGACAACCACGTAGCCGCGGCGGGCGGTATCACCGCGGCCATCCGGGCCGTCCGGTCCGCCGCGCCTGACCTGCCGCTCGAAGTCGAGTGCGACAGCGTGGCCCAGGTCAAGGAGGCGCTGGCCGCCGGGGCGGGGCTCATCCTGCTGGACAACATGAGCCTGGCCGACCTGCGCGCGGCCGTAGCGGCGGCGGACGGCTACCTGGCGGCCCGACTGGAGGCCAGCGGCGGGCTGCGGCTCGACCAGGCTGGCGCGGTGGCGGCCACCGGCGTGCACTACCTCTCGGTCGGCGCGATCACCCACTCCGCGGCCGCGCTCGACCTGGGCCTGGACCTGCGGCCGACGGCACCGGACCAGCCCGGCTAGCCCGGCTAGCCCGGCTAGCCCGTGCTGACCGGGCTGGCCGTGCTGGCCGGCCCGATATCTCACCGGGATCTGGCCGGTACCCTGAGCGGATGATGCGTAATGGTGGCCGAGTCGGCCGGCCGGGCAGGAGTGGCCGTGGCTGACGATTCCGGGCCGCCCACGCCGGACGACGAGGCGGTCGCGGCGCCGCAGGGAATCGACGTGACCAAGCCGCACTCCGCCCGGATCTACGACTACTTCCTGGGTGGGAAGGACAACTTCGCGGCCGACCGGGAGACCGCGGGCCAGGTACTGCAGACCTGGCCTACGGTGCGCACCGCCGCCCGGGAGAACCGGGCCTTTCTCAACCGGGTGGTGCGCTACCTGGCCGCCGAGGCCGGCATACGGCAGTTCCTGGACATCGGGTCCGGTTTGCCCACGGCCAGCAACGTGCATGAGGTCGCGCAGGGCATCGCGCCGGAATGCCGGGTGGTCTACGTGGACAACGACCCGATCGTGCTGGCCCATGCCCGGGCACTGCTGGCCAGCCACCCCGATGGCGTGTGCGCCTACCTCGGCGCGGACCTGCACCAGCCGGAGCAGATCCTCAGCCACCCGGCCATCGGGCGCACCATTGACCTGACTGAGCCGGTCGCCCTGATGCTGGTCGCGCTGCTGCACTTCGTGCCCGACGAAGACCAGCCCCGGCGGATCGTGCAGACCCTGCTGGATGCGCTGCCCGCCGGGAGCTATCTGGCCGCATCGCACGCCACCGATGTGCACAACCAGGACGCCCTGGCGGGCGCGGGCCGGGCGTACCAGGACGGTGGCATGCGCGGCGCGCTGCGCAGCCCGGACGAGTTCGCCGGGCTGACCTTCGCTGGCCTGGACATGGTCGATCCCGGTGTGGTGCTGGTCTCCGAGTGGCGGCCGGATTCGGCCGCGCCGCGGCCGCTGGCCGCCGAGGTCAACACGTACGGCGGGGTGGCCAGGAAACGCTAGGCCGGGACGCGGGCCCGCAGTGGGTTGCGCAGCGCCGTGTGCAGGGCGGCCGAGACGTCATCGGCGCGCAGCCGTGTTTCGACCCCGGCGGCCCGGGAAGCCAGCCAGAGCGAGCCGCCTGCCGGGGGCAGTCGCGGTGCGGAGAAGTCCCGGTCGCCGAGCACCCGCCGCAACCGCTCCCGGAGTGGCCCGAGAAACACCTCCCCGGCGCGGAAAGTGCTGCCGATCAGGGTCACGTCAGCAGGCCCGTCAAACTGGAGGGTGGCATGGATGACCTCGATCTGCCGGGCCAGGTCGGCGGCTGCCTGGCGGAATATGCGGATGGCAGGTTCGTCACCGTCGGTGGCCGCCTCGGCCACCTGCTCGGCAAAAGCGGCGATGCGGGCCTTGTCAAAAGGGCGGTATATCACCGGCATGATGTCTTCGATAGTGGTCAGCGCATAGAAATCAAGCAGCCGGGGAATCATGCTGGTCCACTCGCCCCGGCCGTCCCGCCAGGCTACGGCGTGCTGGATTCCGTGCAGCGCGATCAGGTAGGCAGACCCCTCGTCACCCAGAACGTGCCCCCAGCCCCCACACCGCCAGGCCTGGCCGCGGGAATTAACCCCGAACGTATTACTGCCGGTTCCGGAAATGGTGGCAATTCCCGGTGCGGCCAGCAACCCCGAGGCCCACGCGGCGACGACGTCGTTCACGGCCAGGGCGACCTTGCTTTTCAGGCTCGGCACCCGGGTCAAAAGACGCTGCCCTTCCTCACGGGTATTAATCCCGGCGATGCCGAGGACCGCCGCGGATATGGCAGTCTCCGGAGCGTGCCGCTGGCCATCCTGGAGATAGTCCACATGTGGGCCAAGCGCGGCCATAATTGCACTGTTGATCGTGCTTGCCGCGGCGTCCAGGCCAATGGCCTCCGGGTTGCTCGGCCCGGTCTCGGCCACGCTGGCCTGCCCAGTATTCGGATTAAAGGTGGCCGCGATGGTTTTGGTGGCACCGCCGTCCACCCCGATCAGCAGTCCGGCCGGGCCGCCCGCACCGGGCTGGCCGGTGGCGCCAGGAAGCAATTCAGTAGGCAGCACGGTAAGGCTGCCTTTGCGTTGTTGCCCGCTATCTGCTGATGTACCATGCACGGGTACCACCGGCCAATCTCCCAGCTGTGCGCTATGAGCGGATCGCGGTGCCAGACTACCTCGCTTTGGGTAACCCTACCCTCGACGTCCAGCAGGAGGGTTCTCTCATGCTGGGCGGAACGGCAGTCTACTCCGCTTTGCAGGCGGCCCGGCTGGGGCTCCGTGCGGTGGCGCTGGGAAGGGGAAACGAGGCCGCCGTGGCGCCGTACTGGCGGCCCTACGCTAACGAAGCGGACCTGCGCCTTCAGCCCTCGGATGAGACGACAACTTTCCGTAATGTGTCAGAAGATGATGCGCGGGAACAATGGCTTACCGCATGGGCCGGGGAAATCAACACGGAACAGCTCCCGGACAGCGATATTCTGCATATCGCGCCAGTGGCACAGGAAGTCACGGTCGATGAGCTGTCCGTGGCGTGCCTGACCCGGCTGGTCTGCCTGACCCCGCAGGGCCTCATCCGGCGCTGGGACGGCGCGGACGGGCGGGTCGGGCTGGTGCCGCGCGGTTTCGCCCCGGCCGTGCTGCCACTGGTGGACATCGTCGTGCTGTCCGAACTGGAGGCGCCCTACCTGGGCCAGTTGCTGGCCGGGGTGGCCAAGCACGGTGGGCTGTCGGTGGTGACCCGGGGCCGCCGCGGCTGTGAGGTGCTGACCAGGGACGGCTGGTCTGAGTTCGCCGCCGAGCCGGCCAGCCCGGTGGTGGATGCCACCGGGGCAGGTGACTGCTTTGCCGCCGCGCTGGCCGTCGAGGTGTTCCTGGGCCGCTCGGTGCCGGAGGCCATCCGGCTGGCCTCGATCGCGGCCGCCCTCTCCGTCCGCGGCCAGGGCCCGAGCGCCATCGGCACCCGGCCGGAGATCATGCGCGAGTCCGCGACCCGGCCGACCCGGTCGGCGACCTGAGGTCCGGGCGCGGCTCTTCCGCCGCATAGGCCCGGGCCCGGGCCACGAAGATGTCGTGCAGGTCACGCGCGGCCCGCGGCGGTGACGCGGAGCGGGCCCGCTGGATGACCAGGTGCACCTCGGTGTCGTCATCGGCCAGGGGCCGCCAGGTGATGACCTTGCGCTGCTCCAGCGGGTCGCCGATCACGCTGAAGTCGGGCAGCACGGTCAGCCCGAGGCCCTCGGCCACCATCAGCTTGCCCATCTCGGCACCGTCGGTGGAGTAGGAGAACACCGGGGCCTGCCCGTGCAGCAGGCGGTGCATGTAACGGTGCATCACATAGCCGGACCGCATCACGATCAGCGGCTCGGCCAGCAGGTCGCTGACCCGGATGGCGTCCCGGTCGGCCAGTGGGCTGTCCGGCGGCAGGCAGACCACCGGGTGGCCGGTGAGCAGCGGCGTGGTCTCCAGTTCGGGCGGCCGGTCGTCGCCGTCGAGGTAGTTCACCAGCCCGAGGTCGAAGTTGCCCTCCAGCACGCCGCGGTGGATCTCGGCCTGCTGTGCGCCGATCACCTCGACCTGGGTGGCCGGATGACTTCGCCGGAACTCCCGGATGGTGGGGGTGAGCAGCGGCACGGTCGCCGCGTTGACCGTGCCCACCCGGACCACCCGGACGCTGCGGTGCTGCTCGTCGGCGGCGGCGCGCAGCCGGTCCACGGCGTCCAGCACGGTGCGGATGTACGGGAACAGGTCGCGGCCGGGATCGCTCATCCGGGCCCCGTGCCGCCCACGCTCCAGCACATCGACGCCCAGTTCGCGCTCCAGGCTGCGGACCGAGCCGCTCAGCGCCGGCTGGGAGATGTGCAACTCCTCAGCCGCCCGGCGGAACGAGCCCAGCCGGGCGATCGCCACGAGGTACTCGAGCTGTTCGATCCGCACAGCAGTCCCTCCTGACCACGGGACCTCATCCTATCAATCTTTCCGATCGTTTTAATAGGTAATGGTTATCATGCCTTCGCTGATCGGTATTGGACGTCCGCCAGGTCCCGTCGCATGCTGAAGTCACCGGCCAGGGCCCTGGGTACCCGGGGCGGCTCCAGCACCCGGAGCCGGAGCACCCAGGGCAGTCAGGCCTCCGGGGACTGGACTACAGTAATTCTCGACTAATACGATCAGGAATCTAGGAAGAACTGGCCCGGAAGAAGTAGATCGGAGGCAGTTGCCCATGGGGGTCGTCCTGCACTGGTTCCTGCCCACCAACGGGGACTCGCGTACCGACCTGAGCCTGGGCAACGCGGTCGGCGTGGCGGGCAGCCGGGCCCGCGAAGGCGGCGCCGAACGGGCCCCGGGCATCGGCTACATCGGCCAGATCGCCCGGTCCGCGGAGCAACTCGGCTTCACCGGCGCGCTCACCCCGACCAGCTCGTGGTGCGAGGACGCCTGGATCATGACGGCCGGGCTGACCCAGGTCACCGAGCGACTGACGTTCCTGGTCGCGTTCCGCCCCGGGCTGATGTCGCCCACGCTGGCCGCGCACATGGCCGCCACCTACCAGCGGATCTCCGGCGGCCGCCTGCTGCTGAACGTGGTCACCGGCGGAGACGACGTCGAGCAGCAGCGATTCGGCGATCACCTGGGCAAGACCGACCGCTACACCAGGGCCGGCGAGTTCCTGCACGTGGTGCGCCAGCTGTGGACCGGCGAGCCGGTCGACTTCACCGGCCAGCACTATGACATCCGGAGCGGCCAGATCATCCCGGCGGCCGACTGGCCGGATATCTACCTGGGCGGCTCGTCCGGGCCCGCGCTGGACGTCGCGGCCAGCTACGCCGACGTCTACCTGACCTGGGGTGAGCCCCCGGCCGCCGTGGCCGGCCAGCTCGACCAGGTGCGCGAGCGGGCCAAGGCGGCCGGCCGGGAGCTGCGCTACGGCATCCGGCTGCACGTGATCACCCGGGACACCGCGGCCGAAGCCTGGGCGCAAGCGCACCGGCTGCTGGACGGCCTTGACCCGGCCGCGATCGAGCGGGCCCAGTCCATCCAGCGGGCCTCCCAGTCCGAGGGCCAGCGGCGGATGGCCGCGCTGCACGGCGGCCGGACCGACGCGCTGGAAGTGTCGCCCAACCTGTGGGCCGGCGTCGGCCTGGTCCGCGGCGGGGCGGGCACCGCGCTGGTCGGCAGCCACCAGGAGGTGGCCGACCGGATCGCCGAGTACCACGCGCTCGGCCTCGACGAGTTCATCCTGTCCGGCTACCCGCACCTGGAAGAGGCCTATCAGGTCGGCGAGGGCCTGATCCCGGTGCTGCGCCGCCGCGGCCTGATGGCGCCTGACCCGGCGTCCCAACCCCTGGAGGAAGTCCGATGACTACCGACCCCACCGAACCACGGGCAGGTATGAGATGACGATCACCGATTCCGCTCCCGCGTCCACCGCTCGCGGATGCACCGTCTCGGCGGCCGACTTCCGGCACGCGATCGGTCACTTCGCCACCGGCGTCACGGTGGTCACCTCGATCGGCCCGGACGGCCAGCCGGTGGGCACCACGGCCAACGCGGTCAGCTCGCTGTCCCTGGACCCGCCGCTGATCCTGGTCTGCTTCGACCGGTCCTCGGCCACACTGGCCGCCGTGCTGGCGCACCGGGCGTTCGCGGTGAACGTGCTCGGCGCGCGGCAGCAGCACCTGTCGGCCAACTTCGCCCGGCGCGGGCTGGCCGCCGCCTGGGACGGGGTGCGGCACCGCCGCGGCCCGACCGGCAGCCCGCGGCTGGACGGGGTGATCGCCAGCCTGGAATGCACGCTGGAACACCGGCTGGGCGGCGGCGACCACGAGATCGTGGTCGGCCGGGTGCGCGAGGTGGAGACCAGCGGCGACGGCGCCGCCCCGCTGCTGTTCTTCCGCGGCGGCTACGTGTCACTGACCGGGGACTGAGCCGAGCTGACGGGACAGGGCGAGGGCCGCCGTCCGGACCGCCGGGGCGGCCCGGGCCAGGTTGAGCCGGGCGCTCCACCCGGTCAGCGACAGGCCGGCCAGCACCGCACCGTCCGCACCGAACACCGGGCTGGCCGCGCAGACGATACCCGGCCCGGACTCCTCGCGGTCGAAGGCCGTGCCGGCCTGGCGGATCCGGCTCAGTTCCCGGCGCAGCGCCCCCGGCGCGACGATGGTCCGGGCCGTACGCGGCCGCAGCCCGGCCGCCATGAGCGCGTCCAGCACCGGCCGCGGCGAGAAGGCCAGGATGGCCTTGCCCACCCCGGTGGCGTGGGCCGGCATCCGGCCGCCCACCCGGGACGGCAGCGGGCGGGTTCCGCTGCCGCGCAGGATCTGCAGGTAGACCACCTCGGTGCGGTCCAGCACGGCCAGATGGACGGTGTCCCCGGTGGCCTGCTGCAGGTCGCGCATGATCGGCAGCGCGGCCTCGGCCAGGCTGCGCTGCCGCGGCACGCTGCTGCCCAGCTCGAACAGCCGCATGCCGAGCCGGACGCCGCCGGAGGTCACCTCGACCAGGCCGCACCCGGCTAGCTCGTGCACTAGCCGGAACACCGTGGTCTTGGCCAGCCCGGACCGGCGGGCCAGCTCGGATATGCCCGGCGAATCCCCGGCCGCCAGGCAGTCCAGCAGCAGCGCCGCGCGGCCCAGCACGCTCCGTGGTCCAGGGGAAGCCAGTGGCGGCCCGTTCCGTTCAGCGGAACACATGCCTTGCATCCTGGCCCGGCCGGGCCGCACTGTCGACTGTCCCGAGAGAGGCGGTGGCCGTGGACAGCGCGGTGCACGACGAGGTGGCCGACCTGCTGCTGGCCGCTTACCGGAGCCGGGAACCGGTCGAGCCGCTGACCGGTAAGCACCCGGACCTGACCGTGGCCGACGCAGTGCAGATCCAGCTGGTGCAGATTCGCCGCCGGATCGCGGCCGGGGCCCGGATCAAGGGACACAAGGTCGGCCTCACCTCGGCCGCCATGCAGCGCCAGATGGGCGTGCACCAGCCCGACTTCGGCCATCTGCTGGACGACATGTTCTGGCTGGAGCACCAGCCGATCCCGGCCGCGCAGTTCCTGCAGCCACGGGCCGAGCCGGAAATGGCCTTCGTGCTGAACCGCGCGCTGCGCGGCCCCGGCGTCACCGCGGCCGAGGCGGCAGCCGCGGTGGACTTCGTGCTGCCCGCGCTGGAGCTGATCGACTCGCGGATCCGGGACTGGCAGATCGGGCTGGTGGACACGATTGCCGACAACGCGTCGTCCGGCGGTGTGGTGCTGGGCAGCACGCCGGTCCCGCTGGCCGCGGCCGACCTCCGGCTGGGCGGCTGCAACCTGTACCGCAACGCTGTGCTGGCCGGCACCGGCGCGGGCGGCGCGGTGCTCGGCTCGCCGCTCAGCTCGCTGGTCTGGCTGGCCAACACGCTCGGCGCGCAGGGCACCGCGCTGGACGCCGGCCACGTGGTGCTGCCCGGATCCATCACCGCCTCCATCCCGGTGCAGGTCGGCGACACGGTGACCGCCGTATTCGCCGGCCTGGGCAGCGTGACCGCCCGCTTCAGCTGACCGTCCGCTCCGCGAAGGGATCACGATGCCTAACGCCAGTGCCGCGATAGTCGGCTCCGGAAACATCGGGTCGGACCTGCTGGCCAAGCTGCTCCGCAGCACGAACCTGGACGTGCGGTACATGGCCGGGGTGGACCCGGATTCCGCGGGCCTGGCCCGGGCCCGGCGCAGCGGGGTCGAAGCGTCGGCCGGCGGGGTGGACTGGCTGCTCGCCCAGCCGGAACCGCCGGACCTGGTGTTCGAGGCCACCTCGGCCAAGGCGCACCTGGTCAACGCGCCGCGCTACGCGGCGGCCGGCATCCAGGCGGTGGACCTGACCCCGGCCGCGATCGGCCCGCTGGTCTGCCCGCCGGTGAACCTGGCCGAACACCTGACCGCGGCCAACCTGAGCATGATCACCTGCGGCGGGCAGGCCACCATCCCCATCGTGCACGCGGTGTCCCGGGTGGTCCGGGTGCGCTACGCGGAGATCGTCGCGTCGGTCGCGTCCCGCTCGGCCGGCCCCGGCACCCGGGCCAACATCGACGAGTTCACCGACACCACGGCCAGCGCGGTGGAAAAGGTCGGTGGGGCACAACGCGGCAAGGCGATCATCATCCTCAACCCGGCCGAGCCGCCGGTGGTGATGCGGGACACCGTGTTCTGCGCCGTCCCGGCCGACGCGGACCGCGACGCCATCACCGCGTCGGTGGTGTCCATGGTGGCCGACGTGGCCCGGTACGTGCCGGGCTACCTGCTGCGGGCCGACCCGCAGTATGACGACCCAAGGCCCGGCTGGGACGGCTGGGCCCGGGTGGCGGTGTTCCTGGAGGTCCGCGGCAACGGCGACTACCTGCCGGACTGGGCCGGCAACCTGGACATCATGACCGCCGCCGCGGCCCGGGTCGGCGAACTCCTCGCCATCGCCAAGCAGGAAGGTGCCCGGGCATGACCGCGCCAAAGGCGCGCGCCGCCGACTGGACAGTGAAGGGGGAATGGGGAGGCGGGTGGGGAGGGAGCGAGGAACGAGCGACCGAGCGACGAGGGAAGGAGGCGGGTCCAGCGCGCCGGAGGCGCAAAGAAAACACTGTTAGGATCACCGACTCGACGTTGCGGGACGGGTCGCACGCGATGCGGCACCAGTTCACCGAGGAGCAGGTCCGCGGCGTGGTGCACGCGCTGGACCGCGCCGGGGTCGAGGTCATCGAGGTGACGCACGGCGACGGGCTGGGCGGCTCGTCCTTCAACTACGGGTTCTCCCTGGTGGACGAGATCCAGCTGATCCGGGCGGCCGTGCACGAGGCCGGCCGGGCCAAGATCGCGGTGCTGCTGCTGCCCGGCGTGGGCACGGTGCGCGACCTCCGCCAGGCGCACGACGCGGGTGCCACGGTGGCCCGGATCGCCACCCACTGCACTGAGGCCGACGTGGCCGCGCAGCACTTCGGCGCGGCTCGCGAGCTGGGCATGGAGGCGGTCGGCTTCCTCATGCTGGCGCACCGGATCGGCCCGGCCGAACTGGCCGCACAGGCCAGGATCATGGTCGATTCCGGCGCCCAGTGCGTGTACGTGGTGGACTCCGCGGGCGCCCTGGTGCTGGCCGACGCGCAGTCGCGGGTACTGGCGTTGATCAAAGAAATTGGTGCGCAGGCTGAGGTTGGTTTCCACGGTCACCAGAACCTCTGCCTGGGTATCGCCAACTCGGTGCTGGCCGCGCAGGCGGGCGCGACCCAGGTGGACGGGGCGCTGTGCGCGCTCGGCGCGGGGGCGGGGAACGCGCCGACCGAGGTGCTCGCGGCCACGTTCGACCGGCTCGGCATCCGCACCGGGGTGGACGTGAACGGCGCGATGGCCGCGGCCGAGGAGGTGGTCCGGCCGTTCCTGCCCCGGCTGCCCTGGGTGGACCGCAACGCGCTGATCCAGGGGTACGCCGGGGTGTACGGGTCGTTCCTGCTGCACGCCGAGCAGGCCGCGGAGCGCTACGGCGTGCCCGCGCACGAGATTCTGCAGCGGGTCGGCGAGGCCGGCTACGTCGGCGGCCAGGAAGACCTGATCATCGAGATCGCCCTGCAGCTCCAGCAGGAGGCTGAGCTGGGCGCGGCGGGGGCGCGCTGATGAGCGCCGCGGAGGTGGCCCGCGGCGAGCGGCTGATCGGCGTGCGGCTCGGCGGCGCGGTGACCCGCCGCCCGCCGTGGCACGTCGCCGACGGTAAGCCTGAGCTGGGCTGGCTGACCGGCTCGATGCGGCTGCCGTCCGGCCACCCGGTGCCCGGGCGGCTGACGCGGCTGGTGCCGCACCTGGCCGTCGTGCTCGGCGACCCGCTCACCGGTCCCGGGGTCAGCCCGGCCGACGCGCTGGCCGCGGTGGCGTCGGTGCACGCCGCCGCCGAGCTGTCGGCCGGGGACGATGCACCGGGCGGGCTGGCCGAGGGTGCGCCCGCCGGGGACAGCGGCCCGGCGCCGGGTGGGCTGGCGGATGGCGCGACCGCTGGGCGGTTCCTGGTCGGTCCGGCGGGCCGGCCCCCGGCCGGGCTCGACCTGGCCCTGGAGGCGTGCCTGGTCGAGGTGGACGGCCAGGTGGTCGAGTCCGGCACGGGGGCGGCCGCGGCAGGCCACCCGGCCGAGGCGCTGGCCTGGGCGGCCAACGCGCTGGACGGCCAGGGCCTGGCCCTGGAACCCGGCTGGCTGGTGCTCACCGGACCGCTGACCGCCCCCGTCCCGCTGCCCCCCGGCGCCCCGCTGGCCGTGCACTTCACCACTCTCGGCTCCCTCTTCCTCCCCGCCGCCCGGCCCGGACCGCATGGCTGAACCCAAGTAGTCCCGAGCGCGTGAATGATGCATTCATGTAGTTGGGGCGATCGAGGTGGCGGGCTCGCCCTGGATGGTGACGGTCACGCCGTCGTCCCGCAGCTGCCGGAGGCTGTCCAATACGGTGCGGCCGCGCAGCATCGCGGCGGTCAGGTCGATGAGCACGCCGGTGTCCGGCGGCAGCAAGTCCAGGGCCAGCCGCAGCTGGCTGACGGTAAGGGAGTCGATCTCGCCCTCGACGCGCAGGTTCCCGGCGTCGGCGAAGATGCGGAACTGCGGGACCGGGTGGCTGGCCAGGGACAGCGGATGCAGCGTGGCCAGGTGGCGCAGCCGGTTCACGTCGACCCTCTCCCGGTCGAACGCGCACAGGCCGGTGACCTGCTTCTCGGACATGAACCGGTCGGCCACGACCTCCCAGCGGATCCACGCGCTCAGCCGGGCATCATCGGTGACCAGCGTGGTGTTGTCGGCGGCCACCCGGATCCCGTGGTAGCCCTCGGCCAGCGCGTCAGTCAGCGCGGCAGCGAACGTGTCCCGCTGGGCGGTCGCGTCCACGATCCCGGACGGCCCGTAGACCTCGGCGATGCTGGCCACCTGGAGCACGTGCGGGCCCGCTAGTCCGGCCACGTCGGCGGGATCGGGGTCCTCGGCGACGTACATGAGCCGCTCGCCGAGGAGCGCGCCCTCGGCCAGGAACGGCCTGGCCAGCTCGGCGAACTCGGCCTGCCCGGCGAAGGTCCAGCCGATGTGGTCGTGCGGCTGCATCCGCAGGCATTCGAAACGTGTGCCGTGATTACGCATGACAGCCCTGCCGGTGGGAAGTCCCGATCGTTCCGCACCAGGCTATTCGCCGGTTTGGCCGGTGGCTAGTTCGGTGACGATGTCCAGGTGGCCGGTGTGCCGGGCGTACTCCTGGAGCAGGTGGAACAGGATGCGTTCCAGGGACGCCGGTTCGGCGCCGTCCCAGCGCTCGCCGGGCTGGCCCAGGTCGGCCAGGTCGTGCGATGTGACGATGGCCCGGGTCCGGCCGGCCTGCGCGGCCAGGGCCGCGGCCAGGCCGGCCAGCGTCTCGTCCGGCCCGACGTACCACCGGTCGCCGCGCCGGTCGGCCCACGGATCGCCCACCTCGCGGCCCTCGAAACCCCACTCCAGCCAGCGCAGCTCCACGTATCTGAGGTGCTTGAGCAGCTCGATGGGCGCCCAGCCGGACGGCAGCCGGCTGCGCCGCAGTTCGTCGTCGGGCAGCGACTCCAGCTTGCTCACCAGCCGGTCGCGGAAATAGTCGAGGTAGCCGAGGAAGACCTCGGCGCGGTTGGGGACGGCGGTGGTTGGTTCCGGGAACGGCACGCTCATAACACCAGCCTGCCGCACCCGGTCAGCGGCCGGCGAAGCGGTCGTCCACCTGCGCGGGGGTCAGGCCGAAGTCGCCCAGGGTGTAGTGATGGGCCGGGCGGGCGTCGCCTGCGGTGCTGGCCGCGTGCAGGGCGCGCATCGCGCGTTCGGCCGCGCTGGTCAGCGGCAGGCCGAAATAGCCGTAGATCGCGGCCACGGTGCCGACCGGGTCGGCGGTGAACGTCTCGTAGTGCACGTCGCAGAACTGGGCCGGGTCGTGGCGGGTCCGGGCCGCGGTGAAGCACTCCAGGCCGCGGGCCCACAGGTCGAGCTGGTCCCGGCCGAGCACCGCGCCGCGGAACGTGCCCGACCAGCCGTCGGTGGCGTGCGCGGCCAGGCTGCACACCGAGGCGACGGCGGTGCGCGGATCGCGGTGCGTCTGGATGACCAGCGCGTCCGGGTACACCGTGAGCAGCGCGTCCAGCGCGAACAGGTGGCTGGGGTTCTTCAGCACCCAGCGGCGGCCGGTGTCGTTCAGGCCGATGAGCTGCAGGTTGCGCCGGTGCCGGCGGTAGGCCGCGGTCCAGTCCTGGCCGCGCAGCCAGGCCGAGTAGCCGGGCAGATGGGCCAGACACTCGTAGGAGACGGAACGCATCGACTGGCGGAGCAGTTGCCAGCATTCCTCCACCTGGTCGGCCGCCATGTAGTGCACACCCATGAACTCGGGGTGGGCCACGTGGTGCTGCTCGAACGCGGCCTGCAGTTGCTGGAACACCGGGTCGGCCGCCCAGCTGTTCCGGGGTGGCCGGGGCTGCGGCACCTCGATCAGCCACATTTCCAGGCCCTGGTGGTCCGGGTCGGCGGTGAGCAGCCGGTGCAGCGCGGTGGTCCCGCTCCGCGGCAGCCCGGTCACGAAGATGGGCCGCTCGATACGGACCGCCGCGTGCTCCGGGCGCGCCTGCCAGGAGGCCTGGCTGAGCAGCCGCGAGGTGAGCGCGCCGCGCAGCATGCCGCGGCTCATCTTCCGGCCCAGCGGGGTCAGGTCCGCGTCCCCGGTGTAGGACTCCAGCAGCACTTCGAGGCCGTCGGTGTAGTCGTCGGGGCCGAAGTCGGTCAGCCCGGTGATCCGGCTCGCCGACATATGTAGATCTGCGACGGTCCCGACGTTGTCCCGCTCAGCCATGTCCGGGCCGCCTGGTCAATGGTGGAACTCGCCGCAGTTCACGTCCAGGCACTGGCCGGTGATGGCCCGGGCCATCGAGGACGCGAGGAAGACGACCGCGTCGGCGATCTCGTCGGGCTCGGGGAGCCGGCGCAGGTCGGTCGTGGCCGCGGTCTCCGCGTACACCTCGTCGGCCGTCACGCCGCGCTGCTCGGCCAGGTAGCCGAAGTACCACTTGAGCACGTCGGCCCAGATCCAGCCGGGCGCGACCGAGTTGACCCGGATGCCCCGCGGGCCCAGCTCGGTGGCCAGGCTCTGGGCCAGCGCCAGCAGCCCGGACTTGGCGATCTTGTAACCGCCGTAGGGCAGCCGGGAGTGCCGCAGCACCGCCGAGTTGATCATCACGACCGAGCCCTGGCTGGCGGCCAGCGCCGGGGTGAACAGCCGGGTCATCCGCAGCGCGGCGATCACGTTGGTGTCCACCGCGGTCCGGATCGCGTCCAGGTCAACCTCGGACAGGCCGATCAGCGGCGGGATCGCGAACGCGTTGTGCACCAGAGTGTCCACCTGGCCGAACTCCGCCACCGCCGCCTCGGCCAGCGCGGCCGCCGCAGCGTCGTCGGTGATGTCGGTGGGCACGGCCAGGGTGCGCCGCCCCAGCGTGGCCACTTCCTTGGCCACCTCGTCCAGCCGGCTGGCGGTGCGGGCGGCCAGCACCACGTCCGCGCCCGCCCGGGCGCTCCGCACCGCGATGGCCCGGCCCAGCCCGGGCCCCACCCCGCACACCACGACTACCTTGCCGTCGAGCAGCATCAGCCCAGCATTCTCTCGGCCACCGCGGCCTGCCGGGCGGCGATCCGGGCCGCGTACTCCGCGGCCGGGCAGCGGGCCTGCGGGTAGAAGGGCAGCGCGTCCGGCAGGTCGGCCACCGGCAGCACCTCGACCGACGGCCCGTCTTCCGGCGTGAGCTCCCGGGTCAGCCGCTGCCAGCGCAGCTGCACATAGCCGCGGCCGTGCCCCGTACGCTCCAGCCAGTTCTTAACGCCGGGATCCTGCTCACTGATGACGAAGCGGATCATGCCGTCGCGGTCAACGTTCGCCTGGTCGGCGGTCAGGCTGGTCTGGTGGTTGATGTAGTCCAGCGAGATGTACCACATGCTGCCGAGCTGAATGCCCTGGTAGGGCGCCACGTCCTTGCTGGCAGCCGGGACCGTCACGATCATGGCCTGGTCCGGGTTCAGGTCGAAATGGCCAGCCGAGGAGAACTGCGTGGCCAGCCCGCCGGGCGTCTGCCGCGGCGGCGTCATCGTGTTGACCGGCTCTTGCAGGTAGAACCACTCGGGGAAGGCCAGGAAGGTCCGCAGGCGCGAT
>DASXIN010000063.1:0-27204 GCA_036497945.1 Streptosporangiaceae bacterium | reverse complement strand
GGACAGCTGGGAGTAGGTCTGGCCCTTGCCCATCTCGGCCAGGTGGACGGCGATGAAGTGGTCGGCGTAGGTCTTGGCCTGCGCGCCGGTGGTCAGCGCCTGCCCGGCGTAGGCACCCATCGCCGTCTGGTCGGCGGCGGGCAGCGCCTTGAACTCGGGGTTGCCCTTAGCCGGGAAGACGATCTTCTGGGCGACGAGCTGGTCACGGACCTGGCTGTTGGCGAACGAGTATCCCCACATCAGCAGCCCGCCCGCGACGAGCAGGACAGCCGCCAGGACGAGCCCGCCAGTGCTGACCAATAGGTCAAAAGTCTTGCGGCGCATTGTAATGCCTCCCTTTTAAGGACTGGGCTAATGGCCCGGCCATTCAGTTTTGCCATATGCAGCTTGCCGTTCGTCCGCACCGGCGAGCAGGGTCGCGTGGCCTGGCCCGAGCGGGACTTCAGTCACTGCTCTGATGGGCCTTGGTCTGGCCGGTGAATTGGCCGTGGGCCAGCCGGGCCGTGGGGCCCTCCTCCGGTGGACCTTTGGCCCTATCGGTATCTCCGGCCGGAAACAACCGTGACAACTGCATGAGAAGGGAGGACGACAATGAAGCGCATCGCATGGGCAGCCCTGGCTGCCACGGCATGCCTGGCTCTGTTCGCGGGCAAGGATGACATCCGCCGCTTCTACCGCATGTACAGCATGTGAACGGAGCGGCTGGATCGCAGCAGGCGCGCCCAATCAGGTCCGCGGCCGGGGGTCGCCCGGTATCTCCAGCCTGACCACGGCTCCTCCATCTGGCAGGTTGCGGGCGCTCACCTGGCCGCCGTGCGCGAGCGTAATGGCCCGCACAATGGCCAGGCCGAGGCCGGCGCCGCCCTCACTGCGGGCACGATCGCGGTCGGGCCGCCGGAAGCGCTCGAACGCATAGGGGAGGAAGTCCGGCGGGAAACCCGGTCCGCAGTCGCGGACCTCGATCACCAGTGCGGCACCAGTCCGTCCAGCGGACAGCACAACGTCAGTCCCGCGCGGGGCAAAGCGAAGGGCGTTGTCGACCAGGTTGTCGACGGCCTGCCGGATCCGGCCCGGGTCGACGGTGGCCATCAGCCCGGCGGGCGCATCGACCCGGCAGGCGACGCCAACTGTCCCGGCCCGGCTACCGGCCCGCTCGGCGCTCTGCGCCAGCAAGGCGCCGATATCGGCAGGCTCCGGCTTAATGACGAGCTTGCCCTCGTCGCCGCGTGCGAGCAGCAGCAGATCGTCAGTGATCCGCGCGAGCCTGGTCACTTCCTCACCGGCCACGGTCACCGCGGCGGCCAGTTCCTCCTTGCTCCGGCCGGGCCGGCCGGCCAGCTCGAGTTCGCCGGCCAGCACCGCGAACGGGGTGCGCAGTTCATGGCTAGCGTCCGCGGCGAAGGCGCGCTGCCGGGCCAGCGCCCGGCGCAACCGCAGCAGCAGGTCATTCATGGTCACGGCCAGCGCGGCGATCTCGTCGTGGGTGCGTGGTACCTGGAGGGTGGACCCGGTGTCCGTGCTGGACAGGGCGGCGGCTTCCCGCCGCATCCGCTCCACCGGGGCCAGCGCGGCGCGGGCCAGCCAGTAGGCGCCGACCCCGGCCAGGATCAGGAACGATATGCCGCCGATCAGCAGCCCATTGGTCACCCCGCCCAGCGTCCGGGAGGACTCATCCAGGGAAACGCCGGCGATCGCCACCCAGCCCGGCCGCCCGGCGAACGGCGCGGCCAGCAGCCGGGCCGGGTCGTCGTCGATCGTGCTGGTCAGCGCCACCTCGCCGCGGCGGGCCTGGGCCACCGCGGCGGGCGGCAGCAGCGGCCTGCTGCCCGCGTCGGCGCTGGCCGCCCTGATCCGGCCGGAGGCATCAAGGACCTGGACCACGTACTCGCCGGGGAGCAGCTTCGCGTCCACCGCCGGTCTCGGTGCGGTTCGCGGCGCCGCGAGATACCGGTCGGCCTGGCTGAGCTGCGCGGCCAGCGCGGCGTCCGTCGCGTTCAGCAGCGAGGCCGACAGCTGGCTGTAGAACAGCCACCCGCCCACCGCAAACGCGACGGCCAGCGCGGCCACGAACACCAGCGCCACCCGCAGCCGGATCGGCACGGCTCACCCCTGATCCTCGTGCCGGAGCCGGTACCCCATCCCGCGCACGGTTTCCAGGTCGTGGCGGCCAAACGGGGTATCGATCTTCCGGCGCAGGTAGGTCACGTACTGATCCACCACGTTAGAGCTTCCGTCGTAGGCGAAGTCCCAGGCCGCGTCCAGGATCTGGGACCGGCTGAGCACCACGCCAGGGTGCCGCAGGAACAGTTCGAGCAGCGCGAACTCCTTGGGGGATAGCTGCAGCTCGGTGCCGGCCCGCCAGGCACGCTTGCTGGCGGGGTCCAGCTTCAGGTCGCCCTCGGCCAGCACGGCAGGCCGGGCCCGGTCGTCCCGCCGGGCCAGCGCCCGCAGCCGGGCGGCCAGTTCCAGCAAGCTGAACGGCTTGACCAGGTAGTCGTCGGCGCCCGCGTCGAGGCCGCGGACCCGGTCATCCACCGCGTCCCGCGCGGTGAGCATGAGCACCGGCACCCAGACACCCGCGGCGCGCAGCTTGCGGCACAGCTCGAAGCCGTCGAACCCGGGCAGCATCACATCCAGGACGATGGCCGCGTACGGGTTCTCGGTGGCCAGCCACAGGCCCTCCGGGCCGTCGGCGGCGAGGTCGACCGCGTGCCCCTCCTCTTCCAGCCCGCGCTTGAGTACCCGGGACATCCGGACCTCGTCCTCGACCACGAGCACTCGCATAATCCGAGGTTACGCACGTGAGTTAGGAGAATGATCTGAAGAACATGTGAGCCGCTCACAAGGGTGCTGCCATGGGACATCTGCTCCTTCGCCCGTCCGCTGCGGCTCCTATCTCCAGGCTGGCCCCGCCGCCGCCCCCAGGCCAGTGGCCGGACAGCCTGGCGGGCCGGGACTTCGGCCCGGGCCAGCCGGCCGGCTGGGTTCATCGGCTGCGGTCCAGCCGGAGGGCCAGCAGCGGGCAGATCCGGACCGCCTCGGCGGCCTCGCCCTGGAGCTGGGCGGGCACCGGGCCCTTCGCGATGATCGGGAACCCCCAGTCGTCCAGGGTGATCAGTTCGGGCAGCACTTCGGCGCACAGCCCGCGGCCCGCGCAGGCGATCGGGTCCACCCGGAGCCGCGTCATGGCTGCCGCCGTGGTGGCACCGGCAGGACCGGTGCCTTCCGGGTGCCGCCACACCAGCCTTGTGCGTGCTGTTCGAGCTCGTCCGCGAACAGCGTCAGGGCACTGCGGATCAGCCGTACCGCGCCGTCCGGGTGGCTGCACGCGCCCCGCCCGTCCACCTGGCCGAGCCAGCGGCGCAGCCGGGCCAGGCTGGACGTGCGGCCCTCAGCGAGCTGCTCGACCTCCCCGGCCACCGCATTCAGGCCAAAAAGGCAGGGGCCGCACTGCCCGGCCGACTCATCGGCGAGGTAGCGGGCCACCCGGGCGGTCTCGCCGATCCCGCAGGCGTCGGTGGGCAGGGCCGCGATCAGCCCGGCGCCCACCCCGGCCCCCATCGGGGCCAGCCCGGCCTTGGAGAACGGCGCGACCGCGGCGGCGGCCGCGTCGGCCCAGCCGCCGAAGTAGCCGCCAAGCAGCACCGCCTGCAGCGGCGCGGCCGCGCCGCCGGCCAGCTGTAGCACCTCCCCGACCGGGGTGCCGATGGCTATCTCGGTCACGGACGGCTCGCGCACCGCGCCCAGGATGGTGACCAGCATCGTGCCCGGCTCGTCTGCGGTACCGAGCGCGCGGAACCACGCTGCGCCGTACCGGCCAATGAGCGCGAGGTGGGCCAGCGTCTCCACATTCTGCACCAGCGTCGGTCGCCCGGTCAGCCCGCGATCGGACAGCCGCGGCGGCCGGGCGGTGGGTGTGGGGATGCCCCGCTCGATCCAGTGTACGACGGCGCTGGCCTCACCGGCCACGAACCGGTCGGTGGCCGTCACCACCCGCAGGCGGACCCGGTCGGCCTGGGCGCGGCGGCGCTCGGTGACCGCGTCGTCCACGATCTCCCGGACCGAATGGTGCACCACGATGAACGCCTGGCGGGCGCCGACCAGCTCGGCGGCGAGCACCGCGCCGTCGAGTACCAGGTGCGGCGACCGGGCCAGCAGGACCTTGTCCTTTGAGCTGGCCGGCTCGCCTTCGGTGCCGTTCGCCACCACCACCGGAGCGTGCCCGGCCGCCACCGCGGCGAGTTTGCGGGCGGTGGGAAACGCGGCGCCGCCCCGGCCGGTGAGCCCGGATCGCTCCACTTCGGCGATGAGCGCCGTCCGCTGGTACTCGCTGAGGCCGCTGGGCGGCGGACCGTACCTGACCCGATGCTCGGCCAGGCGGGCCGGGCCGGCGGCGAAGCCAGCGGGCAGCAACCGGGGCAGCCGGTCGGGTCGCGGCAGGGCGGCCGGCTGGCTAGTGTGGCGGACGCGGTCCGGGGTGCGCATCAGCGGATAGCTCCTTTCGGTGGGGTGATCCGGTCAAAGCTGGCGCTCAGCTGCCCGGCCGGCCTGGGGTGCCTGATACTTTCCAGGATGCGGGCCAGGACCGCAGTCGCGACCAGCCCGGCGGATCCCCACTCGATCAAGGCGACCCACCAGATCCCGAGGTCGTTGCCGGCGGTCAGGGAATGCACGAACGCGACCGGCCAGGCCAGGTAGGCCAGCCAGTGCACCGCCCGCCAGGCCCGGAAACCCAGCCGGCGGCGCAGCAGGCTGGTGATGAGCACGGCGCCGCCGAGGTCGACGGCCAGCGTGCCCAGGCCGATCGCGAGCGTCCGGTAGCTGGAGAGGAAGGGCAGTACCGTGGCGGCCCAGCCGATCGTGACGAACGGGTCCAGGATCGCGGTCAGCACGTGCAGCGCCAGGAAGGCCACTGAGAACAGCGCGAGCGCGCGGTGCACTTCTGGGAACACCAAGCGCGGCCAGTCCCTGGGGGCCGAGCCCAGGCGCGAGGCTACGCCCAGCAGCACCACCACGCTGAACAGGATCAGCAGCGTCAGCCCACTGGCCCGCGAGACATACCACAGGCCCTGGGACCCGGCCGCGGCTGCAGCAATGCTCATCGCGCACCCCCTGGTCGTCCTCTGCGAGGCGGACGGCTGACCCTTGCGGCAGCCGCATGCTTCATCGCCCCTGCACTACCAGGCTGCCCCCGTACCCGGCCGCTGTTCAGGGGCAAAGGGCCTGGTGAGGAAGGCGGAATGTCGGTGGCACTCATCACGTACCACCGCGTGGTCCCGCCCCGGTGTACACCCAGCTGCCCGGCGGGACCTCGACCCGGCCGCCGTCGTGCTCCGGCCAGCCGCTCAGGTACCGGATGCCGCCGTCGTGACCGACGAGCCGGGCGGGCAGGCCCGTCGAGGCCAGCCAGGCCACGGCCTGGTCGCCCGCCACGATCGACGCGGTGGCCGCGGCATTGGCGTCGGCACAGGTCATCGCGGCGACACTGACCGTCTGCCAGGGGCCGCCGGCGGGCCGCCCGGTGCGCGGGTCCACGATGTGGTGCAGCACCCGGCCGGCCCGCCGCCAGCTGCGGCAAGTGATCGACGAGGTCGCGACCGCGCCCCGGGGCAGCCGGATCAGCTGGGATCCGCCGGCCGGCCCCGGCTCCGTGCTGGCCGGCTCGGCTGAGTCTGGCCGGTCGGCCGCCCGGATCGGCCAGCCATCCTGCGGCGGGGTCCCCGCGGTAGCGATGTCGCCGCCCAGGCTGATCAGCAGCCCGCCCGTCGGGTGCCCGGCCCGGGCGATGGCGGCCAGCGCGGCCCGGGCCGCCCGGTCGGAACCGAGGCCCTTGGCGGTGGCGCCGAGATCGAGCCGGACCCCCGCGGCCAGCCGCAGCAGCGGCCCGTCGAGCTGCACCGCCTGCCATCCGGGCGCCGGGGCCGGGTCCCGCGGTGGTTCCGGCCGCTCGGCCTCCATGGCAGCGAAGTCGCGGTCATAGCCCAGCGCGATGATCGCGTCGCCGACGGTTGGGTCGGTCAGCCCGCCGGTCCACCGGGCCGCGGCCAGCGCCACGCTGACCGCCTCGGCGAGCCCATCGCTGAGCATGAACAGGCCGCCGTCCTTGCGGTGCAGCCAGGAGATCTCCGAGTCCGGCCGGAACCGGCTGGCCTGCCGGTCCAGCGCGGCCAGTACAGAGTCCACGGCGGCCATCGCGGCACTGCCCTGCTCCGGGGGCCAAATGGCGAGGCGGGCGGTGGTGCCCAGCGCGGCGCGCTGCCGCACGGCGATGGTGCGGTCGCCCGTGTCGATCCGCCGCCACGCGGCTGCGGCCGGTGCGGGTGCTGCGGTCATCGTCATCGCCTGCCTCAGTTGTCGTGGTAGGCCGGGACGTGCCGGACATGGGTGACGACCTTTTTGCCGTTGACGATGTGCGTGACGGTCGTGGTGGTGACTCCCGACGGGCTCGTCGAAGCCACCGAATGGGCGACCTGCGGCCCGCTCGCCCCGTGCGCCGTCGTTGCCTGGCCAGGCACAGCGGCCGTAGCCGATGTGCCGGCTGTAGTAGCCGCGGTAGGGAAGACATGGTGGGCCAGCGCCACGGTGGCGGCGCCCGTGCCGGCGATCAGCGCGGCCAGCGTCCAGTTCGACATACGCCTGGCATGCCGGATGCCGTCCCGGCCGACGGGGGGCGGCTGATCGGCCGGCGGGTCGTCGGCCCGCGGGGCGCCGAATCCGGGCAGCGGCACCCGGCCGCCGTGGTATTCACTGTCGGAATCCATATCGAGTGCTCCTTTCCATATCTGTTGCCGCCGGGTCCGGCCCGGCTATTCGATCGTGCCTGCACGGCGATGAAGCGACCGTGTGAGGATGATGTGAGATCTCACATCTTCGGCACATCCACGGCAGATTCGACCCATCCCGTGCGACGCGCGGGTTCTGCCCCATGCTGGCGCTGCGGCTGGACCGGGCGCACGAGCGCGCGGCGCGCTAGCCGGGGCGGGCCGGACGGCACCGGCCGCCGGGACTATTGCCCCTAATGGAACAGGGCCGGTCAGCGGTCTGATAGAGGTGACCGGCCGGCTGAGGAGGGCAACGTCATGACATCGTCCCTGGCGCCACGGCACGGACGGCTGTACCAGCGGATGGCGTCGGACGCGGCGGCGCTCGAACCGCGCCCCGGCCCGGCCTCAGCCGCCCCCGTCACCGAGGCCGACCTGGCCGGCCTGCCGACGGCGGCGCAGCGGTACCTGAGGTTCATGGAGGTGACCGGCCGCCCGCCAGACTGGTCGTTCGTGGCGCACTTCACCGGGCGGTTCCGGCTGCGGCCACGCTTGCCGTGGCTGCGCTGCGAAGCCTGGCAGTACAGCACCGCCCCGGCCATCACCCGGCTGTACCACATGCGCATGTACGCGGCCGGCCTGCTGCCGATGACCGGCCGCGACGCCTACGCCGGGGGCCATGGCCGAATGTATGGCAAGCTGGCCGGGCTGGTGCCAGTGGCGAACGGGTCCGGCCCGGAGTACGACGTGAGCGAACTGGTCACCTACCTCAACGACGCGGTGCTGCTCGCCCCGTCGATACTGCTGTCCCTCCCAGTCACCTGGACGGAAGTGAATGACAGCTCCTTCGACCTCACCCTGACCGACGCCGGCCACCAGGTCACCGCGCGGGTGCTGGTTGACGGCCGCGGGGCGCCCGTCGAATTCAGCACCGATGACCGCTGGTGCGCCCTTCCTGGTGGCCTGGTCCGGGCCCGGTGGTCCACCCCGGTGCAGGGCTGGATGAAGATCAACGGCCGGTGGCAGCCTCGCTGGGGGGCAGCCATCTGGCACCTGGCCGACGGCCCGTTCTGCTACGCCGAGTTCCGCTTCACCCCGAGCGCGGCCCGCTACAACGTGACCCCATCCGAACTCAGCCCACGCGATGACAGCCAGCTGCCCGGCGACGAGCTGGTGCCTGGACTACCGACCGCGACCATTGGGAGCAGGCCATGACCGACCTAACCCGGCTACCCGACCTGGCGCATGATGCGGCCCGGGCCGGGCCGGTGCGCAGCCGGCGGCCGGTCTACCTGGACCTGCTGCCGCCGTGCAACGCTGGCTGCCCGGCCGGGGAGAACATCCAGGCCTGGCTGGCGCAGATCCAGGCGGGCCAGGCTGAGCAGGCCTGGCGCCAGCTGGTCGTGGACAACCCGATGCCCGCCATCATGGGCCGGGTCTGTTACCACCCGTGCGAGACCGCCTGCAACCGCGCCCTGCTGGACAGCTCGGTGTCGATTCACGGGGTCGAGCGGTTCCTCGGCGACCAGGCGCTGGAGCACGGCTGGGCCTTCGACCGGCCCACCGGGCCGTCTACCGGGAAACGGGTCCTGGTCATCGGGGCTGGCCCGAGCGGGCTGTCCGCCGCCTACCAGCTGGCCCGGCGCGGCCATCAGGTAGAGATCAGGGACGCCAGCCCGGAGCCGGGCGGGATGATGCGTTACGGCATCCCCGCTTACCGGCTGCCGCGCGACGTGCTGGCCGGCGAGATCGGCCGGATCCAGGCCCTCGGCGTGACCATGACCGGCGGGCACCGGGTCACCGACCTGGCTGCCGAGCGGGCCGAAGGCCAGTTCGACGCGGTGTTCGTCGCGGTCGGCGCGCACCTGTCCAAGCACGTGGACATCCCGGCCCAGGACGCCAGCCGGATCGTGGACGCGGTGCCGTTCCTGCGCCAGGTCGCCTCGGGCGGGCACCCGGTGCTGGGCCGCCGGGTCGCCGTCTACGGCGGCGGGAACACCGCGATGGACGCGGCCCGTACCGCCCGCCGCCTCGGCGCCGAGGACACGCTGATCGTCTACCGGCGCACCCGGGCCCAGATGCCCGCGCACGAGGAGGAGGCGGCCGAGGCCGAGCAGGAAGGCGTCCGCATCAACTGGCTGCACACGATCACAGCGTTCGACGGCCCGGAGCTGACCGTCGAGGTCATGCAGCTCGACGAGAACGGCTTCCCGCAGCCCACCGGCCAGCTGGAGACGCTGGCCGCCGACACGCTGATCCTGGCCGTCGGGCAGGACGCCGACACCGGGTTCCTGCACCAGGTGCCGGGGGTGGAGTTCAAGCGGGACGGCAGCGTGCTGGTGTCCGCCTCGATGATGACCGGCTGCCCCGGGGTGTTCGCGGGCGGCGACATGGTGCCCGCCGAGCGGACCGTCACGGTGGGCGTGGGCCACGGCAAGAAGGCGGCCCGGTTCATCGACACCTACCTGCGCGAGCTGGTGCCAGCCGAGGCGGCCAAGCATGACCGGGCCGAGTTCGGCATGCTGCACCCGTGGTACTTCGCCGACGCCGCGCAGCGGCAGCAGCCGGAGCGGGCCGCGGCCGAGCGGACCGCCGACTTCGCCGAGGTGGTCAGCGGCCTGGATGAGCGGCAGGCCCGCTACGAGGCCAGCCGCTGCCTGTCCTGCGGCAACTGCATCGAGTGCGACGGCTGCTTCGGCGCCTGCCCGGAGGACGCGATCATCAAGCTGGGCCCGGCCCGGCCGGCCGGCCACCCGGACGGCACCCCGTTCCGCTACGAAGTCGACTTCGACCGGTGCACCGGCTGTGCAACCTGTTACGACCAGTGCCCGGTACATGCCATCGAGATGATCGAGGAGCCCCGGTGATGCGTGCCACGATCGACGGCAACGAGGCAGCTGCGTCGGTCGCCTACCGGCTCAACGAGGTGTGCTGCATCTACCCGATCACGCCGTCCTCGCCGATGGCCGAGCTGGCCGACGAATGGTCCAGCCAGGGCCGGCCGAACCTGTGGGGCAGCGTGCCGGCCGTGATGGAGATGCAGAGCGAAGGTGGCGCGGCGGGCGCGCTGCACGGCGCGCTGCAGAGCGGGGCGCTGGCCACCACGTTCACCGCCTCGCAGGGCCTGCTGCTGATGATCCCCAACATGTACAAGATCGCCGGGGAGCTGACCCCGGCGGTCATGCACGTGGCCGCCCGGTCACTGGCCGCCCAGGGCCTGTCCATCTTCGGCGACCACGCCGACGTGATGGCGGTCCGGCAGACCGGCTTCGCGCTGCTCGCCTCGTCCAGCGTGCAGGAGGCGCACGACCTGGCCCTGGTCGCCCAGGCCGCCTCGCTGCAGACCCGGATCCCGTTTGTGCACTTCTTCGACGGCTTCCGCACCTCGCACGAGCTGAACACGATCGACACGCTGACCGACGACGACCTGCGCGCGCTGGTCCCGGAGGAGCTGATCCGGGCACACCGGGGCCGGGCGCTGTCCCCGGAGCATCCGTTCATCCGGGGCACCGCGCAGAACCCGGACGTCTACTTCCAGGCCCGGGAGACCGTTAACCCGTTCTACGCGCAGGTGCCCGGGGCGGTCGCCGCGGCCATGGACGCACTTGCCGCCCGCACCGGCCGCCAGTACCACCTGGCCGACTACACCGGCGACCCGGCCGCCGAGCGGGTCATCGTGATCATGGGGTCAGGGGCGCAGACCGCCGCCGAGACCGCCCGCTACCTGGCCGACCAGGGCGAGAAGGTGGGGGTCGTCACCATGCGGCTGTACCGGCCGTTCCCCACCGCGGACCTGCTCGCCGCGCTGCCGGACACGGTGCGCCGGGTGGCGGTGCTGGACCGGACCAAGGAACCGGGGTCGCTGGGCGAGCCGCTGTTCCTGGACGTGCTCGGGGCGCTGGCCGAAGCGCACGCGGCAGGCGCCCTGGGCAGCATGCCGGTGGTCACCGGCGGCCGGTACGGCCTGTCCTCCAAGGAGTTCACCCCCGGCATGGTGGCCGGCGTCTTCACCGGCCTGGCCGCCGCGCACCCGAAGCCGCGGTTCACCGTCGGCATCACCGACGACGTCAGCGGCACCAGCCTGGACTACGCCGAGCTGGACATCGAGCCGGCCGGCACGGTCCGCGCGGTGTTCTTTGGGCTCGGCTCGGACGGCACGGTCGGCGCGAACAAGAACACCATCAAGATCCTGGGCGCCGACCGCGGCCTGCACGCCCAGGGCTATTTCGTCTACGACTCCAAGAAGTCCGGCTCCCAGACGGTTTCTCACCTGCGCTTCGGACCCGACCCGATCCGCGCCCCCTATCTCGTGCATAACGCCGGCTTCGTCGGCTGCCACCAGGCCGAGCTGATCGAGCGTACGGACGTGCTGGGCCGGGCTGCGCCCGGCGCGACGCTGCTGCTGAACAGCCCGCGCCCAGCCGAGCAGGTGTGGGACAGCCTGCCCCGCCCGGTCCAGGAGCAGATCCTGGCCAACGGCATCGCGCTGTACACGATCGACGCCAGCCAGGTGGCCCGGGACGCGGGCCTGCCCGGGCGGATCAACACGGTGCTGCAGACCTGCTTCTTCGCCATCTCCGGGGTGCTGCCCCGGGAGGAGGCGATCGCGGCCATCAAAGCGGCCATCGCCAAGAGCTACAGCCGCCGCGGCCCGGAGGTGGTGGCGCGGAACAACGCCGCGGTCGACCAGGCCCTGGCCGCGCTGCACCAGGTGCCGGTCCCGGGCCGGGTGACCACCAACCGTGGGCTGCCCGCGCTGGTACCCGCGGGCGCGCCGGAGTTCGTGCACCGGGTCACGGCCGAGATGATGGCCGGTCGCGGCGACGCGCTGCCGGTCAGCGCGCTGCCGGTGGACGGCACCTACCCCAGCGGTACCACCGCGTTCGAGAAGCGCAACATCTCCGACCTGGTCGCCGAGTGGGACCCGGACCTGTGCATCCAGTGCGGCAACTGCAGCTTTGTCTGCCCGCACAGCGTGATCCGGGCCAAGTTCTACGACCAGTCGGCGCTGGCCGGGGCCCCGGATGGGTTCCCGTCGATGCCGCTGGACGCCCGTGGCCTGCCCGACACCAGGTACTCCCTCGAGGTGTACGTGGAAGATTGCACCGGATGCGCGTTGTGTGTGGAAGCTTGCCCGGTGCAGGCACCGGGGGAACCGGGGGTGCGGGCCATCAACCTGGCGCCCCGGGAGCCCCTGGTCGAGCAGGCCCGGCGCGACATCGCGTTCTTCGAGGGGCTGCCGGTGAACGACCGGTCCCGGGTGGATTTCGGTGCCGTGCGCGGGACCCAGTTCCTGCAGCCGCTGTTCGAATTCTCCGGAGCCTGCGCGGGCTGCGGCGAGACGCCCTACCTCAAGTTGCTGTCCCAGCTGTTCGGCGACCGGCTGATGATCGCGAACGCGACGGGTTGCTCGTCCATCTACGGCGGCAACCTGCCCACCACGCCGTGGGCGGTCAACGCCGAGGGCCGCGGCCCGGCCTGGTCCAACTCGCTGTTCGAGGACAACGCCGAGTTCGGGCTGGGCTTCCGGCTGGCGGCCGACCTGCACCTGCGGCTGGCCCGGGACCGGCTGGCCCAGCTCCGCGGGCAGATTGGCGCGGACCTGGTGGACGAGCTGCTGGCCGCGCCGCAGCGCCGGGAGTCCGAGCTGGCCGCGCAGCGGGACCGGGTCGCCGAACTGGCCCGCCGCCTGGCCGGGCTGGACACCGCCGATCCCCGGGTCGCCGACCTGCGCAGCGTGGCCGACCAGCTGACCCGGCGCAGCGTGTGGCTGGTCGGCGGGGACGGATGGGCTTACGACATCGGCTCGGGCGGCCTGGACCACGTGCTGGCCAGCGGGCGCAACGTCAACGTGCTGGTGCTCGATACCGAGGTGTACTCGAACACCGGCGGGCAGTCGTCCAAGGCCACACCGCTGGGTGCGGTGGCCAAGTTCGCCGCCTCGGGTAAGCACGTGCCCAAGAAGGACCTGGCCCTGCAGGCGATGGCCTACGGCAACGTGTACGTGGCCCGGGTGGCGATGGGCGCCGACCCGCAGCAGACGCTGCGTGCGCTGCGCGAGGCCGAAGCGTACGACGGGCCGTCCCTGGTCATCGCGTACAGCCACTGCATCGCGCACGGCATCGAGATGCGGGACGGGATGGGCCAGCAGTACCGGGCGGTGGCCAGCGGGTACTGGCCGCTGATCCGCTACGACCCGGAACTGCGCGCCGCCGGGGACAACCCGTTCCTGCTCGACTCGCCGCGGCCGCGCATCCCGCTGGCTGACTACACCAGCCGGGAGCTGCGGTACCGCATCCTGGCCCAGCGCGACCCGGCCGAGGCCGAACGGCTGATGGCCCTGGCCGAGCAGGAGGTCCTGCAGCGCTGGGCCACGTACGAGGAGATGGCCACCCGCGGTGCGGCCCGGTTCCCGGCGGACGCGCGGCCGACCGGGCCGGTCAGCGCCTCAGGGTAGTGGAGGTGCCCGATGGATCTTTCCTGCCAGTATCTGGGCCTGCAGCTGCGCAACCCGCTGGTCGCGTCGGCGTCGCCGATAGCCGGTGGTCTGGACGGGGTCAGGCGGCTGGCACACGCCGGGCTGGCCGCGATCGTGCTGCCGTCGCTGTTCGAGGAGGAAGTGCGCCGCGAGGCGGCGCAGGACGCGGCCGCCTGGGCAGCGGGCAGCGACAGCTTCGCCGAATCGCTGTCGTACTTTCCGCACGTCGGCAGCTTGGAGCCGCACCCGCGCCGCTACCTGAACCTGGTCGAGCGGGCCGCGGCCGCGGTGGACATCCCGGTCATCGCCAGCCTCAACTGCGTGAGCGCCACCGGGTGGACCAGCTATGCGAGCCAGCTGGAGCAGGCGGGCGCGGCCGCCATCGAGCTGAATATCTATGACCTGCCAACTGACCTGGCGATCTCCGGGCGTGAGGTTGAAGACCAGCACATCGAGATACTGGCCGCGGTCAAGACGGCGGTCGGCATCCCGGTCGCGGTGAAGCTGAGCCCGTACTACAGCGCGATGGGCGAGATGGCGCTGCGTTTCGACCGGGCGGGTGCGGATGGCCTGGTGCTGTTCAACCGGTTCCTGCACCCCGACATCGATCCGGAACGGCTGGCCACCACGACCGGGTTCGGGCTGTCCAGCCCGGCCGACGGACGGCTGCCCCGGGTCTGGATCGCCCGCCTGGCCGGCCGGGTCACGGCGTCACTGGCCGGCAGTGGTGGGGTGGAGGACTCCGCGGATGTCGCGGCCTACCTGCTGGCCGGCGCGGACGTGGTGATGACCACGTCGGCCTTGCTGCGGCACCAGGCCGAGCATGCCATGGTGCTGCTCGGCGGGCTGACCGACTGGATGAGCAGGAACGGGTTCACCTGCCTGGCCGAGGCCCGCGGCCTGCTGGCCAGCTCGGGCCCGGCCGCGGCCGCCCAGGAACGGGCCGGGTACGCCAGGTCGCTGCGAGCCGCCGACCGCGGCGAGCGACTGGGCTGATGCCGCCGGTGCTCAGTCCGACCTGGGCACGATGAGGACCGGAAGCCTGGCCGTGTGCAGCAGGCGGGTGGCCACGCCGCCCAGCGGTATCCGCGGCAGGTCGGTGCGGCTGCTCGAGCCCAGCACGACCATGCGCGCATCGTGATCGTGCGCTGCCGCCAGAACTGCGGCCGCGATGTGCCCGACATGCGTCTCGCGGATCTCCGCCTCGGCGCTGACGTCATGCGCCTTCAGGTCGGCCACGATGGCCTCCACCGTGCGCTCACCCTCGCCGTCCCCGCAGTCCACCCGGATGCGGCCATACCGGCCCACCGAGAACTCGTGCACGTGCAGGACGATGACGTGGTCGCCACTGTCGCGGCTCAGCTCCCGGGTCATGGCCACGGCGGCCGAGACGTGCTGGGCCGGATCGTCGCCCGGCGCGGCGTCCACGGCCAGCACAATGTTCCTGTTCATTTTGTCCTCCAGCCCAGCGTTATCGGCACTCCCTAGTGTCTGGCCTGGTTAGCATCGTTCCCAGGGATATCGGTCATCCCGCCGGAGGACCTTCGGCCTGCCTCTGGCGGACGGAACCTGTTCCCGGGGCTTGGGCGGCGGTGCCGAACGTCCCGTTCATCGGGGCCAGTCAGCCGGTGCCTCAGCGGCCGGCCGCGGCCCATGCTGGAGATATGAGGGCGAAGGTTGGTGACCTGCTCGTCGTACCTGGCTCGGAGAGCCGGAGCGGCCGGGTCATCCGCGTCCTTGGCCAGGATGGCGCCCCGCCGTATGTGATCAAGTGGCAAAAGGATGGTCATATCGCCATGGTGACTCCCGGGCCGTACTCCCGGATCGTGCCAGCGGGCTGCAACGGCGTCTCGGACGATTAGCTGAGGCTGGCCCGGCTGACTTATGATCGGGGTCGCGTCCACCAGGGCTCCTGGAGGGAGGATGCCCGCGTGGAATCTCCTGAGCCGCACCTACTCCTGCCGCATCTGCGGCTAGACGACCTGCTCTCCGAGCTGCAAAGCCGGGTGCAGGCCGTGCTGGACACGCGCGACCGGGTGCACGCCCTCCTCGAGGCGGTCGTCGCGGTAGGTAGCAACCTGGAACTCGAGGCGGTACTCCGCCGGATCGTCCAGGCGGCGGTGACGTTGGTCGACGCCCGGTACGGTGCGCTCGGCGTGATCGACCAGGATGGCCGGCTGGCCGACTTCATCCCGGTCGGGCTGGACGAGGCTGCTATCGGCAGGATTGATCACTGGCCGGAGGGCCGTGGGCTGCTGGGCCTGCTGATCACCGACTCCCGCCCGTTGCGGCTGGCCGACATCGCCAGCCACCCGCGGTCGTCTGGCTTCCCGGAGGGGCATCCTCCGATGAAGTCGTTCCTGGGCGTGCCGGTCCGGGTCCGCGATGAGGTCTACGGCAATCTCTACCTGACCGAGAAGCGGGACGGCTCGGCGTTCGATGAGGAAGACGAGACTCTGGTGACCGCGCTGTCCGCCGCGGCCGGCGTGGCCATCGAGAACGCCCGGCTGTACGACGAGGCGAACCGCCAGCAGCAATGGCTGGCCGCTAGCTCCGAGGTGACGAGCCGGCTGCTGGCCGGGGTCGCGGTGGACGAGGTGCTCAGCTTCGTGACCGAGCAGACCCTGCAGATGACCGCGGCTGACCTGGTGATCCTAGCGCTGCCTGATGCCGACCGGGAGCATCTGAGGATCAGCCACGCGGCCGGCGAGAACGCCCAGGCAGCACTGGGCCTGCGGCTGCCAGCCGGGGCGTCTCTCTCGGGGGCGGTGCTGGCCACTGGCCAGCCGGTCACGGTGGAGGACTTCGGCCATGACCAGCGGGCTTCCCGGTCGGCCAGGGAAGCTCTGGAGCTTGGACCGGCCAGCCTGCTGCCGCTCGGCCATGCGGGCAACGTCCGCGGCGTGCTCACGGTCGGCCGTGCCGCCGGGTCGATGCCGCTGCCGCGGGCGGCCATGGAACTGGCCATGACGTTCGCGGCGCAGGCCGGGATCGCGCTGGAACTCGCCGAGCGGCGCGAGGATGCGGAACGGCTGTCGATCTTCGAGGACCGCGACCGCATCGCCCGGGACCTGCACGATCAGGTGATTCAGCGGCTGTACGCCAGCGGGATGAAACTCCAGGGCACCATCCCGCTGATCACCCGGCCGCTGGTCGAAGAGCGGGTGAACAGCGTGGTGGACGACCTGGACAAGACCATCACCGACATCCGGACCGCGATCTTCAGCTTGCAGGCCCGCGGGACCGACGTGCCCGGCCTGCGCTCGAAGGTCGCAGTTGTGGTCGACCAGATGACCGAGGCGCACGGCATGAGTTCCTCAGTCCAGCTGGATGACCGGCTGGACTATGACGTTCCCGCGGAGATCGGCGAGCACCTGCTGCACGCGCTGCGCGAGGCGCTGTCCAATGCCGCCCGGCACGGCCAGGCCAGCCACGTGGACGTGACCGTCCTGGCCGACGGCAAGCTCAGCCTGCTCGTCCACGACAACGGCACCGGCATCAAAGACGCCACCCGCCGGAGCGGGCTGGCCAACCTGGCCCAGCGGGCCGAGCGCTACGGCGGCACACTCACGGTCGGGCCGGCCAGCAATGGCGGAACGGACCTGCACTGGGAAGTCCCGCTGCCTACTACCGCCTCGGCGACCGGCTGACGGTGATTCGGGGGTCAGCGGACTGGCTGTTGCGGGTGCGGCGGCTGGCCGCGGTCCTCGAAGACCCGGGCGGCGAAGGCCGCCGCCTGGGTCCGGCGCTCCATGCCCAGCTTGGCGAACAGTGCCGATACGTAGTTCTTGACCGTCTTCTCGGCCAGGTACAGGCGCTCACCGATCTGCCGGTTGGTCAGCCCTTCGCCGATCAGCTCCAGGATCTTGCGCTCCTGGTCGGTGAGCCCGGCCAGCGGATCGGACCGTGCCGTCTGGTTGCGCATCCGCTGCATCACCCGGCTGGCCGCGTCCGGGTCCAGCATCGACTCACCCGACGCGACGGTGCGGACCGCGCCGACCAGGTCGGTGCCACGGATCTGCTTGAGCACGTATCCCGCGGCGCCCGCCATGATCGCATCGAACAGCGCCTCGTCGTCACTGAACGAGGTGAGCATGAGGCAGGCCACACTCGGCATCCTGGACCGGATCTCGCGGCATACGCTGACGCCGTCCCCGTCCGGCAGCCGCACGTCGAGCACGGCCACGTCCGGCCGCAGCGCCGGGATCCTGGCCAGGGCCGACGCGGCGGTGCCCGCCTCACCGACGACCACGATGCCCGGATCGGTTTCCAGCAGGTCCTTCACGCCCCGCCGGACGATCTCGTGATCATCAAGCAGGAACACGCCAATCCGTCGCTGCGCCGGGGCTGACTCGTCCATCGGGCGCTTCTCCTCACATCGGGTGGCCATTAATCCAAAACCTTAGGTGCGCCGGGCCAGCCTGCGCATGGGACCGTGGTCCTGGACCGCCGGGGCAAACGGCCCCTGCTCACCTGAGCTGCCGCAGGTTGTCCGGCGACATAGCCCGGTACATCTGCCACACGGCCCCGAAGTCGGCCGGGGTGGCCGCCCGGATCTCGATCGTGGCGCCGTCCGCGAGCAGCGCTGCCCCGGCCCAGGGACCAATGACCCAGCAGAACGGGCCGAAGGCCGCTGGTCAATGAGCAGGCCCGCCGGAGATCCTGATCATTGACGAGAGGGGACCTCTATGCCGATCAAGGTGGGAATCAATGGTTTCGGACGGGTTGGCCGGGCGTTCGTGCGCCGCGTCCTGGACCGAGACGACCTGGATGTCGTGGCCGTCAATGACGTGGCCGATGCCCGGACGCTGGCCCACTTGCTGGAGTTCGATTCCACCTACGGCCGGCTGGGCCAGGCGGTGCGTTACGGTGCTGACTCGCTCACCGTGGGCGGCCGGGACATCGCCGTGCTGTCCGCCCGGGACCCGGCCGCCATCGACTGGGGTGCGCTGGGCGTCAGCCTGGTCATCGAGTCCACCGGGAAGTTCAGCGCCCGCGAGGACGCCGCCGCACACCTCAAAGGCGGTGCCCGCAAGGTGCTGATCTCCGCGCCCGGCAAAGGCGCCGACCTCACCATGGTCTTCGGAGTCAACGACGCGGAGTATGACGCGGAGCGGCACGATGTGGTCTCGGCCGCGTCCTGCACGACCAACTGCGTGGTCCCGATGGTGAAAGTGCTGAACGATGCGTTCGGCCTGGTCACCGGGCTGATGACCACCATCCACGCCTACACGGGTGACCAGATGCTGCTGGATGGGCCGCACAAGGACCTGCGCCGGGCCCGCAGCGCCGCGGTCAGCATCGTGCCTACCAGCACCGGCGCGGCCCGCACCGCGGGCGTGGTCATCCCGGAACTGGCCGGCCGGCTGGACGGCGTGGCGGTCCGGGTGCCGGTCGAGGATGGCTCGCTCACCGACCTGACCGCCGTGCTGACCCGCGACGTGACCGCCGCCGAGGTGAACAACGCGTTCGAGCAGGCGGCCGCGGGCGGTCTGGCCGGGGTCCTGGACTACAGCACCGACCCGCTGGTCTCCCGCGACATCATCGGCCAGCCGGCGTCCTGCGTGTTCGACTCCGGGCTGACTCAGGCGGCGGGCAGCCTGGTCAAGGTGTTCGGCTGGTACGACAACGAATGGGGCTACACCTGCCGCCTGGTCGACGTGGCCGCCCTCATCGCCGCCCGGCTCTAGCGGGCCCCCCGCCGGTCAGCTCGGCCCGGATCGCCGCCACGGCGGCGGGCACGGCCGCGTTGACCGGCGCGGAAAGCCCGGTCCCGTCGGTGAAGTCGGCCCCCTCGACAGCAATGACCACGAGATGGCCGGGCTGGCAGCTCAGCACACCGCCGAGCCGGAGTGCGTACGGGACGCCGAAGCCGTGGCTGCTGGCTCCGGCGCCATCGCTGCCCAGCTGGCTGGCCGTGAGCCGGTGGATGCGCCCTGGACAGGGTGGCTCGTGGCGGATGGCATCGACGACGATGGCCAGGTCCGCGTCTTCCCAGGCGGCCAGCAGGCTGATCGGCTCACCATCGGACAGGACAACACGGACGCCGGGCAGGTGCAGCCGGTCGATCCCGTCGGCTACGGCGGGCCCGATGCCGTCGTCGCGCCGGTACGGGTTCCCGATCCCGATGACCACCGCCTGCCGGCTGGTCATGCGCGGTTCACGGTAAGCGTGAGAAAGTGCGCGGCGCAGGAGATGCACGGGTCATAGTTGCGGATCACCCGCTCGCACAGGTTGGTCAGGGCGGCGTCGTCCAGGCCCAGGTTGGCTTCGGCCACCCGGCGCAGGTCGTCCTCGATCGCGGCCTGGTTCTGCGAGGTCGGCGGGATGATCGTGGCCGCGCGGATCAGCCCGTCCGCGTCGAGGGTGTAGCGGTGGTAGAGCAAGCCACGAGGGGCCTCGCTGACCCCGTGCCCGGTTCCCGCTCGCGGCGGCACCTCGACCGCGGGACGGTCCGGTCGCTGGTAGCTGCCGATGATGCGCAGGGCCTCGTCGACCGCATAGACCACCTCGACGGCGCGGACCAGGAGGCTGCGGAACGGGTTACGGCACTCCCGGCCAAGCCCCGCGTCGGCGGCCGCCTGGCGGGCCACGGGGGAAAGGTAGCCGGAGTTGAGCGAGTATCTGGCCAGCGGGCCGGCCAGGTAGCGGTGGCCGTCGAGAGTCGCATGCAAGGCGGTGGAATGGGGGACCTGCTCTTCGGTCACATGATCAGGGAACTCGCCAACCGGGAAGGAGAGACCGCTCGCCGAGCGCAGGTCGCCCGATTCGATGGGGTAGCGGCCCGGATCGTGGGTGGACAGCAGATCGTGGCCGAGTTCCAGCTCGGGGAAATCGAAGGAGGCAGCCCACTGCACGGTGCCGAGGGCCAGGTCGAGGGCCCGGCGTAGCCGCTCGGCGAGCGGTGTTAGCTCGCTGGGCGCCGGTACCCGGTAGAACCCGCCGACCCGGACGTTGACCGGGTGGATCGCCCGGCCGCCCAGGAACTCCAGGATCGCGTTGCCGGTCTTCTTCAGCTCCAGGCCGCGCTCGACGATGTCGCGGTGCTCCTGGGCCAGAGTGATCGCGTCTGGGTAGCCGAGGAAGTCAGGAGCGTGCAGGAAGTAAATGTGCAGCGCGTGGCTGGATATCCATTCCCCGCAGTACAGCAGCCGGCGCAGCTCAGCCAGCGGCGGGTCGAGCTGGGCGCCGCAGGCCTGCTCGATCGCGTTGCACGCGCTGGTCTGATAAGCGACCGGGCAGATCCCGCAGATCCGCGCGGTGATGTCCGGAGGCTCGGTGTAGGAGCGGCCGCGCAGGAACGCCTCGAAGAACCGTGGCGGCTCATAGATGTTCAGCTCGGCCCGCTCCACCTGCCCGCCGCGCACCGTGAGCCGGAGTGCGCCTTCGCCTTCCACCCGGGACAGTCCGCTGACGGTGAGTTCCCTACTGCGGTGGCTCATCCCGGTGCCCTTCCGCGAACGCCGGGGCGGCCGCGTTGAACGTTGCGAAGACCCGGCCGATGGCCGGTTCGCTCATTCCGCACAGCCGGAGCTGCCTGGCCAGTGCGGGCACGTTCGGATCGGAGGTGGGCCCGAAGCAGCCGTAGCAGCCGCGCGAGTGCGCTGGGCACAGCGCGCCGCAGCCTGCATGGGTGACTGGCCCGAGACAGGGCGTGCCGTCTGCCACCATCACGCAGGTCAGGCCGCGGCGCTTGCATTCGGTGCACACGCTGGCATCGGGGATGTCGGGTTTGCGGCCGACCAGGAGAGCGGTGATCACCTCGAGTAGCTGCCGCCGGTCGATCGGGCAGCCGCGCAGCTCGAAGTCCACTGGCACGTGCGCCGCCACTGGTGTTGAGGTGGCGAGCGTGTCGATGTACTCCGGGCTGGCGTACACCGCGGCGGTGAACTCGGCCACGTCACCGAAGTTGCGCAGCGCCTGGATTCCGCCGGCGGTGGCGCACGCGCCGATGGTTACCAGCATGCGGGACTGCTCGCGGATCTCCCGTATCCGCTGTGCATCGCGCGCGGTGGTAATGGATCCTTCGACCAGGGAGATGTCGTACGGTCCCGGCTGGACCGCGGATGATGCCTCCAGGAAGTGGGCGATGGTCACCGTGTCGGCCAGGGCGAGCAGTTCGTCTTCGCAGTCCAGCAGGGTCAGCTGGCAGCCGTCGCACGAGGCGAGCTTCCAGACGGCGAGCGTTGGCTTGGTCATCACAGTTCCCGGATGGTCAGCAATGGGCCGGCCAGCGCGTAGCTGACCACGGGCCCGTCCCGGCAGACGAGGATGGGCCCCAGCTGACAGTGTCCGCACAGGCCGATCCCGCACTTCATGTCGCGTTCCAGCGAAAGCTGGATGTCCTTGGCCGGGATCCCCTTGCGCAGCAGCACCTGGGCGGCGAACCGCATCATCGGTTCCGGGCCGCACAGGAATGCGGTGCTGCGGGCTGGGTCAACGTGCAGCCGGGCCAGCGGCTCGGTCACGAAGCCGACCTGGCCACCCCAGTCCGCGGCGGGCTGGTCGATGGTCAGCTCGACCTCGATGTCAGCCTGGCCGGACCAGGTATCCAGCTCGCCGCGGAACAGGAACTCGGCTGGCCTGCGGGCCCCGGCGATCAGGCAGACGCGGCGGTAGAATCCTCGTCCGGCCAGCGCGCCCAGCACCACCGGCCGCAGCGGGGCGAGCCCCACCCCGCCAGCCACGATCACCAGGTCGCGGCCAGTGGCCGAGGCGAGGTCCCAGGCCGTGCCGAATGGCCCGCGAACGCCGAGCAGAGTGCCAGCCGGTGCGTCGTGCAGCGCCCTGCTCACCGCGCCGACGGCGCGGATGGTGTGGGTCAGCGTCCCGTCCTGGGTGGCCGGGTCGCCGCTGATGGAGATGGCGACTTCGCCGACGCCGGGTACCGCCAGCATGGTGAACTGGCCCGGCTGAAACGGGGGCAGCGGGTCGCGGGCCGGTTCCAGCCGCAGCGTGACGCAGTCATGGGTCTCGGCCGTGCGGCTGGCCACCAGGTAGGGCACCGGCAGCATTGGCTCCGCGACCAGCGAGGCACACTCAGGACTGGTCATGCGGACTCCGGTACAGGTCGAGCAGCCGGGCCCGGGTGGCTTGCAGGCGCTGCACACACGCCTGGAACAAGCTGAGCGTCAGCGCGTAGCCAAACCGCGGGTCCTGCTCGGCGAGCGTGCGCAGCAGATCGGTGTCCAGCTGGGTGGCGGTGGTCGGCTGCACCGCGACCGCACCGAAATGCCACTGATAGGGCGGTAGCAGCCACGACCAGCCGAGCACGTCGCCGCGCCCGAGTGTCTGCACCACCACCCGGCCGCGCCCGGGAACCATCAGGTCCAGGGCCACGCAGCCGTCGTGGATCAGCCAGCAGCCGTGGGCGGGGGTGCCCTCGCGGAACACCCGCTCACCAGCCCCGAACCGCACCGGGCGGGCAGCGGCGGAGACCAGCTCACGCTCTGCTGCGGAGAGATCCGCGAAGATCCCGGGCCCGGCCAGCTCCGCGCCGTGCTCAGTCATCCTCGCTCCCGGGGGGTGCTTCCCCGGCCAGGTCGGCGAGGCGGGCCGCTTCGGCCGTGATGTCGATGCCGACCGGGCACCAGGCGATGCACCGGCCGCAGCCAACGCAGCCGGAGCCGCCGAACTGGTCGTGCCAGGTGCCCAGCTTGTGACTGAACCACTGCCGGTACCGGCTCGCGCCCGACTGCCGCACGCTTCCGCCATGGACATAGGAGAAATCCAGCTCGAAACAGGACGCCCAGCGCTGCCAGCGCTCGGCATGATCCCCGGTCAGATCGCTGACGTCCTCGGTCGTGGTGCAAAAGCAGGTCGGGCACACCATCGTGCAGTTGGCGCAGGCCAGGCAGCGGCTGGCCACATCCGCCCAGTGCGGTGACTCGCGCGAGTCCTGGATCAGCGCGGGCAGATCGACCGGCGGCATTTCCCGGCCCATCCGCTGGGCAGCGGCGCTGACCTCGGCCCGCGCGGACTGCACCTCAGCGGCCGAGGCACCGTGGTGTGGCACCTCGGCCAGGATGCGTGCCCCCTCCGGGCTGCCGGCCTCGGCCACGAACCAGTGCCCGGAGTCGTCGATCCGCTCGGTGAGCGCGAGATCGTAACCAGGCCCGGCAGCCGGGCCGGTTCCCATCGACGCGCAGAAGCACACCCCGCCCGGTTCGGTGCAGTTCACAGCGATAATGAACAGGCCCTGCCGGGTACGGCTGAAGGCGCCATCGCGATACGGCCCGTCGCCGAGCACCCGGCCAAGGATCCCGATGGCGGCCAGGTCACAGCCCCGCACTCCCAGGAACGCGTAGCGAGGCGACGCGGGTACCACCGGTTGGAAATCACCATCCGGGCCGGCCGACCACAGTTTCCGGCGCGGCGGGTGCAGGAACTGTTTCCAGGACCCCGGGCCTGCCGAATGCGCGAAAAGCGCGGCATCCTCGCGTCGCCGCAGCCGGTAATAGCCTGGCCCGGTATCCACCCCCCAGCCAGCGGGCAGCTGGGTTGCCGAGTCCAGTTCATCCAGCACGATCGCGTTGTCCCGCACCGTCGGCCCGATGACCCGGTAACCATCGGCCATCAGCACCTCGACCAGGCGGTCCAGGCCGGCCAGACCGAACACGACCGGCGGCGCGCCCCCTGGTGCTGTCATGACTGACCCCCAGCGGCAACGGCGCTCTGACAACGACTGAACTCTGAGCGAATCAGCTGCCGGAATCGTCTGGTAAGGGCCGACGTGCCACGGCTCGAGGGACCTTCGGCCCGAAATGCCGGCCCGAAATCTCACCCACGGGCAGCGCAGACCTGAACCGAAAGTCCCGCGCGCTCAGGAGGTTGGCCCCTGCTCGGCGGAGGGCTCCCCATCCGATGCTGGAGGCAAGGAGGGAGGCCGCCGATGCGAACACGTCCGATGCGGCGCACGTCCTGGGCTGTCAGACTGACGCGCGGGTTGTGGCCCGACCGTAACCCGCTCCGGCGTTCCTCGGACCGGGCCGAAGCTGGGCTGCTGGCCCTGCTGGTCATCGCGTTCCTCGTGGGCGCTCCATTGATCGTGCTCATCGCCTGGCGACTGACCCTCAGCGCCACCTTCACCACCGTGGAAGCCCGGCATGTGGGCTGGCGGCAGGTGCCCGCTGTCTTGCTCGACGACGCACCTGGTTCGGGTGCTTACGACCTTCCGGTGCCCGCCACCTGGACCGCACCGGATGGCGCAGCGCGCACGGGTGTGGTGTACGCAAGCCCGGGCGCCCGGGCCGGTACGACGACGCCCATCTGGGTCAACGCTGCTGGGCGGCAAGTCAGCCGGCCAGTGACGCCACGGCAGGCAACAACCCAGGCGGATCTCATCGCAGCCATCGCTGCGCCATTCTGGGGGCTGATCCTGCTGGCTGCCGGAGAGCTTGGCCTTGCCTGGATAGATGCTCGCCGGATGGCTGGCTGGGACGCGGACTTGCGGGCGGCGCACCTGAATGGGCCGGCCAGCGCCAGTCCCTGAAGCCGATTTGAGCAGCGGCCCATCGTCCTCATAAAAAGGGACCATCCGCCCTACTGGCAAACCGGGTTCGTGCCAGTCTGTAATAGGGGTGAGGTCGATGGGCGACTTCTTCCAGATTATCGCGGCGGGCCCGTTCTTCTTCGTGAGCTCCTGGGTGCTGATGATCTTCGCTGGAATTGTCGGGACCGACGTCGGCATCCGGCCGTTCGGCTACATCACGTCGATGGTGGTCACCATCGGGCTGTGGCTGACGCTGGCCCCGGCCGTCGGTGCTATCGCCCGCACCACCAAGAAGAAGTAGAGGCCGAATGAGTCCACGGCTCCCACCCTGAAGGAGCCGGCCCACCGCGCTACGTGACTCGGGCTGGGCCGTCACGATGGAGTGACCGGATGTAGGTGATGGTGCAGCGGGGTCAGCCTCGGTCCCACGGCGGGAAGAACGGCAGGTCGAATGGTCGCAGGTACTGGTCGGGCTGGTAGGGGGTAAACGCGGGAGCGGCCGCCTGGACCTTCCCGTTCACCGAGAAAAGGTTGTAGTCCGGTCCGAGCGCCGCCGCCTGGCCATTCATGGCGTCCGGGCTGGGCACGTCCCAGGACCCGGTGGCCAGCCGGTTGAGCAGTGCCTGCACCGCGGTGATCGTCTCGGCCGGCGTGAACGCGCAGTGCCCGGCGCGGTCCACGAACACCTGCCGCAGCAGGTTGCCGCGGCCGGCCCGGTCCACGACGGCGCTGTAGGCCTGCTCGTTCTCCGGCACGACCAGGCCGTCGCCGGTGGTGTGCATGGTCAGCACCGGAACCGAGATGTGGCCGTTGAAGGCGACATTCCGCGCCAGGTAGAACACCGCCTTGGGGTCGGGGGTGATCCGTGGCGCGCTTTGCAGCTTGTGCACGTCGGCGGACAAGCTCAGGCCCGCCGCCTGGTACAGCGCGACGACCTCCTGGTAGTCGGCCGACTTGGCCAGGTCGGCGAAGTAGTTGACCCCGACGTTCCAGGACGGGTTGCCGCCCGCGTCGGCTTCCAGGTTCTGCCGGAAGTCGAACACGAATGGGAACGTGACCTCGGACGCCCAGAGGAACTGGTTGGCTTCCTGGGCGGCGTAGTCGGTGGCGCCTGGCTCCTGGCTCAGCGGGGTGAACCAGCCCGGCGTGTCGCCGAGCGCGGACACCAGCGCCAGCCGGGCGCGGCCCTGCGGAGTCTGCTGCGCGCTGGCGGCGGCCGCTTCGGCCCCGGCCAGGTTCGTGGCCGCCGGGCTGCTGATGTTGACCACCTGCACCGCGGGGTCGATCAGCTGCTGGAACGCGAACTCGGCGTCGAGGGCGGTGTTCCACGTGGCCACGCCGCCGGACAGCACGCCGCACATCGGCAGCGCCGCGCTGAACCGCTGCGGATAGTCCTGAATGAGCCCGGCGGTGATGATGCCGCCGAGCGAATGCCCCCAGGCGATCGTGTGGCTCGGCCTGCCGTAGCTGCCGTCGAACGCGTTCAGCGTGCTGATCTGATCCGGCAGCGCCGAGGCGATCGCCCAGCCGGTCGTGGCGTACGACGAGCCCGCCAGGGCATAGCCGTGGCCGAGCAGCCAGGCTCCGGTCACCGGGTCGCCCACGTCCTCAGCCGGGTTGGCGCTGCCGGGGACGACGTAGCCGTGGCTGTACAGGAACAGGGTGCCGTTCCACGAGCCGGCCGGGCACCGGATCTGGTATGTCGCACCGTCGGGGAGCGTCCCGGTCACCGTGCTCACTGAGCCGCTGCCGCCGCACGCCTGTGCCGCGCTTGCGGCTCCAGCGCTGGCCGTCGCCCCGCTGAGCAGCAGCGCCGCGATGGCTGTTCCGGTCAGCTTCCTCGTGTGCCTCATCGCACCCTCCGCACCCGCGACAACCTCGCTGTTGAACCGCAGCCGAACGAAAAGTAACTCGCCGGTAGCTGGCGCGGAAGGCCCAAACCGAACACAGTTCGGTCACGTCCGCCAGGTGATGCACGGTGGGGTGAACCTTTGGCGGCATCCAGGTAGTCGTGTTACATGACCGCCGAGCTGGCCGGAGGGTGCACTGGACGACGGTCGGTGGTCAGCGCGCGGGCTGTTCCGGGCGGGGCTTTTCCGGCTGCGGTCGCTGCGGGTGATCCTCGCGTATGTGCAGTTCCAGCAGCGGCCGGTTGGCGAACCGGAGCCCGCACAGCGGGCAGGTGCTGATGAGTGTGGCCGGCATGTCGTCCTCCATGTAGCAGGTCTACTGCCGACTAAAGGCCGCCAGTTTGGACTGCGCGTGCGGTCGATGTGACGACCCCATGGAGACGTAAATGCCGCCGGCCGGCCCGGGGCGGATCCCGGGCCGGCCGGTTGAAGTTGGGCCGTGGTTATGCGGTGACCGGGCTGGGGTGCACGGTCTTGGCGAGCACTTCGGTCTCGGCGGTGACGCGGCGGCCGTGGAACAGGCCGGCGATGGACAGGATGAGCAGCAGGGCCGCGCCGGTGAAC
>DASXIN010000062.1:0-74141 GCA_036497945.1 Streptosporangiaceae bacterium | reverse complement strand
GGAACCCGGCGGAACGGCCCAGGCGTCGCTGCATGCGGCATCGGGGCATATTGCCCCGGGCAGGCGGGCGAGCCTGGTCGATGCCGTGCTGGATCTGCCCGAGGTGCAGGCGAGCGAACACTTGAACGCCACTGTCCCGCTCGGTGATGGTGAATCGCTGGAGCGCCTGCGGGAGCGGACCGATGACACGACCACCCGCCCGGCCGGCTCTACTGCGCTGGTGGACGCGAAAATACCACCGGACGGCGAACCGGAATCCGGCCAGGAGCCTGGCGAAACGTCCGCACCGTGACCGGATCCAGGGATGGAACGCGGCAGGCAAAGACGTGTTCGTGTACTTCAACAACGACGGCAACGCGAATGCCGTGCGGAATGCACGGATCCTCAAGACCCTGCTACACCAGTAGCCCGGCACCGTCGGTGGCATCCCATCCTGTGCCGGAACCTTCAGGTGGTGATGTGCCGTTGACAGGAAGTGGAAGAGATCGAGCGGGTCCTTGACCATGAGGTGAAAGGACTGTTCCCGGACGGCGCGGTGCAGCGGGCCGAGTTGCGGCGCGGCGAGGATCCGGGCCGGCTGATGGTCCGGGTGTTCATCCCCGCAGCAGAAGATCTTGCCGCATGGGCTGAGGTGCACCGGGAGCACATGGCGGAACTGCGGAGGGAGCTTTCGCTGCGGCTGCCGTCGGCCAAGCTGCTCGAGTTCACCTCCGATTCCGCGGATGCTCCCGTGATCAGCCTGCCTGACGACGGCTCGCTGGCCGCCGAGCAGTTGTCCAGCCGGGAAATCGTCATCAAGGCGCTTGCCTTGCTGCGCGAGAACTACGTGTTCCCGGAACTGGCCGGGCAGGTCGCCGCCGCGGTTGAGGCGCGTCTCGCGGCCGGGGAGTACGACCACCTGGACGAGATCACGCTCACCGAGTTGCTCACCACCCATCTGCAACAGGCCAGCGGCGACAGGCACCTACGGGTCCGGCTCGGCGGGGGACCCGGCCCGGGGCGGCGAGGGCCCGGGCGCGGTCCGGGCGGACCCGATCGCGAGCGGGCTGACCGGGACAGCGCCGAGCCTGCGGGCGGTGAGGCGAGACGGCGGCGGATGCGCCAGATAGGGCGGCTGGACAACTTCGGCATCCACCGGGTAGAGCGCCTGGACGGCAACATCGGCTACCTCGACCTGCGCCGGGTGCCGATGCCGGAGATGGCCGGCCCGGCGATCACCGCTGCGATGGAACTTGTCGCCGGGACCTACGCCCTCATCATTGACCTGCGGCGCAATGGCGGCGGCTCCCCTGATGGGGTGGCGTTGTGGTGCAGCTACCTGATCGACGAGCAGCCCACCCGCCTGAACGACATTTTCCACGCCGATACCGGCGAGACCAGGCAGTTCTGGTCCTCCCCCTACCTGCCGGGCAACCGCTACCTGGACCGCCCGGTGTACGTGCTGACCAGCAGCCGGACGTTCTCTGGCGGCGAGGACTTCGGTTACACCCTGCAGGCGCTGGGCCGGGCGGAGGTGATCGGCGAGGCAACCGGTGGCGGCGCCCACCCGACCCGGCCGTTCCCGATCAGCGCAGCGGTGCACATCGGCATCCCGTTCGCGCGCTCGATCAACCCGGTCACCGGCACGAACTGGCAGGGCACCGGCGTGCTCCCGGACACCCCGGTACCCGCAGACCGGGCCTACGCCGTGGCGTACACCAAAGCGCTCAGGCACGTGCTGGAACTCGGCGACGTTCCGCCCCCCATCGCCGACGAGGCCCGCGACACGCTCACCACGCTCACTGGCTGATCTCACCGCTCTCCGCGCCCTGGGCGTCTACCTGGTTGGGCCGGATGGAATACGAGAGGTTACTGAGCGCGAGGCTTCTCGCCGTGCCCTATGACGAGGGCTGGCGGGGGGAAGGTGACGTCGATGGCCAGGCCGCCGCCGGGCCGGGGTCGCGCGGTGATGGTGGCGGCGTGGGCGGCGGCGATAGCCCGGACGATGGACAGGCCAAGGCCGTGGCCGTGGCCGTCGCGGCGGGCGGGGCGCGGGCCGAGCCGCTGGAAAGGCTGGAACAGGCGGTCGACTTCGGCGGCCGGGATGACCGGCCCGGAATTGGTCACCGACAGGACGGCACCGGCCTGGCTGGTGCTGGTGGTGATCTGGATGTCCCCGCCGGGGATGTTGTGCCGGATGGCGTTGTCGATCAGGTTGGCGGCCAGTTGCTGGACCAGGAGGGGGTCACCGTCGAGGGCGGCGGGCTGGATGGCGGTCTGGACGCGCAGGCCCAGCCGGCTGATCGCGGGGCGGGCGGCGGCCAGCGCGGCGTCGGCGATCGCGGCCAGGTCGGCGGGCTCACGCTCGCCGGTGTCGGCTTCGCTGCCGGCCAGGATGAGCAGCGCCTCGATGAGGTGTTCCTGCTCGGCGTTGGAGGCGAGCAGTTCCCGGCTGACGGCCTGCCAGGTGCCGGTGGTGGCGGCCGGGTCGGCGCGGGTGACCTGGAGCAGGGTGCGTTCCCGGGTCAGCGGGGTGCGCAGCTCGTGTGATGCGTTGGCGGCGAACCGCCGCTGGGCGTCGAAGGAGGCTTCCAGCCGCGCGAACAGGCCGTCGAGGGTGTCGCCGAGTTCCTTGAGCTCGTCGTGCGGTCCGTGCAGGGCCAGCCGCTCGTGCAGGCTGCTGGCGGAGATCCGCCGGGCGGCGGCGGTGATCGCGCTCAGCGGGCGCAGCACCCGGCCGGCGATGAGCCAGCCGATCGCGGTGGCGGCCACCGCGATGACGGCCAGGGCGATGGCGGAGGCGATCAGCAACTGCCGCTTGGCGTAGCCGATCAGCTCGTCGGCCTCCCTAGCCACCGTGGCCTGCTGAACGGCGGGGACGGCATCCGCTTCCTTAAACGGCTGGGCGGCGGCGATGGGGATTGTGATTACGTCGTAGCGACCTGCCTGCTGGACGAAGGCGGCGGGGACTTTGAGTCCTACTGTTCCGTGGGCACCGGGGAGGATTTCCGGCCGCCCGGAGGAGGACGCTGGGGGCGTGGTGTGCCCGAAGACCAGGTAGGTGAGGGCGAGCACGGCCGCGCCGCAGGCCAGGAACGCGCCGCCGTACAGGATGGTAAGGCGCAGCCGGGCGGTGCTGCGGGGCAGCCGCAGCCAGCGCGGGGGACCGGGGCGCGGGCGGGGGGTGCGCATTATGGTTCTCCGATGCGGTAGCCGCTTTCCCGGACAGTCTGGATCAGGGGCGGGTCGCCGAGCTTGGCCCGGAGCCGGCGGATGGTGGTCTTCACCGTGCTGGTGAACGGGTCGGCCGCTTCGTCCCAGACCCGTTCCAGCAGTTCCTCGGCCGGCACCGGCCGTCCGTCCGCGGCGAGCAGGCATTCCAGCACGGCGAGTTCCTTGGTGGTGAGCGGCAGGCGCCGTCCGGCGCGGACCGCGACGCGGCGTGCCGGGTCCAGGCTCAGGTCACCGTGTTCCAGGCTGGCGGGCAGCGGGGCGGCGGCGCGCCGGCCGAGGGCCCGGATGCGGGCCACGAGTTCCGCGAAGTCAAATGGCTTGGGCAGGTAGTCATCGGCGCCCAGCCCGAGGCCCTCGACCCGTTCCGTGACCGACCTCGCCGCGGTCAGCATCAGCACCCGGGTCTCGGATCTGCCCGCGGCCAGGGCCCGGCAGACGTCGTCCCCGGGCACGCCGGGCAGGTCCCGGTCCAGCACCACCACGTCATAGCGGTTGACCGCCAGGCGCTCCAGAGCCGCACCGCCGTCCAGGGCCACGTCGACAGCCATCCCCTCCCGGCGCAGCCCGGCCGCCAGCGCCGTGGCCAGCACCTCGTCGTCCTCGGTCACCAGAACCCGCATCGCCTGCCCGCCGCTTCGTCTGCCACTCGCCATGTCAGCCGCCTGCTTCCCAAGATCGCAGGCCGCAGGTGACAGCCAGGTGACTTTTTCGGTTCCCGTGCTGTCACCTTCCATTCTGTACAACTGGCTCAAGCCGGGATCCGGAAAGAGGACTCGATTACCACCCGGCCATTAAGGAGCGACGCGATGAACGACAAGGCCGGTGGTAGCCGGGGCCTGCGGCGCGCGGGAGCCCTGGCTGTCGTAGCCGCCGTAGCCGTGCTGGCCACGGCGTGCGGCGTGCATATCTCGTTCTCCCGCGGCTCTGCCCCGGCAGGGGCGGCGATCTTCCGGGCGGAGGTTGCCTACGCGCACTGCATACGAACCCACGGCGTGCCGAACTTCCCGGTCCCCACCAATTCATCGGAAAGATTCCACATCAGCGGGCAGCCACACGGAAAAGTCATCGGCCCCCGGGCACGGGCTAATGCCGCCTGCCAGCATCTGCTGCCTCCCGGCAGCGTGACTAAGTAGCGGTCCGGGATCCGGCTTTAGCAAGCCGCTCCCGGGGGCTGGCCGGCGGCGAGCACAGCCAGCTGGCGTTGGGCATAATCGGGCTCGGTGATCCAGCCGTTAGCGGCTTCCCAGGCGGTCACGGCGCTACGGGCCGCGCCCAGCCGGGCAGGCGGGAGGGCGCTGCCGGGGAGATCGGCCAGGTCGAGGTCGGTGTAGTCGACGCGGGCCTCGTCCCAGTCGAGCAGCCCGGCGCCCGCGCCGGAGATCCGGATGTTGGCCGGGGCCAGGTCGCCGTGCACCACGGCCCGGGGGGTGCCCGACAGCCGGGCCCAGGCTTGGCGGCAGGCGGCCACGGCCTCGGCAGGCATGGCGGACAGGTCGACGTCGCCGCCGCGGTCGGCGGTGAGCAGGTCGCGGGTGGATGCGAAGCCGGGTCGTTGCGGCCAGCCGGCGGTGAGCTCATGCAGCTGGCGCACCATGGCCGTCACGGCCGGCCAGTCGTCCGGCCCGGGCGGGGTGCCGTCGAGCCAGGCCTGCACAACGACGCCGCCGACGTGACGGCGGCCGTCTAGCGCTGGGACGACGGCCGGGACCCGCAGTCCGTGCCGGGTGAGGTAGTCCAGCAGGCCGATTTCCCAGTCCAGGCTGGCAGGTGGACGCCGTGAGCTGCGGGCGACCAGGCGTTCCCGGCCGCGGCGCAGCTCCAGGACGGTGTTGCGGTGCCCGCCGCCGAGCGAGCCGACCAGGTCCACCTGGCCCCAGCTGGCCAAGATCTGGCGCATGGTGTTGTCGAAACTAGCCGAGAGTGATCGCGTCCAGGCGGGTCTTGATGAACTGCCCGGATACCACCGGCGGGTAGTCGTTCGGCTGGCCGATCGGCGGCTGCAGCGCCTCGATCACCGCGTCGTGGTCGGCCTCGTAGAAGTAGACCAGCGAGACGAGATCCTCGTCGGGCGCCTCGGCCTGCGGCGGGAGGACCCGGTGCCGGTTGGACATCCACCGGCTGCCGCTCCACCGGGCCAGCAGGTCACCTGCGTTGATGGTGAGAGTGCCCGGGTCGTAGGGCACGTCGGCCCAGCCGTCCGCCGCAGTCCACACCTGCAGGCCGCCGCGGCCGGGTTCCCGGTCGAGGATGGTGACGGTGCCGAAGTCGGTGTGCGGGCCGATCCGGTACTGGCCGGGCTCAGGCTGGCCGGCCAGCGTCATCGGCGGGTACCAGTTGATGTTCATGGTGTGCGTGGCGTGCCCGGTGTGCCGGGTGAAGAAGTCCCGGTCCAGCCGCAGCGCCGCGGCACAGATCACCAGCAGCTCGTCGGCCAGGTCGCGCATCCGGGCCAGGTAGTCAGCCACCGCGGGCTGCAGGCCGGGCACCTCGGCCGGGTAGATGTTGGGCTGGAACCAGTACCCGTCGGCCGCCGGGTCGCCGGTGGGCTGGTCGGCGCCGACGGCGAAGGACTCCTTCAGGTCCGGCGGCGTCTCGGTGCCCTCGGCGTAGCCGTTTCCCTCCACGCCGGTGGGCAGCCAGCCCCGGCCGGCGACGGTGACGGCGTACCGCTGTTTGGCCGCGGGCGGCAGCGCGAAGAACGCACGGGCCTCGGCCCGGACCCGGGCCCGCAGCTCATCCGGTACGCCGTGCCCGGCGATCAGGAAGAAACCCACGCTGCGCAGCGCCGTGTCCACCTGCGCGGCGACGTCGGCCCGGGCCGGCTCGGCGGAGCCGAACCAGGGGGCAAGATCGATGATGGGGACCGAGGCTGGCATGTTCCGCTCCGCTCGCTGCTGGACGCTGTTGCTGTCATCAGTCTGCGTCGTGTTAAGCCAACGGGGGGATCAGATGCAGTGCATGGCTTACCGATGCAGGGCGGTTCCGAACCGGCCCTAGCGCCAGGTCAACTGGCTGGGTACAGATCGGGTTCGACCCGGTACCGCCGGCCGTGCGGCAGCGTCCAGAGCAGCACGCCAGGTTGCGGCTGGTCCAGCCGCCAGCCCTGCGCCTGCTTGGCCTGATGATGGCGCCGGCAGAGCGGGGCGAGATTACATCGGCAGGTCGCGCCGCCGAGATGGTGCGGGATCGTGTGGTCCAGATCGCAGCGCTCAGCGGCCCGGCGGCAGCCGCGGAACGAGCAGGTGCGGTGCCGGACCTCGATCAAGTGCCGCAGCCGGGACGCGGGCCGGTAAGCGTCCGGGTTCCGGCCGGCCGGTTCCCCGCGGGTGTTGTCCCCGCGGGCGTTGTGCCCGCTGGCCGGGGTCGCGCAGTGTGCGCACGCCGACGGGGCCAGATCGGTGATTCTGACCAGCAGCGCCCAGCCGGACCCGGCCGGCGCGCGCCGCGCACAGCCATGCCCGACCGCGCGTCCGGCGGCGTCGGTCAGCGTGAGGCACCAGCGGCTGCCTGGCTGCCCGGCCAGCTTGGCCCCGAGTGTCCGGCCGGTTTCCGCGTCCACCGGGCCGAACCCGGCCACTTCGCCCGGCGCCTGCGCCGCGCCCAGCCAACTGGCCAGTGGCATAGTCAGGTTGACCGTGCCAGCCAGCCCGGTGCTCCCGGCCAGCTGCTCGGCGGCGGCCTGGGCTGGCCGCAGCGACTCGACAGGCTGGCCGAGCAGCAGGGCGGTGTAGACCCGGGCCCGGAGCTGGTCCAGGGACCCGTCTGCACCGGCCGTCTTGAGACCGCGAGCCAGCGAGTCGATGCGTTTGTCGGCCGCGAGCACTTGCGCGGGCGGCAGATCCCGGCCCGCTAGGGCAGCGGTGCCCGAGCACTCGGTCCAGGCCTCGACCCGGGCATCCCGCTCGGCCCTCTTCCGGCGCCGGTCCGCCGCGGCCGGGTCGACCCGCAGCACAGCGCGCTTCACCGCGGCCCGCAGCTGGCCGGTGGTCTGCCCGGGTGCGTCGTCGATGATCTTCGTCTCGGTCGCTGCGGCCTGGGCGTCGTCCAGTCCAGTCAGCTCGTCTACGATCACGAGCGCCTTGGCCGGGTCGATGTGCCCGCGGGCCAGCGCGTCCCGGCTGCGCGGCAGCCGGGCCAGCCCGCAGGCGAAATCCAGCAGTCGGCTCGCAGAACGCAGGGTCAGGGTGAGCGCGGTGCCCAGTTCGTCCGGCAGGTACGTCAGCAGGTCCTGGTCGGCGCCGCCGCTGACCTGGTCCCGGCGGCGTCCGGTGAGCTCGGTAACGGCCGCCAGCTCGCCAGCGGTCGCCCAGGAGGCCAGGCGTCGCCAGGAGGCCAGCAACCCGATCAGCTCGTCGTCGGTCAGCCGGCCCAGCCCGCCGGACCACGCGTCCGCGGCGAAGCAAGCCAGCCCGGTGCCTGCGTCCAGGGTGTCCAGTACCTCTCCGGAGCCAAACCCGGAGCCGGAGCTGGAGCCGGTGTGCTCGCGGGGCAGGAAGCCCGCCGCGAAGACCTGCGGCCGGGTCGCAGCCGCCTCAGCCGCAGGCCGCCCGTCCGGTTGGGAGTCGTCCGTCAGCATCCCAAGCAGCTCGGCCTCGGCGTCGGGCGGTGGACCGCAGTCCGGGTCAGATGCCTGGCCGTACAGCTCTTTATCGGTCGGCGGTTCATACCAGTAGAAAGGATCAGCGTCGTCCGGAGGCTCATCGCCCGGTAACAGAGTCTGCATCACGCTCCGATCTGCGCTCGGCTCGGTGGAGATGTCTGGATTCAGAGCCATAGTAGCACGTCGAGACAATAGTTCATATATGTGTTCGAATAAATGGTGGCGCGGCGGATCCTCGCCGGGGACCCGGCTGGGCCGGTCCTCGGGCTGGGCGGCGGCACCGGCCCGGCCCGGGAACATCCGCCGCCAGCGGCAGGTTTGGCTCAGTTGAGCACGCTATGACCCGGTTCCGTGGGGGTCGATTGCGGTGGCGGAAGTATTTACGGCACAATGATGTTGTGAAAAGCATGGACCAGAGGAGTACCGACATGGGCACGGCGCGCGGCGCCGCGCTCGGTGCTGCCCCGGCCCAGGCTGCTTCCGAGCCAGGCACCCGGGCCAGGATCGCCCGGCTGATCCTGGAGAACGGGCCGATCACCGCGGCCGGGCTGAGCACCCGGCTGAACCTGACGCCCGCCGCGGTCCGCCGGCACCTGGACAACCTGCTGGCCGACCGGATGATCGAGACCCGCACCGCGCGGCGGCCGGCCAGCCGCGGCCGCGGCCGTCCGGCCAAGGTGTTCGCCATCACCGACGTCGGGCGGAGCGCGTTCGAGCACGCCTACGACGATCTGGCCAGCAGTGCGCTGCGGTTCCTGGCCGAGGCGGCCGGGCCGGGCGCGGTGGCCGAGTTCGCCCGCAGGCAGCTGGCCGACCTGGAAGACCGGTACCGCCAGGTGCTGGCCGACGCGTCCCCGGCGGAACGGGTCAAGATCCTGGCCGAGGCGCTGTCCGCCGACGGCTACGCCGCATCCGCCAGCGGCTCGCCGGTGGAGACGGCTGGGCAGCAACTGTGCCAGCACCACTGCCCGGTGGCGCATGTGGCCGCCGAGTTCCCGCAGTTGTGTGAGGCGGAGACCGAGGCGTTCGCCCGGCTGCTTGGCACGCCGGTGCAGCGGCTGGCCACCATCGCGCACGGCGACGGGATCTGCACCACGCACGTGACCGCGCCGGCCCTGCTCGGCGCGCGCACCACTCAAAACACTGACACCGCAACCGGAGGCATCTCCGTATGACCACGACCGCACACCCGGAACTTGACGGGCTTGACCGGTACAAGTTCGGCTGGGCCGACTCGGACGTGGCCGGGACGGCAGCCCGCCGTGGGCTGTCCGAGGACGTCGTCCGCGACATCTCGGCCAAGAAGAACGAGCCGGACTGGATGCTGGACCTGCGCCTGAAGGGCCTGAAGCTGTTCCGCCGCAAGCCGATGCCCACCTGGGGCTCTGACCTGTCTGGCATCGACTTCGAGAACATCAAGTACTTCGTCCGGTCGACCGAGAAGCAGGCCGCGAGCTGGGATGAGCTGCCGGCCGACATCAAGAGCACCTACGACAAGCTGGGCATCCCCGAGGCTGAGAAGCAGCGGCTGATCGCCGGGGTGGCGGCCCAGTACGAGTCCGAGGTGGTCTACCACAAGATCCGTGAGGACCTGGAAGAGAAGGGCGTCATCTTCCTGGACACCGACACGGCGCTGCGCGAGCACCCGGACCTGTTCCAGGAGTACTTCGCCACGGTCATCCCGGTGGGCGACAACAAGTTCGCCGCGCTGAACACCGCGGTCTGGTCCGGCGGCAGCTTCATCTACGTGCCGAAGAACGTGCACGTGGACATCCCGCTGCAGGCCTACTTCCGGATCAACACGGAGAACATGGGCCAGTTCGAGCGGACCCTGATCATCGTGGACGAGGGCGCCAGCGTGCACTACGTCGAGGGCTGCACCGCGCCGATCTACTCCTCCGACTCGCTGCACTCCGCGGTCGTCGAGATCATCGTGAAGCCCGGCGCGCACTGCCGCTACACGACGATCCAGAACTGGTCGGCCAACGTCTACAACCTGGTCACCAAGCGTGCCGTGGCGCAGGCCGGGGCGAGCATGGAATGGGTCGACGGGAACATCGGGTCCAAGGTCACGATGAAGTACCCGGCGGTCTACCTGATGGGTGAGCACGCCCGCGGCGAGACCCTGTCGGTGGCGTTCGCCGGGACCGGCCAGCACCAGGACGCCGGGGCCAAGATGGTGCACTGCGCGCCGAACACGTCGTCCACCATCGTGTCCAAGTCGGTGGCCCGGGGCGGCGGGCGGACCTCCTACCGAGGACTGGTCCAGGTCCAGGAGGGCGCCGCGCACTCCAAGTCCACGGTCAAGTGCGACGCGCTGCTGGTGGACACGGTCAGCCGGTCCGACACCTACCCGTACGTGGACGTCCGCGAGGACGACGTCGAGATGGGCCACGAGGCCAGCGTCTCCAAGATCTCCGCCGATCAGCTGTTCTACCTGATGAGCCGCGGGATGACCGAGGACGAGGCCGCGGCCACGATCGTCCGCGGGTTCGTCGAGCCGATCGCCCGTGAGCTGCCGATGGAGTACGCGCTCGAGCTGAACCGGCTGATCGAGCTCCAGATGGAGGGGGCGGTCGGCTGATGACGGGGCTGCAAGGGGCGGTGGAATCCTCCGCCCCGGTTTCCCGGCTGCACGAATACCGGTCGTTCGACCTGGCCGATTTCCCGGTGCCGACCGGGCGCGAGGAGGAGTGGCGGTTCACCCCGCTGCGCCGGCTGCGCGCGCTGCACACCGACACGGCGCCCGCGTCCGGCAAGGTCGCGGTGGATTTCGACACCGCACCCGGGGTGTCCGCGGTGCGCGCGCGGCGCGGCGACTCCCGGCTGGGCGCGTCGTTCGTGCCCGCCGACCGGGTCAGCGCGCGGGCGTTCGCGTCGTTCGACGAGGCCACCGTGCTCACCGTGCCGGCCGACACGGACGTGGACGAACCCACGGTGGTTTCGGTCCGCGGCGAGGACGCGGAAGGTGCCGCCTTCGGTCACACCCTGGTCGAAATCGGGCCTAACGCCCGTGCCGTGGTGGTGTTGGACCACGGTGGCGCGGCCACCTACGCGGACAACGTCGAGTTCGTGGTCGGTGACGGCGCCTCGCTCAGCGTCGTCAGCCTGCAGGACTGGACCGACGACACCGTGCACCTGTCGCAGCACTACGCGAGGGTCGGCCGGGACGCACAGTTCAGTCACGCGGTGGTCACGCTGGGCGGCGGGGTGGTCCGGCTCGCGCCGTCGGTCAGCTACGCCGGGCCGGGCGGGGACGCTCGGCTGTTCGGGCTGTACTTCGCGGACGCCGGGCAGCACCTGGAGCACCGGCTGTTCGTGGACCACAGCCAGCCGCGCTGCCGCAGCCGGGTGGACTACCGGGGCGCGCTGCAGGGCGACTCGGCGCACTCGGTGTGGATCGGCGATGTGCTGATCCGGCCCGAGGCGACCGGGACCGACACCTACGAGCGGAACCGCAACCTGCTGCTCACCGACGGCGCGCGCGCCGACTCGGTGCCGAACCTGGAGATCCTCACCGGTGAGGTGGTCGGCGCCGGGCACGCCAGCACCAGCGGGCGGCTCGAGGACCAGCACCTGTTCTACCTGATGGCCCGGGGGATCCCGGAGAACGAGGCGCGCCGTCTGGTGATCCGCGGCTTCTTCGGCGAGCTGGTGGCCAAGATCGAGGTCGCTGAGGTGCGGGCGCGCGTTACCGCTGCCATCGAGAACGAGCTGGCCAAGCTGCCATGACCGACAGCACACGCACATTCGTGCGGGTCTGCGCGCTGGACGAGCTGCCCACCGAAGGGGCCATCGGGGTGCAGATCGGTGATCTGCCGGTCGCGGTGATCCGGGTGGGCGGCGAGGTGTTCGCGCTGCACGACGTGTGCTCGCACGAGGAAGTCCCGCTGTCCGAGGGCGACGTCTACGACCACACCGTGGAGTGCTGGCTGCACGGCTCCTGCTTCGACCTGCGCACCGGCGCGCCCACCGGGCCGCCCGCCACCCTGCCGGTGCCGGTCTACCCGGTGAAGGTGGACGGCGATGAGGTGTATGTCGCCATTCCCGCCGATTCCGCCGGTAACTGACGAATAATGACCATGACCTGGAGATATTTCTGATGTCCACTCTTGAGATCCGCGACCTGCACGTCAGCGTGGACGCGCCGGCCGGTGAGCAGGGCGCAGGCGACGCGCGGGAGATCCTGCGCGGGGTCGACCTGACCGTCGCGTCCGGGGAGACCCACGCGATCATGGGGCCGAACGGCTCCGGCAAGTCCACCTTGGCCTACGCGATCGCCGGCCACCCCAAGTACCACGTCACCCAGGGCTCGGTGACGCTGGACGGTGAGGACGTGCTGGCCATGACCGTGGACGCGCGGGCCCGGGCCGGGCTGTTCCTGGCCATGCAGTACCCGGTCGAGGTGCCCGGGGTGACCGTGTCGAACTTCCTGCGCACCGCGGTCACCGCGGTCCGCGGCGAGCCGCCGAAGCTGCGCGTGTTCCTCAAGGAGATGCGCGAGGCGATGGCGGCGCTGTCCGTCGAGCCGGCCTTTGCCGAGCGGAACCTCAACGAGGGTTTCTCCGGCGGGGAGAAGAAGCGGCACGAGATCCTCCAGCTGGAGCTTCTCAACCCGAAGATCGCTATCCTGGACGAGACCGACTCCGGGCTGGACATCGACGCACTGCGGGTGGTGTCCGAGGGGATCAACCGGTTCCGCACGGGCGAAGGCCACGGGGTGCTGCTGATCACCCACTACACCCGGATCCTGCGCTACGTGACCCCTGACTTCGTGCACGTGTTCGTCGGTGGCCGGATCGTCGAGGAGGGCGGCCCGGAGCTGGCCGAGACGCTGGAAGCCGAAGGCTACGAAAAGTTCCTGAAAGCTGGGGCGGTCGGATGACCCTGGACGTGGCACGGATCCGGAAGGACTTCCCGATCCTGGACCGGCAGGTCCGCGACGGGCGGCCGCTGGTCTACCTGGACAGCGCCAACACGTCGCAGAAGCCACGCCAGGTCATCGAGGCGCTGACCGAGTTCTACGAGCGGCACAACGCGAACATCCACCGGGCCAGCCACCAGCTGGGCGAAGAGGCCACCGCGGCCTACGAGGGCGCCCGGGTCAAGGCGGCTGGGTTCATCGGCGCCCGGGACGAGGCCGAGGTGGTGTTCACCAAGAACATCTCGGAGGGCATCAACCTGGTCGCGTACGCGATGGGGAACGCCCGCTCCGGCCGGTTCCAGCTCGGCCCGGGCGACGAGATCGTCATCACCGAGATGGAGCACCACTCCAACATCGTGCCGTGGCAGCTGCTGTGCCAGCGGACCGGCGCGACGCTGCGCTGGTTCGGCGTGACCGACGACGGCCAGCTCGACCTGACCGGCCTGGACGGCCTGATCACCGAGCGGACCAAACTGGTCGCGCTGGCGCACCAGTCCAACGTGCTGGGCACCATCAACCCGGTCCGGCTGATCGCCGACCGGGCGCACCAGGCCGGCGCGCTGGTCCTGGTGGACGCGGCCCAGTCGGTGCCGCACATGCCGGTCGACGTGCATGAGCTGGGTGCCGACTTCCTGGGGTTCACCGGCCACAAGATGTGCGGCCCGACCGGCATCGGGGTGCTCTGGGGCCGCCGCGAGCTGCTCGAGGAGCTGCCACCGTTCCTGGGCGGCGGCGAGATGATCGAGAGCGTCTGGATGGACCACTCGACGTTCGCCCCGCCGCCGCACAAGTTCGAGGCCGGCACCATGCCGATCGCCGAGGCGGCCGGGCTGGCCGCGGCCATCGACTACCTGAGCGAGATCGGCCTGGACAGTATCCGGGCGCACGAGCGCGAGCTGATCGGGCACACGCTCGGCGCGCTGGGCGCGGTGGACGGGCTGCGGGTGCTCGGGCCGGCCGACCCGGGCCAGCGCGGGGCCGCGATCTCGTTCACCGTGGACGACGTGCACCCGCACGACATCAGCCAGGTGCTCGACGAGCACGGCGTCGCGGTGCGGGCCGGGCACCACTGCGCCTGGCCGCTGCACCGCAGGTACGGAATACAAGCCAGCACCCGTGCGTCGTTCTACCTGTACAACACGACGGCAGAGGTGGACACGATGGTCGAGGCGATCCGGCAGGCGCAGCGCTTCTTCGGCGGGACCTGATGCAGCTCGAGTCGCTGTACCAGGAAGTCATCCTGGATCACTACCGGCACCCGCACCACAAGGGACTGCGGGAGCCGTACGACGCCGAGGTGCACCACGTGAACCCGCTGTGCGGCGACGAGGTGACGCTGCGGGTCGCGGTCAAGGACGCCGGCGGCGAGCCGGTCATCGGCGACGTGTCCTACGACTCGCTGGGCTGCTCGATCAGCCAGGCCAGCGCCTCGGTGATGAGCGAGCTGATCATCGGCAAGACGGTGCCCGAGGCGATGACGCTGGCCGAGGAGTTCCTCCGGCTGATGCAGTCCAAGGGCGAACTGGAGCCGGACGAGGCCGTGCTAGGTGACGGGGTGGCCTTCGCCGGGGTGGCCAAGTACCCGGCCCGGATCAAGTGCGCCCTGCTCAGCTGGATGGCCTGGAAAGACGCCACCGCGCAGGCAATAGAAGGAGGACCAGATGAGTGACGAGACCACCGATCTGGAAACCACCGCAGAGAACGAGGACCTGCTGGAAGCGCTCCGCGACGTGGTGGACCCGGAACTGGGCGTGAACGTGGTCGACCTGGGCCTGGTCTACGGCGTGACCATGGGCGAGGACAAGATCGCGGTCATCGACATGACGCTGACCAGCGCGGCCTGCCCGCTGACCGACGTGATCGAGGATCAGGCCCGGTCCGCGCTGGACGGCCTGGTCAGCGACTTCAAGATCAACTGGGTGTGGCTGCCGCCGTGGGGCCCGGAGAAGATCACCGAGGACGGCCGCGAGCAGCTGCGCGCCCTCGGCTTCAACGTCTGACCGCATCCCGTCAGGCCGGCTCGGTAGGGTCGGCGGCAACCGGTGGCTACCTCAGGCCGGGGCAGGCGACGGGGATCCCCAGTGAGTGGGCGATGTCGAGCATCCGCTTGTCGTAACTGACGAGGACGGTGAGCGCGTCGCCGATGGCTTGGGCGCTCGCGATGTGTACCGCGTCGAGCGTCCGAACGCCCCCCGGCAGGGACGCTGCGGCGTCCCTGATCTCATCGGTTACCAGGATCTCAGTGAAGCTGGCCAGCAGGTCCTGCATCGCAGTCGGGTAGCTGCCAACGCGGTCCAGGGTTCGAACTGTCTCGACGAAACCGATCGTGGATGTGCCCATCGGCGCTTCGGGGGAGCGAGCCAGGAAATCGCGGAGTTCAGATGCGTACGGGCGGCCGGTCACCAGCGTGATCAAAGCCGAGGCGTCAAGGTAGATCACCGGTCGTCTGTTTCCCGCTCCGCTAGCAGGATGTCCAGGGCCGAGGTGTCCTCGGGCACGGCATAGGTCGGGATCTGGCCGAGGTCCTTGTTCGTCGTCGGCTTGATTCTGATGATCCCTTTGGCGATGAGGGGGGCATACCGGCCGAGAACACCGGAACCTGGTACGACCACGGCGATGATCTTGCCATGCCGGGTCACCTCGATCGATTCCCCCCGCTCTACCCGGGCGAATATGGCGCTGGGGTTGTAGGAGAACTCGCGGACTGAGACGGCGCTCATCCACTTTCTCCCTCGGTGTACCTGCATTGTAGTCATTGTACCTACAATCTAGTCCCACCAGAAGCTGCAGTAGGCGGCGCCCAGCCCGTCGCCACCGCCGGCCCCGCTCCGCATGGTTCACCCGGCATCTCCCCGGCCGGGGGGAGGTGCCACCCGGGGCCGCCCGCCTAGCCTGGTGGCCTGCGTACCGAGTCCACCGGAAGCGAGCAGCATGATGCCCGACAAGCTGATGCGGCTACGCCGCAGCGAATCGGTGCCGGAGCCGCCGCGGCCGGTCATGCTGGCCATCGCGGGCGACAGCGCGGCGGGCAAGACCACGCTGACCCGGGGCATCGCCGAGGCGCTCGGCGCGGACCGGGCCATCGCGCTGTGCGTGGACGACTACCACCGCTACGACCGGGCGGAGCGCCGCGACGTGCCGTTCACCGTGCTCAACCCCGACTGCAACTACATCGACGTCATGGAGCAGCACCTGCAGCTGCTGGCGCTCGGGCGGCCCATCCTCAAGCCGGTCTACGACCACTCCACCGGCACGCTGACCCGTCCGGTGCTGGTCGAGCCGCGTGAGTTCGTCATCGTGGAAGGGCTGCTGCCGCTGCACACCAAGCTGGCCCGGGCCTGTTTCGACATCGCCGTCTACCTGGACCCGCCGGAGGAGATCCGCCGGGAGTGGAAGCTCAAGCGGGACTGCGCCGAGCGCGGCTACACCCCAGACCAGGTGCTGGCCGAGCTGGGCCGGCGGGAGCCGGAGTCGGCCGCCTACATCCGGCCGCAGCGGCAGTGGGCGGACATCTCGATCCGGTTCGCGCCGGTGGCCGGGCACCAGGCCCCGGGCGGTACGCCGCTGTCCGCGGAGATCCTGCTCCGGCCGACCATCCAGCACCCCGACCTGACCCACGTGCTGACCGACGACGACCGGCGGACCGTGCACCTCAAGCTGATCCGGGACAGCGACGGGCGGCCGGTGGACGCGCTGCACGTACACGGGTACGTGCCGCGGGAGGACAGCCGGATCGCCGAGAAGGCGATCTGGGAGCAGCTGTCCTTCGCCCCGGACAGCTCGCTGCCCGACCTGCTCGGCGAGTACGCGCCGGGCCGGCGCAGCGAGCCGCTGGTCATCGCCCAGCTGCTGCTGCTCTGGCACCTGCTGGAGGCGCGGACATGACGGCGGCGGCCGATTGGGTACCGTTCCGGGCATGGACCGCCTGACACCGGCGCCGATCACGGTGGTGACCGTGGACGATCATCAGATGGTGCTGGACGGCCTGCAGGCCATGCTGCAGCCGTACCAGGATCAGCTGCGGATCGTCGGCGAGGCCAGCGAGCCCGTGGCCGCGCTGGCGCTGATCACCGAGCTGAGACCGGATGCCGTGCTGCTCGACGTGCGGCTGCGCGAGGCCAGCGGGCTGGACCTATGTTCACAGATCCTGTCGGTTACTGACTGCAAGGTCATCTTCCTTACCGTGTACGACGATGAGCAGTACCTCTACCAGGCGCTCCGGGTGGGCGCGGCCGGCTTCCTGCTCAAGCGGATCAAGGGCGGCGAACTGGTCGACTACGTGCGCCGGATCTGCGACGGGGAGGTGCTCATCGACCCAAGCCTGGCCGGCCGGGTGGCGCTGTCCGCGGCCCGGCTGCGCAGCGGCGAGTTCTGGCCCGGCGCGCACCTGGGCCTGACCCAGCGGGAGAGCGAGGTGCTGTCGCTGCTGGTCGCCGGGCTGTCCAACCGGGCCATCGCGATGAAGCTGGTGGTCTCCGAGGAGACGGTGAAGACGCACTCCCGGGGTATCTACCGCAAGCTGGGGGTGTCCGACCGGGCCGGCGCGGTCGCGGTGGCGCTGCGCGAGGGTGTGTTTCATTGATCCCCGGCCTCAGCGGCGACGCGGACGCGGAGCGGGAAGCCCGGCTGCTGTCCCGGGTGGTGGACACGATCTCGGCCGGCCTGGACCTGGACCGCATCCTGCAGGGCGTGGCCACGCTGGTCACCGAGACCACCGAGACCGACGTCTGCTTCGTGCACCTGCTCGACGAGCGGGCCCGCACCCTGCAGCTGCGCGGCGCGACCCCGCCGTTCGACACCATGGTGGGCAGCATCGAGCTGGCCGTCGGTGAGGGGGTGGCCGGCTGGGTGGCCGACCACGGCGAGCCGGCCGTCATCGTGGACAACAAGACCGCGGACCCGCGGTACCGGTACATCCCGGCGCTGCGCGGCGAGGAGTTCACCTCCATGGTCTCGGTGCCGGTGGTGACGCCGCTCGGCCACCTGGTCGGCGTGCTGAACGTGCATACCCGGGAGCGCCGCGAGTTCGCCCCGGCCGACGTGGAGCTGCTCCGAACGGTGGCCGGCCTGGTAGCCGGGGCGATCGAGAACGCGCGGCTGCACCGGCGGCTGGCCGAGCGGGAGGAGGTGCTGGAGCGGTTCGCCGAGCGGACGGTGGAGTGGCAGGAGCACGAGCGGCGGCGGCTGGCGGGCGAGATCCACGACGGCATCAGCCAGCGCATCGTCAGCCTGTTCTTCCACCTGTCGGCGGCGGCCGACGCGATCCCGGCCGACCCGGCGGTGGCCGCCGAGCAGGTGGCCCGGGCCCAGGAACTGGCCGCCGCCGCGCTGGACGAGGCCCGGTCAGCCATCGCCGGGCTGCGCCCGCCGGTGCTCGACGACCTCGGCCTGGCGGCCAGCCTGGACAGCCTGGCTCACTCGTTCCCCACGCTGGACGTACACGTGGCGGCGGCCGAGCTGCGGATGGCCGAGCACGCCGAGACGGCGGTGTACCGGACCGCGCAGGAAGCCCTGCAGAACGTGGCCAAGCACGCCGACGCGCAGTCGGTGCGGGTGCGGCTGCTGCGGCACAAGGACCGCGTCGTGCTGGAGGTAACCGACGACGGGGCCGGCTTCGACACCACGGCACCCAGCGGGCCGGGGCCGACCGGGTTCGGGCTGGCCGGCATGCGGGAGCGGGCCGAGCTGCTCGGCGGCCGCCTCGACCTGGCCGCCACCCCGGGCCGCGGCACTACCGTCCGGCTGACTATCCCGTTCCTGCCTGCCGCGCAGTCCGGAGGCTGAAGCCCCAGTTCAGCATCTTCCCGGCCGCCTGGGCGCCGGCCGCTACGCCGCTAGCCGGGCTGCCCAGCACCACCCCGATCAGCGCCCGGCCGTGCCGGACCGCCTCGAACAGCAGGCAGTGCCCGGCGGTGTCGGTGTAGCCGTCCTTGATCCCGACGGCACCCGGGTAGCTGCCGATCAGCGCGTTGGTGTTGTCCCACCAGTACTGGTGATGCCCGGGCCCCTTGCTCAGGTGGTAGAACCCCCGGTCCACGATGGAGCGGAACGCCGGGTAGCGCATCGCCGCCAGGCCCAGCCGGACCAGGTCGTACGGCGTGGAGTAGGTCGATTTTTCGGTCGGGTAGGGCAGCCCGTCCGGTGAGGTGAAGTGGGTTTGCCGCAGGCCCAGCCGAGTGGCGGTCGCATTCATCCGGGCCATGAATGCGTTCAGGCCGGGACCATACCTACTGGCCAGCGTGTAGGCCGCATCCGCGCCGGAGGGCAGCAGCAGCGCGGCCAGCAGTTCCCGGGTGGTGAGCACGTCGCCCGGGTGCAGGCCCGCGGTTTCGCCGCCGTACTTCCAGGCATACTTGAACGCCGCCTTCGGCACCCGGATCTTCTCGCCCAGGTGGCCGCTTTCCAGCACCAGCAGGGCGGTCATCACCTTGGTCACGCTGGCCATCGGCCGCGGCTGGGTTGGGTCGCGGCTCCACAGCACCTGGCCGGTGGCCACGTCGGCCAGGATCGCGCCCTTGGCCTTAACTTTGCCGGGTGCGCCGGTCACCTGGAGCACCGGCCCGGCGGGCCGGGACGGCGTCGCGGTGGGCCGGGTCGCGGTTGGCTGCGGCAGGGCGGCGGCCGCGGCCGGCCGGGAGGTGGGCCGTGGGACCGCCGCGGATGTGACCGAGCACGCCGCGGTGCCACCCGCCGCAGCGGTCACCACGGCTAGCACAGCCATCCGTACCCGCAGCCCCATGGGGTCACCCTAGACCGGGACAGATAGCCCGACGCACAAGGCGTACAGTCCTGCCGAGCGAAACTTCCCGGACCCGTAGCGAGGCAGCTATGACCATCTTCAACCGCGTGCTGGCCCCGTTGCGGCCGGCCGCCCGCGTGCTGACCGGATCGACCTACATCCTGCTCGGCCTGGACGCCGTGCGCCAGCCGGGCAAACGGGTAGAACTGGCTGGCCCGGTGCTATCCGCGATCCGCGGCCGGGTTCCGCTGCCCGAGGACGACGAATTGCTGGTCCGGGCCAACGCGGGCGTGCAGGTGGCGGCGGGCGGCATTCTGGCGCTGGGCCTGGCCCCGCGGCTGTCCGCCGCGGTGCTGGCCGCCTCGCTGGTGCCCACCACGCTGGCCGGGCATCCGTACTGGACGATCGAGGACCCAGCGGAACGCAATCAGCAGCGGATCCACTTCCACAAGAACCTGGCCCTGATCGGCGGGCTGCTGCTCGCCGTGCTCGACAAGCCGGACTCGCAACCTCTAACCACGGGTTGATGCGCCTGGGTGGCCGGATCGCGACGATGGGGGTAAGGCCAGTACGAGCGTAGCGATCGGGTGGAGGTGCGCGGGATGGACGACCGGCAGCAGATGCGGGCCTCGGACCAGGACCGGCAGCAGGTCGTGGACCGGTTGCGCGGCGCGGTGGCGGACGGCCGGCTGCGGATGGACGAGTTCGAGCAGCGCATGGCGCAGGCCTACCAGGCGGTGACCTACGGCGACCTGGCCCCGCTGTGCGCGGACCTGCCCGTGCCGGTGGCGGCGGCGCCGGCCGTGGCGGCGCCGGCCCGGGTCGCGCCGCGGTGCGGTGGGCTGGCCGGCTGGCCGGCCGCGCTCCGCGTGGGGTGGACGATCTGGCTGGCCGCCGTGTCGGTCAACGTGGTGGTCTGGGTCCTGGTCAGCGTCAGCAGCGCGCACCTGGCCTATCCGTGGCCGCTGTGGGTGGCGGGCCCGTGGGGGGCGGTGCTGTTCGCGCTGTCGGCGGGGCGGTGCCGGCCGGCGGTGCGGGGTTGATCCCAGCTTGGGTCAGGTGGACCGGGCTGGCCGCGTTCACCGTGTTCGTGGTGGTCGGGCTGGCCCGGCTGAACCCCAGCCCGCCCGCGGCCGCGGCGGCGGCGGTGCTGGCCATCGCCGCGGGTGCCGCGCTGGCCGCGCAGTGGCAGCCGTTGCTGGGCTACGCGGCGCTGGCCACCGGCGGCATCGCCGTGCTGGGTAACGGCCAGTCCAGCAACGTCGGCTGGTTCGCGGTGTGCCTGCTCGGCGCGTGGTGTGTGCTGGCCGGCCGCCGCCGGGACGGGCTGATCTACTGGGTCGGCGCGATGGCCCTGTTCGCGGCCGAGTGGCTGTGGGTGCAGCCGGATCCGGGCTGGGCGGCGTGGCTGGCCGGAACCACGTTCAGCGTACTGGCCGGCCTGCTGATCCGCCGTGAACTCGACCTGGTCGCCCAGTTGCGCGCGGCCCAGGCGGGACTGGCCGCCCGGGCCCGGGCCGAAGAGCGCAACCGTATCGCCCGCGAACTGCACGACGTGATCGCGCACACGCTGACCGTGCTGCTGCTGCACGTGAGCAGCGCGCGGCTGGCCGTCGAGCACGACCTGGCCGACGCCGGGCGCGCCCTGGCCGAGGCCGAGCGGCTGGGCCAGGAAAGCCTGGCCGAGGTGCGCCGGGCCGTCGGCATGCTGCACCGTGACGGCGGCCCGGCCACGCCGCTGCCCGGTGCCGATGGGGTGGCCACGCTGGTCGAACGGTTCCGGTCGGCCGGCGCGGACGTCACGCTAACCGTCGACGGCGACCCCGGCCGGCTGCCCGCCACCACCGGCCTGGCCGTGTACCGCATCGTGCAGGAGGCGCTGACCAACGCGGCCAAGCACGCGCCCGGCGCGCCCACCACGGTCCGGCTGGCCGTCGCCGCGGACGCGGTCCGGATGGCCGTGGACAGCGCGGCGCAGCCCGGCACTGGCACCGGGATGGGCCTACTCAGCATGCGCGAGCGCGCAGAGTCGCTGGGCGGAAGCTGCCAGGACGGGCCGGGCGGCCGGGGCTGGCTGGTGCAGGCCACGCTGCCGGTGGCCGCGGCGGTGCGCCGGGACGGCGCCACGTGATCCTGATGGACGTGCGGATGCCCCGGGCGGCCGTGGTGTTCGCGTTCGACCACGACCTGGTCTCAGCACACAAGGACCGCGGCTAGCGCGCGAAAACCCGGCTGGCCCGCACGTCGGCCTCGTCGATCCGCATCAGGTCGGCCCGGCCGATCCGACCGCCCGCCGCGACCAGGCGGCGGGCCTGGCGCAGCCGCATCCGGTCGATGGCGTTGCGGATGCTGCGCGCGTTGGCGAACCGCGGCTGCTGCATGCGCAGCCCGACGTACTCGCGGAACGCCGCCTCGGCCGCGGGAGACAGCTGATACTGCTCGCGGTTCAGCAGCAGCGTCGCGATCTGGATCAGCTCGTCCAGGGTGAACTCGGGGAAGTCGATGTGGTGCGCCACCCGGGAGGCCATCCCGGGGTTAGACCGGAAGAACACGTCCATCCGGTCCGCGTAGCCGGCCAGGATGACTACCAGATCCTCCCGGTTGGCCTCCATGAACTGGAGCAGGATCTCGATGGCCTCCTGGCCGTAGTCCCGCTCGTTCTCCGGCCGGTACAGGTAGTAGGCCTCGTCGATGAGCAGCACGCCGCCCATGGCCCGCTTCAGCACCTCTTTGGTTTTCGGCGCGGTGTGCCCGACGTACTGCCCGACCAGGTCGTCCCGGGTCACGCTGACCAGCTGGCCGGTGCGCAGGTAACCGAGCTCGCGGAGCAGCGCGCCCATGTGCATGGCCACCGTGGTCTTGCCGGTGCCCGGGCTGCCGGTGAAGCACATGTGCAGGCTGGGCCGCGACGAGGTCAGCCCGTAGCGCTGCCGGAGCCGGTCCACCAGCAGCAGCGCGGCGATCTCCCGGACCCGGGTCTTGACCGGGGCCAGGCCGACGAACTCGCGGTCGAACTCGTCGAGCATCTGGGACAGCCGCTGCGCCTGCTGTTCCTCGCTCAGCTCGACGGTGTCGTCTGCGGCCAGCGGCGGCGGGCCCGCTGGCTCCTCGGCCGGCTCGTCCGGCGCCCCGGCCGGGCCCGGCTGGGGCATGGCGAAGCCAGGCTTGCTCATCCCGGATGGCCCGTCCCGTTGCTGTCGTACCGGTCACCGGACGGGCGTTGGGCAGCATAGGGGTGCAGGGAGTAGCGGATCCGGCGGTCGGTGCTCTCCTGCCGGTCCAGCCGGAAGCCGGGCTCGGTGGCCGGCCGGTGCACGATGAAGCTGAGCGCGGTGGTCTGCCGGCCCAGACTGGCGTCGTAGGCCGACACCCGGATGTAGTGCGCCGGGTAGGCGCGGCGGCACGCGGTGACCTCGTGCAGGCCCGCCGCCGCGTCGGCGATGTCGAACATGGGCAGGCCCCACATCTCCCACAGCACGTTGCGCGGGTGCGGGTCGTCGGTGAACTCCACCGCGACCGCCCAGCCCTGGTCCACCGCGTACTGCAGCTGCGCCGCGATCTCGGCGTCGGTCAGGTCGGGCAGATAGGAGAAGGTGCCCTGGGTGATCCGCATGTCTGGCTCCGTCAGGAAGGGGTGGCGACGACGTCGGGCGTGTCGGTGGACTCGTAGTTGAAGGTGATGTCACCCCAGGTGTCCAGGGCCGTCTGCAGCGGCTGGCAGCGCTTGGCCGCGTCGGCCAGGATGCGCTCGCCCTCGCGGAGGTAGTCGCGGCCCTCGTTGCGCGCCTTGATCATCGCCTCCACGGCTACCCGGTTGGCGGTGGCGCCCGCCGCGATGCCCATCGGGTGGCCGATGGTGCCGCCGCCGAACTGGAGCACCACGTCCTCACCGAGATAGCCGAGCAACTGCGGCATCTGGGCGGCGTGGATCCCGCCGGAAGCGACCGGCATAGTGCCCGGCAGCGATCCCCAGTCCTGGTCGAAGTACAGGCCGTGACCCAGATCGGCGGGCACCTGGGCGCCGCGCAGCGTGTCGTAGTAGCCGCGCACCATGGCCGGGTCGCCTTCCAGCTTGCCGACCACCGTGCCGGCGTGGATGTGGTCCACGCCGATCAGCCGGCACCACTTGGCGATGACCCGGAAGCTCACCCCGTGCGTCTTCTGCCGGGTGTATGTGCCGTGGCCGGCCCGGTGCAGGTGCAGGATGACCCCGCTGCGGCGGGCCCACCGAGACATCGACTGCAGCGCGGTGTAGCCCACCGTCAGGTCGGCCATGATGATCACGCTGCCCAGTTCCCGGGCGAACTCGGCGCGCTCGTACATGTCCTCCATGGTGGCCGCGGTCACGTTCAGGTAGTGGCCCTTGATCTCGCCGGTCTGCTCCTCCGCCCGGTGCACCGCCTCCATGGTGAACAGGTACCGGTCCCGCCAGCGCATGAACGGCTGCGAGTTGATGTTCTCGTCGTCCTTGGTGAAGTCGAGCCCGCCGCGCAGCGCCTCGTAGACCACCCGGCCGTAGTTCCGCGCGGACAGGCCCAGCTTGGGCTTGGTCGTCGCGCCGAGCAGCGGCCGGCCGTACTTGTTCAGGTACTCGCGTTCCATCACGATGCCGTGCGGCGGGCCCTGGAACGTCTTGGTGTAGGCCAGCGGGATCCGCATGTCCTCCAGGCGGAGTGCTTTCAGCGCCTTGAAGCCGAACACGTTGCCGATGATGGACGAGGTGAGGTTGGCGATCGAGCCTTCCTCGAACAGGTCGATGTCGTAGGCGATGTAGGCGAGGTACTCACCGTCGCGGCCGGGCACCGGGTCGACCCGGTAGCACTTGGCCTGGTAGTGCTCGTATGCGGTGAGCCGGTCGGTCCACACCACGGTCCAGGTGGCGGTGGACGACTCGCCGGCCACCGCGGCCCCGGCCTCCTCGGGCGGCACCCCGGGCTGCGGCGTGATCCGGAACGCGCACAGCACGTCGGTGTCCTTGGGCACGTAGTCCGGCGCGTAGTAGCCCATCTCGGCGTACGGGATCACGCCCGCGGTCCAGCGTTCCATGATTCCCTCCGGTGGCACAGGATGCTGTCCTCTTGACCCTGCCAGCCGGTATGCCAGCTGTCTATTGAGAGTTTGGCGATAACACTAAAGGTCCGGATTAACAGTTGGCGGCCGGAAGCCGCCGTGGCTGAGCACGTGCTCGAGCAGCATCTTCCCGGCGGGCGGCAGATCTGCATGCGCGACCAGATACCAGTCGCGGTGCAGCGGCGTGCCCGGCACCGGGAGCTCGCTGAGCCGGCCATCGGCCAGCTCGGCGGCCACCGCGTCCCGGGACACCAGGGTGACGCCCAGGCCTACGCTGGCCGAGCCGCGGATGGCCCCGTTGGAGCCGACCATCAGGGCCGGCGGGGTGATGTCCAGCTCGGCGAGCAGCGCGTCGGTGGCGGCCCGGGTGCCCGAGCCGGGCTCGCGGAGCAGCCAGGCCTGCCGGGCCAGCCAGGGCAGCAGTTGCGGGCCAGGCCGGGCGCTGGCCGCCAGTTCGGGCGCGGCCACCACGACGAGCTGGTGCGGCCGGACGGCCAGCACCCGCACGTCCCAGCCCGGCTCAGGGCGGCCACCCAGCACCAGATCCACCTGATGCCGGTCGAGCAGCGCACGGACGCGCGCCCGATTCCCCGCTTCCAGCCGAACGCCCATGCGTGGATGCCGGGACCGGAAGCCGCCCAGCAGACCGGGCACGATCTGCTCGGCCGCCGTGGTGACGGCGGCGATGCGCAGCTCGCCGTGCTCCGGGTCGGCGGCCGCCGTAGCGGCCAGCCCGGCCTCGTCCAGCAGCCCGAGGATGCGCTGGACGTAGCCCGCGTAGGTCTGGCCCGCCCCGGTCAGCCGCAGCCCGCGGCCGTCCGGCTCGAGCAGCGGCACGCCGAGCGAGCGCTGCAGCGCGGCCAGCGAGGCGGACACCGCGGCCTGGGTCACCACCAGCTGCTGGGCGGCTGCCCGGACCGAGCCGGTCTCGGCCACGGCCAGGAACGTGCGCAGCTGGTTCAGCGTCATGGGCCGCCGTCCGACAGTTAACCCTGGGGTTGTTGTTTGTTAGCTATTCTAAACTTCTATGCCAGAAGCTACCCGGCCGCGGTGGATCGAGTTGAGCCCGGAGCGGTTCCCCGGCTGGATCGCGGGTCTCGCCGACCGGCACGGCGGCCCACTCGCCGTCGAGGCGGCGCCGGACGTCGTGCTGTTCCGAGCGGCGGACGGCGCCGCCGCGGCCTGCCACCCGCCGTTCCCGCCGCTGGCGGCGGGCGAGCCAGGCGCCGACCCGCCGCCCGGCACGGTACGGGCCGTGGTCCGGCAGGCGCACCGGATCGCGGCGCACGCCACCGCGGACCGCACCGTCGGCGTGCTGCTGGTCCGGCTGGGCGGCTACGCGGCCGGCGTGTTCACCGGCGATCCGCCGGAGCTGGCCGACTCCAAGGTGGGCTCGCGCCTGGTGCACGGGCGCAGCGCGGCCGGTGGCCGGTCCCAGCACCGCTTCGCCCGGCGCCGGGAGAAGCAGGCCAGCGAGGCGCTGGAGGCGGCGGCGGACACCGCGGTCCGGGTGTTCGGCCGGTACGGCGGCCCGCTGGACGCCGTGGTGCTGGGCGGGGACCGGCGCGCGCTGGCCGGGCTGCGCGAGGACCCGCGGCTGCGGCCGTACTTCGACCTGGCGGTGGACCGGTTCCTCACCGTGCCCGACCCCCGGCTGGCCGTGCTGCGGGACACGCCGCGGCTGTTCCGCGCGATCCGCATCCAGCTCACCGAGCCCTAGTGACCGTGCTCGGCGCACCTGATCCTGCGCAGGACCACGTAGGCTGGGCAACGGCCCGCGGCGTCGCCGCTTTCCCGTTCGTGATGTTGGAGTGGTTATGATCGCCGCGTCCGGCCTGGAGCTGCGCGCTGGCGCGCAGTTGCTGCTGGCCGGGGCCAGTTTCCAGATCGGGCCCGGGGACAAGGTCGGCCTGGTCGGCCGGAACGGCGCGGGCAAGACCACGCTGGCCCGGGTGCTGGCGGGGGAGGCGCAGCCGGCCGCGGGCACGGTGCGCCGCGGCGAGCGCATCGGCTACCTGCCGCAGGACACCCGGGCCGGCGATCTCGGCGGGCTGGCCCTGGACCGGGTGCTGTCCGGCCGTGGCTTGGACGAGCTGCGGGCCGGGATGCGGGCCGCGGAACAGCAGATGTCCGACGGCGCGCCCAGCCGCCGGGACGCCGCGGTACGCCGGTACGGGCAGCTCGAGGAGCGGCTGGCCATGCTGGGCGGCTACGCGGCCGAGGCGGAGGCCTCGTCGATCGCGTCCAGCCTGGGGCTGGCCGACCGGGTGCTGGCCCAGCCGCTGGCCACGCTGTCCGGCGGGCAGCGGCGCCTGGTCGAGCTGGCCCGGATCCTGTTCGCCGACGCGCAGACTCTGCTGCTCGACGAGCCGACCAACCACCTGGACGCCGACTCGGTGACCTGGCTGCGCGACCACCTGCGGGCGTTCCGCGGCGGGCTGGTGGTGATCAGCCACGACACCGCGCTGCTCGAGGCACTGGTCAGCAAGGTGTTCCACCTGGACGCGGACACCCATCAGCTGGACATCTACAACGTGGGCTGGCAGGCCTACCTGCAGCAGCGCGAGACCGACGCGCGGCGGCGCCGCCGGGAGCACGCCAACGCGAGCCGCCAGGCCGCCGCGCTGCACGCCCAGGCGGACAAGATGCGGGCCAAGGCGACCAAGGCCAGAGCGGCCCAGGGCATGCAGCGGCGCGCCGAGCGGCTGCTCGCCGGGGTGGCGGCCGAGCGGGCCCCGCAGCGGGTGGCCCGGCTGCGCTTCCCCGATCCGGTGCCGTCCGGCCGGGTCCCGCTGGCCGCGGCCGGCCTGTCCAAGTCCTACGGCTCGCTCGAAGTCTTCACCGACGTCAGCGTGGCGGTGGACCGGGGGGCCAGGATCGTGGTGCTCGGCCTGAACGGGGCGGGCAAGACCACGCTGCTGCGGCTGCTGGCCGGCCAGGAGAAGCCGGACACCGGCGAGGTCACCCCCGGCCACGGCCTGCGGCTCGGCTACTACGCGCAGGAGCACGAGACGCTGGACGGGCAGCGCACCGTGCTGGAGAACATGCGTACCGCCGCGCCAGACCTGCTCGACCCCGAGCACCGGCGCATCCTGGGCTCGTTCCTGTTCTCCGGCGACGCGGTGGACAAGCCGGCCAGCGTGCTGTCCGGCGGGGAGAAGACCCGGCTCGCGCTCGCCCTGCTCGTGGTGTCCGGGGCCAACCTGCTGCTGCTGGACGAGCCGACCAACAACCTGGACCCGGCCAGCCGGGCTGAGATCCTGGCCGCGCTGCGCCGCTACCAGGGTGCGATCGTGCTGGTCACCCACGACGAGGGAGCGGTCGAGGCGCTGTCCCCGGAGCGGGTGATCCTGCTGCCTGACGGGGTGGAGGACACCTGGAACGAGGGGCTGGCCGACCTGGTGACCCTAGCGTGATGGGCAACTTGGGGCTGGGCGAAAAAGTAGTGATCACTTACCCGGATGTAGGTAGCCGATCTGCTATTGATGCGTGATCATGAGGGAGACGTAACGCAGCGGTCACTTCAGTTCACGGGAGGTACGCGTGACCGAGACCCTCAAGAAAGGCACCAGGGTCACCGGTGCCGACCGCACCAAGCTGGCATCCGACCTGAAGAAGAGGTACGACGCGGGGGAGAGCATCCGGTCCCTGGCCGCCGCGACCGGCCGGTCCTACGGATTCGTGCACCGCATCTTGTCAGAGAACGGGGTTTCGTTGCGCGGCCGCGGTGGGGCCACCCGGGGCAAGGCGCGGGCCAAGCGCTGACCGGTTCCGACACCGACCTCGCCCGCGCCGGTTTGCGGGTGGATGTCGGTGCGCCTGCGCCGGGTGCGGTGACCGTCACCCTGGACCGGCCCGCGCGGCGCAATGCGATGACCCCGGCCATGTGGCACGGCCTGGCCGCGATCGGCCAAACCCTGCCGCCGGCGGTGCGCGTGGTCGTGGTGCGGGGGGCGGGCCCGTCCTTTTCGGCCGGCATCGACCTCCGCTTGTTCTCGCCGGACGGGGTGCCCGGCGAGGATCCGCCGCCCCGCGCGGACAGCCCGGGCTTCGAGGACTGGATCGCGTCCCTCCAGCAGGGATACAGCTGGCTGCGCAGCCCGGATATCACGTCGGTGGCCGCGGTCCAGGGTCACGCCATCGGCGGCGGCTTCCAGCTCGCGCTGGCCTGCGACCTGCGCATCCTGGCCGACGACGCGCAGCTGTGCATGAAGGAGCCGCAGCTGGGCCTGGTTCCCGACCTGACCGGGACCAAGCCGCTGGTGGACATCGCCGGCCTGCCGCGCGCGCTGGAGCTGTGCCTGACCGGCCGCACGGTGGGCGCCGCGGAAGCGGCCCAGCTGCGGCTGGCCGAGCTGGTGGTGCCCGGCGCCGATCTGGACGGCGCGGTGGCTGATCTCGTCGCGGCGCTGCTCACCGTGGAGCCGGCCGTGGCCCGGGCGACCAAGGAACTGCTCAGCCAGGCGCCCGGGAACGACGCCGCCGCGCAGGCGGCCGCCGAGCGGCGGATCCAGGCCGCGCTGCAGCGGGAACGGCTGGCCGGGCCTTAACCAGTCGCGGTCAGCTGCCGTTCGCTGTTAGCTAACCTGGGAAGATCTCGCCGCGGTGAAGGGTTGCTCCGCTCATGTACGCAGCGAACTGGCACGCGATGCGTGGCTTCTCCCGGGACCGGTCGGTCACGCAGCAGCGGATCAGGCCCGGGACCGTGCGCAGGATCGCCCGCTACGCCAGGCCCTACCGGCTGCACCTGACCTTCTACCTGGCCATGGCGGCGCTGGCCGCGGTGGCCACGGTGGCCGTGCCGCTGCTGCTAAGAAGCATCGTCAACGGCATCCTGGCCCACAACTCCGGCCTGGTGGTCGAGGTGGCCGGGCTCACCGCGGGCATCGCGCTGGTCAGCGCGGTCCTCGCGTTCGGCCAGCGCTGGTTCTCCGCGCGAGTCGGTGAAGGGCTGATCTACGACCTGCGCACCGAAGTGTTCGGGCACGTGCAGCAGCAGCCGATCGCGTTCTTCACCCGGGCCCAGACCGGCTCGCTGGTCAGCCGGCTGAACAGCGACGTGATCGGCGCGCAGTCGGCCATCACCTCCACGCTGTCCTCCATCGTGTCCAACGTGCTCGTCCTGGTCCTGGTGCTGATCACCATGTTTAGCCTGTCCTGGCTGGTCACCGTGATCTCACTGGTGCTGCTGCCGGTTTTCGTCATCCCGGCCCGGCTGGTCGGCCGGCGGCTGCAGCGGTATACCCGGGAATCCATGCAGCTGGACGCCGAGCTCGGGTCGATGATGACGGAGCGGTTCAACGTGGCCGGCGCCATGCTGGTCAAGCTGTTCGGCAACCCGCGCCGGGAGAGCGAGGCGTACCAGGGCCGGGCCGCCCGGGTCCGGGACATCGGCGTGGTCACCGCGATGTACGGCAGCACGCTGTTCATCGCGCTCACCCTGCTGGCCTCGATGGCCACCGCGGTCACCTATGGGGTGGGCGGGGTGCTGGTCATCCACGGCACGTTCGAGCTCGGCACGCTGGTCGCGCTGACCGCGCTGCTGGCCCGGCTGTACGGGCCGATCACCTCGCTGTCCAACGTGCAGGTGGACGTGATGACCGCGCTGGTCAGCTTCGACCGGGTGTTCGAGGTGCTCGACCTGAAGCCGCTGATCGCGGAGAAGCCGGACGCGGTGCCGCTGCGCGCCGCCGCGCCCAACGGCCAGCCGGCGGCTGCGCCCGCCATCGAGTTCGACCGGGTGTCGTTCCGCTACCCGCGGGCCAGCGAGGTGTCGCTGGCCTCGCTGGAGTCGATCGCGCTGCCGGCACCCGAGCAGGACGGGCCGGGCCAGATGGTGCTCCGGGACATCAGCTTCACCGCGCCGCCCGGTCAGCTCACCGCGCTGGTCGGGCCGTCCGGCGCGGGCAAGACCACGATCACCCACCTGGTGTCCCGGATGTACGACCCGGACCAGGGCACGGTCCGGATCGGCCGCCAGGACCTGCGCGACGTCACGCTGCAGTCGCTGCACGACGCGGTGGGCGTGGTCACCCAGGACGCGCACATGTTCCACGACACGGTCCGGGCCAACCTGCTCTACGCCCGGCCGGAGGCCACCGAGCCGGAGCTGATCGCGGCCTGCCAGGCGGCGCAGATCTGGGACCTGGTGGCCGGCCTGCCCGACGGCCTGGACACCGTGGTGGGGGACCGCGGCTACCGGCTGTCCGGCGGGGAGAAGCAGCGGCTGGCCATTGCCCGGCTGCTGCTCAAGGCGCCGTCCGTGGTGGTGCTGGACGAGGCCACCGCGCACCTGGACTCGGAGTCTGAGGTGGCCGTGCAGGCCGCGCTGAAGACCGCGCTGAGCGGGCGGACGTCGCTGGTCATCGCGCACCGGCTGTCCACCATCCGGGAGGCGGACCAGATCCTGGTCATCGACGATGGCCGGGTGGCCGAGCGCGGCACGCACCCCGAACTGCTGGCCGCGGGCGGCCTGTACGCGGAGCTGTACCACACCCAGTTCGCCGGCCAGGAGCCCGCGAAAGCGTGATCGGTGCCTAGCTGCCGTAGCCGAGCCGGCGCAGCTCCTCGCCGGCCACCGCCTCGATCTCGGCGGCCTGGCCGGGGTTCAGCACCCGGCGCCAGGACCCCGGCTCGGCCAGCGACGGGCGGCCCGGCGCGGGCGGCTCCAGGATGCGCACCGGGGCGGCCAGGAAGTCGGAGATGGCGGCGGCCGCGTCGGCGGGCTGCCGGATCACGTCCTCGTAGCGGAATGTGACCAGCTGGTCAGCGGCCAGCCGGGCGCGCAGCCGGGCCATCTGCCGCACGCTGCCCCGCCAGCGCATCGCGCACTTGGCTGTCATGGACAGCCCGGGCCAGGCGGCCTGGTCGGCTTCCTTCTCCACGCCGAGCAGCGGGTGCGGAAACTCCGCGCCGGTGTCCACGAAGCCCGGCTTGAACCAGGCCAGCACGGAGGGGTCGGCCAGCATCCCGGCCACCGTGTCCCGGCCGTCCCGGATGATCTGCAGCACCCGCGCATCGGGGAACGCGTCGAGCAGCGCGTCCACGCAGTACATCAGGTCCGGGCTGGCATCGCCGTAGCGGAGCACGGCCTGCTGGCTGACGCACGGGCCCACACCGTCCAGGCCGCCTGCCTGGCGGCACTGCTGGGTGCAGCCCAGGCAGCAGTCCGCGGTGACCTGCCAGGCCTGCGCGAAGGCATCGCGCAGCACGGTGGCGGCCGCCTCGGGCCGGCCGCGGGAGATCGACGGCCGCCGGGCGAACGCCTGCACGACCGGGATGACCCAGCGCTGGCCCAGGGTGAGGTGGAACCCGTCGGACCGCTTCAGCGACCGGGCCAGCAGATCGGTCCCGGAGCACGGCGCGCCGATGACGAAGACCGGCTGCCGTACCTTCCGCCCGTTGACCACCAGGATGTGCGGCCGCGGCGACTGCGCCGACGCGCCGGGCGACCTGTCGACCCCAGCGTTGCTGGCACCCGCCGTCACGAGCGCCCGTGCCGCTGGCCGGCCGACGGCCTGTCTGCCACCCCGGCGCGGCTGTGCGCGCCCGCGTGCTGGTCCAGGTTGAGCGCGGCCTGGATGAGCGGCACGTGGCTGAACGCCTGTGGCGTGTTGCCGACCTGGCGCTGGTAGCGGGGGTCGTACTCCTCACTGAGCAGGCCCAGGTCGTTGCGCAGCGCGAGCAGCCGGCCGAACAGCTCGGCCGCCTCGTCGTCCCGGCCGATCATGTGCAGCGCGTTGGCCAGCCAGAAGCTGCACGCCAGGAACGCACCTTCGCTGCCCGGCAGGCCGTCCGGGCTGGCCTGGCCGCCGTCCTGCTCGGCCAGCTGGTACCGGCGCACCAGCCCGTCGCTGACCAGCTCGCGCTGGACGGCCCGCACGGTGGAGATGACCCGCGGGTCGTCCGGCGGCAGGAAGCCCAGCTCGGGGATGAGCAGCACCGCGGCGTCCAGCTGGGTGCTGCCGTAGTACTGGGTGAACGCGCCGCGCTCCGCGTCGTAGCCCCGCTCGCAGACCTGCCGGTGGATCTCGTCCCGTATCTCCCGCCAGCGGGCGACCGGGCCGGGCAGGCCAGCCTCCGCGATACGCACCGCGCGGTCGAAGGCCACCCAGGCCATCACCTTGGAGTGCACGAAGTGCCGCCGCGGGCCGCGTACCTCCCAGATGCCCTCGTCCGGCTCATTCCAGTGCTTCTCCAGGAAGCCGAGCAGCGCGCGCTGCAGCGACCAGGCGTGCCGGTCCACCGCGATGCCGGACTGGCGGCCGAGCGTCAGCGCGTCGATGACCTCGCCGTACACGTCCAGCTGGCGCTGATTCACCGCCGCGTTGCCGATCCGCACCGGCGCCGACTCGTGGTATCCGGGCAGCCAGTCCGCCTCCCACTCGGCCAGCCGGCGCTCGCCCGCCACGCCGTACATGATCTGCACGTCACCCGGGTCGCCGGCCACCGCCCGGGCCAGCCAGGTCCGCCAGGCGAATGCCTCCTCGGTGTACCCGGTGCGCAGCAGGGCCTCCAGGGTGATGGTGGCGTCGCGCAGCCAGCAGTACCGGTAGTCCCAGTTCCGCACCCCGCCCAGGTCTTCCGGCAGCGAGGTGGTGGCGGCGGCCACGATGCCCCCGGTGGGCTGGTAAGTCAGCGCCTTGAGGGTGATCAGGGACCGGACCACCGCGTCCCGGTAGGCACCGTGGTAGGTGCACCGGGACACCCAGTCGGCCCAGAACTGCGCCGTGACCGCCTGCGCCTGGTGCGGGTCGAGCAGGTCTGGGGAGCCCAGGTGCGAGGGCATGTAGCTGAGCACGAACGGCACCCGCTCGCCCGCCCGCACGGTGAACGTGGCCTGGTGGGTGAAGCCCCGGCCGGCCAGCGCGACCGGCGTGGCCAGCCAGATCGCGTCCGGGCCGGCCACCCCGAGCAGCTGGCCGTCGCAGCGCCGCATCCAGGGCAGTACCTGGCCGTAGCCGAACCGGACCACCAGCGTGCAGTCCAGCTCGACCGAGCCGGACAGGCCCTCGACGATGCGCACCAGGGCCGGCGGGCGGCCGTCCCGCGGCGGCATGAAGTCGGTCACCCGGGCCGTGCCGGTGGGTGTCTGCCAGTCCGTCTGCAGGATCAGCGAGTCCGTCAGGTAGCGCCGGGTGACCTGGATCTTCGCTCCACCGGGGGGTGCTGGTGGGGCGATCCGCCAGTGGCCGTTGCGGTCCGTGCCGAGCAGCGCGGCGAAGCAGGCGGGGGAGTCGAACCGGGGCAGGCACAGCCAATCCACCGAGCCGTCCCGGCTGACCAGCGCCGCCGACTGCATGTCGCCGATCAGCGCGTAATCCTCGATCAGGGCAGGCACGGTACCTCCAGGCTGGGGCTGCACTGCCTGATCGTATGGCGTGCCCCCGTAAGCTGTGCCCCGTGCACCGATCTCGCCCTGTCCGCACCGCGTGGCGCGGCACCGCGGCCATCCTGCTGCTGACGGGCGGGCTGCTGGCCACCGTCACCGGGTGTGCCAAATTCGACGCCGCGCTGGGCCAGCAGGAGGCCGTCGTCCAGTTCAAGAGCGGGACGCCGGACTCCACCCGGCTGCACGTCCGGACGGCCTGCTCGCACGTACCTCAAGCCACGCCAGAAGCGCTGCCGACCGATCACCGGGCCTCAGACCTTCTGTATAACGTTCGCTACCGGGTAGACAACGCGAGCAACGCGCAGATCGCCGAACTGGAGCAGTGCCTGCAAAAATACCCGTCGGTGGTCGGCATTGACATCCAAACGCCCGGGGACAGCTAGCCGGGGACGTTACCGACCGATCAGTGCGGCCCGCGGTGAACGGGCCGGCCGGTCTGCCTGGACCCCCGGGGCAACCGGGCGGCTGGCCTGGTGGCAGAGGATTTGCGCGCAACCGCCGTGGGTATGGTTTAATCACCATTGCCTATCAAACAGATCGACATACTAAGCTGATAGACAAGGTGGTTAACATGAGACGAGTCCTCCTCGCCGTAGGAGCCGCAGCCGTCACCGCCCTGGCCGCCGGATGCTCGTCATCCGCCGCGTCCTCGGGCTCGTCCGGCTCGTCCGGCAGCAATCCCGCGCCGGTCACCCTGCGCCTCGGCTTCCTGGCCAACATCACCCACGCCTCGGCGCTGGTCGGCCTCAAGGAAGGCTTCTTCGCCAAGAACCTCGGCAAGAACGTCACGCTCAAGACCTCGGTGTTCAGCTCGGGCACCCAGGAGACCACGGCGCTGCTGGCCGGCCAGCTGGACGCGGCCTACGTCGGCCCCAACCCGGCCATCAACGCCTGGCAGAAGTCCGGCGGCAAGGCCATCAAGATCATCTCCGGCGCGGCGTCCGGCGGCGCGGCGCTGGTGGTCAAGCCCAGCATCAGCAGCGTCAGCCAGCTCAAGGGGCAGAAGCTGGCCACCCCGTCGCTGGGCAACACCCAGGACGTCGCGCTGCGCTACTACCTCAAGCAGCACGGGCTGACCAGCACCCAGACCGGCGGCGGTGACGTGCCGATCACGCCGATCTCGCCCAACTCGGACGCGGTGCTGGAATTCAAGTCCGGCCAGATCGCGGGCGGCTGGGAGCCGGCCCCGTACGACATCCAGCTGCAGCAGGACGGCGGCAAGGTGCTGGTGAACGAGGCCAGCCTGTGGCCGGGCGGCAAGTTCGTCACCACCAACCTGGTCGTCGCGCAGTCCTTCCTGGCCGCCCACCCCAGCGTGGTGACCGGCCTGCTCAAGGGGCAGATCGAGGCGAACAACTTCATCCACCAGAACGCGGCGGCCGCCGAGACAGCGGCCAACGCCGAGCTGACCGCGCTGACCGGCAAGGGGCTGAAGTCCGCGGTGCTGCCGCTGGCCTTCCAGCAGATCACGTTCACCAACGACCCGATCGCCTCCTCGCTGGCCACCGACGCCAAGCACGCCGAGGCGGTGGGCCTGCTCAAGCCGGCCAACCTGGCCGGCATCTACGACCTCGGCCCGCTCAACGCCCTGCTCAAAGCCGACGGACAGGCACAGGTGAGCCCATGAGCATTGACGCACGACGGGCGGCGCCCGCGGCGGTCACCCCGGTGACCCCCGCGGGCTCCGCGGTACAGATCCGCGACGTGTCCAAGACGTTCGGCCGGGGCGACACCGCGCTGCTGGCCCTGGACCGGGTGTCCCTGTCGGTCGCCCCCGGTGAGTTCGTCTGCCTGATCGGCGCGTCCGGGTGCGGCAAGAGCACCCTGCTGTCGCTGGTCGCCGACCTGGACACGCCGACCTCCGGGGAACTGTCCACCGGCGGCCGCCGGGTGTCCCTGATGTTCCAGGAGTCGGCGCTGTTCCCGTGGCTGACCGCGGCGCGCAACATCGAGCTGCCGCTGCGGGCCAACGGCATGCCCCGGGCGGAACGCCGGGACCGGGTGGCCGAACTGCTGGACCTGGTGCACCTGAGCGCGTTCGCCGACAAGCGGCCGCACCAGCTGTCCGGCGGCATGCGGCAGCGGGTCGCGCTGGCCCGGGCGCTGGCCCAGGACGCCGAGATCCTGCTCATGGACGAGCCGTTCGGCGCGCTCGACGCGATGACCCGGGACCTGCTGCACGAGGTGCTCGAGGGCATCTGGCGGCGGAACAAGCTGAGCATCCTGTTCGTCACGCACGAGGTGCGCGAGGCGGTCCGGCTCGGCGACCGGGTGGTGCTGCTGAGCAGCCGGCCCGGCCGGGTCATCGGCGAGTTCCCGGTCGACTTCGGCCGGCCACGCGGGATGGACTCGGCGCAGACCGTCGAGCTCGCCATCAAGATCAAGGCCCAGCTGCGCGAGGAGGTTATCCGCCATGGCAACTGACACGCCAGCCAGCCAGGCGCCGGCCGCCGCCATCGCCGGGCTGGACAACCTGGACGTACTGCCACCACAACAGGCCAGGGGGCAGTTCTGGGCCAAGGCGTGGGCGGCGGCCTGGCCCAAGCTGCTGGCCCTGGTGCTCGCGCTGGCCATCTGGCAGCTGGTCTACCTCAGCGGGTTCAAGCACGCGATCCTGCCCGGCCCGGCCACCACGCTGCGCAACCTGTGGGAGCAGCTGCACCACGGGCTGATCTGGCAGGCGATCGGCACCACGCTGCGCCGCGCGGTCATCGGGTTCGCGCTAGCCCTGGTCATCGGCACCGTGGTAGGTGCCCTGGTGTCCCGGATCCGGCCGCTGCGGGCCGCGGTCGGCTCGCTGATCACGGCGGTGCAGACGCTGCCGTCGATCGTCTGGGTTCCGTTCGCCATCATCCTGTTCGGCGCCAACACGACGGCGATCCTGTTCGTCATCGTGATGACCGCCGCGCCGGCCATCGCCAACGGGCTGATCGCCGGGGCCGACTACCTGCCGCCGCTGCTGCTGCGGGCGGGCAAGACGATGGGCCTGCGCCGGGTGTCGCTCTACCGGCACGTGATCATGCCGGCCACCCTGCCGGCGTTCGTCGGCGGGCTGAAGCAGGGCTGGGCGTTCGGCTGGCACGGCCTGATCGCGGGCGAGGTGGTCGTGATCATTCTCGGCCAGCCGTCGCTGGGCGTGCTGCTGACCAACGATCAGGACCAGGCTGACATGGCCTCGGCAATCGGGGTCATCATCCTGATCCTGATCATCGGCATCGTGGTGGACATGCTGTTCAACGTCGTCAACGGCCGGATCCGGCGGCGCTGGGGCGTGGCCGAGGGCGCGGCCTAGCCGGTTAGGCGGGGGCCACGGCCCCCGCCGATCGGCTCAGGCGGCGACCCGCTGCGCCCCGGCATACACGTTCATCGACTGGCCGCGCAAGAAGCCGACCAGGGTCATGCCGGACTCCGCGGCCAGTTCCGCGGCCAGCGAGGACGGCGCGGACACCGCGGCCAGCAGCGGCAGGCCGGCCATCAGCGCCTTCTGGGTCAGCTCGAACGAGGCCCGGCCGCTGACCAGCAGCACGCAGCCGGCCAGCGGCAGCCGGCCACCGCGCAGCGCCCAGCCGATCACCTTGTCCACCGCGTTGTGCCGGCCCACGTCCTCGCGCATGACCAGCAGCGTCCCGTCGGCGCGGAACACCCCGGCGGCGTGCAGGCCGCCGGTGCTGGCGAACACCCGCTGCGCAGCACGCAGCCGGTCCGGCAGCCCGGCCAGCGTGCCCGGCGTGATCCGCAGCGGGTCGGCCGACACGTCGTAGCGGGACCGCAGCCGGATGGCGTCGATGCTGTCCTTGCCGCAAACCCCGCAGGCGCTGCTGGTCAGGAAGTTCCGGCGGAGCCGCTCCAGCGGCAGGCTGACCCCGGCGGCCAGGGTCACCTCGGCCACGTTGCCCGCGCACATGGTGATCTCAGCCAGATCCGCCGACCCGGCGATGACGCCCTCCGCGGCCAGGAAGCCGGCCGTCAGATCGAGGTCATCGCCCGGGGTACGCATGGTCACGCTAAGCGGCTGCCCGGCCACCCGGATCTCGAGCGGCTCTTCCACCGCCAGCAAGTCCGCCCGCGGGTCCGGCGGGGCGGTGCCCGGCGCCGACACACGGAGCACCCGCCGCCTGGCCGTCCGCCCGGTCATCTGCGCCTCCCGCGGTCGACTGGCCTCCCAGCATGAGGGTACGGGGTGTGCCGCGGGCCGCGGCGGGGCCGGCCCGGCCGGGCTAGCGGAGGATCAGCGTGTCCGCCCCGGCCGGCACCAGCTCCCCGATCACCGGCGCGCCCGGGATCTCACCGGCGAGCAACAGCCCGCCGGAGGTCTGCGCGTCGGCCAGCAACAGCAGGTCCTCCTCGGCCAGCCCGCCGGTGTCGGTGTGCGGGGCGACCCAGTCCAGGTTGCGCCGGGTGCCGCCCGGCACGTACCCGTCGCGCACCGCGTCCCGCGCGCCCTCGATCAGCGGTACCGCGGCGTGGTCCAGTACCGCCGCGACCCCGCTGGCCCGGGCCAGCTTGTACAGGTGACCGAGCAGCCCGAATCCGGTCACATCGGTAGCGCAACGCACCCCAGCGGCCAGTGCCGCCCGGCTGGCTTCGGCGTTCAGCGTGGTCATGACGTCGATGGCCTGCGGGAAGACGGTCCCGGTCGCCTTGTGCCTGCTGTTCAGCACGCCGCTGCCCAGCGGCTTGGTCAGGCTGAGCGGCAGCCCGGGCTGCCCGCCGTCGATGCGCAGCAGCGCGTCCGGGTCGGCCAGCCCGGTGACCGCCATGCCGTACTTGGGCTCTGGGTCGTCGATGCTGTGCCCGCCGGCCAGCAGGCAGCCGGCCAGCCGGGCGGCGTCCAGCCCGCCGCGCAGCACCTCGCCGGCCAGCTCGGCGGGCAGCTTGCCGCGCGGCCAGCCGAGCAGGTTGACCGCGACCAGTGGCTCACCGCCGACCGCGTACACGTCGGACAGCGCGTTGGTGCCGGCGATCCGGCCGAACGTGTACGCGTCGTCCACCACCGGGCCGAAGAAGTCGGCGGTGGCCACCACCGCCCGGCCGGCGCTGATCCATACCACCGCGGCGTCGTCGCCGTGCTCCAGGCCGATCAGCAGCCCGGGTTCCGGGCGGGCCGGCCCGCCCGGCTCGGCCAGCAGCCGGGCCACCACATCCTCGAGCTCACCAGGCGGGATCTTGCACGCGCAGCCCCCGCCGGATGCGTACTGGGTCAGCCTGACTTCCGCGGAGATGGTCATGGCATGCACTGTATTCGCCGGCCAGCTTGCGGAGCAGGCGGCGGCGTGGTGGCATTCCAGCCAGGGAACCGGGCCCAGCCGGGCCCGCTACGCGGAGGTGAGCGGTGACCAGCGAGGTACTGCGGCAGCGGGCCGAACTCGAGGAAACGATTCAGGGCGACACCGTGTGCGACGCGCTGCGCCGTACCGCGGCCGACTGGGCTGGCGAGCCCGCCCTTTCGGACCGTGCCGAGGACGGCTGGCGCACCCTGACCTGGGCGCAGACCCGGCAGCAGGTCCTGGAGCTGGCGGCCGGCTTCCTCGCGCTGGGGCTGGCCCCGGGGGAGCGGGTGGCGCTGATGCTGCCGAACCGGTCCGAGCATGTCCTGGCCGACCTCGGCGCGGTGCACGCCGGCGGCGTCCCGGTCACGTTCTACGCCACGCTGGCCGCCGAGCAGGTCGGCTTCGTGGCCGGTGACTGCGACGCGCGGATCGCGGTGCTGGACGGCGCGGACCAGCTGGCCCGGTGGGCGCCGGTGCTGGGCCAGCTGCCCGGTCTGGTGAAGATCATCGTGCTGGACGGTGCCGCTTGCCCGCCCGGCGAGCTGTATCTGACCTGGGCCGACTTCGTGGCGCTGGGCCGGGACCGGCTCGCCTCGCTGGCGGCTGAGGTCGAGGCGCGGGTCGCGGCCATCGGCCCGGACGACCCGGTCACCCTGCTGTACACCTCGGGCACCACCGGCAACCCCAAGGGCGTGCTGATCAGCCACCGTGGGGTGCTGTACGAGGTGGCCGCGGGGGAGCGCACCGGCAACATCACGCCGCGGGTGCGCTGGGTGTCCTACCTGCCGCTGGCGCACATCGCCGAGCGGATGTTCAGCATCTACCTGCCGGTCAGCACGGCCGGGCACGTGCATTTCTGCCCGGACGCCAAGCAGCTGGTCGCGGCGGTCGGCGGGGTCCGGCCGACCGCGTTCTTCGGCGTGCCCCGAGTCTGGGAGAAGATCCAGGCCGGGATCCAGGCGCTGCTCGCCGCCGAGCCGGACGAGTCGAGGCGGGCGGCCGTGGCCCAGGCCATGGACACCGGCCGGCGCTACGTGGCGAGCGGCCAGTTCGGCCGGACCACCCCGGCCGAGCTGGCCGCCGCGTTCGAGCAGGCGGACCGGGAGGTGCTGGCGCCGATCCGGGCGCTGCTCGGGCTGGGTGAGGCGCAAACCGTGTCCAGCGCGGCCGCCCCGCTGCCGCCCGACGTGGCCGCGTTCTTCGCCGGGCTGGGCCTGAAGATCCTGGACATCTACGGGATGACGGAGACCACCGGGGCGTTCGCGTTCAACACGGCGGATGGATTCAAGATGGGCACCGTGGGCCGCCCGCTGCCCGGCATCGAGGTGCGGATCGCCGAGGACGGCGAGATCTACACCCGCAGCCCACTGAACACCCCGGGCTACCTGAACCGGCCGGACCTGACCGCTGACCTCATCGACGCCGACGGCTGGCTGCACACCGGGGACATCGGCCGGCTGGACGAGGACGGCTTCCTGTCGGTGGTGGACCGCAAGAAGGAGCTGATCATCACCGCGGGCGGCGAGAACGTGCCGCCCGCCGTGATCGAGAACCTGCTGGTCGCGCACCCGCTGGTGGGCCAGGCGCTGGCCTACGGGGACCGCCGGCCGTACGTGGTCGCGCTGCTCACGCTGGACGGTGAGGTCGCCCCGGCCTGGGCCCAGGCCCGCGGCATCGACGCCGATTCGCTGGCCGCGCTGGCCGAGCACCCCACCGTGCTGGCGGCGGTCGGGGAGGCGGTGGCCGCGGCCAACCAGCAGCTGGCCCGGGTGCAGCAGGTCAAGCGGTGGCGCCTGCTGCCGGTGGAATGGACGGCGGAGAGCGAGGAGCTGACCCCCACGCTGAAGCTCAAGCGGCGGGTGGTGCACGCCAAGTACGCCGACGACATCGACACGCTGTACGCCGGATAAGGTCAGCAGCGGAGGCGTCCGGGTGCCTGGTGGCCCCCCCGGTCTTCAAAACCGGTGAGCGGCGCGCAGCGTCGCTGGCGGGTTCGATTCCCGTCCGCCTCCGCCAGGGCCGGACAGGCCGATCCCGCGGGGAAGCCCAGTGGGCTTCCCCGCGGGATCATGCCGGTCCAGGAGGTTCAGCGGTGATCAGTGGCAGAGCCCTGCCGGAATGGACTTCCCGCAGTGGTTGGCCACGAACGTGTTACCGACCCCGGTGCCGTCCCAGATCAGGTCGGCCGGCTTGTTGTGGAAGGCCCGGTTGGCCACGACGGCGTCGTGGTTCGGGTTGCTCCCCTTGGTGAGCGCCGCCGCGCTCAGCAGCCGGATCCCGCCCGAGTTGATCTGGTTGCCCTTGTTGCCGAGCACCGTGTTGTGGACCACCAGGGTCTTGGTCGCACCGAGCAGCAGGATGCCGCCGCCTTGAATGTCGACCGGGGTGTCCATGTTCTTCGGGCAGAACTTGTTGTTGGCGATGATGGCGTTCTTGGCGATCACGGCAGTGCCCGCGCCGCCAGGCTGACCATCGTCGAGCACCAGGATGCCCTGGCAGTTCTTAGTGGCCAGATTATGAAATACCGCCACTTCCCTGGCATGCCGGACAAATATCCCGAATTCGTTTCCGATCGCGATGTTGTTGCGCACGACCGTGTCGGCATCCGGCGAGTCGCCGACATAGAAGCCAGCCTCGTGATTGCCGATCGCGACGTCGTTGGCGAACAGGGTTCGCGTGGACTCGAACCGGGAGATTCCGTAATCGCCGTCGTTGACCCCGGAGACCCGGGTCACCGTCAGGCCGTTCGTGCCGTAGCCGAACACCCCATTGGCGGGGAATCCGGTCACGTAGATGCCGGTCACCGTGTCGTTGCTGACCGGCACCAGCACCACCCCGGTCGCGTTGACCTTCTTGGCCAGGATGCACACCCCGGTGACGCCAAAGACGCTGGTGCACAGCGTGTGCGGCTTCATCGCGGGCGGCCTGAGCACCGTGCCGTTCAGCGAGTTGCCTACGCCGCGCAGCGTGATCCCGTCGGTGCGGATCTGCACAGCCTGGTGATAGACGCCCCGTTTGAGCTGAATCGTGGTCCCCGGATGGGCCCGGTTGACCGCTGCCTGGATGGAGTGGCCGGGCGGTACGACGATGACCGACCCGTGCGAGCTGCCGGCTGGCGCGGCCACCGACGCCGACGCAAGGGCAGCGGAAAACATGGATAGGCTAATGACTACTGTGGTTGCGCACACACTCATGATGAATCTGCGCATCAAAGCCCCCTAGCGCGAAACTCGTGCTGGCCCCCCTGGACCGACGCATTAATGGACATTACCGAAGGCCCCGGCGCTTGGCAAGGGCGCTCAGTGGCCACAATAAATGCACCAGCAAAGGTATTTGGACGCTCAGGCGGCGCGGTGGCGGACTAGCCAGACGGTGGCGGCGATGAGCAGCACCGAGAACGCGAGCAGCCAGCCGCCCTCGACGAACTGCATCGGCCAGAACCGGCTGACTGGCAGGTAGCTCCACCACTGTGTGGCGCCGGTGTGCCAGGTGCTGACTACCCACGGGGTGTTCGGGGTGAGCCGGCCACCGGCGACGTTGGGGTTGCTGGTGACCGTGGCCGGCACGTAGTGCTTGCGCAGGAACAGCCAGGTCAGCAGCGCGAGCCCGAGGTACACGCCCAGGGTGACGGCCATGGCCGGGACGATCCGGCGCAGGAACATGCCGACCAGCACGCCGATGGCGAACGCGGCCAGCGTCCACGCGGCGAACGCGACCCCCTGGGTGCCGAACACCGTCGCGCTCAGCGGGGTCAGGTCTTCCTGCTTGAGGAACGGCTGGAAGAACCACGCGAACACCTGGCTGAACGCCCCGGCCGCGGCGGTGACGGTGACCGCGATGAGCACCAGCTTGGCGATCGTCCACCGGGTCCGGCCGTAGCCCTGGGTCCAGGCGTACCGGTACGTGCCGGTCTCCAGCTCCCGGGCCAGCACCGGGGCGCCGGCGAACGCCCCGATCAGTGCGGGCGCCAGGTTCAGCAGGATGAGCATGGTGTTGGCCAGCGTCCAGTCGGTGCGGTTGAAGCTGGTGTTCAGGGCCTGGCAGGTATGCGAGGTGAACGGATGGCAGGCGGTCAGCGCCACGTAGTCGTGGTGGATCTTCAGGCCGGCGATGAGCAGGAACACGGCCACCGCGCCGAGCAGCGCGGGCACGCTGATCAGCGTGGGCCGGTGCTGCCGCCAGGTGACCCAGGCCATCCGGCGCCACGGCAGCGGCCGCAGCGCGATGTCCTGGCCCGGCTGGGCGGGTATGGTCAGCGCGGTCATCGGGTCGCCTCCGTTGGCTCCGGGTTGGGCACGGGTGCCGGGCCGGGTACCTGCGCGGCCCCCGGCGCGCGCAGGTACGCCAGCACGAGTTCTTCCAGGCTGACCGGGTGCGTCTCCCAGCCGGGCGGCACCGGGCCGCCCCGTCCGCTGGTGCGGACCAGCAGGTGGGCCTGGGCTTCGGCGCGCCGGGTCTGCACCACGTCCAGCTGCCCGGCATACCGGTCCGCCTCGGCGGCCGCGCCGGTCAGTAGCTGGTGCCTGGCCAGCAGGTCATCGACCTCGCCGGCCACCTGCAGCTGGCCACCGGACAGCAGGATGAGATAATCGGCCACCCGCTCCAGCTCGGCCAGCGCGTGCGAGGACAGCAGGACGGACACCCCGTGGTCGGTCATCGCGGTCAGCACGGTGGCCATGAAGTCCCGCCGGGCCAGCGGGTCGAGCATGGCCAGCGGCTCGTCCAGGATGAGCAGCCGGGGCCGCCGGGCCAGCGCCAGGGTCAGCGCGAGCTGTGCCTGCTGGCCGCCGGACAGCTTGCCCGCCTTCTTGCCCAGCGGGATGCCGAGCTCGGCCAGCCGGGCCTGCGCGTACTGCTGGTCGAAGCGCCGGTTCAGGTTGCGGGACAGGTGCAGCATGCCCGCGGCGGACAGGTTCTTGTACAGCGGCGCGTCCTGGGCGACGAACGCGATGCCGTCCAGCGCGGCCGGCGACCCGGCGAGCTGGCCGCCCAGCACGGCGGCGGTGCCGGCGGTCGGCACGGCCAGGCCGACGGCCATGTTCATCAGCGTGGTCTTGCCCGCGCCGTTCGGGCCGACCAGCGCGGCCAGGTGCCCGGCCGGGAGGCCCAGGGTGCACTCGCGCAGCGCCCAGGTGCTGCCGTACCGCTTGCCCAGGCCGCTGGTCTCGATGACGTTCATGCGACGCCCTCCGTTCCGCCGTCAGCAGCACCGGGGCGGTCGGCGGCGCCGCCCCGGGTCTTAAAGAAATCCCGCAGCGCGCTGGTGAACAGCGCGACGATCCCGTCCTCGTCCAGCCCCGAGCTGTCGGCGGTAGCCAGCCAGCCGAGCAGCGTGCGGCGCAGCACGCTCAGCTCCGGCAGCGCGACCTGGCTGAGCGTGGCCTGCACGAACGTGCCCTGGCCGGGCCGCCCGGCGGCCAGGCCCTTGTTCTCCAGCTCGCGGTAGGCCTTGAGCACCGTGTTCGGGTTGATGGCCAGCCCGGCGACCACGTCCCTGACCCGGGGCAGCTGGTCACCCGGCTTGAGGTAGCCGAGCCGCAGCGCGTGCTCGACCTGCTGGACAAGCTGCAGGTAGGTCGGCACCCCCGAGGAAGGGTCCAGGCGGAACTCAATCGGCGACGGTCCACCGCCGCTGGTCCCTTTATCTATAGTCATAGGTAAAGATTACAGCGGGTGGCGCGGCTGTCAAGCCGCCGCTGGGCGGCCTGCTAGGCCCGGTCAGGCGTGCTTGGCCGGCTGACCGCTGTCGCTCTCCCGGCCGATCTGGAAGAACGGCGAGCGCTGAATGAACCGCGCGGACAGCATCAGCACCAGGCCGAGCGCGATGATGCCGATCAGCGACCACTTCTGCGTGCCCGGTGCGGCGATGATCGACTTGGTCAGCACCCAGCCCAGGAAGGCGGCCGCGCCCAGCGGCAGGACGCCGAGCACGATGGTGTCCCACACGGTGCGCAGCACCCGGCGCCGGTAGTAAACGATCATGGCCAGCGCGGTCAGGATGTAGAAGATCGAGAACAGCAGCCCGGTCACCGAGATCACGTCGTCGAACGCGTTCTGCACCGAGGTGGTGAGCAGGTAGATCGCCGTGATGGCGATGAGCAGCAGGCCCACGATGACGCTGGCCGCCACCGGGGTGGCGAACCGCCGGGACACGTTGCTGAGGAACTGGGGCAGCACCCGGTAGCTGGCCATGCCGTAGATGATCCGGGCGGTGAGCACGATCCCGGTGCCGGTGGTGGCGACGACCGACAGCGCGATGGCCAGGGCCATGGTCTTGGCCCCGCTGCTGCCGCCGAGCACCCCGGCGATGTAGACCGGCGCGGCGGACGAGTTGTTGGCCAGCGCCTTCGGCGAGATCACGCCCTGCAGCCCGACCTGGGCCAGCGTGTAGAAGACGGTCAGGAACGCGACCGCGATGATGGCGGCCCGGCCCGGGTTGATCCGGCGGTGCTTGACCTCCTCGTTGACGTACAGGGTGCCGTCCCAGCCGCCGTAGATGAACACCGCGGTCAGGAAGCCGGCCACCGCGCTGCCCTTGCCGCCGATGCCGCTCGGGCTCAGCCAGGCGCGGGTGATGGGCACCGTGCCGGCGTGGTGGCCGAGCACGTAGACCAGGCCCGCGATGGAGAAGCCGATCACGATCAGGTACTCGACCAGGGCCAGGCCGACCTGGGTGCGCGCGGTGATCTTGATCCCGATGATCGCGATGACCCCCATGACCACGACGACCGCGGTGCCGATGCCGACGTACGCCCACGAGCTGGCCGAGCTGCTGCCGAACACGGCCAGCACCGACGGGCCGAGCACCTCGACCCCGGCGACCGTGCCGATGATGTAGGCCACGATCATCAGCCAGCCGGTGAGGAAGCCGAGGTAGGGGTTGATGGCCCGGCCGACCCACTCGAAGGAGGCGCCACAGTTGGCGTTCCACATGTTGAGCCGCCGGTAGGCGTTGGCGATGATCAGCATGGGGATCGCGGTGAGGATGAGGATCGGCCCGCTGCCGTAGGCGGTGGCCGACGCGAGCAGGAACAGCGAGACGCCCACCGTGGCCGCCGGGGCGGACGAGGCGAGCCCGATGACCGTGTCCTGGGCCACGCCGATCGCGTTGGGTTCGAGCCGGGCGGGCGGGGCGGGCGGGATGCCCGCTACAGCAGCAGGCTGCTCCGTCATCGGGGGTCCTCTCGGTTGGCCACCGCGCGATCATAACTGGCATGGCCGGCCGGGGCGATAGCCGAGCGCCCGGAAATATCCGGCTTTACCTGGCCAGGTGTCTCGTCCGTTACCAGGCCATTTCTCAGTCCCGCAAACGGGGCGGATCCCGGCAATTAACGGGCGGTGCCCAGTTTGGTGGGCGGCCGCCATTAGCGCTGAGCCCGGCCGGCCGGGCGGCCGGGGGCAGGTACTGTCATAGAGTGCCACAGCCGCCCGGGGAGCCGGGGCGCTGGCGTGACCTGCCGCCCGCGCCGCCGACGCACGGCACGTTCCTGGCCTGGTACCAGGGCTGCCGGTGTGATCAGTGCGACGCCAGTGGGCAGGGTTTCCTGCGTGAACTTGCCCGCAGGTTCGCCCAGCGGGTCGCCCCGGCCGAGCCTGCCACGGCCCGGCTGAGCGCCGACGACCGGGCGCACCTGGATCCCGCGGTGCGCGCCCGCAGCTGCCCGCTGTGCGGCGCGCTGCGTTACCACCGCTGCCGCGACCCGCACTTCCCGCTGCACTTCACGGCCACGCACGCCGAGCGCGACCCGCTAGGCAGCGGGCCGCGCTAGGGCGTGACGGGACGCACTTTCCGGTATTGGCGGAGCCGGTCCTCCAGGACATTCAGATTCGGCGCCCACACGTCAGGTAATCTCGACGCGCCGTGCCCGGACCGCCCGAGCTTGGGCTGCCCGTGCCGGCGGGCGGTGAACCCAGTTCCCTTGCCCGGGCCGACCGGGCGGATCGACCACAGCGGCCACCGGATGCGAGCTGCGGCAAGCTCGGCGGCAGGAGTCATGCTCATGCGTGCGTCCCCCCTGCTGGTCACTTCTTAATAAAGAAGTCAGCACCAGCCCGGTCTCATTCCCGGATCAGAGGATCTTACTGGTCAGCCGGGCCGCCGTCGCTAGTTACCGCAGAGGCCGGCGCGCGCCGGGGCAGCACCGGCTCGGTCCGCTCACCGGCGGGCGCCGCGCTGTCCGGCACGACGACCTCGCGCTCGGCGATCCGGGCATCGCGGACGCCGATCACCGAGAGCCGTCCGATGGACAGGGCGGCGACGAACACGATGACCACACCGAGACCGGCGAAGTAGCTGATCTCCTCCAGCACCCGGATCAGCGTGCTGGTGCCGATCGGCGTGCCGACGGCCATCGCGCCACTGGAGTTCCACAGCGGGGTGAGCGCCTGGCCGACGGCAAACCACGCGCCGCTCGCCGCGGCCAGCCAGGCGCCGAACATGGCCACCGGGCGGACCCGGGTCAGCAGCAGGATCAGCCCGCCGAGCAGGGTGCCCGCGCCGGGCAGGATCTCCAGCCAGAGCCGCCCGGCGGTGTAGGTCCAGGCGACACCGGGGGTGTAGGCGAAATGGAAGTAGGGTCCGACAAATGCGATCAGCCCGCCCCACAGGCCGAGCAGGACCAGCACAAGTCCGCTCAGGGCACCACGGCTCCGGGGAACGCGCAGTATCCCGGCCATAACGATCACTCCTTCGGCAGGAACCTCAAGCACAGGGGGAATTCCTGGGCCGCTATCAGCTACCCGGGAGTCTGCGGGTTATGCGCCACGAAACGGCCTGCCTGGTCCAGGTAATGTCACGATCGTGGATGGCCGCCGTTTTGTGCCGCGCACCGACACGGTGCTGGCCGATCCGCGGCTGGCCGCCGCGATCGAGCGGCTCGGCCGGGCCCGGGTCAAGGAGGCGGTGGCCGGCGCCCAGCAGCAGGCCCGGTCCGGGCAGATCAGCCCGGATGCGGTGGCTGACGTGGCGGTGGCCGGGCTGCCCGGCGCGGCCACCTCGCTGCTCCCGGTGCTGAACGCCACCGGGGTGCTGCTGCACACCAACCTCGGCCGGGCCCCGCTGTCCGCCGCGGCGGTGGCCGCGATGGCGGCCGCGGCCGGCTACACCGACCTGGAATTCGACCTCGAGGCCGGCACCCGGGGCCGCCGCGGCCGCGGCGCGCTGGCCGCACTGGCCGCCGCGGTGCCCGCCGCGGAAGCCGTGCACGTGGTGAACAACAACGCGGCCGCGCTGGTGCTGGCGGCGACCGCGCTGGCCGCGGGGCGGGAGATCGTGGTCAGCCGGGGCGAGATGATCGAGATCGGCGATGGGTTCCGGCTGCCTGAGCTGATGGAGTCCACCGGCGCCCGGATCCGCGAGGTCGGCACGACCAACCGCACCGCGCTGGCCGACTACGCCCGGGCCTGCGGCCCGGACACCGGGTTCGTGCTCAAGGTGCACCCGTCGAACTTCCGGGTCGAGGGCTTCACCGCGCAGGTCGGCGTGGCCCAACTGGCCACGCTGGGGGTCCCGGTGCTGGCCGACATCGGGTCCGGCCTGCTGGGCCGGCATCCGCTGCTGCCGGACGAGCCGGATGCCGGGTCGTGGCTGCAGGCAGGCGCCGCGCTGGTCACCGCGAGCGGGGACAAGCTGCTCGGCGGGCCGCAGGCCGGGCTGATCTTCGGCCAGGCCGCCCTGGTCCGCCAGCTGGCCCGGCATCCGCTGGCCCGGGCGCTGCGGGTGGACAAGACCACGGCCGCGGCGCTGGAAGCCACGCTGACCGGGCCGCCGGTTCCGCTGGTCAGGGCGCTGGCCGAGGACGAGCCGTCGCTGGCCCGGCGGGCCCGGCAGCTGGCCAGCCGGCTGGCCGCGGCCGGGCTGGATGCCCGGCCGGCCGTCAGCACGGCCGTGGTCGGCGGCGGGGGTGCCCCCGGCGTGCCGCTGCCCAGCGCCGCGGTCAGCCTGCCGGCCGGGCTGGCCGCCGCGCTGCGGGCCGGCCAGCCGGTGCGCAGCGGGCAGTTCCCGGCCGTGGTCGGCCGGACCGAGGGCGGCCGGCTGCTGCTCGACCTGCGCGCGGTGCCGCCGGGCCAGGACGACGTGCTGGCCGGCGCGGTGCTGGCCGCCGGGGACCGTGCCCTATGCAGGTGATCGCGACCGCTGGGCACGTGGACCACGGCAAGTCCACCCTGGTCCGCGCGCTGACCGGGATGGAGCCGGACCGGTGGGCCGAGGAGCGGCGCCGTGGGCTGACCATCGACCTGGGGTTCTGCTGGCTGACACTGCCGTCCGGGCAGCGGCTCGCGTTCGTCGACGTGCCCGGGCACGAGCGCTTCGTGCCCAACATGCTGGCCGGGGTCGGCCCGGTGCCTGCCGTGCTGTTCACCGTGGCGGCCGACGAAGGCTGGATGCCGCAGTCCGAGGAGCACCTGGCCGCGGTGCACGCCCTCGGCATCAGCCACGGCCTGCTCGTGATCACCCGGGCCGACCTGGCCGACCCGGCGGACGCGATGCGCCAGGCCGCCGAGCGCATCGCGGCGACCAGCCTCGGCCAGGTCGAAGCGGTCGCGGTCAGCGCGGTCAGCGGCGCCGGCCTGCCGCAACTGACCGGCGCGCTGGACCGGCTGGCTGGCCGCCTGCCCAGCCCGGACCGGGACAGTCCGGTACGGCTCTGGGTGGATCGGGCGTTCAGCATCAAAGGCAGTGGCACGGTGGTGACCGGCACGCTGGCCGCCGGCACCATCCGCGAGCGGCAGGAGCTGCTGCTCACCCCGGCGCTGGCCGCGGTGCGAGTGCGCGGCATCGAGTCGCTCAAGGAGCGGACCGGCGCGGTGGCCGGGGTGGCCCGGGTGGCGGTCAACCTGCGCGGGGACAGCCGGGTGCGGCCGGCCCGCGGCATGGCGCTGGTGCAGCCGGACCGGTGGGCGCTGGCCACCGTGGCCGACGTGCGGCTGGCCGCGGCCGGGCAGGACACGCCGCGGCAGCTCGCCGTGCACATCGGCGCGGCCCGGACGGTGGCCCGGGTGCGCCTGCTGGGCGGCCGGATCGCCCGGCTCACGCTGCGCGACGCGCTGCCGCTGCATGTGGGGGACCGGCTGCTGCTCCGCGACCCGGGTGCCGCCACCGGGGCGGGCGTGGCCGGCGCCACCGTGCTGGACCTCAACCCACCCGGGCTGGGCCGCCGCGGGGCGGCCGCCGCGGCCGCGGCCGAGCTGGCCGGGTGGCCGCCGGTGCCGGGCGCGGCCGAGCTGATCCGGCGGCACCGGCTGATCACGGCCAGCACGCTGCGGGCGATGGGGGTGACCGACCTGCCCGCCCCGGTCAGCGGGCAGTGGCTGGCCGACCCGGCGTACTGGGCGGAGCTCCGGGAGCAGCTGGCCGAGCTGGTCAGCGCGCACCTGGCGGCCATGCCGCTGTCGGCCGGCCTGCCGGTGGAGGCGGCCCGGGCCCGGCTCGGCCTGCCTGCCCGGCAGCTCGTCGAGGCGCTGGCCCAGCCTGCCCTGGTGATGCGCGGCGGGTCGCTGCGGCCGGCCGGCCGCCCGGACACGCCGCTGCCGGACCGGCTGCAGGCGGCGGTGACCGCGCTGCGCGGCGAGCTGGCCCAGCGGCCGTTCGCGGCGCCGGAGGCAGCCCGGCTACGTGAGCTGGGCCTGGACCCCAAGGCGGTGGCGGCCGCGGCCCGGGCCGGGCTGCTGCTGCGGATCACCGAGCAGGTCGTGCTGGCGCCCGGGGCGGACCAGGAGGCCACCCGGATCCTGGCCCAGCTGCCGCAGCCGTTCACCGCGGCGCAGGCCCGGCAGGTGCTGGGCACCACCCGCCGGGTGGCCATCCCGCTGCTGGAATACCTGGACCGGAGCGGAGCTACCCGCCGACTGCCTGATGACCGGCGGGTGCTGACCGGACGGGGCTAGCCGTGCAGGCCGCGCCCGGCGAACCGGTCGCTGCTCCACGCGGCCGCCTCGGCGGGCGGCTCGTCCGAGCTGATCCAGCGGGCCATCGCCTGCGCGGTGACCGGCGCGAGCAGGATGCCGGTCCGGTAGTGACCTGAGGTCAGCCACGTGTTGCGCAGGCCGTGGACCCGGTCGATGACCGGCAGCCCGTCCGGATGCCGGGGCCGGAAGCAGCACCACTGGTAGTCGGCGCGCAGCCCGCGCAGCTCAGGCAGCGTGGCGTAGAGCCCGGCCAGGATGCTGTCGATGATCTCCGGCCGGACCACCGGGGTCTCGTCGCCGGTGTCGAACGTGCCACCGACCAGCAGCCGGCCGTCTTCGAGCTGGGTGGCCACCGGGGCCACGATCCCGGGCAGGTGTACCGGGGTGGGCTCGGTGACCAGCAGATGCCCCTTGACCCGCTCCCACGGCACGTCCAGATCCAGCCCGTCCAGGGTGGGCGGCAGCCCGGTGGCGAACACGACCGCGCCGGGCTGGATCTCCCCGGCGGTGGTCTGCACGGCCACCATACGGTCGCCGCGGATGGTGACGCCGGTGGCGGCCACCCCGGTGGACACGGCGGGCAGCCCGGCGGACAGCCGGGCGACCGAGCGGAGCGGGTTGACCCGGCCCTGATGATGGATCCGGGCCCCGGCCATGGGCAGCGACAGCCCCGGGATGAGCTCGGCCACCTGACTGGGATCGAGCCATTCCACCGCGGGGGACTGGTGCGGGGCGAGCCCGCTGGGATCCGGGGACAGCCCGATCCAGTCCACGTCGACCAGGCCGACCCCGCCGGGCCAGCTCTGCTCGAGCTCGTGCCACTGGGCCAGGCTGGCCCGGGCCAGGTCGACGAACGGCTCCGGGTCGCTCCACTCGTGGATCTCCGGGGTGAGCAGGCCGGTTGCGCCGCCGGTCGCCCCGGCGCCCAGGTGGCCGGCCTCGATCAGCTGCACGGTGCCCAGCCCGGCCTGATGGCAGGCGGCCGCGATAGCTACCCCGGCGATCCCGCCGCCGACCACCAGCAGATCAGGATGCGGCTGCGGAACCGAGCCGCCGTTGCGGACCAGTTCGCTGCGCTCCGCCGCGGTGAGCTGGTCGAGCCAGATAGCAGTCTCCACAAGGATGACCCTATCGCCGCCGCTCCCGATGGGAGATAACTCCTAGTTTGACAATCTGATATGACGACAATAGCCCGCCCGGCTGGTCCCGGTTTGCCGTGATCAGCCTGCGGTAGCGTGGGGAGATGTCCCCGCTCACCGACGCTTACCGGCGCGTTGCCACCGACCTGCGGATATCGCTGACCGACCGGTGCAACCTGCGGTGCGCGTACTGCATGCCGGCCGAAGGCCTGGACTGGCTGCCCAGCCCGGCGCGGCTGACCGACGACGAGGTGGTCCGGCTGGCCCGGATCGGTGTGCAGCGGCTCGGCATCACCGAGATCCGCTATACCGGGGGTGAGCCGCTGCTGCGCCGCGGCCTGGCCGGCATCGTGGCCCGCACCGCCGCGCTGCGGCCGCGGCCGGAGATCTCGCTGACCACGAACGCGATCGGGCTGGCCCGGCTGGCCGGCCCGCTGCGCGCGGCCGGCCTGGACCGGGTCAACGTGTCGCTGGACACGCTGCGCCCGGACACGTTCGGTGCGCTGGCCAAGCGGGACCGGCTGGGCGACGTGCTGGACGGGCTGGGCGCGGCGGCCGCGGCCGGGATCACCCCGGTCAAGGTCAACGCGGTGCTGATGCGCGGGATGAACGACGACGAAGCCCCCGAGCTGCTCCGCTACTGCCTGGACCGCGGCTATCAGCTGCGCTTCATCGAGCAGATGCCGCTGGACGCGCAGCACGGCTGGCGGCGGGAGAACATGGTGACCGCGGACCAGATCCTGGACTCGCTGGCGCCGCACTTCAAGCTGACCCCGGACGACCCGGCGGCCCGCGGCTCGGCGCCTGCGGAGATCTTCCTGGTGGACGGCGGGCCGGCCCGGGTCGGCGTGATCGGCTCGGTGACCCGCCCGTTCTGCGGCACCTGCGACCGGGTCCGGCTGACCGCCGACGGGCAGATCCGTAACTGCCTGTTCGCCCGGGACGAGAGCAACCTGCGCGACCCGATGCGCCGCGGGGCCAGCGACGACGAGCTGGCCGGGATCTGGCGCCGGGCGGTCGCGGCCAAGTTGCCCGGGCACGGCATCAACGACCCCGGGTTCCTGCAGCCGGCCCGCCCGATGTCCGCCATCGGCGGGTGATCAGCGGACCGGCAGCCGGTACACCCGGCGCACGCTGGAGCCGAGCCGGGTGATGTCCGCCCCGTAGACGTGCAGTGACACGGTCGCCCCGGGGCCCGGGTTGTGCACCCGGTGGATGTCGCCGGGCGGCGCGAACCCGGTGACCGAGCCGGCCCAGGTCAGGTTCCGGCCGGCCGGCTGCACCGCGGTCCCCGCACCGGCCAGGGTGAACAGTTCCTCGTCCTCGGCGCCCTGCAGCACACCGGCCACGCACCAGGTGACGTGATCATGGATCGGGGTGACCTGGCCCGGCCGCCAGACGACGGCCACGATGGAGAACGAGCCATCCGGTTCGGCGTGCATCAGGTGAGTCTGGTAGCTGCTGGGGTCACCGGCCAGTTCCGCGCCGGTCAGGATGTCCGGCCCGGGCAGTTCGCGGCCCAGCGCCCCGGCCACGTGCTGCGCGGTCTGGCCCCAGTCGGCGTGCCGGCGGACCGCCTGGCGGATGGCCGCGGTCAGCCGGCCGGGGCAGCGGCTGGCCGGTGCGGGCCGCGCGGTGGCCAGGGTCATCGGTCGCCTCCGGGATCGGGCTGGTCAGTGCACTCCTGACGGTACGGGGCCGCGACGTATAGGTCTAATGCCAAGACCCTCGGCTACGCATCAGTCAGCTCGATAGGTCAGTATTCCGGAGTTGCGTCACCGATGTGTTCCGATATATCGTTGACGTATCCAGTAAGACCAGAGACCAAGGAAGTGAAGACAGATGCGGCACAGCGAGCCCTGGCCAGGTCCAGGGGACGAAGAAGAAGAGGAAGTCTGGCGGCACCGGCACGGGCCGCGCGGCGCGCGCCGGGTCCGCCCGGCCGGTGGCCCGGGCGGCCGCTGGGGCGGGCCGCCGTTCCGCGAGGCGGTCCCCGGGCCGCCCGAGGACTGGGGCTTCGGGCCCTGGTTCGGTGTGAAGCGGCACCGCGGCCCGCGGGTCAAGCGGGGCGACGTGCGGGCGGCCGCGCTGGCGCTGCTGGCCGACGAGCCGCGCAACGGCTACCAGATCATCCAGCAGATCAGCGAGCGCAGCGGGGGAGTCTGGCGGCCCAGCCCGGGCTCCGTCTACCCGGCGCTGCAGCAACTCGAGGACGAGGGCCTGATCGCGGCGACCACCGGCGAGGCCGGCCGCCGGGCGTATGAGCTCACCGAGGAGGGCCGGGCCTATGTCGCGGCGCACCCGGAGGAGCTGCAGGCGCCCTGGGACGTGGTGGCGCAGTCCGTCGGGGACGAGGCGATCGAGATGCGCCGACTGTTCGGCACGGTGGCCATGGCCGGCATGCAGGTGGCCCGGGTCGGCACCCGGGCCCAGGTCGAGCAGGCCCGGCAGATCCTCACCGACACCCGCCGGAAGCTCTACCAGATCCTGGCGGCCGAGGACGAGGAGCCGGCCACGGCCGACCCCGAGGACGATTAGGCATAACGCCGGTGCCCTGCTGGGCGTAGCCGCGATGAGCCGCGGGGCCATCGCGGCTACGCTCAGTCTGGACTGAGTTGGAGGCGCACGACTGTGACGACACAGACCGACCCGGCGGCGGCGGCCGCCGCCCGGGCTGACGGGGACCGGCCGCCCGCCATCGTGGTGTCCGGGCTGACCAAGAAGTACGGCGAGATCGAGGCCGTCCGGGGCATCGATTTCCAGGTGCACCGGGGTGAGACGTTCGGCTTCCTGGGCCCGAACGGGGCCGGCAAGTCCACCACCATCAAGATCTTGTGCACGCTGGCTCGGCCGACCGCCGGGCAGGCCACCGTAGCCGGGCACGATGTGGTCCGCGAGCGGGACGCGGTGCGCCGGAACATCGGCCTGGTGTTCCAGGACACCACGCTGGACAACTACCTGACGGGCGCGCAGAACCTGCGCTTCCACGCCGAGCTGTACGCCGTCCCGGGCGCGGCCGTGGAACCCCGGATGCGCCAGGTGCTGGACATGGTCGGGCTGTGGGACCGCCGGGACAGCCTGGTGCAGACCTACTCGGGCGGCATGCAGCGGCGGCTGGAGATCGCCCGCGGCCTGCTGCACGCGCCCCGGGTGCTGTTCCTGGACGAGCCCACCGTCGGCCTGGACCCGCAGACCCGCTCGTCGATCTGGGAGTACATCAACGAGCTGAAGCGCCGGGAAGACATCACCATCTTCCTGACCACGCACTACATGGACGAGGCCGAGCACTGCGACCGGATCGCCATCATCGACCACGGCAAGATCGTGGCCATCGACACACCGGAGCGGCTCAAGGCCAGCGTGGGCAAGGACCGGGTGCAGATCCAGACCGAGGACGACGACGCCGCGATCCGGGAACTGGCCGAGGTGTTTGGCATCGAGGCCGCCGTGCACGAGGGGGCGGTCACGTTCGCGGTCGAGTCCGGCGGCGAGTTCGTGCCGCAGCTGTTCGCCCGGCTGAGCGTGCCGATCCGCTCGGTCAGCGTGTCCCGGCCATCGCTGGACGACGTGTTCATGTCCTACACCGGGAAGACGATCCGGGACGCCGAGGCGTCCGCTACCGACCACATGCGGCAGATGGTCACCCGCATCCGGGGAAGGCGATGAGCATGGCGACGCAGACCGCGGCCCCGGCCGCTGCCCAGGACGAGGCGCTCGCCCAGCAGATCAGGGTGGCCGTGCCGGAGCGGAGCCTGCGCTCGGACCTGCGCGCGGTGAGCATCGTGTGGCGCCGGGAGATGATCCGGTTCCGCCGGGACCGGCTGCGCGCGGTGACCTCGCTGGTCCAGCCGCTGCTGTTCCTGTTCGTGCTGGGCACCGGGCTGTCCTCGCTGGCCGGGCGGGGCCTGCCGTCCGGGGTGGACTTCCGGACGTTCATCTACCCCGGTGTGCTGGCCATGTCGGTGCTGTTCACCGCGATCTTCTCGGCCGCCTCGATCGTCTGGGACCGGGAGTTCGGCTTCCTGCGTGAGATGCTGGTCGCACCGGTGAGCCGGGCCGCCATCGTGATCGGCAAGTGCCTGGGCGGCGCCACCATCGCCACGTTCCAGGGCCTGGTGATCCTGGCCCTGGCCGGGGTGGCGCATGTGCCCTACAACCCGGTGCTGTTCCTCACCCTGATCGGTGAGCTGCTGCTGCTGTCCTTCACCATCACCGCGTTCGGCGTGATGATGGCCGCCCGGATCACCCAGTTCCAGGCGTTCATGGCGCTGACCCAGATGCTGGTCCTGCCGCTGTTCTTCCTGTCCGGGGCGCTGTACCCGCTGTCCGGGCTGCCCGGCTGGCTCAGCGTGCTGACCCGGATCGACCCGCTGACCTACGCGGTCGGCCCGATGCGGCACGCGGTGTTCGAGCACCTGAACATCAACCCGCTGTTCAGCGCGCGCCTGTCGCCCAGCATCACCTGGCTGGGCTGGCCGGTGCCGGTCTGGCTGTCGCTGACCATCGTGGCCGCGATGGGGCTGGGCATGCTGGGCGTGGCCATCGCCGAGTTCAGCAAGACCGAGTAGCCGCCCGGCCTGCGTCGTCAGCACGTGATGTCGGCGGTGGTGAACCGGGCCCAGGCGATGGACCCGGCCAGCAGCAGGTAGATCCCGAACGAGAGCAGCCCGTGCAGCACCGTCCCGGTGGCCACCGGCACCCGGAGCAGCGCGTCGAACGACGTCCACCAGTGCGTGGGCAGATAAGGGTGGATCGCGCCGAACTGCGGCACGTTGTCGGCCACCTCGCTGGCCACCACGAGGATGGCGAGCGCGGCGATCGCGCCGACCGGATGCTCGGTCAGCGTGGAGACAGCCAGGCCGATGGCGCCCAGCGCGGCCAGCGCGGCGGTCACATAAAGTGCGACGAGCAACAGCCGGATGATCCCGCTGGCCAGCGGCACGGTGCTGCCGGACAGCAGGGTCACCGGCCCGAGCGGGAACAGCGCCGCTCCGGTGGCCAGCGCCACCCCGGTGACCAGGAACGTGGCGGCCAGCCCGAACATCACGATGGCTGCGTACTTCACGGTGAGCAGCCGCGCCCGGCCGGCCGGAATGGTGAGCAGCGCGCGCAGCGTGCCGTAGCCAGCCTCGCCCGCCATCGAGTCCCCGGCGATCACCGCCATGGCCAGCGGCAGCACCAGGGTGAGCAGCAGGGTCAGCGCGATGACGGCGAGGAAGAAGCCGTTCCCGGCCAGCTGGTTGATGAACACCACGCTCGGCCCGCCGGTCTGGCCCGGCCGGTCCGCGGCCCGCAGCGCGATGCCGATGACCACCGGGAACAGCGCGACCACGGCCAGCAGCGCCTGGTTCCGGCGGCGGCCGAACACGATGCCTAGCTCGGAGCGGAAGAAACGGAGCCACGCCGCGGGCGCGGTGAGTTCACCCATGAATATCGAATCCTTCCCCGGTGAGGGCGACGAACAGGTCCTCCAGGGCCGGGACGGTCACCCCGAAGCCGCGGACGCCGACCCCGGCGGCGACGAGTTCGGCGCAGATCCGCTCGGGCAGGTGCTCGGCCAGCTGCGCCGTCACCTCGGTTCCGGTCACCTGCGGCACGGGCAGGCCGAGCCGCTTCAGCACCGCGGCGGCCGCCTCCGGGTCGGCCGTTTCCACCCGGATCCGCGCCACGCCGGTGCTGCGCAGCTGGGCCAGCGGGCCCTGGAAGACCAGCCGTCCGGCGCGCATCACCCCGACGTGGCCGCAGATCTGCTCGACCTCGGCCAGTAGGTGCGAGGACATGAACACGGTGACGCCGTCCGCCGCGATCTGCTGGATCAGCGCGCGCACCTCGCGGGTGCCCTGCGGGTCGAGCCCGTTGGTCGGCTCGTCCAGCACGAGCAGCTCCCGCGGCCGAAGCAGGCTGGCCGCGATGGCCAGCCGCTGCTTCATGCCCAGCGAATACTGCCGGTACCGCTTACCGGCCGCACCGAGCAGGCCGACCCGGTCCAGCGCCTGGCCGATCCGCGCCTTAGCCGTCCGCGGGTCGGCCGTCGGGTCGGCGGCGTCGCAGCGGGCCAGGTTCTGCTGCCCGGTCAGGAATGGGTAGCAGGCCGGCGCTTCGACCAGCGACCCGACCCGGGGCAGCGCCACGGCCGCCCCGGCGGGCATCGGCACGCCGAGAAGTTCGGCCCGGCCGCTGGTGGCGAAGGCCAGGCCGAGCAGCATCCGGATCGTGGTGGTCTTCCCGGAGCCGTTCGGCCCGAGGAAGCCATACACCGACCCGCGCGGCACAGCCAGGCTGACCTGGTCCACGGCCAGCTGGCCGGTGCGGAACCGTTTGGTCAGGCCGGCGCTGGCCACGGCGAGGTCGAGGGCGTTCACTTTGCCCTCGTCGCGGCCTGGTAGAGCACGCCGGGGGTGACCGCCCCGATCAGCACCCGGCCGCCGCTGGTGACCAGGATCGACATCAGGCTGGTGCGGAGCAGCCGCCCGCTGCCCCACGATCCGCTGACCGGGTGGGCCGAGTTCAGCAGCGCGCCGAACAGCGGGCTGCCCGCCGCCGGGTTGCTGGGGTGGCCCGCGCCGCCGTGGGCAGCCGAGCCCGGCGCCTGCGAGTGGCTCGAGTAGCGGAACGGAATCACGTCCGAGCCACCCGGGCCGCCGGGCAGCGCGGCGCCGGCCAGCGCGGCGAGCGACGACTCGGGCAGCTCGGCGACCGCCAGCCAGCCGGTGCCAATGACCCGGACGCCGTTGGCCAGGCCGCTAGCCAGCCGGCCCGCGCCAGCGACCGCTCCGTTCCCGATGTGCTGCTGGGTGACCGTCGCCCCGGCGGGCGGGATGAACGCCAAGTCCGCGGCCGGCGGCCGGGTGAACGAGACACTGGTGAACCCGACCTGCGCCGCTGGGCTGGCCGCGCCGCGGCCGAACACCTGGACCCGCAGCGGCACGCGGTGGCGGCTGTCGATGGCGATGCGCACCTGGCCGATCAGCGAGCGATGGCTCTTGGGTGCCAGCACGAGCTGGTAGGCAGGCTGCCCGGCCACCGTCACGTTGCTGTCCACCCGGACCGTGCTGGTCGGGCCGGCCTGCGCCAGCGCCTGGCGGGCGGCCTGCTGCGGGGTCAGCGGGACCGCTGGCACCGGTGGTGCCGGCGCGCTGGCCGGCAGCGTGAGGTGGGTCACCGTGTTCGCGGAGCTGTCCCACAGCCACGCGCTGGTGCCGTTCCGGACCAGGTCGTCCTCGCTCATGCTCTGCGGCAGCGCGAGCCGGAAGTGCTCCGGGCCGGCATACCAGACCTGGACCGTGTGCGAGCCGGCCAGCAGGGACGCCGCCGAGACCGGGGCGCCCGCGCCCAGCGCCCCCGCGCCCGGCAGGGCGGGCAGCCCCAGCGCCGCCGTCTCCGTGATCGTCCCGGACAGCGGGGGCTCAGCCGCGGTCCCGGTCGCCGCGGCCAGCAGCTGGCTCGCCGACCGGACGGGCAGCCGCGGCGCGGCGGCCGCGCTGGGGATGGCCGATCCGGCCAGCAGCCCGCCCGTGGCCGCCAGGATGGCGGCGGGCACCGTCCAGCGAACCCGGCGGGGCAGATATGACAGGTATTTCATGGCGTTTCTCCTTCCTGTCGGTCGTTACGCGTCGCGCAGCCGGAGCAGCAGCCCGCCGAGCAGCAGCGCGCCCGCGGCCCAGACGGCCAGCACACCCAGCCCGGCCCAGGGGCTGGTGGCCAGCCCGCGCAGGCCGATGGTGTCCTGGATGGTCAGCCCGGCCGTCATCGGCGCGAGCTGCTCGAGATGCCGGTGCCAGCCCGGATCGGTGATCGTGCTGGCGATGATCGGGACGAGGTAGAGCAGGCCGAGCACGATGCCCATGGCGGCCGCGGCGTCCCGCACCGCGGTGCCGACGCCGAGGCTGAGCAGGGCGATCAGGGCGAGATAGAGCACCGACCCGGCCGCGGCGCGCAGCACCGGCCCGTCGGCCAGCGAGAGGGGGGGATAACCGGGCCCGAACGTGAAGCCGTGCCCGGGCAGGATGAGCCGCCCGGCCAGCACCGACCCGGCCACGCCGACGGCGCCCGCCACCAGCACCAGGCCGGTGACCGTGACCGCCTTGGCGGCCAGCACCGTGATCCGGCGCGGCATGGCGGTCAGCGTGACCCGGATCAGCCCGGTGCCGTACTCGCCGCTGATCACCAGCACGGCCAGGATGGCGACCACCGCCTGGCTGAGGTCGACGCCGATCAGGCTGGTCTTGGCCGGATCGAGGTGACAGACACCGGCCGGGCACCTGGTCGCGGCGTCGGCCAGCACGCCCAGCCCCGCGGTCAGCGCGGCCACGCCCAGCAGCAGCCAGCCCGTGCCCGGCACGGTGCGCAGCTTGGTCCATTCAGCTCTGCTTGCTTTGCACCTCCGGCGCGCTTGTACCCGCCTCCTTCCCTTGTCGCTCGTTCCTCGCTCCTCAGTCCAGTCGGCGGCGCGCGCCTTTGGCGCGGTCATGCGTCTCTCCGGCGGAGCAGCACGGCGGCCACGGCCAGGGCGAGCGCGGCCCAGGCGCACAGCACGGCGAAGCCGGCCAACGGGGGCAGCGGGTAGTAGCCGTTCCTGGGCGTGTAGCTGGCGGCGATCTGCGGATACCGCTGGACGGTCTGCTGGATGGAAAACCCGGCCACCGGGGTGACCCGGAGCAGCCAGTCCGCCGCACCCACCGGCAGCACGGGCAGCGCGACGGCCAGCACGTACGGCAGCACGATGGCCACGATGAGGGTGGTGACCGTGGCGGCGCCGTGCCGCAGGATCCCGCCCAGGGCGAGGGCCAGGATGGCGGTCACCGCGAGCAGCGCGGCCGTGCCGGCCACCACCCGAACCTCGGTCAGCCCGCTGGCCGGCAGGATGAAGTTGCCGTTGGAGCGCAGCAGGGCCGTGCCGAGCCCCACGGCGGCGGCCCCGCCGGCCAGCCCGGCGGCGACCGTGACCGCGCCGATGACGACGGCTTTGGCGGCCAGCACCCGGCCCCGCGCCGGGCTGGCCGCGAACGTCACCCGGATCAGGCCGCGGCGGTACTCCGCCGTGATGAACAGCGCCGCCACCACGATCACCGCGATCAGCGCGGCGAACACGCCGGTCAGCGTCTGCTCGATCGGGGTGCCGACCTGGCCACCCACGTCCGGGGCGATGTCGCCGGTCCCGGTCACCGTGAACGTGCCGCCGGCCTGGTGGAACCCGGCGCCTGGTGCCTTACTACCGGGGCCGCTCCCGATCTGGGTGCCTGCCCAGCGCTGGCTGGGCGAGTTCCCGCTGAGCGTGACGTGATCGAAGTGGCCGGTGGCCAGGGTGAGCGCGCCGCTGGCGCTCGACCCGGTAATGGACTGCGACGTGCTGGTCGACGTGCCCGGAGTGGTGGCGAACAGCCCAGCCTGCGCGGTCGCCGGCAGCCCGGCCAGCCGCACGGTGCCCACCGTGGTCCAGTGCGTGCCGTCGGCCGAGTCGTAGCCGGTGATCGTGTCGCCGGACCGGGTCAGCCGCAGCCAGCGCGGCGCGGCGGGGGAGACGGCCCCGGGCCGCCCGGCGATGTCGCCGGTGTAATCGTCCTGCATCCGCACCCCGTGACCGGGGGTGACCAGCACGGCCGCGTACGCCGAGCCGGGCCGGGTGCTGGCCTTGATGATGATCCCGGCCTTCGACCACGGCTGCAGGTGCGCCGGGCCCATCCCACCGGGGCGGGTCAGCGCGGTCATCCGGGCGGTGACGCTGCCGTCCCCGGCCAGCGGCCGGTGCGCGAAGTAGAAGCTGTCGGTCACCGCCTCGCCGCCCGGCCCGATCGGGGCCGAGCAGCCGTAGCCCACGATCACCGGCCCGCCCGGGGTGGGCTGGCCGCCGCACTCGCTGTGATCGAGCAGCGCGATGCCCACCGTGACCAGGGCGGCGAGGATCATGCCGATGACCCAGCCGCGGACGGTGCGGAACTTCGCCCACTCGGCCCGCAGCACCGGCGCGAAGCCAGCAGGCCCAGCCGGCAGTGTTTGCCTTGCGCCTCCGGCGCGCTGGACCCGCCTCCTTCCCTCGTCGCTCGTCCCTCGCTCCTCAGTCCAGTCGGCGGCGCGCGCCTTTGGCGCGGTCACGGCGCAACCTCGGCTCGGTACTCGACCTCGTCCTTGGTCAGCTCGAGGTAGGCCTGCTCCAGCGTGGCCCGGTGCGCGGAGACCTCGGAGAACGGCACCGCCTGGGCGGCCAGCCGGGCGACCACCCGCTCGGCGGGCAGCCCGGAGATGGTGAGCTGGTCCGGGCCGTCGGTGCGTACCGTGGCCCCCGCGGCGGCCAGCACGGCCGCCGCGTCCCGGGCCGCGGCCGTGCGCAGCGTCACCCGGTCCCCGGAGGCCGTCGCGACCAGGTCGGCCACGGTCGTGTCGGCGATCACCCGGCCGCGGCCGACCACCACCAGGTGATCGGCGCTGTCTTCCAGTTCGCTCATCAGGTGGCTGGACACCAGCACGGCCCGGCCCTGGCCGGCCAGCGTGCGCAGGAACCCGCGCATCCACACGATGCCCTCGGGATCCATCCCGTTGAACGGCTCGTCCAGCATGATCGCCGCCGGGTCGCCGAGCAGGGCCGCGGCGATGCCGAGCCGCTGCCGCATGCCCAGCGAGAACCCGCCCGCCCGGCGCCGGGCGACCCCGGTCAGCCCGGCCTGCCCGAGCACCTCATCCACCCGCCGGGCAGTCAGGCCCTGCGAGTAGGCGAGCCAGAGCAGATGGTTGCGGGCGGACCGGCTCGGCTGCAGCGCCGCCGCGTCCAGCAGCGAGCCGACCGCGGTCAGCGGACGGTGCAGGGTGGCGTACCGCCGCCCGCCGATCAGCGCGGTGCCCGCGTCCGGACTGTCCAGGCCGAGGATCACCCGCATCGTGGTGGACTTGCCGGCCCCGTTCGGGCCGACGAACCCGGTCACCTGGCCGGGCTGGACGGTAAACGTCATCCCGTCCAAGGCGAGCGTGGTCCCGAACCGCTTGCGCAGGCCGGTGACCTCGATAGCCGCCTCGTTCATCCGATCGTCCTTCCTCAGTCGGTGAATGCTGCTTCACCGCTGGTTCTACGCGGCGCCCGGTCTCAGCACCGTGCGCGCCGCTGAGACCGGGCTGAGACCAGCGGCCTGGCATGCTGGGAAAGACCCGCGCCGAAGGAGGGCGCCGCCGACTGGACTGAGGAGCGCGGAGCGAGGAACGAGCGACAAGCGACGAGGGAAGTCGGCGGGTATAAGCCCTCCGGAGGCGCAAGGAGAAACAGTGCGAGTGCTGGTGGTGGAGGACTTCGAGCCGATGGCCCGGGCGATCGGCACCGGGCTGCGCCGCGAGGGCATGGCGGTCGATGTGGTCGGCGACGGGCAGCAGGCGCTGGACCACCTCGCGGCCACCGGCTATGACGTCGTGGTGCTGGACCGGGACCTGCCCGGGGTGCACGGCGACGAGGTCTGCCGGCGGCTGGCGGCCGGCCGGTCGACCAGCCGGATCCTGATGCTGACCGCGGCGGGCAGCCTCGCCGACCGGGTGGACGGGCTCAACCTGGGCGCCGACGACTACCTGGCCAAGCCGTTCGACTTCCCCGAGCTGACCGCCCGGGTCCGCGCGCTCGGCCGCCGCGCCGTCGCGCCGCTGCCCCCGGTGCTGCAGCACGGCGACATCAGGCTCGACCCCAGCGGCCGGGTCGCCTCCCGGGCCGGGCGGCGGCTGGTCCTCAGCGCCAAGGAGTTCGCCGTGCTGGAGTACCTGCTGGCCGCGGCGGGCCGGGTGGTCCCGGCCGAGGAGCTGCTGGACCGGGTCTGGGATGAGGCGGCCGACCCGTTCACCACGGCGGTGAAGCAGACCATGTACCGGCTCCGGGTCAAGCTGGGCGACCCGCCGGTGGTGCACACCGTGCGGGACGGCGGATACCGGGTCGGCGACGGATGAGGCGCGCCCCGCGGCTGACCCTGCGCGCGCAGCTGACCTTGCTCTACGCCGGGTTCTTCGTGGCGGCCGGCGTCGCGGTGCTGGCCGTGCCGATCTTCACCATCCGGACCTCGCTGCCGGCGGGCGCCTCGGCGCACGATCTCGCGCTGATGAACGCCAGTTCCCGCGCCCAGGAGTTCCGCGCCGGGCTCACGTTGCTGGCGCTGGCCGCCGCCTCGATCGTCGTTGGCTGGCTGATCGCCGGCCGGTTCCTGCGCCCGCTGCGCACGATCACCTCGACCGCGCGGGACATCTCGGCCAGCAACCTGAACCGGCGCCTGCAGCCCGGCGCCCGGGACAACGAGTTCGCCGAGCTGGGCGACACGCTCAATGGCCTGTTCGGGCGGCTGGAGTCGTCGTTCGACGCGCAGCGGCGGTTCGTGGCTAACGCCTCGCACGAGCTGCGCACCCCGCTCAGCGCCGGCCGGGCCCTGCTCCAGGTGGCGCTGGCTGACCCGGACGCCACCGTGGACACGCTGAAGGCGACCTGCCAGGAAGCGCTGGATCTGGGCGATCAGCAGGAGCATCTGATCAAGGCGCTGCTCACCCTGGCCACCAGCCAGCGTGGCCTGGCCCGCTCTGAGCCACTAGACCTGGCCGACATCACCGGCAAAGTACTCGTGTCCCGCGAGGACGAAGCCGCCCGCCGCCACATCCAGATCACCGCGGCGCTCGCCCCGGCGGCGGCCACCGGCGACCCGAACCTGGCGGAAAGCCTCGTCGCGAACCTGGTGGACAACGCCATCCGGCACAACCACCCTGGCGGCCAGGTAACGGTGTCGACCGGGCGGGCTGACGCAGCCGCCCGGCTGTCCGTGCGCAACACCGGCCCGGTAGTCCCGCCCGACCAGGTGCATGCCCTGTTCGAGCCATTCCGCCAGCTCGGCACCGAGCGCATCCGGACCGGCGATGGCTATGGCCTGGGACTGGCCATCGTGCAGGCGATCGCCGCCGCCCACCGGGCCACTCTGACCGCCCACTCCAACCCGCAAGGCGGGCTAACCATCCAGGTGACTTTCGAAGAGCCCCGAGCATAAGGGCGACGCCGGGTGGCTACGGGGGCAAACCACCCGGCGTCGCATTCATCGGCGTTCCGACGGGGGCCCGGAACGCCGGCAGGTGCTCCGACGGGGGACCAGAGCACCGCTATGCATGTTACACCGAAAGCTCCTGTTGTGCATCAAGACCGGATTAGAAGGAGATCTGGTCAGCGTGCACAGTCAGTAGTCACTGGCCGCCCTTTCCGGGCTGATTTTCCGGCGTTGTTTCCCCGATAAACCCCTGGTCCGGCTGGGCCGCTGGCTCGCCGCTGCCGGGCGGCGGGATGTACCGCGCGGGCAGTGGCGGCTGGTACTCCCGAAAGCCCCGGGTGCTGGCCGGTTCCCGGCCGCCGTTCGCGATCACGACCGCGAAATAAGGGATAGCGATAGCGCCGACCGCCGGAATCGCGGCGAACCAGCCTGCGCCCGCGACGAACAGGGCAATCGTCAAGGCAAAACAGCCGACCCGGATACCCATCATGATCAGGTAGCGGCGCTGCCGGGCGGCAATGTCGGCGGATAGCGACGGCTGCGCCTCGGTGACCAGCGGTACCTCGGGGCGGTGGCTCCGGGAGACGGACTTCACACGCCCAACGTATGCCGCCCGCCGCCCGCCCGCCAGTGCCGGGTCAGCCCGGCGCGGCCAGGCCCGCCAGGCCAGCCACCGACGCGGCGCCGGCCAGCGCCATGACGTGCGCCAGGTCCTCGGTGAAGCCGTCCAGCAGGGCCTGCACGCCGTCCGCGCCGCCGCAGGCCAGCGCCCACAGCACCGGCCGGCCCAGGAACACCAGCCGGGCGCCGAGGGCCAGCGCGGCCAGCGCATCCTCGGCCCGGCGGATGCCTCCGTCCACCAGGACCGGTTCGGCCGGCAGGCTGCCCACCACCGCGGGCAGTGCCGCCGCGGTGGGCACCGCCCGGTCCAGCTGCCGGCCGCCGTGGTTGGACACGATCACGCCGGCCGCGCCGGCGGCCAGGCAGGCGGCGGCGTCGTCGGCCCGGAGCACTCCTTTAACCAGCACCGGCAGCCCGCCGCTCAGCTTGCTGAGCCAGCCGATGTGCGCCGGGGTGACCGAGGCGGCCAGCTCGGTGCTGGCCAGGTCGGGCAGCGGGCCGATGTTGACCAGGAAGTCGGCCTCGGAGATGGGTGCGTCGGCGATCCTGGCCTTCCGGCCGACGAACGGGGTGTCGCCGGTCAGCACCAGGGCCTGCGCGCCGGCCGCCACCGCCCGCTGCACCAGGCCGATGGTGATGTCCAGGTCGTGCATCAGGTACACCTGGAACCACCAGCTGCCCCCGGCGGCCGCCACCGCCTGCCCGACCTCCTCCAGCCGGCAGGTGCTCCGGGTGGACAGCACGAACAGCGCGCCGGCCCGGGCCGCGGCGGTGGCCGCCGCGACCTCGCCGCCCGGATGGGCCAGCCGGTGGAACGCGGTCGGCGCGACCGCCAGTGGGGTGCGTACCCGCAGCTCCAGTGGGCTGCCCAGGGCTACGCTGGTGTCCACGGCCGACACGTCGCGCAGCACCCGGGGCAGGAACTGGATGCGCCGCCAGGCCTTCTGGTTGGCCCGCAGCGTCGCCTCCCGGCCCGCTCCGCCCGCGTAGAAGTCGTACACGTCCGGGTTCAGCAGGTCCCTGGCGCGCCGTTCGAGCTCGCTGACATCAGGAATCACACTGAGATACCTTGCCGGAACGCCCGGCCCGGTGCCAGAGGCCGGGCCCCGAGAATGGAGGCGCAGATGAGCGAACGAACCTATCGGGTGACCGAGATCGTCGGCACCTCGCCAGACGGCGTGGAGCCAGCCATCCGCAACGCGATCCGCCGGGCCGGGCAGACCCTCCGCCACCTGGACTGGTTCGAGGTCACCGAGGTCCGCGGCCAGATCCAGGACGGCGAGGTGGCCCACTTCCAGGTCGACCTGAAAGTGGGCTTCCGCCTGGAAGACAGTTAGCTGGCCTGGCTCACCTAGCTGGCCTGGCTCACCGAGGACATGTTGAAGCCCTCGACGCGCACCGGGGGCATCGCGCACCGGGTGAAGTAGTCACCCCACTCGCGGGGCAGCGTCGGTCCGGTCACGCCGACTTCGGTGAGCCTGCTCAGCATGCCGACCGGGCTCTCGTTGAACCGGAAGTTGTTCACCGCGCCGGTCACCTCGCCGTTCTCCACCAGGTAGATGCCGTCCCGGGTCAGGCCGGTGAGCAGCAGCGTCTGCGGGTCCACCTCGCGGATGTACCACAGGCAGGTGAGCAGCAGCCCGCGGTTGGTCTCGGCCACCATCTCGTCCAGTGTGGCCGAGCTGCCCGGTGGCCCGTCCAGCACCAGGTTGTCGATGGCCGGGGTGACCGGCAGCCCGGACAGCTGCGCGGTGTGCCGGGTCTGGATCAGCGCGGCCAGCTCGCCGCGGTCGATCCAGCTGGTCGGCCCCAGCGCCAGCCCGTTGTCGAATACCGAGGAGTTGCGGCCCGAGGCGTGCGCGACCACGAACGGCTCACAGACCAGCCCGGGCCGGGCCGGGTCGCTGCGCAGCGTCAGCGGCAGCTCGGCCAGGCGGTCACCGACCCGGGTGCCGCCGCCCGGCTGGCTGAACACGCTCCGCCCGTCCAGCGCGTCCTTGGCCCCGGCCGACCAGTACAGGTAGACGAGCAGGTCGGCCACGGCGCTGGGCGGCAGCAGCGTCTCGTACCGGCCGGCTGGCAGGGAGATCATGCGCTTCTGCCAGTCCAGCCGCTGGGCCAGCCCGGCGTCCATGGCCGCCACGTCCACGTCGGTGAAGTCGTTGCTGCCCTGACCGGCCCACGCGGACCGGGCCAGGTCGGCCGACTTGGCGTTCATGTCCACCTTGCCGGTGGGCTGGTCGTGCCGCAGCCGCAGGCCGGTCGAGGTGCCGAGGAAGGTGCTGGTCACGGTGTGTTCGGCGAAGCCGTACAGTTTCCGCCCGGACGACTGCGCGGCGGCGAACGCGCCGCCGAGCTCATCGGCGAACCGGCCGAACACCCCGATCTGGGTACCGGTCACCGGATCGTCCCACCCTGGCCCAGCCGCCCCGGCCATGCTGAACGCCGCTGCCTGGCCCGGGCCGGGCAGCGGTGCGGCGTCCTCGGCCGGGGATCCCTCGCTGGCCGCCTGCTCGGCCGCGCGGACCACGTCCTCGACCTGGTCGTCGCGCACCCCGGCCCGGGACACCACGCCGGCCGAGGTGCCCGCGGCACCACGGCTGATCGCGATCACCGTCAGCTGCCGGGACCGGGCGACGCCGTTGGTGGTCAGCGTGTTGCCCGCCCAGCGCAGGTTGGCCGTGGCTGACTCGTCCGCCAGCACGACGCAGTCGTCGCAGCGGGCCGTGGCCAGCGCCCGCTCCACCATCTCCTGGGGCTTCGCCGCCATCGTCAGGCCCCCTCGTCCGTGGTGTTCAGCACCCGCACCCCGCGCATCAGCACGGCCGGGCAGCCGTGGCTGACCGGGGCGACCTGCCCCGGCTGGCCCTTGCCGCAGTTGAACGCCCCGCCGAGCAGGTAGGTCTGCGGGCCGCCGATCGCTTCCATCGAGTTCCAGAAGTCGGTCGTGGTGGCCTGGTAGGCCACGTCGCGGAGCTGGCCGTCCAGCCGGCCGTTCCTGATCCGGTAGAAGCGCTGCCCGGTGAACTGGAAGTTGTACCGCTGCATGTCGATCGACCAGCTTTTGTCGCCTTCGATGTAGATCCCGTCGGTCACCCCGGCGATCAGCTCGCCGGTGTCCGGGCCGCCCTCGGCGGGCTGCAGCGACACGTTCGCCATCCGCTGAATCGGCATGTGCCCGGGGGAGTCGGCGAACGCGCAGCCGTTGGACCGGGCCGCGCCGGTGAGCCGGGCGATCCGCCGGTCCAGCTGGTAGCCGGCCAGCACCCCGCCGGAGATGAGATCCCAGGACTGGGCGGCCACCCCCTCGTCGTCGTAGCCGATGGTGGACAGCCCGTGCGGCACCGTCCGGTCCCCGGTGACATGCATCACCCGCGACCCGTACTGCAGGTGGTGCAGCTTGTCCACGGTGGCGAACGAGGTGCCCGCGTAGGCCGCCTCGTAGCCGAGCACCCGGTCCAGCTCGGTGGCGTGGCCGATTGACTCGTGGATGACCAGCCACAGGTTGGACGGCGCGATGACCAGGTCGTACCGGCCGGCCTGGACGGCTGGGGCGGCCACCTTGGCCGCCAGCAGCTCGGGCATCTGGGCCAGTTCAGTGTCGAAGTCCCAGCCGGTGCCGGTCAGGTACTCATAGCCCCGGCCGGCCGGCGGGGCCAGTGTGCGCATGGTCTCGAACCGGCCGTCCGGCAGCACCGCGACCGCGGTCAGCACCGGCTGCAGCCGGACCCGCTGCTGGGTGGCCGTGGTGACCCCGTCGGCGTAGAACTTGCACTCGCGCACCTGCATCAGCGAGGCGTCCACGTGGTCGATGCCCGGGCTGCCCGCCAGCCGGGCGCTCCACTCGCCGAGCAGCGCCAGCTTGTCCGCGACCGGCACGTTCAGCGGGTCCACGTCGTAGGCCGACACCCAGGTCACGTCGCCGTAGCCGGGCTCATCGGCCAGCTCGATGCGTTCCGTGTTCATCGCCGCGGCCACCCGGGCTACGTCCACCGCTTCTTCCGCGGCACGTACCGCGGCGTCCGTGGTCAGGTCCACCATGGCCGCGAAGCCCCAGGTGCCGTCCAGCACGACACGCACGGCCAGGCCCAGCTCGTCCGCGTCGAGCAGGGTTTCCAGGTGCCCGTCGGACAGCCCGATCTGCTGGCCGCGGATGCGTTCCGCGCGGAAGTCCGCGTGCTCCGCGCCGAGCTCGCCGGCCCGCTGCAGCGCCGCCGCGGCCAGCTCGCGCAGCGGGTACCCGGTGAACTCCGGATCGATGAACTGAGAGTGCTGAGTACTGTGCTCCACGAGTGGCAACCTATCCCGGCCCTGCCCGGTACGCTCGCGGAGGCTGCCGCATACCGTTAACGATCATGAGGAAGGCACGCTGATGAGCCGATCCGTCCTCGTCACCGGGGGGAACCGGGGCATTGGGCTGGCCATCGCCCGCCGCCTCGCGGCCGGCGGTGACCAGGTCACCGTGACCTCCCGGTCCGGCGAGCAGGTCGACGGGCTGACCGTGGTGCCGTGTGACGTCCGGGACGCCACCTCGGTAGACGAGGCGTTCGCCGCGGTGGAGGCGGAGCAGGGCCCGGTCGAGGTGCTGATCGCGAACGCGGGCGTGAACCGGGACCAGCTGCTCGCGCTGATGAGCGAGGACGACTTCGCCGCGGTGCTGGACACCAACCTGACCGGCGCCTACCGGGTGGCCCGCCGGGCGGTGCGCGGCATGATGCGGCTGCGCCGCGGCCGGATGGTGTTCATCTCCTCGGTGGTGGGCCTGCTCGGCTCGGCGGGCCAGGCCAACTACGCGGCGTCCAAGGCCGGCCTGATCGGCCTGGCCCGCTCGCTGGCCCGTGAGCTCGCCTCCCGTAACATCACCGCCAACGTGGTCGCGCCCGGCTTCGTGGACACCGACATGACCGCGGCGCTGACCGAGGACCGTAAGGCCGCCATCCTGGCCCAGGTGCCGCTGGGCCGGCTGGCCGCGGCCGACGAGGTGGCCGCGACGGTCGGTTTCCTGGCCGGCCCGGAGGCCGGCTACATCACTGGCGCGGTCATCCCGGTGGATGGCGGCCTGGGTATGGGGCACTGAGGGGCTATGGGAATCCTGGACGGCAAGCGCATCCTGGTCACCGGGGTGCTGACCGACGCCTCGATCGCGTTTCACGTGGCCCGGATCGCGCAACTGGAGGGCGCCCGGCTGGTGCTGACCGGCTACGGGCGGCTCAGCCTGGTCGAGCGGATCGCCAAGCGGCTCCCGGACCCGCCGCCGGTCATCGAGCTGGACGTCACCGACCCGGATCAGCTCGCCTCGCTCGCGCAGCGGGCCGGCGAGCACCTCGACGGTCCGCTGCACGGCGTGGTGCACAGCATCGGCAACGCACCGCTGGCCGCGCTGGGCGGTAACTTCCTGGCCACCGAGTGGTCTGACGTGTCAGCCGCGATCCAGGTGTCCACCTACTCGCTCAAGGCCCTGGCCGTGGCGGCCCAGCCGCTGATGGGCGGGGGAGGCTCGATCGTGGGCCTGGACTTCGACGCGTCACGGGCGTGGCCGGCCTACGACTGGATGGGCGTGGCCAAGGCCGGCCTGGAGTCGTGCTCCCGCTATCTGGCCCGCTACCTGGGGCCGCACGGAATCCGGGTCAACCTGGTCGCGGCCGGCCCGCTGCGCACCATGGCGGCCAAGAGCATCCCGGGATTCAGCGGCTTCGAGGACATGTGGGCCGGGCGGGCGCCGCTCGGCTGGGACCTCAGCGACCCGGGCCCGGCCGCGCAGGCGTGCGTGGCCCTGCTGTCGGACTGGTTCCCGGCCACCACCGGGGAGATCGTGCACGTGGACGGCGGCGTGCATGCCGTCGGTGGCTGACCAGCCGGGCCCGGGTGCCCGGCAGTTCGTGCTCACCCTGTCCTGCCCGGACCGGCCGGGCATCGTGCACGCGGTGGCCGCCTACCTGCACGGCTCGGGCAGCAACATCCTGGACAGCCAGCAGTTCGCCGACGTGATCTCCAACCGCTTCTTCATGCGCGTCCAGGTGGAGATGCTGGGCGACACCCCGCCGGACGGGGCCGCGCTGCGCACCGGCTTCCTGCCCATCGCCGACGAGTTCGGCATGGACTGGGACCTGCACGACCTGGGCGTCCGGCCGCGAGTGCTGATCATGGTGTCCAAGGAGGGGCACTGCCTCAACGACCTGCTGTACCGCCGGGAGGCCGAGGCGCTGGCCATCGACGTGCCGCTGGTCGTCGGCAACCACCCTGACCTGGCCCGGCTGGCGGCCGGGCACGGCGTGCCGTTCGAGCACGTGCCGGTGGGCACCGACCCGGCCGCCCTGGCCGAAGCGGAGACCAAGCTGCTCGACCTGGTCAGCGCGCACCGGATCGATTTCGTGGTGCTGGCCAGGTACATGCGGATCCTGTCCCCGGACGTGTGTGCGAAGCTGGCCGGCCGGATCATCAACATCCATCACTCGTTCCTGCCCAGCTTCCGCGGCGCACGGCCGTACCAGCAGGCCTGGGAGTACGGGGTCAAGGTGATCGGCGCGACCGCGCACTACGTCACGGCGGAACTGGACGAGGGCCCGGTCATCGAGCAGGAGGTGGCGCGGGTGGAGCACAACGCCTCGCCGGCCCAGCTGGTCGCGCTCGGCCGGGACACCGAGCGGGTGGCGCTGGCCCGGGCGGTGCGCTGGCACGCCGAGCACCGCATCCTGCTGCACGGCCGTCGCACGGTCATTTTCCGGTAGCGTCCTCGGCGAGCAGCCCGGCCAGCCTGGTCAGCCGCGGCGGCCCGCCGTCCTCGGCCACCGCGCCGGCCAGCGCCGGGCCGACGCCGTGGACCACGGACAGGTGCCGCTGCGCCCGGGTCAGCGCGGTGTAGATCAGCGGCCGGGACAGCATCCCGGTGGCCTCCGCCGGGAACACCGCCACCACCGCGGGCCACTCCGAGCCCTGCGCCCGGTGCACGGTCAGCGCCCAGCCGTGCCGCAGCTCGCTGAGCAGCGGGTCCGGCACGCAGACCGGCCCGGCCGGGAACTCGACGAGCAGGCCGCCGTCACCCGGTCCGGTGACCGTGCCGGTGTCCCCGTTGCTGAACCCCACGCCCGGGTGGTTGGCCACCGCCACCACCCGGTCGCCCGGGTCGAACCCGGCGTGCTGGCCCGGCCCCGGGTTGAGCTGCTGCTTGAGCGCCCGGTTCAGCTCGGCCGTGCCCGCGGCGCCCTGGTGCACCGGCGTGATCACCTGGACGTCCGCCGCCGGGATGCCCAGCGCGCGCGGGATCGAGTCGGTGACCAGCTGGATCACCCGGTGCGCGGCGCTCCGGCTGTCCGGCACCGGGACGACGACGACCTCGCGGTCCGGCGACTCGACCGGGGGTAGCGTGCCGCCGCGCACCGCGGTGGCCAGTCGCGCGATGTCCCCGCCGCGGCGCTGCCGGTACAGCCGGGTCAGCTCGGTCACCGGGACCACGCCGGACTCGATGAGGTCGGCCAGCACTCGGCCCGGCCCGATCGACGGCAGCTGGGCCGGATCGCCGGCCAGCAGCAGCCGGGTGCCGTCGGCGCACGCTTCGACTAGGGCGGCGGCCAGCTCGGCATCCAGCATGGTCGCCTCGTCCACCACCACCAGATCGGCGTCCAGCGGCTCGTCCTCGCTGCGGGTGAACACCCAGCGGCCGGCGCTGCCCTGCGCGCCGAGCAGCCGGTGCACGGTCGTCGCGGGCGCGCCGGCCAGTTCGGCCAGCCGCCGGGCCGCCCGGCCGGTCGGCGCGGCCAGGGCCAGCCGCAGGCCGCAGCCGGCCGCCATGGCCGCCACCGCCGCGATCGTCCGGCTCTTGCCGGTGCCCGGCCCGCCGCTCAGCACGGACACGCCATGCTCCATGGCCAGCCGCACCGCGTGCTGCTGGGTCTCGTCGATCGGGTTGTCCTCGTCGCCCACCACATGGTCGGCCGCGCCCGGGACCGGCTCGGCCAGCGCGGCCAGCCGCTGCACGCCCTCGGCCACCGCGTCCTCGGCCATGGCGTAGCGGGCCAGCGTGAGCAGGATGCCCGCGCCGTCGCCGTCCGGCGCCTCGAGCACGGTGTCGAAAGGCAGCACGGTACCCTCGTCGACGGCCGACTCGACGGCCTGCGCCGGGTCCTCGATCCGGAGCCGGTCCAGTGCGGCGGCGATCACCCCGGCGGGCACCGCGGTGTGCCCATCCCGGGCCGCCCGGCGCAGCAGGTAGCCGGTCAGCGCCCGGCCGCGCCGCGGGTCCTGCGGCGCGGCCCCGGTGCCGAGCATCCGGCGGGCGAACCAGTCC
>DASXIN010000061.1:0-2609 GCA_036497945.1 Streptosporangiaceae bacterium | reverse complement strand
CGCTGTACAGCTGCTACCTCGTCTGCTTTGGCGCCGGAGGCGCGCTGTGGCTCGCCTCCCTCGCAGTCGGCGGCTCCGTCCGCTATGCGTTCTGGGGCACGGCGTTGCTCGTCGACGCTGCAGGCTCGCTGGCCATGCTGGCGCCACGGCGCCGGGTACCGCTGAACACCGCGCATCTGGCCGACCGGTTCCAGATCTTCGTCCTGATCGTGCTGGGCGAGTCGATGGCCCGGCTGATCAGCGCCGCGGCCATGCGGCCCTGGAGCCTGCCGCTGGCTATCGTGCTGGCGGCAGCGCTCATCACGCTGGCGGCCCTGTGGTGGGCCTGGCTCACCACCGCCGACTGCGGCGCGCTGGACAGGCAGCCGGCTATCGCCCGGTTCACCGCGCTCAACCTGCCGATAGTGGCGGGTATGGCCGCTGCCAGCGCCGGCCTGCACATCGCTATCCTCGCCGCCGACGGGGGCAGCGCGATCCCCGTTGGCCCCAGGGCTGCGCTCTATGGCGGGGTGGGCGTCTCCCTGCTGGCCAGCGCCATCCTGCCGTCCACGAAGATGAGCCGGACGGCCAGAGTCGCCCGGCTGGCGGCCGCCCTGGCCGCGATGGGCCTGGTGTTCATGGGCGCGATCGTCGAACCCGTCTACCTGGTCCCGGCCCTGGCCATCGTGCTGGCGATCGGGCTGGCCGCCGAAGCACGCCTGAGAGCTTCAGCCCGCGATGACGTGGCTTCGGCCAGCTCCCAATCCACTGCGCGGCAGCGTGCCCGGCCTGCGCCACATCGCGGAATCTGCTGGAAATAAGGTTCCCGGCCCCGCTTAAAGGAGCATCCATGCCCGCTGTTCTGACATCTCCGGCGGCAACCATGATCACCTGTGGTGGTCCCAGCCGGGACGACGCCCGTCAGGAGCCGACGCTAGCGTCGGTGTGGCAGGCGGTAGCAGGCGCCGCCATCAGCGACACGCTGCTCGAATGGCCCCCGGACGTGTTCACGCTGACCGAGGTGATCCTCCAGCGCTCGCAGGCCTACCGCTTCGCGCTCTCCCCGCCAGCTGGCGCGACCTGGCCACCGGCCGGCCTTCCGGACTGGCCCGATGCGGTCACCGATGCGGCGCGGCAGTGGAGTGCCTGGGCCGAGGACAGGAACGGGCCAGTCCCTGACCTGCTGGCCCAGGAGTGGGGCGTCCTCCGGGCGCGGGCGGGGATCCCGTTCAGCCAGCTCGCGGAGGCTCGCGACTGGCGGCTGTGCCAGGCGCTGCTGACCCTGCACGCGATCGCGGACGAGGCATGCGCCGGGCTGGGCGTCGCCCTCGACGCGGCCGGCGCCGATGGCCTGGTGTACCGGGCCCGCGGCCGGGAACTGCTGGCCAGGACGGGCTCCCTGGCTCGCCTCCCTGCCCACCTGATCCGGGTGCTGCCAAAGGTGGGCACGCCCCTGGCCGGCAGTTCGGTGCGCGCCCTCTCGCACTACGCCGCGGTGCAAGTGCCCGGTGTGGAGGCCCGGTGGCACAGGGCGCCCGCCCACTGCCCCGGGGCGCAGTCTCACCGCAAGGGGGTCAACTTCCTGCTCCTGCCGTGGCCGCTGCGGGTACGCGGGGCAGACTTCCGCCCGGTACCGGGGCCGCTGCGGAAGCTTGCCGGCGACCCCTTCGGCTTTTTCGAGTTCGCCCCTTCCGAACCGCTCGACCTGGACCTGGTGGACCGGATGCTCGTGGCCGCCCGGGACAAGGCCGAAACCGTCGATATCGTCGTCTTGCCAGAAAGCGCGGTCGAGCACGGCGAGATCGACGACCTGGAGGCGCTCCTGGGCCGGCACGGGGTAACGGGGCTGATCACCGGGGTCCGCGAGCGCCCGGCACAGCCGGGCCAATTCCCGGGCAACTGGGTGCACATCGGCGTGTCTATTAGCGGGCAGTGGGTGCACATCCGCCAGCCCAAGCACCACCGATGGTCACTTGATGACGCTCAGATCCGCCAGTACCACCTGGCAGGCGCGCTACACCCGCAGATCCGCTGGTGGGAAGCGATGGAGGTGCCCGGCCGGTCGGTGCAGTTCGTAGAACTGTGCAATGGGGTTACGCTCGCCTCGCTGGTATGCGAGGACCTCGCCCAGACCGACGAGGTGGCCAGCGTGATCCGCTCGGTCGGCCCGATGATCGTCGTGGTACCCCTGCTTGACGGGCCCCAGCTCAGCTCACGGTGGGGGGCCCGGCACGCCGGCGTCCTGGCCGATGACCCCGGCTCGGCGGTGCTGACGCTGACGTCTTTTGGCATGGCGCGCCGCTCCTGGCTGCCCGGGCAGAACCCCTCGCCCGTGGTCGCTCTGTGGAAAGGCCCTGGTCAGCAGGCACGCGAGATCCCGCTCCAGCCCGGTGCCCAGGGCATCCTGCTATCGGCAGTCACCAGTCGTGCCACCCGGCGCAGCTTCGACGGCCGCCGGCCCGCCGAGAACGGCAGCGAGTTCTCCGACGTGACGATCCACCAGGTCCGGGCCGCCAGCACCGGCATGGGGCCGCCGAAGTCACTGGCTGGCTCGCCATCGTGGCCCATGCTGGCCGCCGACGAGCTCACCACTCTGACGTCCTGGGCGGAGGCGGCGGCCGAAGCTCTGG
>DASXIN010000060.1:0-9703 GCA_036497945.1 Streptosporangiaceae bacterium | reverse complement strand
GGGTGGGGCCGTCTCGTCAAGCGCTCGGGTCTCGCGGCGAGTTCGCCGGCGGCGATGAACCCAGCCTGTATCTGGTCGAGCAGCAAGCCGCAGCGGCCACGAACCGCTGACGTGCGTGCGGCGCGTTCTAATTTCCGCAGGCCTGGCCGGGCTCGCTGGTGTTCAGCACCCTTGAGGGTGAGCACCTGCACCCGGAGCGGTTCTGGCGGACCTTCCGCGCCACCATCACCCGGTGCCGCGCCGCGCTGGGCGAGGATGCCCCGCCGATGATCACGATCCACGACCTGCGCCACACCCACGCCAGCCTGCTGCTGGCCGCGGGCGAGCCGGTCAAGACCGTCAGCGAACGGCTCGGTCACGCCTCGGTCACCGTCACCCTGACGGTCTACGGCCATGTGATGCCAGGCGACCAGAAGCGCGCAGCCACCAGGTTCGCGGCGCTGGTCGGGGAGGCGTGAGGCGATGAGGTTCGGCATACGGATTGGCCCGTTCTGGGCCAGCACAAGTACCCGGCGTAGGTCACGCCGTTCTAAGAGCCCGCGCCGGGCCGAAGGATTCCACGGCATCATCCGTGACGAGAACGGCACGGAGCACCGCTGCCCGCACAATCACCGCACGCTTGAGGCTGCGCAGGAATGCACGCGGCGGCTGAACCGCAGGCATGACGAGGCCGTATCGGCCGCGGAAGCGCGGCGCTTTGGCCAGATGACCCCGGAGGAGTACCGCCAGCACCTGATGGACAGCGACCCGGAGTGGGCGGCCCAGGTTCGCGGCAGGGAAGCCGCGGTCCAAGCAGAGACCGACGCAGCTCTCCGGAAGATGAAGGACGAACTTGCGGCAGACCAAGCCCGCGAAGATCCGGGGGCGGACGCATGACAAGTAGCACTGTAGTTGCACGGCCCCGGATGATCATGAGTTCCAGGGCTCTGACCTGCAAGGACTCGGTGTCCGAGGGGGGACTTGAACCCCCATGCCCCTTTCAGGGCACTAGCACCTCAAGCTAGCGCGTCTGCCTATTCCGCCACCCGGACGTACGCCAAGCCACGGTATCCACCGGACCGGCCGCCTCACGATAGCAAATCCGGCCCGTTCCGGCGAAGAGAGTCGGTGCTCCTGCGCACCGCCACCAGCCACCCACACCTCCGCCTCTCGCCGTCACCGTACCCCGGCCCCAACGGCTCCTACCGTCAGCACCCCCGCACCCGACACAAGCTCCAGCCGACACCAAGCCCCCAAATCCGCCAACTGGCCCGGCCAGCATCGGCGAGCCGTACCGGCACCGGCCACGTACTGGCGTTAGGAAGCGAAATCCGGGCAGTTGGCACCGGCCGCCAGCAGCCCTCCAGCGGATGCGACCATGGGTTGATGACGCAGAACCCAGCCACCCCCGGCCCTACCGGCCCCACCGGCCCGGACGCCGCCGGCCCCATCGCCCAGGACGAGGTCGCCGGCCTCTGCAGCGACCTGATCAGGATCGACACGTCCAACCGGGGCGACAACTCCGGCCCCGGCGAGCGCCAGGCAGCAGAACACGTCGCCGCCCTCCTCGCTGACGTCGGCATCGAGCCGACCATCTTCGAGTCGGACAAGGGCCGGGCCAGCGTGGTAGCCCGGATCCAGGGCGCCGATCAGACCCGGCCCGCCCTGCTCATCCATGGTCACCTCGACGTCGTGCCCGCGCACGCGCCGGACTGGCAGGTGGACCCGTTCTCCGGGGAGATCGAGGACGGCTGCGTCTGGGGCCGCGGAGCGGTGGACATGAAGGACATGGACGCGATGATGCTGGCCGTCATCCGGCAGCGGATGCGCGAGGGCCGCCGCCCGCCGCGCGACGTGGTGCTGGCCTTCCTCGCCGACGAGGAGGCGGGCGGCTCGTACGGGGCGCGCTGGCTGGTGGACAACCATCCGGGCCTGTTCGAGGGCGTCACTGAGGCGATCGGCGAGGTCGGCGGGTTCAGCGTCACACTGGCCGGCCGCCGCCTCTACGTGATCCAGATCGCCGAGAAGGGCATGGCCTGGATGCGGCTGACCGCCCGCGGCACCGCCGGGCACGGCTCCATGCTGCAGCCAGACAACGCGATCACCGAGCTGGCCGAGACGGTGGCCCGGATCGGCCGGCACGACTGGCCGGTCCGCCTCACCCCCGCGGTCGAGGAGTTTATGGCCGCCGCCAGCGCCGCGTTCGGCATCGAGTACAGCCCGGAGACGCTGGCGCAGATCCTGGACAAGGTCGGCTCGATGGCCAGGCTCACCGGGGCCACCCTGCGCAACACCCTCAACCCCACGGCGCTGAACGCCGGTTACAAGGTCAATGTGATCCCCCAGATGGCCACGGCCGACGTGGACGGCCGATTCCTGCCCGGTCACGAGGCGGAGTTTTTCCGCGAGATAGACGGCCTGCTCGGGCCGAACGTCACCCGGGAGTTCATCCACCACGACATCGCCCTGGAGACCACGTTCGACGGCGACCTGGTCGACGCGATGACCGCGGCGCTGCTGGCCGAGGATCCAGCGGGCCAGGTCATCCCGTACTGCCTGTCCGGCGGGACCGACGCCAAGTCGTTCAGCCGGCTCGGCATCCGCTGCTTCGGCTTCGCGCCCCTGCAGCTGCCCGCCGACCTCGACTTCTCCGGCATGTTCCACGGCGTGGACGAGCGCGTGCCGGTCACCGCCCTGCAGTTCGGCACCCGCGTGCTGGACAGCTTCCTGGACCGCTGCTGATCGGAACCCGCGATCCATGGACCCACGACCCATGGACCCACGACCCCGGACCCCGCGAGCCGCGGCCGCCCGGGCGAGGCATCACTAGAGGGCCAGGTCAGGATGCCTTGTCGGGCCAGCGGTGGTCAAAGGGTCAGTACGGGGCGTATGATCGGCCGGCGCAGGGTCGCCTTCCTGCTGCCGTCTGCATTCAGCCGGAGTCTGGCCAGTTCCCAGTCCCCGTACTCAGCGTGGTCCGTCAGTATGCGCCGTGCGGCGTCACGTGACGTTCCTCGCGGCAGATGCAGCACGAGGTAGGAGTACTCAGCCATCACCCCTTATTGTGCGCGGTGATCCGGGTGGTTCAATCGGCAGTGGCGAAATATCCGCCGCCCGCCTGTCCCAGGGGGCACCGCAAGGGGTAGGGAACACGCGCGCCACGGCCGGCGGTTGAGAGTAGTTAGACCGTGGAGTAGATGAGGCAAGCACAGCACCCGGCACGACAGCCGGGCAACATAACAGAGGCCGGGCTAAGGCGCCGGGCGAGAAGGTGAATGCGTGGCAGCAAGCAGAGCTCCCGCCGCGAAGCGCGTGACGGGGCAGAACGGGGCCGTGGCCAACGGCGGCGGACGCCGCCTGGTCATTGTCGAGTCCCCGGCCAAGGCGCGCACCATCGCGGGGTACCTGGGCAAGGGATACGTCGTCGAGTCGAGCATCGGGCACATCCGGGATATGCCCGACCGGGCGGCCGAGATCCCGACGAAGTACCGCAAGGAACCGTGGGCGCGGCTCGGCGTCGACGTGGACCACGGTTTCGAGGCCCTCTATGTCGTGCACGCGGACAAGAAGTCCCAGGTCACCAAGCTCAAGACGCTGCTCAAGGATGCCGACGAACTGCTCCTGGCCACTGATGAGGACCGCGAGGGCGAGGCCATCGCCTGGCACCTGCTGGAGGAGCTGAAGCCCAAGGTCCCGACCCGGCGGATGGTCTTCCACGAGATCACCCCCGAGGCCATCGCGCACGCCGTGGACAACCCGCGCGAGCTGGACCACGGCCTGGTCGACGCCTACCAGACCCGGCGGGTGCTGGACCGGCTGTACGGCTACGAAGTCTCCCCCGTGCTCTGGAAGAAGGTCATGCCCCGGCTGTCCGCCGGGCGGGTCCAGTCCGTGGCCACCCGGCTGGTGGTGGCCCGGGAGCGGGAGCGGATAGCGTTCCGCACCGCCCGGTACTGGGACCTGCAGGCCGTGTTCGCCCGCGCCGACGACGCGGACCTGGCTTCGTTCCCGGCCGGGCTGATCTCGGTGGACGGCCGCCGCGTCGCCCAGGGCCGCGACTTCGCCCCCTCCGGCGAGCTCCGTAACCCGGACACCCTCTATCTATACGGAACGCCGGCCGACGCGACTGCCGGTGCCCAGGACGCGCCGCCTGGAGTAGTGCACAAGCTGTCCGCGGCCGAACTCGCCGACCGGCTGCGGGGGGCTAGCTTCTCGGTCAAGTCGGTGGAGCGGAAGCCGTACCGGCGGTCCCCGTATGCGCCGTTCCGGACCACGACGCTGCAGCAGGAGGCGTCCCGCAAGCACGGCTTCTCGGCCAAGTACACGATGTCGGTGGCGCAGCGGCTGTATGAGAACGGCCACATCACCTACATGCGGACCGACTCCACGACCCTGTCCCAGACCGCGATCGACGCGGCCCGCCGCCAGGCCCGTGAGCTGTACGGCGCCGAGTACGTGCCGGACGCCCCCCGGGTCTACGCCAGCAAGGTGAAGAACGCGCAGGAGGCGCACGAGGCGATCCGGCCGGCCGGCGACTCGTTCCGCACTCCGGCCCAGGTCCGGCTGTCCGGAGATGAGCTGCGGCTCTACGAGCTGATCTGGAAGCGCACGGTGGCCTCGCAGATGAAGGACGCCACTGGGGAGTCGGTGACGGTCCGGGTCAGCGGCCGGTCCTCGGCCGGCGAGGAGGCCGAGTTCGGCGCGTCCGGGAAGATCATCGGCTTCTACGGCTTCCTCAAGGCCTACGTGGAAGACGCGGACGACGACGCGGAACGCGACGACCGGGAGCGCCGCCTGCCGCCGCTGGCCGAGGGTGACCCGCTCACCGCGCTGGAGCTGGCCGCGGCCGAGCACGCCACCCGGCCGCCCGCCCGGTACACCGAGGCCACGCTGGTCAAGGAGCTGGAAGACCGCGAGATCGGCCGCCCGTCCACGTACGCGAACATCCTCGGCACCATCCTGGACCGGGGATACGTGTTCAAGAAGGGCACCGCCCTGGTGCCCTCGTTCCTCGCCTTCGCGGTGATCACGCTGCTCGAGCAGCACTTCAGCCAGCTCGTCGACTACGACTTCACCGCGCGGATGGAAGACGCGCTGGACGCGATCGCCCGCGGCGAGGCGGGCCGGGTGCCCTGGCTGCGCCGGTTCTACTTCGGCGAGGACGGCGAGGAAGGGCTCAAGGAACTGGTCAGCGACCTGGGCGACATCGACGCCCGGGAAGTCAGCTCGTTCCCGCTGGCCGGCACCGACATCGTGGTCCGGGTCGGCCGGTACGGGCCGTACCTGGAGCGCGGCGAGCAGCGGGTGAACGTGCCGGAAGGCACGGCCCCGGACGAGCTCACCCCGGATAAGGCCGAGGAGCTGTTCGCCCAGCCGAGCGGCGAGCGCGAGCTCGGCACCGACCCGGCTACCGGGCGGGAGATCGTGGCCAAGGGTGGCCGGTTCGGTCCCTACGTGACCGAGGTGCTCGAGGAGGGCGCGACCGGCAAGCCGCGCACCGGCTCGCTGCTGGCGTCCATGTCCCTGGACACGGTCACCCTGGACGACGCGCTGCGCCTGCTCACCCTGCCACGCACCATCGGTGAGCTGGACGGCGAGCCGATCACCGTGCAGAACGGCCGGTACGGCCCCTACGTGAAGAAGGGCACGGACAGCCGTTCGCTGGAGTCCGAGGAGCAGCTATTCACCCTCACCCTGGCCGAGGCCAAGGAGCTGTTCGCGCAGCCCAAGGGGCGCGGCCGCGGCCGGGCCGCGACCGCCCCACCACTGCGCGAGCTGGGCGAGGATCCGGCCAGCGGCCGCCCCATGGTGATCAAGGACGGCCGCTGGGGGCCGTACGTGACGGACGGGGAGACCAACGCCTCACTGCGCCAGGGCGACGCCGTCGAGTCGATCACCCCGCAGCGGGCCGCGGAACTGCTGGTCGAGCGCCGGGCCGCCGCGCCCGCCGGTACCCGCCGGCGGACCGCGGCCAGGAAGCCAGCCGCGAAGAAGCCGTCCGGGAAGAAGCCGTCCGCGAAGAAGCCGGCGGCCAAGAAATCACCTGCCCGGCCGTAGGGCGTGCGTGTCGCGTGGATCTTGGCCGCCGTAGCCGGCTTAAGATCGAAAGCACCGGCGGGAGCCGTACCTGCCGGACATTTCGCGTGCTTGCCGCCCACGCGGCAGGCATCTCTATCGGTACCCTGACCCCGTGAACTTCCGATCCCCTTCTCCGGATGAGCGCCGCCACGGCGGTGTGCTGTCCATCAAGCCGTTCCGCCGGCTGTGGATCGCCACGTCGCTGTCCAGCCTGGGGGATTGGCTCAGCCTGGTCGCGCTGGCCGCACTGGCGTCCGCGCTGGCCGGGCCCGGTGCCGCCGCCCAGTACAGCGCCGTCGGCGGGGTCTGGCTGTCGTCACTGCTGCCGGCCCTGATACTCGGCCCGCTGGCCGGCGCGGTCGCGGACCGGATGGACCGGCGGCTGAACATGATCATCGGCGACGTGCTGCGCGCCGCGTTGTACCTGTCTATCCCGCTGGACCTGTCGCTCCATTTCGTCAACACGCTCACCTGGGTCTACCTGGTGCAGTTCGCCGCGTCCTGCGTCTCGCTGTTCTGGACGCCGGCCAAGGACGCGTCGATCCCCAACCTGGTGCCACCGGACAAGCTGGAGCAGGCCAACCAGTACAGCCTGTTCACCACGTTCGGCACCGCGCCCATCGCCGGGCTGGTGTTCACACTGCTGTCGCTGGTCAGCCGGGCGCTGGGGAACATCTCGCACTACTTCACCACCAACCCGGTGAACCTGGCGCTGTACTTCAACGCGGTCACCTTCGTGGTGTCCGCGGTGACCATCTACGCGCTGCACGAGATCCCGAAGCGGCAGTTCAGCGCGCACATCTCGGCGCCCTCGGTGGCCAAGACCATCTGGGAGGGCTGGAAGTTCATCGGCCGCACCAAGGTGGTCCGGGGGCTGGTCATCGGCATGGTCGGCGCGTTCGCCGCGGGCGGCGTCGTGGTCGGGCTCGGCCAGCCGTACATCAAGCACACGCTCAACGGCGGCGACGCGGGCTGGGGCGTCGTGTTCGCCGCGATCTTCGTCGGGCTGGCCGGCGGCATGTTCCTCGGCCTGCGCATCCTGCGCGGCTTCAGCCGGCGCCGGCTGTTCGGCCTGAGCATCGCCGCCTCGGCCATCCCGCTCGCGCTGATCGCGCTGATCCCGAACCTGGTCGTGGTGGTGGTGCTGGTCGTTCTGCTCGGCGCGTGCGCCGGGGTGGCCTACGTGACCGGGTACACCATCGTCGGCCGGGAGGTGGACGACGACACCCGTGGCCGGACCTTCGCGTTCCTGTACTCCGCGATCCGGGTCGTCCTGTTCGCCGTGATCGCGGCGGCCCCGTTTGTCGCGGCCGGCTTCACCGCGCTGGTCCGCGGCATCTCCGGCACCGGGAACCTGCATATCGCCCACGTCAGCTACCAGGGCATCGGCTACAACCTGGTGCTGCTGCTGGCCGCGGTCATCGCGCTGTGGGTGGGCTGGCTGTCCTACCGGCAAATGGACGACCGGCGCGGTGTGCCGCTGCGCGAGGACCTGATGTCGGTGGCCCGCGGCGAGGACTTCCAGCCGGTGCCCGGGCACGTCAACGGGCACGAGCCGGAGCCGCCGGCGCCGCGCCGCGGCGTCTTCATCGCGCTGGAGGGCGGCGAGGGCGCGGGCAAGACCACCCAGACCCGGCTGCTCGCCATCTGGCTCCGCGACCAGGGCTACGACGTGGTCACCACCCGGGAGCCCGGGGCGACCAAGATAGGCATGCGGCTGCGCGCCGTGCTGCTGGACACCGCGCACGCCGGCCTATCCGCCCGGGCCGAGACCCTGCTCTACGCGGCCGACCGGGCCGAGCACGTGGCCACCGTGATCTGCCCCGCGCTGGACCGCGGCTCGGTCGTGGTGACCGATCGGTTCGTCGACTCGTCGCTGGCCTATCAGGGCTGGGGGCGCAGGCAGCCTACGGGCGAGGTAGCCGAGCTGAACCGGTGGGCCACCGGCGGGCTAGTGCCCGACCTGACCATCCTGCTGGACCTGCCGCCGATGGGTGGGCTCGGCCGCCGGGCCCGGTCTGCGGACCGGCTGGAGGCCGAGCCGCTCGACTTCCACGAGCGGGTCCGCGAGGGGTTCCTCAGCCTGGCCCGCGCCGAACCCGAGCGCTACCTGGTGCTGGACGCGACCCGCCCGGCCACCGAACTGAGCCGGGAGATCCACGACCGGGTCCGCGAGATGCTGCCCGATCCGGTGCCGCCGGTGGCCGAGGCGAACACCGGCAGCTTCCCGGCCATCGTCGATGACGTCGATGACGGGGTACGGTCCGGCTCGGCCAGCCGGGACTGGTTTGCCGAATGACGGCCGCACCAGTATTCGCTGACCTGGTCGGCCAGGAGCGGGTGGTCGACCAGCTATCTCAGGCCGCGGCCGCGGCCGCCGCGCTGCTCCGCGGCGACACCGCGCTGGGCATGACACACGCCTGGCTGTTCACCGGCCCGCCCGGGTCCGGCCGGTCGGTGGCCGCACGGGCCTTCGCCGCCGCGCTGCTCTGCCCGGACCAGGGCTGTGGGCACTGCCCCAGCTGTCACCAGGTGCAGGCGGGCACGCACCCGGACCTGATGCTGGTCCGGCCGGACGGCCTGTCCTACGGCGTGAAGCAGACCCGGGACCTGGTGCTGCGCGCGGCCGGCGCGCCATCCGGCGGGCGCTGGCAGGTGGTGCTGTTCGAGGATGCCGACCGGGCCACCGAGCAGGCCGCGAACGCGCTACTCAAGGCGATCGAGGAACCGTCACCGCGTACCGTGTGGCTGCTCTGCGCCCCGTCCGCGGAAGAACTGGTCACCACGATCCGGTCCCGGTGCCGGCTGGTCACCCTGCGCACGCCGCCGGCCGAGGCGGTGGCGGAGGTGCTGACCCGCCGGGACGGCGTGGACCCGGCTCGGGCGCTGGCCGCGGCGCGGGCCGCGCAGGGCCACGTGGGCCGGGCTAAGCGGCTGGCCACCGACCCCGACGCGGCGCAGCGCCGGGCCGAGGTGCTCCGCGTGCCGACCCGGGTGGTCAGCCTGGGTACCGCGCTGACCGCTGCGGCCGGCCTGGTCAAGTCGGCCGAGCAGGAAGCCGCCGCGATCACCGAGGAGCTGAACGAGCCGGAGCGCGCGGCGCTGCGCAAGGCGTTCGGTGAGGGCTCCACCGGCAAAGGCGTGGCCAAAGCCGTCCGCGGCGGGGCCGGTGCGCTGTCCGACCTGGAGGCCCGGCAGAAGTCCCGGGCCACTCGGCTGAAGCGGGACGCGCTGGACCGGGCCCTGCTCGACCTGGCCGCGTTCTACCGCGACGTGCTGGTGCTGCAATTCGGCGCCGAAGCCGACCTGGACCTGGCCAGCGCCGGTTACGAAGACGAACTGCGCCAGCTGGCCGCCGCGGGCAGCCCCGAGTCCACGGTGCGCCGGATCGAGGCCATCATGGCCTGCCGCGAGCGCCTGGAACTCAACGTCGCCCCCCTGCTCGCCGTCGAAGAGATGACCCTCTCCCTCTTCGCCGCCTAACCGAGGCACCTCTCAGCCCAAAGCTAGCCGAGGCGCCTCCCCAGCCCAGCCACGCCCGCAGCGCCAGCCACGCCCGCAGCGCCAGCCGACATCCTCGCCCCGGCCACATCCTCAGCGCGGTGAGTTGTGCCCCACGGATGGGCATAACTCACCGCGCTGTTGT
>DASXIN010000059.1:0-4280 GCA_036497945.1 Streptosporangiaceae bacterium | reverse complement strand
CGCGCTGCGCGACGAGCTCGCGGGCTACCCGAGCCCTCCGCCCGCGCCGCACCCGGACACCCGGGCGATCCTGGTCCCGCTGCGGCTGCGCGTCCCCGGCGCGGTCCGCTCGGACACCGTGCCGCCGGACACCGTGCTGTCGGACACCGTGCTCTCGCTGTTCAGCACGACGACCGTGTTCGGCACGCCGCGCGACGTGACGCTGTCGGAGCTGGCGATCGAGTCGTTCTACCCGGCCGACGCCGCGACCGCCAGCTACCTGTCCGGCTCGGCCGGGTGCCACACCTGAACGGTGAGTGTGCTGTCGGCGTGCACCCGGTGGCCGGGAGCTGGCGTTTGCGCCACGACCAGGCCCTCGACGGGCATCGGGCGCGCGATCAGCGCGACCGGGGCCACGTGCAGGCCGGCCCGGCCCGCCACCTCCATGCAGGCGCGATAAAACAGTCCGCCGACATCGGGCGCCACGACGTGCGACGGCCGGACCGGGTCCTGCAGGGCTTCCTCATTCGCCGTGGTCCACCGCTCACCCAGGGTGATGTCGGGCCCGGTCGGCCCCGACCCGGGCTGGACCAGGCCTTCCCCGGGCCGGGAGACGCCGCTGTCCGCGTCGTATGCCGCCCGGGCGGCGGGGTCACCGAGCACCCGTCCGGCCTCGTCCACCGACTTCACCGCCCGGTCGGCGGCGGCCAGCACGGCCGGTGGCGCGCCCGCCAGCACGTCCGGCGCGAGCGCGGTCCGGCGCGCCTGCCAGGCGGCCCGGATGTCCTCGGTCGTGGCGTCCGGCAGCACGCCTAGCACGTCGTACCAGGTGACGACGCTGGTCATCGCTATGGCATCCCTTTCGGCTCAGCACCCGGGTCAGCGCCGGGGCGACCTCTGCCAGCCCACGCACCGCCTGGCACTGGTCTTCATAGACCTCTCCCGTTACCCAGTCGATGATGCCTTGCCAGTCACCCTAGGTCGGTCCGGGCCCGCGGGCCCGGACCTGCCAACGGGTGACCAGCGACACTTCGGATGTCCGGAAATGCCAGTTTTTTCAGACCTATTCCGCTAAGGTTCCGGACTTGTTGGGCTTTCCGGCTGAGTCCGCCCGTCACCCTGAACCTGTGGCCGGTGCAGCGGAAGCACCCTGCGATATGGGAGCCCCTCGTGGGCAAGCATCGCATCTTCCACCGTTTCCTGTTCCTTCTGGCCCTGGCCGCACTGGTGGCCATACCCCTCGCTACCACACCACAGGCCGCCAGCGCGGGTAACAGACCCCCGCGGCTGGCGGTTTATTTGTGGGCGTACCACCACACGGCCGGCCACCCGTATTGCTGGGGCGGTACCGGCCCCGGCTGTTTCGACTGCTCCGGCCTGGTGAGCGCCGCGTACGCGCGGTGGCACATCTACTTCGGCCGGACCACGAACCAGATGCTGGCCTCCGGCAAGCTGATCAGGGAGCGCCAATCCCAGGCGCGCCGGGGCGATCTAGCGTTCTACGGCTCCGGGCATGTGGAGTTCTTCGTACGGCCTGGCCACACGTTCGGTGCACTGAACAGCGGCACGCTGATCGGCTGGCATACCGCGAACGCGTGGTGGCACCCGACCATGTTCTTCCGGGTGCGCGGCGCAGGTTAACGAGCGGATGACCGCTGGCCGGCCTGGGGCCAGCGTCCCAGGCCGGTCAGTCCGCCACTCCCCCCACAGGGGTGACGTACGCAGCCCCGGGTGCGGGGCACAATGAACCTGAGGCATCCAACCGTGGTGCCCAGGCGGGGACGACGCGGTGAACCCTGACGTGGTGGCCTGATGCATATCGCCATCGCGCTGTGCGCTGCGCTGCTGGTCGGGACCGGCCTGGTGCTGCAGCAGCAGACCGCCCAGCAGGAACCGTCCATGTACTTCCTGCACCTGAAGCTGATCGCCGAGCTGATCCGCAAGCCGCGCTGGCTGGCCGGCATCGCCGTGATGACGGCGGGCTACGTCCTGTCCGGCTATACCTTCGACAACCTCCCGCTGACCGTGGCCGAGCCGCTGCTGGCCACCAACCTGCTGTTCGCCCTCCTCGTGGCGATCCCGCTGTCCGGGGTGCGGCCGCGGAAGTCGGAAATCCTGGGCGCGGTGCTGCTGGCCTCGGGTGTCGGCGCGCTGTCGGCCGCGCGCGCGGTCGGCGTCGGCGGGGATCACATCGGATCCGCCGCGTACTGGCCCGCCGCCGCGGCGATTGGCTTCATCGCGCTGCTGCTGGTCCGCGCGGGCCTGCGCCGGACCGGCCAGCGGCGGGCCACGCTCACCGGCCTGGCGGCCGGGCTGATCTGGGGCATCTCGGACGCGCTGACCCGCAGCACTCTGCTCATCCTGGACCACCACGGCATCGTCGCGGTGCTGACCAGCTGGCCTGTCTACTCGCTGGCCGCCGCGGCGCTGCTGGCGCTCTGGCTGATGGAGAGCTCGTTCAGCGCGGCACCGCTGCACGCTTCGCTGCCGGGCATCACCGCTGGTGAACCGGTGGTCGGCATCCTGCTGGGGGTGGTCGTCTTCGGTGACGTGATCCGGATCACGCCGCCCCAGATCGCGCTCCAGGCCGCTGGGATCGTGGCCCTGGTCGCGGGCGTGATCCTGGTCGCCCGGGCGCCCGCGCTGAGCGATATCCGGGTGAAAGGCGTGGACCTGCGGCACACTGCCACCGAGGATCTGCGCCGTACCGCAGGCCGGGTGCTCTCCGCGCCGAAGGTGGCGGACGGCGTGCCGGACCGGGCGCACGAGGCGCCAACGTACCCGAAAGAGGTCTAGTGGTGCGGTATCAGGCGTTCCGCTGGGGCACGGCTGCGCTGGCTGGGGCAGGGCTGACGCTGCTCGCGGTGACCGGCGCGGGCGCGGTGACGGCGGCCAGCCGGGGTGGCGCAGCGGCGCCGCTGCACGGCCTGGTGATCGGAATCGACCCGGGCCACAACGGCCGCAACTACACCGACCCGGCCTACCTCAACCACCTGGTCTGGAACGGCCGGGAATGGGAAGCGTGCGACACCACCGGGACCGAGACGGACGGCGGCTACACCGAGACCAGGTTCAACTTCCGGGTGGCCCGGTTCCTCAGCACGGACCTACGTGCGGCCGGGGCCCGGGTGGTGCTGACCAGGCCGAACAACGAAGGCGTCGGACCGTGCGTCAACCGCCGGGCCAGGATCCTGGACCGGGCGCACGTTAACGTGGCCATCGACATCCACGCCGACGGCGGGCCAGCCTCGGGTCGCGGGTTCTCCATCCTGCTCCCGGTCCGGGACCGGGTGAACAAGAAGATCATCGGGTCCTCGGTCCGGTTCGGCCGCGATCTCCGTTCGGCCATGCACAAGGACACGCGGATGCCGGTCAGCGACTACTACGGCGTGGACGGCTTCGCTTACCGGGACGACCTGGCCGGGCTCAACCTGGCCACCCAGCCCAAGGTGCTGCTGGAATCGGGCAACATGCGCAATCCCAGGGACGCCCGGCTGCTCACCTCGACCCGGTTCCAGCAGGCCGAGGCCCGGGCCATCGCAGCGGCGATGATCACCTTCCTGGGGCGGTAGCCCGCCACGCCCAGCCGGTTTCCTCGTTCAGGTGCGGCTCGTCCGCCGGGTGACACGGTTTGGTGCAGACCACCGCGCCCGGCGAGCCTTTGAGCGGCGGGTACTCGTCACCGCAGAACGGCGGCAGCGTGCTACCCGGGGCCCACGGGACTGGGCTGCCCGCGGCTCCCGCATCAGCGGAACCACGCATCGCGTCGATCGGGGCCTCCTGGCAGGTGTGCGCGACTATCGGGCACCCGCCACGGCGCGGGCGGCCAGTGCGGCGCCACAGTTGGCGGCCAGATGGAGTAGCACCGGCGCGGCTAGGCTACCCGAACGGTGGCGAAACCAGGACAAAACCCCACCGGCCGCAGCCGTGCCCAGCACTGCGGCGGTCACCCCGGCCCACTCCGCACGGCCGCCGGTTTCGACCTGATTGATACGCAGCGCGGCGATCGTCGGGCGGATGTGCCAGATGCCGAACATGCCGCTGGTCACCGCGATCGCGGCCGGCCCAGGCAGCACCCGGCGCAGCGCGGCGTGCAGCACGCCGCGGAACGCGATCTCCTCCCACAGCACAGTGCCGACCCGGATGCGCACAGTGACCTGGTAGGCCACCTGGGGCCAGGTCAGCCCAGTGATCCGCCGGTCGGCCAGCACCGGCCGGCTGGCCGGAACCGCGGCCAGGGTGAGCCAGGCCGCGGCCAGCGCACCAGCCGGCCCGGCCGCGCAGCGCAGCCCGGCGGGTAC
>DASXIN010000058.1:0-8403 GCA_036497945.1 Streptosporangiaceae bacterium | reverse complement strand
GCGGGCCACTAGGCCCGACCACAAAGTCCCAAAGGAGCGCAAAATGCGCAAGTCACAGATCATGGCCATCGTGGCCAGCCCGTTCGTTCTGGGCGGAATCACCCTGGCCGTGGCGGCAGCCCCGGCTGGCGCGAGCACCGGCCCGACGTCCAACGGGCAGTCCGACCAGCTGACCGGTCACGCGAACTCGGCCAAGTACCCCGATCCCGTGTTCGGCGGAGTCCAGTGCAACGAGACTCAGCACCCGGCCTTCGACACGGTCAGCTGCAAGTTCACCGGGGGCAACCCGGCATTCGTTCCGCTCTCCACCGGATCGGTCGGCTGGAACAGCGACTTCACCTCGAACACCCACCAGACCGGCACGCTCACCTACACCATCAACGCGGACGGCACCGGCTACACCGGGCAGGCCACCTACCCGGACAGCCTGGTCAAGTAACCCAGGCTCCAGGGCCACTCTCCATGGACGGAGGGTGGCCCTGGGGTGGGCTATGAGGCTTCCATAGTTCGCCACGTAGCGCCACTACACGACTACACCTACCCCCAGGTCGCCGCTGGCCGTGCGCTGGGCAGCGGCGCATGGGATCGTGGAGCCATGAGCGAACGCGGCGGCCGCGCGGAGGCAGTCCTCGGTGATCGCCTCCGGCTGGGGCCTGGCTTCCACGAGGCCGACCGGGAGCGAGTGCAGACCGAGCTGTCCAGTCTGGGTCGGCATCTCGTGCACTGGTCGCTCGACCGGGTTGACCTCCAGGTCTCGGTGAAGGACCGGGGCGGGCCGCAGCAGACGGTCACCCTGGAGGCCTGGCTGCCCGGCTGGCCCTCCCAGCTGGCCCACTCCACCGCCAGCGACCTGGGCCGCGCCCTGATCGAGGTGCGCCAGGAGATGATCCGCCGCCTCGAGGACGGGAAAGCGAAGCGGCACCCGCATTGACCCACCCGGGGAGGACACCATGACCGATGTGGCCGTGCCCAGTCACGTCCCGGCCAGCGCGACCGCCGAAGGCGACGGGGTCGTCATCGGATCCGGCCCCGTCATCGTGGACGCCTACGTCGACTTCCTCTGCCCGTTCTGCCGCCAGTTCGAGCTGAACGCGGGCGACGCGCTCGCCGGGCTGGTCACCGCCGGGCAGATCAGCCTGGCGTATCACCCGATGAACTTCCTCGACGGGGCGTCGACCACGCACTACTCGACGCGGGCGGCCGCCGCGTCCGGCTGCGCGTCCGATGGCGGGCGGTTCGCCGAATACGCCCGCGCGCTGTTCGTCAGCCAGCCGCCCGAGGGCGGCCCGGGCCTGACCGATGCGCAACTGGCCGACCTGGCCGAGTCTGTCGGCCTGCCCGGCCCGGCGTTCGCCGAGTGCGGGCAGACCGGCCGCTACCTGGACTGGCCGCCGTACGTGACCGCGATGGCCACTGCGCGGGGCGTGCAGGCCACCCCTACGGTGCTGGTCAACGGGGCGCCGGTGCCGGCCAGCGGCCGGATGATCACGGCCGCGGTGGCCGCGGTGGCCGACCGCTGACTGGCCCGGCTCAGAACACGTCCGGCGGCAGCTCGGGCGGCACGCCCAGGAAGGCGGCCCGGGAATCATCGAGCCAGTCCTGCACCGGGCGGGCCGGGTGCCCGGCGACCTCGGGCACGTCCGCGGTCACCGTGGCCGCCCCGCCCTGGCGCACCCAGTCGTACAGTTCCAGCGCCCCGTCCACTTCCCATTCGCTCAGCCCGCTGGCCAGCAGTTCCTCCCTGGCTTGCTTGGCCGGCAGGTCGGCGTAGCCGACGTCCCGGGCGAACACGGTGGAAATGCGCCGGGCCACCTGCTGGCCGCTGAGCGCCTCCGGCCCGGTCAGCACGTACGTGCTGTCCTCGTGGCCTGGGCTGGTCAGCACCCGCGCGGCCACGTCGGCCACGTCACTGGCCGCCACGTAGGCGGCGCGGCCGGGCCCGGAGGGCGCGTAGAGCAGGCCCTCCCGGCGGATCCGCTCCGCCGCGGCCAGCAGGGTCTCCATATAGATGCTCGGCGCGAGGTAACTGACCGGCAGCCTGGACGCCGCCAGATGCACGGCGACCTCCCGGTGGCTGCGCGCGAAACGGACCTCGACGCCCGGGTCCTGGAAGCCGTCCGTGGCCATCTTGACGATGTGCGGGCGGTGGCCCGCAGTCAGCACCGCGTCGATGAACTGGATCTCCAGCTCGGCCTGTTCCTCCAGGGCCGGGCTGAGCAGGAAGATCCGGTCGAACTGCTGCAGCACCTCGGCGGGCGGCGGGTCGTCGAAACTGGCCACGATGTACTTGGCCGCGCCCGGCAGATCGGCGCCCTTGGCTGGCACCCGCACCATCGCGGTGAATTCGGCGCCGGTGTCAGCCAGCGCCTCCAGCAGCGGGTAGCCGACCCGTCCGGTCGCTCCGGTTACCAGGATCACAGGCAGCGCCTCCCGACGGTTGCGGCCAATTTCCCCTTCATTCAAGCATCCCGCTGACCTGGCCCGCGGCCGCCCGCCAGGTTTCCGGATTACGTCGTCACAAGGCCGTAATGGGCGATACATCCGTTGTGCCGTGTTCGCCGGCCGGTGCCGGGCTAACGTGGCGGCTGATCCGGGCCGCAGGAAAGAGGGGAGCGCAGCCGCTGGGCATGGTGATTCCACCACGGGGATCCAGTCACGGGGCTCGACCACGGGAGTGTGCTTCGATGCCAGCTGATGATGGACTGCACGAGATGCCTCCGGAGGACCTGGCGGCGTTTCTGCATGATCTTCGTGCCCTCAGGGAGCGGGAAGGTCTGAGCCTGGACGGGCTCACCGCGCGGGCTGAGCTTCCGCCCGGTACCGCGCCCGCGGCGGCCGGTCAGCCCGGCTTCAGCATCACCCATCTCGGGCGCACCCAGCCCGGGCCGCGGCGCGGCCGGTGGCGGCCCAGCCCGGGACTGACCGGCGTCATGGCGGCGGCCGTGGCCCTGGCCGCGCTGGCTGCCGGGGGAGCACTGCTGTCCCGGCCAGCCGGGCACGGTGCGACCAGTGCCCCGGCCGCACCGTTACCAGGCGGCGGCCGGTCGATGGCGGACCATGGTGGGCGGATGCGCATGCGCACCGTGCTGCCGGGCCGGGCTGGCCAGCGGCCGGCTCCGGCCAGTCCGGGGCGGGCCCGGTTGCCCAGGAAGGCCCGCGTTCGGGTGCGGGTCCCGGTGCTGATCGGGCCGGTCCGGCCGGCCGGGGCAGGTACCGAAGTGGCCGGGGTGGGCTGCCCGGACAGCCAGAGCGATGGGATCAGCCTGGCCGCTGCGACCACCGGCCCGGGCTGGACGGCCGCGGGTGGCGGCTGGACCGGGGATGGCTGCAACGGCAGTTCGGTCTGGACCATGGACCCGAACGGCAACCAGACCAGCCCGTCCACCCTGACCTGGTTCTTCCACCCCACCGCGCAGGCTTCCGCGTGCCGTCTGGACGTGTTCGTGCCGACCCGGAACGCGCTCGGCGTGGCCAGCTACGAGATCACCGACGGGGCGGTGAGCCTGGGCAGCGTGTCCGTGGATCAGGCGGCCAGCGCCGGCCAGTGGGTCGCGCTGGGCAGCTACCCGGTGGCCGGAGGCATGCTGGACATCCGGTTGCTGCCTGGCACGGCCACGCTCACCGCAGCCACGTCCGGGACCGGCGGTAAGGGCCACTCTGGGAACGGCGGCAACGGCGGCTCGGCCAGTGGCGGCAAGGGCGGCAACGGGCCAGGCGGGTCGGCCTCCGGGCACGCTACGCCCACACCCAGCCCGGCGCCCGGGGACGCTACGCCCACACCGAGCCCGGCGCCCCGGCACAACGCCGCCGTGGCCGCCTCGGCGGCCAGCGCCAGCTGCCGCTGAGCCGCGGCGGCCAGTTATTAGCGGCAGATTACAGCTAGCGCAGAGCTCCCTCTCAAGCGGTGTATCCAGGCGGCCCGGCATCGTACGGTGGTTTGGTGGCAGAAGCGTCGATGCGGCGCCGCCGGTGAGCTTGCTGAAGCTGGCCCCCCTCCGCCGCGGGGCGTGGCGCCGATGGTCGATCGTGCTGGCGGGTGCCGTCCTGCTGTGCTCGATCCCAGCGGTGATCGCCGCGCTGCCGGTCCAGGGCTCCACGATCGGCGCGGCCGCGCTGCGCGCCCGGATCCTGGCCTCGGCCAGCCGGCCCTACCAGGGCTACGCGGAGAGCAGCGCTGACTTCGGCCTGCCGACGCTGCCTGACCTGGGCAACGTCAGCACGCTGCTGGATGGCACCACCGACCAGTTCGTGTGGTACCGCTCGGCCGGCTACTGGCGGGCCGACGTGGTGTCCGGGGGCGGCGAGAATGACACCTACGGCGACGGCGGCGTGACCTACCTGTGGAACTACGGCAGCAACAGCTTCATCCAGATCATCGGCGCGCAGCCGGTCCGGCTGCCCCGGGCGGCCGATTTGCTGCCGCCAGAACTGGCTCGCCGACTGCTCAGCATCGCCGGGCCCGATGCGCACTTCAGCCGGCTGCCGTCCCGCCGGGTAGCCGGGGTGGCGGCGGCCGGCCTGCGGGTCACCCCCACCGCCCCGGGCACCACGATCGGCGCGATCGACATCTGGGCTGACCCGCGCACCGGGCTGCCGGTCGAGGTGCAGCTCAGCGCCCGCGGCTCGGCTCATCCGGTGCTGTTCAGCAGCTTCCTGGAGCTGACCCAGACCGAGCCGTCGCTGGACGCGGTGACCCCGCATCCGGCGCCGCAGCTCGGCCTGGCCACGGCCCGGCAGCCGGACATCAACCGGGTGCTGAACGGCGACGGCGACGGGGACAGCGACAGCGACGCGTTCCCCGGTGAGCTGGGCGGGCTGCGCCTGGTGCCGATCCCGGGCGGCCCGCCGGGCGTGGCCATCTACGGGTCCGGGCTGTCCCGGCTAGTGGTATTGCCGCTGCCACACAGCATCGGCTCGCAGGCGCTCAACGCCGCCGTGCAGGCCGGCGCGGACCTGGTTTCGCTCACCGGGCAGACCGGCGCGGTGATCCGCACCCCGCTGCTGTCCGTTCTCCTGGTCACCGCGGGGTTCCACCACGCCACCTGGCTGTTCGCCGGCGCGGTGACCCCGGCAGTGCTGGAAAAGGCGGCCAACAGCATGATCAACAACTTGAACCACTTCCGCTTCCGCCGGCCGCCGGGCGGCGGCGTGCGGGCCAAGGTGGCCCGGTGATCGCCACCCGGGCGCTGACCAAACGCTACGGCCGGCTGCTCGTGGTGGACCAGATCGACCTTGACGTCCGGGACGGCGACCGGTACGGGTTCCTCGGGCCGAACGGCTCGGGCAAGACCACGGTGGTCCGCATGCTTCTCGGCCTGGTCTACGCGACCAGCGGCGAGATCCAGGTCATGGGCAAGCGAGTGCCCAAGCAGGTGGCCGAGGTGCTGCCGTCGATCGGCTCGCTGGTGGAAGGCCCATCCGCCTACGGCCACCTGTCCGGGCGGGCCAACCTGGCGCTGATCGACGCGGCCGGCACGGCCGGCAGCCGGCGTACCCGGCGCACCCGGATCGCGGACACCCTGGACCGGGTCGGCCTGGGCGGCATCGACAACCGGCCGGTCAAGCGGTACTCGCTCGGCATGCGGCAGCGGCTCGGCCTGGCCGCCGCGCTGCTGCGCACCCCGCGGCTGCTCATCCTGGACGAGCCGACCAACGGCCTGGACCCGCAGGGCATCCGGGAGATCCGCGACCTGCTCATCGAGCTCAACCAGGCCGGCACCACCGTGTTCCTGTCCAGCCACCAGCTCACCGAGGTCGAGCAGCTGTGCACCCGGGTCGGCATCGTGAACCAGGGACGGCTGGTCGAGCAGGACGAGCTGGCCGCGCTGCGCGCGCCCACCGGCCGGTCCATCGTCCGCACCCCCGACGTCGACCAGGCGCGCGAGTTGCTCGACGGCCGCGTCGAGCACCGCGAGGTGGACAAGCTGCTGGTCTCCGGCAGCGACACCGCCATGCTTAACGCCCAGCTGGTGGCCGGTGGGGTCCGGGTCACCGAGATCTCTGCGGAGCGTCGGTCGCTGGAGGACGTGGTCCTCGCGGTGACGAGCTCCGGGTCCGACCGGGTGGACAGCCCGGTCCGCAGCGGCCCGCCGGATGCGGGGAGTGCGCCGGGTGCGGGCGCCGCCCCGGGCCCGGGAGACAACAGCGACGTCCTGGAGCAGGGCAACGTGGCAGGCAGGGAGCAGGCGTGATCCGGGTCGAGCTGGTCAAGCTGGTGCGCAGGCCGCGCAGCTGGGTGAGCATCGTGCTGCTCTGCGGGCTGCCCGTGGTGGTGGCGGTGTTCGTCGCGGTCACCCACATCGCCCCGCCGCCCGGCCAGGGCCCGGCCCTGCTGTCCGAGGTGCTGTCCAGCGGGACGCTGTACCCGGCCGCGGCGCTGGCCATCGTGCTGCCGATCTTCCTGCCGGTCGCGGTGGCCGTGGTGGCCGGTGACGCCATCGCCGGCGAGGCCAGCGCCGGCACACTGCGCTACCTGCTGGCCCGGCCGGTGGGCCGGACCCGGCTGCTGATGGCCAAGCTGGTCACGCTGATCGTGTACACGCTGTCCGCGGTGCTGCTGGTGGCCGGTACCGCCTACCTGACCGGGATCACGCTGTTCGGCTCGAAACCGATCGCGGCCACCTCGGGCGGCCTGACCACCTCCAACATCGCGGCCAGCGCGGCGGCCACCTCGCTGTCCGGCACCGCGATGAGCCCCACCGACATCGCGCTGCGCACCATCGGGGCGATCTCGTTCATCGCGGTGTCCATGCTCGGCGTGGGCGCGATCGCGCTGTTCCTGTCCACCGTCACCGACTCCGCGCTGGGCGCCGCGCTCGGCGCGCTGGCCGCGCTGATCACCAGCGAGGTGCTGGTCACGCTGAACGCCGCCTCGACGGTGGACCCCTACCTGCCCACCCGGTACTGGCTGGCCTGGATCGACTTCTTCCGCGACCCGATCGTCTGGCGCAACATCGAGCGTGGCTTCGCGGTGCAGGCGGTGTACGTGGTGGTGTTCCTCGGCGCCGCCTGGGCGCACTTCGCCACCAAGGACGTGACCAGCTAGGGTCGCGGTTCGTGGCTACACCGATATATGTAGGCAAGGCGGCGGCCGACGCGCAGCAGGACCGGGGCTGGCTGCTCGGCCACTTCAAGCCCGCCGACGACCCGCGGCACAGCGGCGACGTCGAGGTCAAGTGGGCCATCCACCCGGAGGGCGACCGGCGCCCGCAGTGGGTCGCCGGGGAGCGGCGGTCCGCGCTGCTGCTGCTGATCAGCGGCCGGTTCCGGGTCGAGCTACCAGGGCGCAGCGTGCTGCTCGCTGAACACGGCGACTACGTGGTGTTCCACGGGCTGAGCCATTCCTGGCACGCCGAGCAGGCCTCGGTGGTGCTGGCCGTCCGCTGGCCCTCGGTCCCCGGCTACGCCGTGACCGATCCGGGGCAGCAGGGATGACCGAGCCAGCCGACCTCGGCGTGCTGGCGGCGGCGGCATTGCTGCGCCGCCGGGAACTGTCCGCGGTCGAGTTGCTGACCGCCTGCCAGCGGCGCATCGCGCAGCGCAACGGCGGGGCGCCCACGTTCGACGGCGGGCCGGCCGCGGTGAACGCCTGGGCCCGGCTGTACCCGGACGTGGCCGGGGCGCAGGCCCGCGCCGCGGACGAGCGGCGGTCCCGGGACCGGGATCAGGCGCCGCTGCTGTGCGGCATCCCTATCGGGCTGAAGGACCTGTACGCGGTGGCCGGGCTGCCGCTGACCGCGTCCAGCCGGGTGCTGGCCGGGCACGTGGCCACCGACAGCGCCGTCGCCTGGCAGCGGCTGGCCGACGCGGGCATGGTCCTGGTCGGGCACACGCACACCCACGAGTTCGCCGCGGGCGGCACCACCGACCAGGTCGGCAACCCGTGGGCGCTTGACCGCGTCGTGGGAGGCTCGAGCGGCGGCAGCGCCGCCGCCCTCGCCGCGGGGATGACCCCGGCCGCGCTTGGCTCTGACACGTGCGGCTCGCTGCGGATCCCGTCCGCGTGCTGCGGCACGAGCGCGATCAAGCCCACCCACGGCCTGCTCTCACTGGACGGGATCATCCCGCTGGCCCCCACCCTCGATCACCAGGGCCCGATGGCGCGCACCATGGCCGACTGCGCGGCGCTGCTGGCGGCGATGGCCGCGGGCGGATCGCCGGTCAACCCCACGGTGCCCCCGCCGGCCGCGCTGGGCGAGCTCGCGCTGGGCCCGTCGGGCGGCCCGCGGCCCCTGGAGGGCTTGACGATCGCGCTGACCGACCGCACCGACCAGATACCGCTCGACGCGGAGGTCGCGGTGGCGCTGGACACCGCCCGCCAGGCCTGCGAGCAGCTCTGGGCTCGTGTGGTGGCCGCCCTCGCCCCATGGCAGCAGGACTGGGACGACCTCAGCTGCCTGCTGC
>DASXIN010000057.1:0-2675 GCA_036497945.1 Streptosporangiaceae bacterium | reverse complement strand
CCGCTCCGACCGCCAGGACCGCCGCCGGCAAGGCAAGTCGGACCCCCTTGATGCCGTGAGCGCTGCGCGGGCGGCGCAGTCCGGGCGGGCCCGTGGCGCGCCGAAGGGCCGGGACGGGGCGGTCGAGGCGATCCGGGCGCTGATGGTCGCCAAGCGCAGTGCCCGCGCCGAGCGGACCCAGACGATCAACCAGGCCAGGGCCCTGATCGTGACCGGGCCCGATGAGCTGCGGGCCCGGTTCGGGGTGGCCGCCGCGGCCAATGCAGCACCGGGCGCCGCCACCGCCATCCGCGCCGTCGCCGACGGCGGGCGCCTGGCCGCCGCCCGTCAGGTGCGCCAGGCCATGCGCGACAATCACCACCGCCACGGCGGCCGCCGCCAGCCGTGCCCAGGCCGGGTCAGCGGATCGCTTCTGAGTCATAGCGACCTCCGGTGGCGGCGAGAACCGCGCCTATATCAGCCGACCGCCTGCACCGCTTGGGCGCTAGCCACTAAAGTCCCGCTTCACCGGGCCACAGGTCCCACCCTGTGCATGTCACGGTCGGATAGGCGGGTACGCCCTGCCCATCCCCCGGTGCAGTCCGGGCTTCGACGACCGTGCTTCATTGAGCCGCCGCACCGGCGTATGCGCGCGGGCTTGGGGAGCCATGAGGGGGCTCGCCCCGTCCCTCCGGTGCCGGGCCGGCCCGTCCTGCCCGCTGCTCATCATGCTTTGCATTATCGACTGGCCGTGGCCGGGGAGGATGGCGGGGACACCGGGAGGCGGGCGTTGCGCCGCGCAAGCCGCCAGGTACAGCCAGTGGCCCAGAGAAACCTCTTTCCGGGCCGTCAAGGGTCCTGCCCGCGCCATTGCGGGTCAGGGGCCCAGGGTGACAGTCTCGACTTATGGCGGGGCTCGCTGGCTGGGCTTGGCCGTGCTGCTAGGCGCAGGCCCGTTCGCTGGAGGCCGCTCAGCCGGGACGATCACGCCAACCCTCATTGCAGGGAGAGTCGCTGTCTGAGCGGCTTCCAGGCGATCAGAACGACGTGCGCGGCCGTGGGACCGGAGGCCGGTGGGCTGGCTGGGGTCTATCCCTGCACGCTGGTGGCGGCAGTCCGGATCACGTCGAGCACGAAGTCAGACTGGGAGAGCATCGGCACGTGGCTGCTGGCGACTTCGAAGGTGGCGGCGCCCATCCGCTTGGCGGCGGAGCGCTGCAGGTCGGGCTGGATGGTCCGGTCGTTGGTGGCCACGACGTACCAGCTGGGCTTGGTACGCCAGGCGGTGCCGGGAACGTTGTGGCCGAACAGGTCCGCGGCCGGCGCGAATTGGGTGGCCCAGACGACCTGCTTTTCCTCTTCGGGGAGGTCTCCGGCGAAGCACTCGACGCCGGAGGGGAGCAGCCACACACGGCCGTCCGCTACCTCGAGGTGGGAGAAGACGTCGGTGACCGGGAACTTGTCCTGCTGGCCCTGCGAGGTCTCGGTCTCGTCCGGGGCCAGCGCGGCGATGTAGACCAGCCCGGCCACGCGGCCGTCGGTTCCCGCCGAGGTGATGACGCTCCCGGCGTAGGAGTGGCCGACGAGGATAGCCGGGCTGCTGACCCTGCCCAGTGTCCCGAGTACTGCGGCGACATCGCTTTCGGGCGTGTCGAGACCGTACTGCGCCGATATCACCTGATACCCCTCGGCCTGCAGCTCTGGGATCAGCTTGTTGAAGCACGAGCCGTCGGCCCAGACTCCGTGGGCGAACACGATGCTCGGTTTGACTGGCGTGGACATAGTCCCTCCTTTGCTGCCTGGATGTCGCCGGGTGCACGCGCCGGATGACGCTGACGACTCCGTGAAACCGACGATGCCGTGGCAGCGGTCTCGTCACATCAGCGCCAGCCCCCAGCCAGCCCCAACCGCGCGCTTCCTGCCAGCAGCAATATGGCCGAAGCGGCCGCCGGTTTGAGCGGGTTCCGTCCTGCCTCACCTGGCACATCACACCTTGCGTGCGGGGTGTCTAAAGCTGACGGACATCGTTGGCATCTGGGGTTTCTGATGATCAAGGAGACTTGTGTGAACGAACGTAACGGAACAACAACGCCGCCTCGCGGCTGGCCATCCTCAGCACGTGATCGCCCATCGCTACATCAGGCCCGCTACGCCGCGGCTGAACGGCAAGGTGGGGCGGTCGCACCGGATCGACGCCGAGGAGTTCTGCCGGCTGCTGGCGGCGTCATGATCGACGGCACCCAGCTGTTCAACGACAAGCTGGCCCAGTGGGAGAGGTTCTACAACTACCACCGCCCGCACGCCGGCCTCGGCGGCCGGACCTGAGTTGGGCCAAATGAGTGCGCAGTTGAGTGCCCGTCGATCGAGGGCGTCGCGCAGGTCGCGGGGTAGCGGGTGGGCGGCGGTGATGGTGTGGGCGTCGGCCTGAATCTGGATGGTCCGGTAGCGGGCGGTCCGGGCCTGTTCGATCCAGCGGCTAACGGCCACGGCGGCGACGGTCAGGTGAGCTCCGACAGAGTTCACGCTCGTGGTAGATCGGGCGGACTTTCAGATCGTGCTTGGACGGCCGGAACGGTTTCTTGATCATGCCCGCGTGCGGTTGGGAGTTGCCGGCCGTCAGCCTTCCCGCGCCGGGTCGGCGGTCCTGGGCTGCCGCCTCGGCCCGCTGGGATCGCCGAGAGGCAGGACGATGTCCA
>DASXIN010000056.1:0-1814 GCA_036497945.1 Streptosporangiaceae bacterium | reverse complement strand
ACGACCGCGCTGACGGGGTTCCAGGTGGTGATCGCCTGAAGCCAGCCCGGCATGTGCTGGGTGGGCACCAGGGCGTTGGACACGAGGGTGAGGGGCAGGAGCAGGATGAGGCCGAACGAGGCGGCCGTTTCGGGGCTCTTCGCGTTCAGCCCCAGGCAGGCGGACACCCACTGCACCGCGTAGGCGAAGAACAGCATCAGCGCGAAGCCCCCGATGACCGATGCGGCGTCCGCTCCTGGACGCCATCCGACAGCCAGGCCGGTCAGCGCGACGATGAGGGCGCAGAGCAGGGAAGTGAGCAGGTCCGCCAGCGATCGCCCGACCAGGACGGCGGAACGCCACATGGGCAGGGTGCGGAAACGGTCGATCATGCCCTCGTGCAGATCGGTGCTCAGGCCGACCGCGGTGCCCATGGTCGAGGAGACCAGGTTGAGAGCCAGGATGCCGGCCAGCACGTAGTTCACGTAGCTGCCGCCGCCGGGGATCGGGATGCCGCTTCCGAAGATGTAGACGAACAACAGGGTGAAGATCAGGGGCTGAATGGTCACATCGGACAGCTGCATGGGGGCGCGCGAGATGTGGATCAGGTTGCGCCGGGTCATGGCCCAGGTGTCGGACAGCAGGCCGGGCACGCTGCCAGACGAGCGCGGCCGCTCGGAGCCGATACCCGAATTTGCGATCGCCGTGCTGGTCATGCACGCACTCCCCGGGCCTCGTGGTCGTTGCCATTTCCGCGGGGAGGCCCGGCGTCACCAGGACCATCCGCACGGCCCTCACCGGCGATGTGCCCGCCAGTAAGGGCGAAGAACACGTCGTCGAGCGAGGGACGGCGCACCTCGATGTTGTCCACGAGAACTCCGGCGGCATCCAGCGCCCGCACGAGAGCGGTGGCCAGCCCCGGTGTCGCGTCCACGCCCGCGCTGAGACGCCGGCCGTCGTCGCTCACCTGGACGCGCCCGGCCACCAGCGGCGCAAGGGCGCCGGCCGCGCCAGCGTGAGGCACCGCCAGCGTCACCTCGACGTGCGCGGTCCGGCCCGCCTCCTTGAGCTCCTGCGGCGTCCCTTCGGCGATCACCGTGCCGCGGTCGACGACGACGATGCGGTTGGCCAGCGCGTCGGCCTCGTCGAGGTATTGCGTAGTCAGCAGGACCGTGACCCCTTCACCGGCAAGTGCCTGGATGATGTCCCACACCCGCTGGCGGGCCGCCGGATCCAGCCCGGTCGTCGGCTCGTCGAGGAACAGTACCGGGGGCCGCGTTATCAGCGATGCCGCCAGGTCGAGCCGGCGGCGCATGCCACCGGAGTAGCCCTTCGCGACCCGGTCGGCCGCGTCGGCCAGCTCGAACTGGGCCAGCAGCTCCGCCGTCCGGGCACGTGACGCGGCCCGTCCCATGCCGGACAGTTCCCCGGTGATCACCAGGTTCTGCCGCCCGGTGAGCAGCGGGTCGAGCGTCACGTCCTGGGCGGCGACGCCGATGTAGCGCCGCACCTGGCCAGGATTCTTCACCACGTCGATCCCCGCCACGGTAGCCCGGCCGGCGTCGGGGAGGGCCAGCGTGGTCAGGATCCGCACCGCTGTGGTCTTGCCGGCGCCGTTCGGGCCGAGCAGGCCGAGGATCGTCCCGGCGGGAACGGCGAAGCCGACACCGGCCAGGGCCCGAGTCTGCCCGTAGTGCTTGGCCAGCCCCTCAGCCTCGATCATCAGCCCGGTCTCCATTGCACCTCCTTTAACGGTCGTCCAGTGCCGCCGACAGCGCCGGGCCGGTCGGCTGGGGTTCGCCAGGCTGGGTCAGCGGTCCGCTGCGGAACAGGAT
>DASXIN010000055.1:0-1630 GCA_036497945.1 Streptosporangiaceae bacterium | reverse complement strand
CGGCCAGGCCCCACAGGTAGGCGCGGCCGATCATCACCGCGCGGGCGCCCAGCGCCAGCGCTTTGACGACATCCCCGCCGCGGCGGATGCCGCCGTCGAGCAGGATCTCGACCCGATCACCAACCGCCTCGGCGATGGCCGGCAGCACCCGGATCGTGGCCGGCGTGCCGTCCAGGTCATTGCCGCCGTGGTTGGACACCGAGATGGCCGTCGCCCCGGTGCCGGCCGCCTCGCGGGCGTCGTCGACCCGGGTGATGCCCTTGACCATGAACGGCCCGCCCCACTGCTCCCGGAGCCAGCGCACGTCATCCCAGGTCGGCAGTGGGGAGGCCGACCACTGCCGGTAAGCGTCGAAGAACGTGGGCCCGGCCTGCCCCGCAGCCGCCATGTTCGGCACGGTCAGGTCCGGAACCTTGCCGGTCTTGGCGTACCCGAGCAGCCACCGCGGGCGCCGCAAGACCTCGGGCGCGAACCGCGTCGCCGTCTTCAGGTCGATCCGCTCCGGGATAACCGGGCTGCCCCAGTCCCGGCCGTTGGCCCACGTCCAGTCCAGCGTGATGATCAGGCCGACCGCCCCCGCGGCGCGGCCCCGCTCGACGTGCTGCAGCATCTGGTCGCGGCTGCCCACCCAGTAGGTCTGGAAGAACGTTTGCCGGTTGGCCGCGACCACCTCCTCGACCGGCTTGCTCGCGAACGAGCTCAGCCCCATCACTGTCCCGCGGGCCGCCGCGGCGCGGGCGACGGCCACCTCACCTTCGGGATGAACGGCCTGCACGCCGGTCGGCGAAATGATCACCGGCATCGACACCGGCTGGCCCATGACCGTGGTGGCCTGGTCACGCTGCGCCGACAGCCCGGCCACGTGCGGCCCGAAGCCCAGCTCGCTGAAGGCATCGATGTTGTCGCTCATGGTCAGGCCCTTCTCCGAGCCAGCGACCAGCGCCGCGTACACGGACGGGGGCAGCCGCTTCTTCGCGCGCCGCTGGGCCTCGGCAACCGTCTCAAACCAGGGATTAGCCATCTGTCGATCCTTTCTTGTCGATCCTCTCCTATGAGGAAGTCAGGCTTGCTCGTTCCCGCCGCGTCAGCATCCGGTCACCCGGCGAACAGCCCGGAGACGGCCGGGGCGACGTCGCGGTAGCCGCGCACCTGGGCCAGCCGTCCTCGCCCGAGCCGGGCCAGGTCACGCGCGAGGTCAGCGTCGTGCTCACCCGAGGCATCGAGCAGGACGTCCAGGCGGGCCAGCCGGGCGGCGGCGTACCGGGGATCCGGCCCGGCGTTATGCACGCAGTCGGACAGCAGCAGCACACGCGCGTCCCGGGCTGGGATCCGGGCCAGCTCTTGCCGGGCGACCTGCAGCGGGAACGAGATGTTGGTGAGCCCCCGGGCCGGGATGCGCACCAGCGCATCGAGCAGCCGCCCGGCCGGGACGTACTGGCCCAGCCGGGCAAGCACGGCCGCGTCGGACCAGAACGCGATGACCGCCAGATCGTCGCGGTCCAGCTCGGCGGCCAGGGCGCCCACGGTGGCCGCGGCGGTGCGCACCCGCTCGCCGCGCATCGAGCCGGAGACGTCGACGGCCAGCACGATGGACCGGCGGGTCCCGACGCGCTCCCGGACGATGATGTCG
>DASXIN010000054.1:0-49362 GCA_036497945.1 Streptosporangiaceae bacterium | reverse complement strand
CACCGACGCCAACGCGATGCTGCGCATCCTGTTCAGCCGGCTCGGGCAGCCGCACATCGGCTCGCCCAAGGCGTTCTCCTTCAACGTCGCCTCAATCAGCGGAGCGGGTGCGGTCGCGTTCGAGCGCGGCGGGAAGACCGTGAAGGAGCGGCGCAGCTTCCGCATCACCGGCGGCATGTGCCCGCGCTGCGAAGGCCGGGCCACGGTCACTGATATTGACCTCACCCAGCTCTTCGACGACGCCAAGTCGCTCAACGAGGGCGCGATTACCGTCCCCGGCTACACGGGGGGCGGCTGGAACTCCCGGCTGTACAGCGCGTCTGGCTTCGTCGACCCGGACAAGCCGATCCGCAACTACACCGAGGAGGAGCTGCACGACTTCCTCCACCACGAGCCGGTCAGGATGAAGATCGCGGGCATCAACATGACCTATGAGGGGCTGATCCCGCGGATCCAGAAGTCGATGCTGTCCAAGGACAAGGAGGCGATGCAGCCGCACGTCCGGGAGTTCGTGGACCGCGCGGTCACCTTCACCACGTGCCCAGACTGCGGCGGCACCCGGCTCACTGAGGCGGCCCGGTCATCGAAGATCAAGGGGATCAGCATCGCCGATACATGCGCGATGGAGGTAAGAGACCTGGAGGAATGGGTCCGTGGCGTCGACGAGCCGTCAGTGGCGCCGCTGCTCGCGACGCTGCAGCAGACTCTGGACTCGTTCGTGGAGATCGGGCTGGGTTACCTCTCGCTCGACCGGTCGTCGGGCACGCTGTCGGGCGGCGAGGCACAGCGCGTCAAGATGATCCGCCAGCTCGGCTCCTCGCCGCTCACCGACGTCAGCTACGTCTTCGACGAGCCGACCGCGGGCCTGCACCCCCATGACATCCAGCAGATGAACGACCTGCTGCTGCGGCTGCGGGACAAGGGCAACACGGTGCTCGTCGTAGAGCACGAGCCGGAGACGATCGCGATCGCCGACCATGTGGTCGACCTCGGCCCCGGCGCCGGTACGGCGGGCGGCACCGTCTGCTTCGAGGGCACCGTCGAGGGGCTGCGGGCCAGCGGCACCATCACCGGCCGCCACCTCGACGACCGGGCCGCCCCCAAGGAGAAGGTGCGGACTCCCACCGGGAAGCTGGAGATCCGCGGCGCGACGGCGCACAATCTGCACGACGTTGACGTCGACGTCCCGCTCGGGGTGCTGGTCGTCATCACCGGCGTCGCCGGCTCGGGCAAGAGCTCGCTCGTGCACGGGTCGATCCCGGCCGGCCCGGGTGTGGTGTCGGTCGACCAGACGGCGATCAAGGGCTCGCGGCGCAGCAACCCGGCGACCTATACCGGGCTGCTCGACCCGATCCGCAAGGCGTTCGCGAAGGCCAACGGCGTGAAGCCGGCGCTGTTCAGCGCCAACTCCGAGGGCGCCTGCCCGGCGTGCAACGGCGCCGGGGTGATTTATACCGACCTGGCGATGATGGCCGGCGTCGCGACCATCTGCGAGGAGTGCGACGGGAAGCGGTTCGAGGCATCGGTACTGGACTACCACCTCGGCGGCCGCGACATCAGCGAGGTACTCGCGATGTCGGTGACCGAGGCCGGGGAGTTCTTCGGTGCCGGCCAGGCACGCACGCCGGCCGCGCACGCCATCCTCGGTCGGCTCGCCGACGTCGGGCTCGGCTACCTCAGCCTCGGCCAGCCGCTCACCACGCTGTCCGGCGGTGAGCGGCAGCGGCTCAAGCTGGCCACTCACATGGCCGAGAAGGGCGTCGTCTACATCCTCGACGAGCCGACCACCGGACTCCACCTCGCCGACGTCGAGCAGTTGCTCGGCCTGCTCGACCGGCTCGTCGACGCGGGCAAGTCGGTCATTGTCATCGAGCACCACCAGGCGGTCATGGCGCACGCCGACTGGATCATCGACCTCGGCCCCGGCGCCGGCCACGACGGCGGCCGGATCGTCTTCGAGGGCACGCCAGCCGACCTCGTCGCCACCCGCTCCACCCTGACTGGCGAGCACCTCGCGGCCTACGTCGGCAGTTGACCGAGGCCACGCGGACACCAGCCCGAACCCACCGCCCATAAAACGACTGGGACGGACTGTGGCCGGTCGGTAACCTGCGGATCATGGCACGCGACGAGCGCAGTGTTACCCCGCAGAGCGAGGACTTCTCGGCCTGGTACAACGACGTGGTCTTCCGCGCCGAATTGGTGGACCGGGGACCGGTCCGCGGCAGCATGGTGATCAGGCCATACGGGTACCGGATGTGGGAACTGCTGCAGGCGGATCTGGACGGGCGGATCAAGGCCACCGGGCACCAGAACGCGTACTTCCCGCTGCTCATCCCGCAGAGCTATATGGAGCGCGAGGCCGAGCACGTCGAGGGGTTCGCGCCCGAGCTATTCACGGTCACCCACGCGGGCGGCAAGGAACTAGACGAGCCACTGGTCATCCGGCCGACGTCGGAAACGATCATCGGGGAGATGATGGCCAAGTGGATTAGCTCGCACCGGGACCTGCCGCTGCTGCTGAACCAGTGGGCCAACGTGCTCCGGTGGGAGATGCGGCCGCGGATGTTCCTGCGCACCACCGAATTCCTCTGGCAGGAAGGCCACACCGCGCACGCCACCGCGGCTGACGCGACCGCCGAGACGATGCTGGCACTGGGCTTCTACCAGGACGTGTGCGTGGACAGCGCGGCGCTGGCTACCGTGCCGGGCGAGAAAACGCCGCGAGAGCGGTTCGCCGGGGCCGAACGCACGTTCACGCTCGAGGGCATGATGCGGGACGGGCGCGCGCTGCAGACGGGCACGTCGCACTTCATGGGGACGAACTTCGCGGCGGCATTCGGGATCACCTATACCGGCGAGAGCGGCACTGCCGAGCTGTGCCACACCACCTCCTGGGGAATGACCACCAGGATGATCGGCGCCCTGATCATGACCCACGGCGACGACAAGGGCCTCGTGCTGCCGCCGGCGCTGGCTCCCTACCAGGTGGTGATCGTCCCGATCGGACGCGGGGAGCAGGCCGAGACAACGCGGTCGGCAGCTACCGAACTGGCCGCCACGCTGGAGCGCGCGGGTATCCGGACACGCGTGGACGACCGGCCGCAGTTGTCGCCCGGCTTCAAGTTCAATGACTGGGAGATGCGCGGCGTGCCGATCCGGCTCGAGCTTGGCCCCCGGGACCTGGCCGCCGGTACCACGCTGATGTCCCGCCGCCTGAGTTACCCGCAACCGGACGCCGCCAAGGAGGCCATCCCACTCGGTTCGGCACCCGACCGGCTGGCGGCCGAGCTTGCCGCGTTCCAGGCGATGCTGGCGCGGCGGGCCGCCGACTTCCGCGACGACCACACCGCCGCTGTCGATTCCTGGCCTGAGTTCGCCGCCGCCGTGGCCGTCGGCTGGGCGCTGGCGCTGCACTGCGGCGAGCAGGCTTGTGAAGACGAGATCAAGTCGGAAACCACGGCCACTCCGCGCTGCATCCCGCTGGTCGGCGTACCCGAGCAGGGCAGCTGCGTCCGCTGCGGCAAGCCGTCCGCCTACGGCAAGCGGGTGATCTTCGCCCGCGCCTACTAGCCGCCGTTCGGCGGTGCGGCCAGCGCGGCCTCGACGGTCGGGTAGATCGGCAGCACGTGCTGCAGGCCTACCGCCTGCAGTGCGCGCCGAACCGCGCCACCGCTGGCCACGGCCAGCCGCAACTGGGCGTGGCGGGCCGCGACGTTGTCCCGGGCATACAGCAGGGTGCGGATGCCCGCGGAGTCGCAAAACTGGGTCGCCGTCAGGTCGGCCACGATAACCGTGACGCCCGGGCTGGCCGCGAGGCACAACTGCGCACCGACATGACCCGCATTGGCCAGGTCGATCTCGGTCGGCATGGGCACGATGACCGGGCCGCTGTCCCGCTCTCGATCAGCCACGGCAGTGTCAGGCGAGCATCTTCTGAATCGCCTGCCGGGTGACGCCCATCTCGCGGGCGATGTCGGCCTGGGAGAAACCGTCCGCGGTCAGGCCGCGGATCAGGTCCCGGCGCTGGGCGTGCAGCAGCCGGGCCATCCGGAAGTGCTCCAGTGCCTCGGCGCGAATCTCCTTGAGGCGGCGGAACGTCTCCTGGTCGGCTGCGGATTCTGGGTACTTAGCCATGAACCCAGTTTGACAACCCCCGGTTGTCAGTGTCAACCCTTGGTTGTCATATACGCAGCAACGGTCGCCGAGGGCAGTTCTCATGCACCCAGTCGCCGTCGAGCCGGCGGCGGGCCGGCTGTCCAGCGCTGATCTCCCCAGCGCACACACCGCAGGCCGCCCCGGCCGCGTCCGCGCCGGGTCCGGCGTCCGCACGTTCGCTGGATCCGGCGCAGCCGGGGTCCCCGGGCGAACCGGCCGGAAAGCCGAGGCCGCCCGCGCAGTACTGACTCAGGTGCACTGCCCGTACCCGCTGACCGATCCGCACCGCACCTCCTGCTGGCTGATTCAGCCTAGGCTACGGTCGGCGGGTTGCTGACAGCAGGAGAGGATGCACTCATGCGCGCAGTAATGGTGGGCGAGCACGGCGGCCCCGAGGTGCTCCAGGTCACCGACGTCCCGGTGCCGCAGCCCGGCCCGGGGCAGCTGCTGGTGGAGGTGGCCGTGGCGGGGGTCAACTTCGCCGACATCTACGCCCGGGAGGGCCGGTACCCGTACGCCGGGCAGCTGCCGTTCGCGCTCGGCCAGGAGGGGGCGGGCACGGTCCTGGCCACCGGCCCCGGGACCGAGTTCGCAGTGGGCGACCGGGTCGCCTGGACCGGGGTGGGCGGCTGCTACGCCGAGCAGGTCGTGGTCCCGGCGGCGGCCGCCGTCCCGGTGCCGGACGGCATGGAGCTGAGTACGGCCGCGGCCGTGCTGCTGCAGGGCATGACCGCGCACTACCTGTGTTACAGCACGTACCCGGTCAGCCAGGACGACACCGCGGTCGTGCACGCGGCGGCGGGCGGGGTCGGCCTGCTGCTCACCCAGCTGGTCAAGATGCGCGGCGGCACGGTCGTGGCCACCACGTCCAGCACACCCAAGGCGGTGCTGGCCGAGCAGGCGGGCGCGGACTTCGTGGCCGGCTACGACGACTTCGGCGACGTGGTGCGCCGGGTCACCGGCGACACCGGCGCGGCCGTGGTGTACGACGGCGTCGGGCAGGCCACGTTCGAGGCCAGCCTGGCGGCGCTGCGGCGGCGCGGGTACCTGGTGCTGTACGGCGCGGCCAGCGGTCCGGTGCCGCCGTTTGACCTGCAGCGGCTCAACCCGGCCGGCTCGCTGTTCGTCACCCGGCCGACCCTGGCGCACTACGTGGCCAGCCGGGAGGAACTGCTCTGGCGGGCCGGCGACCTGTTCGGCTGGATCAGCGAGGGCCGGCTCTCGGTCCGGGTGGGCGGCCGGTACCCGCTGCACCAGGCGGCCCAGGCCCACGAAGACCTGGCCGGGCGGCGGACGACCGGGAAGCTGCTGCTGCTGCCCGGGGAGGAGGTGTGATCGCGCTGGGCGGGCTGACCACCCGTGGGGCCCGATGACCATCGTTGCTGCCGGCCAGCTCAGCCTGGCCGTGGGGGACACCGACGGCAACCTGGCCGCCGCGGCGGACGCGGTCGGGCGGGCCGCGGAGGCCGGCGCGGGGCTGGTCGTGCTCCCGGAACTGTGCGACAGCGGCTACGTGTTCTCGGCCGCGGCCGAGGCGCGCGGGCTGGCCAGCCCGGCGGGTGACAGCGCCACGCTGCGGCAGTGGCACGACCTGGCCCGGACGTACCAGACCGTGATCGTGGGCGGGTTCTGCGAGCTGGGCCCGGACGGGCGGCTGTTCAACAGCGCGGCCCTGGTGGATGCGTCCGGCACCCGGGTGGTCTACCGCAAGGCTCATCTGTGGGACAAGGAGAAGCAGGTGTTCACCCCGGGCGACGGTCCGCCTCCGATGGTCGCCCTGCCCATCGGCAAGATCGGCGTGATGATCTGCTACGACCTGGAGTTCCCGGAGTGGGTGCGGCAGGCCGCGCTGGGCGGCGCGGATCTGATCGCCGCCCCGGTGAACTGGCCGGCCGCACCCCGGCCGGCCACCGAGCGGCCGTCCGAGGTGGTCAAGGCGCAGGCCGGCGCGGCGGTCAACGGCATCTTCATCGCGGTGGCGGACCGGTGCGGTGACGAGCGCGGGGTGTCCTGGATCGGCGGCAGCCTGATCGCCGGTCCGGATGGCTACCCGCTGGCCGGGCCCGCGACCGCGGGCCAGCCGGCCCTGCTGACCGCGGACTGCGATCTGGCCCGGGCCCGGGACAAGCGGATCAACGAGAACAACGACCTGCTGGCCGACCGGCGCGAGGACCTGTACCGCCCGCACCTCTAGCCCGGGTAGCGCGCGCCGGTGACCGTGACGCGCAGCGCGTAGACCGAGGTGGTGGCGCAGATGAACAGGTGGTTGCGCTGCGCGCCACCGAACACCAGGTTGGCCACCGTCTCCCGGACATGCAGCTTGCCGAGCAGCGTGCCGTCCGGGTGGAAGCAGTGCAGCCCGTCCCCGGCGGCGGCCCAGATCCGGCCCGCGCCGTCCACCCGCAGGCCGTCGAACGTGCCCGCGGTACAGCGGGCGAACACGTCCCCGCCGGCCAGCGTGCCGTCTTCGGTCACCTGGAACACCCGGATGTGCCGGTCCTCGCTGTCCGAGATGTACAGCTGCCGCTCGTCGCGGGCGAAGGCCAGCCCGTTGGGCTGGGTGAAGTCGCCGGCCACGATGCGCACCCCGCCGTCCGGATCGATCCGGTACACGTGGCTGGCACCGATCTCGCTGTCCGCCTGGTGGCCCTCGTAGTCGCTGGCGATGCCGTACGTCGGGTCGGTGAACCAGATCGAGCCGTCGGCCCGCTCGACCACGTCGTTCGGGCTGTTCAGCCGCTTGCCCTGGTAGCGGTCGGCCAGCACGGTGACCGATCCGTCCGGCTCGTCCCTGGTCACCTGGCGGCCGCCGTGCTCGCAGCTGACCAGCCGGCCACGCCGGTCCACGGTGTGCCCGTTGGCGAACCGGGCAGGCTGCCGGAACACGCCGACCGCGCCGGTGGTCTCGTCCCAGCGCAGCAGCCGGTCGTTGGGGATGTCACTGAAAACCAGGTACCGGCCGGCCGGGAAGTAGGCCGGCCCCTCGGTCCACCGGCAGCCGCTGTGCAGCACCTCCATCCGGCGGTCCCCGCGGCAGTCGCGGAACCGCTCATCGAGCAGCTCGAACCGGGCCGGGATCGTCTCGGTCACGCCGGGGGCTCGTTATCCCGCTCCGGGATCAGCACGCCGAGCAGCCAGCCCACGATCCCGACGATGATCGCACCCCAGAACGCGGCCCAGAAGCCGGTGATGTGGAAGGGCAGCGAGAGCTGGCCCGCGACCCAGCTGGTCAGCCACAGCAGCAGGGCGTTCACCACCAGGCCGATAAGGCCGAGGGTCAGCACGTAGAACAGGCAGCCGACCGTCTTGACGATTGGCTTGATGATCGCGTTGACCAGGCCGAAGATGACCGCGACGACCAGCAGCGTGACTATCTTGGCCAGCGTGCTGCCGGGGCCGAGGTGGATACCGGGCACCAGCCAGGTGGCCACGGCGAGCGCAACGGCGGTCACGACCGCCCGGATCAGGACATGCATACCACAATCCTGCCATTGCCGGCGGGTGGGTGGCGCCGGTGGCGTGTAGCGCGGGGGGCAGCCGGGATACAGCCGACAAGACCGATACGCTATTTCCACCGGAAATGCACGAAGAGGCGGCCGAAATTCTTTGAGTCTTTCTCGACACGCGAGTACAGTTGCTTGATTTCTTTCTGCTTCAGGAAGCGTCTATCTGCTAAGCTTCCCGCAGTCACTTGAGCTGCGTGAACGCGGGAGGCCTCAGGAAGATGATGGTAGTGGGAGAGAGCGCGGCCCGATGGTTCCGGGTCTCCACGGGCGGGCAGGACGAGGCGAATCATGAGCCGGACATCGACCAGTGGTGCAAGGCCCATGGCTACGTGGTCCGGCAGACCTACACCCTGCGCGGCAAGAGCGCCAGCAAGGGCCAGCAGGACAAGATGCTGGACCAGATGATCGAGGACATGCTCCGGGGAGTATTCACGGTCCTGGTCGTCTGGGCGTCCGACCGGATCGAGCGGCGCGGCGCGTATAACGCATTTGATTTGGCTCGTCGCGTCAGGGAGGCCGGTGGCCGGATTGAATACGTGAAAGACACGTACCTGAACTCGGCCAGCGACATGTCCGACGTCATGCTGGCGCTGGCCGCTACCAAGGACCACCTGGAATCGAAGAGGAAAGCTCAGCGCACAGAAATGGTCAATATGCGCATCCGGGCAGCGGGCGCATTCGTCGGCAAGCTACCGTTCGGGTACAAGGCCGAGGGCGAGAAGTACTCCAAGAAGCTCGTGCCGACCGAAGCGGGCCGTCGCCTGATCCCCGAGGTATACGAGCGCTGCATCAACGGGGACAGCCTCGCCACGATCGGCGCGTGGCTGGAGGAACAAACTGGCATTCCCTGGTGGCCCCCGCGTGTCAGCGGGACGATCAAGAACCCGGTCTACCGTGGCCTCCAGGAGGACGACCAGGGACGCCCGATCCATCACTGCGAGGCCCTGGTGGACGCAGCGACATGGAGGCGGGCTATTGAGGCCCTTGGGCGTCACGGGAAGCGTGGCCCGGAGAACAAGCTCGACCCCCCTCTACTGTCCGGCATCCTGTTCTGCCCCCGGTGCGCGGAGAAGGGCATCGACTCGCCCATGTACCGGCACCGGGCAGGCAAGCGCAACGCGAACCGCGAGTGGTACCGCTGTGCTGGCCGGGGGACGCAGCGCAAGGGCTGCGGGAACATGATCCGGCTGACGACTCTCGACGGGATCGTCAATCTGATGCTGCGGAAGAACGATCTGCCATACAAGGAACTCCGGACCATTCCCGGCACCGACCACGCCGCCGAGATCGAGGAAGTCAAGTTCGAGATCCGGTCGGTCATGATGTCGGACCTCAGTGACGACGAGATCGACGAGCGGGTCAAGGAACTCCGGGCCGAGCGCGACCGGCTCCAGACCCTCCCGGTCGTCCCAGACCGCGTCGAATACGTCGAGACCGGCGAGACCTACGGGCAGATCTGGAAGAAGCTCAGCCCCGCCGAGCGCGGCCCCTGGCTCCGCAAGCGAGGCTACAAAGTCGGGGCGACTCGGGAGCGCGTGGTCATCCTCGACGCGACCGGCGCGGAGATCTTCGAGTACACCTCCCACCACCGGGCGGCAGTGCATTACCTGGAGGCAGATGCATGGGGGGAACTGTAAGAACACAGAAGCCCCGGCCGGTGTGGTCGGGCGTCTGGACGGCACTGATCATCGACTAGCTGACCATCCAGCCCGCCCGTCAGTAGCAACAGGCGGGCCGCCGCATGCGACTCCACCGCAGCGACGGCCCTAGGCAACCGATCTGAATAGGAGACCGACCACCATGATAATCATCGAATCACAGACCCAGTTCCCCGACGAGACGCCCGTCGAGGTCCGCTTCCCTCGCACCAAGCACGAGGAGCAGGGCGACCGGTCGAGGTGGCCGTGGCTGCCTGGCACCGTCCTGGAGCAAGTGGGCCCAGACGAGTACCGGGTATGCGTTGAGGTCCGCGAGCTTGCCGTCCGGGCTGACGGCAGCCGGGCAACACCGAGGACGCCGCAGAACAAGCTCTACTACCCGTGCTGCTTCCGGGACTCCAACGAGATCCGTCTCCGGGGTGGTGCCCGGTGAGCGACAAACTCGCCCGCGTGCTTACCGGGCTCGCAGTCCTCGCGGTCGCCGTGATCGCTGCTGTCGTGTCCTTCTCCCACATCGAAGGCCTGGCGCTGGCGCACGGGTACACGCCGGGCACGGCAAGGCTGCTGCCATTGTCCGTCGATGGCCTGATCGTGGCGTCCAGCCTCACGCTGCTGACTGAGGCACGCGCACAGCGGGACGCTCCCGGGCTCGCCCGCTTCGGCCTGGTACTCGGCATTGCCGGGACGCTGGCGGCCAACGTCGCCTATGGCGTCCACTTCGGGCCGGTCGGTGCCTTGGTCAACGGGTGGCCAGCGGCGGCGTTCATCACGGCCCACAGAAATACTCATAGGCCAGATGCGTGGGGGCGGACTACCCCCGGCACCCAGGAGGGTTGGCCAGACAGTGGCGGACGACGTGTCCCGGGACGTGCTCCGGACGGTGCCTGCGGGCGTGCCCGGGATCGAGCCCATGACCGTGCACGCGAGCACAGTACCTACCGCGCCCGTTGCCACTGCCCGGACAGTGGCATCCGGCCGTGCTCGGGCAGGCCGCAGTAAGCAGGCGCAGGCCGCACGGCAGCAGCGGGAGGAGGCCGAGCGCGAGCAGGCAGCTGAGCGGGAAGCCCGGGAAGCCCGTGGCTACCGCGCCACCGTCTCGGGGTGCCGCATCGACCCGGTGACGGGCGGGGAGTTCACGGTTACCGCCCCCGAACACCTGGACATGCACTTCGCCGTCGCGCCGGATATGGCCTTGCAATTCAGGTCGCTTCGCAACCGCGACGCGGTGGAGATCACCCTGGCCCCCGACGGGCATGGGGGTGGAGCAGTTCTGGCACCTGGCCCGTGCCAACGGCGCGAAGCCGCGTGACCCGGCCGACTTCTCCGAGGGATTCAAGAGCGAGGTACAGGAGGGGGAAGAAGGGCCATGATCAAAAGATGCGCGATATGGGCGCGAGTTAAATCTCGGTAGAGGCGGACGGCCGCAAGCCGCTGCACGTCATCGTCCGGCCGGACCTGGCCCTGCGCTTCGGCTCGCTCAAGAATGGCGACATCGTGCAGGTGACCGTGGGCGGCGACGGGGCCAGCGTGGACGAGTTTTACCACGTGCGCCGGGCCAATGGCTCCAAGCCGCGCTTAGCTGCTGACTTCCGCTCGGGAGCTGGCCAGCTACCGGCCGGGCGAGCAGGGTGGCCGCCCGAGATATGAGAGTCGTGCACATCTATATCCGGTCGCTTGTCGGATGCAAGCTTAGGATTACCAAGCGTGGCCTGCGCTGATCACTGCGCATTGGGTTGGCCCCGCAAAGGGGGAGCCATGAGGAAGATCTCCGCTAGCGCTGCCACGCTGGTGCTGCTGGCCGGGTGCGGCGCCAGGCCAAGCCGCAGGCGCAGCCGCGCGTGACCGTGACTGTGACGGTGACCGCGACCAGGACGGTGACGGTCATCCGTTACCGGCACCATCACCACCATCCGATGCCGGTAGCTACTCCCTCAGCCTCACCCGCTCCGCCCGCCCCGGCTCTGGGCTGCAAGGTGTTGACGACCGGCAGCGGCGAGGAGGAGTTCAACGTAACCACCGTAGGCGGGGGCACCTATACCGGCACCATTTCGGTCAGCTTTTACGGCCCGTCTGGCTCAGGGCAAGTGTTCCCGCCAACCACGGTGCAGGGAGCTACCCCGGTAGGGACGTGGTACCCGGTGCCATCCGCTGACATCGGGGCGAGTGCCGAACCTGTCGGCTGCACCGCCTCGGCTGGGTGAAGCTAGCTCAGATCATCGACGGGCGGGGTGGAGCTGCTGTCTGGCCGGATGGACCCTGGAGCACTCACTGCTGGCCCGGGAGCTGCCCGGCGACTTCTCGAAGTCCGGTTGGATGGGCCTTGCTGGGCGGCGAAGGATCTCAACGGTGCCCCTACCAGCGGAAATGCACGAAGATCCGGCCGAAGTTCTTGGCGTCCTTCTCCACCCGGTAGTGCTTGGCAGGTGGATGGTTCTTGTCGAGGAATCGCAGGACATGCTTTTTGAGCTGACCTGAGCCCTTGCCCGGAATGATCTCCACGACCGGCGCCTTCTTCGCGACCGCCTCATCGATGATCGCGCGGAGCGCCTGGTCGATGTCCGCGCCGCGGTTGTAGATATCGTGCAAGTCCAGTTTGAGTTTCATGGCCTCATCTTTCCCCGGACGGCGACAACTGAAGGCGATGGATCACTTCGTCGGCGATGACGGCCGGGGGCTGGCCAACCTCCGCCACCACCAGCTGGCGTTCGGCAGGCTGTGGGGGTTCGAGGTCGGCCAGCTGACTGTCCAGCAGCGTGGCCGGGAAGAAGTGCCCGTGCCGGGAGCTCAGCCGGCGGGTCAGCTCAGCCCGGCTAACGTCGAGGAACACGATCCGCACGGTGGGCCGGTCCGCGGTGAGCTGATCGCGGTAGGAACGCTTGAGCAGGCTGCAGGCCAGCACGGCCGACTGGCCGGCCTCCAGGTAGCCGTCGATCCGCTCGGTCACCGCGGCCATCCACGGCCGCCGGTCGGCGTCGGTCAGCGCGTGGCCAGCGTGCATCTTGGCCACGTTGGCCGCCGGGTGCAGCGAGTCCGCGTCGGTGAACGGCCAGCCGAGGCGGTCCGCGATCATCCTGCCCACCGTCGACTTCCCGCTGGCGGCCACGCCGGCCACGACCACAATCATGCCGCGAGCCTACCGGCGGGCCGGCCGCTGTCCCTCGCGGCCGGCCGCTCCCGCTGTTAATGTCAGGAAGGTCCGTCCGGGTGGCTGGTGGAGCTGCCCCAGGCAACCTGGAGATGGGATGCGAGTGCGCCGCCCCCTGTCCATCGCCGCAGGTGCGGCCGCCGTAGCGGTTGCCGTGGCGGGCAGCTCGGCCGGTGCCATCGGCGGCGTGGCTGCGGCCGCGCCCGCCGTCGTGCGGATCAGCCCGGACGCCGTGCACGCCATGCCGGCGTTCGTGGACGGGCCGCCCACCACCCAGGCCTGTGAGCAGCAGTTCAAGATCGCCTGCTACTCCCCGCTCCAGGTGCAGCAGGCGTACAACACGCCGAAGCTGTACGGCCACGGCATCACCGGCAAAGGCCAGACGATCGTCATCGTGGACTCGTTCGGCTCCCCGACGGTCCGGTTCGACCTGGCCAAGTTCGACAAGCAGTTCGGCCTGCCCGCGCCGCCCAAGCTGACGATCATCCAGCCGGCCGGCAAGGTGCCCGCCTACAAGCCCACGTCCAACCGGGAGGGCTGGGCCGGCGAGACCGACCTGGATGTCGAGTACTCGCACGCGATGGCCCCGGGCGCGAACATCCTCCTGGTCGAGACGCCGACCTCGGAGAACGAGGGGACGACCGGCTTCCCGCAGATCGTCACGGCTGAGAACTATGTGATCAAGAATCACCTCGGCAGTGTGATCAGCCAGAGCTTCAGCGCCACCGAGCAGACGTTCCCGCACAGCCGCGTCCCGGCCAACCTGCGCAGCGCCTACGTCAACGCCGCCAAGAACGGTGTGACTGTGCTGGCCGCCTCCGGGGACAGCGGCGCGGCCGACGTCAAGTTCGACCAGACCACCTACTACCTGCACCCGGTGACCTCGTGGCCGGACAGCGACCCGCTGGTGACCGGGGTGGGCGGCACCCAGCTGCACCAGTCGGCCAAGGGCGCCTGGCACTCCACGGTGTGGAACGACACCTACAGCGTGCCGACCAACCAGTACATCTTCGGTAACTCCGGGCCGAACCCGCTGGCTGGCGGGGGCGGCAAGTCGGTGATCTTCGCCCGGCCCTCATACCAGAACGGCGTCAGCGGCGTGGTCGGCAGCCGGCGCGGTGTGCCGGACATCTCGTTGAGCGGGGCCTGCAACGGCGCGGTGGACATGTACCAGAGCTTCAAGGGCCAGACGGCCGGCTGGTACCCCACCTGCGGCACCAGCGAGGCGACCCCGCTGTTCGCCGGGGTGGTGGCGCTGGCCGACCAGATCGCCGGGCACCCGCTGGGGCTGATCAACCCGGCACTGTACGGGATGTTGGCCAAGCACCTGCCCGGCCTGGTGGACGTGGTCAAGGGCAACAACACCGTCTCGTTCATCCAGAGCGGCCAGCACACGGTGCACGGATTCACCGCGCGGCCCGGTTACGACCTGGCCTCCGGGGTCGGCACGGTGAACGCGTACTACTTCGCCTATGAGCTGGCTGGCAAGGCGCCGTCCACCGCCCCGTAACCCCGCCGCGCACCCTACGGTGGTGCCATGAGCATGGCGAGTAGTGCCGCCGGGACCGCGTTGCCGCCCAGTAAGGGCAGCCAGAGCGTCCTGGTGGTCGAAGATGACCCCGGGCTGGCCACCCAGCTGGTGCGCGGCCTGACCCGGGGCGGTTACAGCGTGGATCACGTGACGACCGGGCGGGAGGCGCTGTCCTCCGGGCGGCCCGATGTCGTGCTGCTGGACCTGGGGCTGCCGGACGCGGACGGGGTCACCGTGTGCCGCCGGCTCCGGGAGCGCTCGGATGCGGCCATCATCGTGGTGACCGCCCGCGGCGAGGAGCCGGAGCGGGTTCTCGCGCTGGACGCGGGCGCGGACGACTACCTGGTCAAGCCGTTCGGGCTGGCCGAGCTGCTGGCCCGGATCCGGGCCGTGCTGCGCCGGGTGCGCCCGGACGGCCAGGTGCTGCGGCACGGCCCGCTCACCGTGGATACGCGCACCCGCAAGGTCACCGTGCACGGGCACGAGGTGGCGCTGACCCCCAAGGAGTTCGACATCCTGGAGTGCCTGGCCAGCGACCCGGGCCGGGTGATGAGCCGGCAGGAGATCCTGGAGAGCGCCTGGGACTCGCACTGGTACGGCCCGACCAAGGTGCTCGACGTGCATGTGGCGGCGCTGCGCCGCAAGCTGGATGTGCCTGGCCTGATCGAGACGGCGTACGGCAGGGGCTTCCGGCTCGGCGAGGTCTGATGGCCCGCCGCATCGTGCTCACGATGCTCGCCCTGATCGGCGCCCTGCTGGTCACGACGGTGGTGCCGCTCGGGCTGATCACCACCGGGCACGAGCGGAGCTCGTTCCGGGAGGACACCACGCTGTTCGCCCGGGCGCTGGCTGGTTTCGCCGAGGACCGGCTCGATGATCAGACCAGCAGCATCACGCTGACCCGGGCGCTGGTGCAGGCGCAGCGGGCGGGGGAGCAGGTGCGTATCTACGACAGTCGGCGACGCGTGATCATCAGCACCGGCGGCCGCGACCTGGGCGTCCCGGCCGGCCAGCTGACCGCCGCGCTGGGCGGCCGGACCGTGCTGGACAGTACGGCCGATGACCGGCTGCGGGTGATCGCCCCGGTGACCGGGGACCGGGGCGGCGCGATCGTCGGGGTGGTAGTGCTGTCCCGGTCCACCGACGAGCTCGAGGAGCGGGTCGGCGTGCTGTGGGCCTGGCTGATCACGGTGGGCGCAGTCGGCCTGGCCGCCGCCGCGGTGGCCGCGATCGCGCTGGCCCGCTGGGTCAGCCGCCCGCTCAGCGCGCTGGACGGCGCGGCGGAGCGGCTGGGCGGCGGCGCGCTGGACACCCGGTCGGCGGCCGGGCACGGGCCGCCCGAGGTCCGCCGGCTGGCGCAGAACTTCAACACGATGGCGGGCCGCCTGGAGTCCCTGGTGCACGGCAACCGGGCGGCGATGGCCGACGTCTCGCATCAGCTGCGTACCCCGCTGGCCGCGCTGCGGCTCCGGCTGGACGTACTCAGCCAGGACACCGACCCGGCCACCGCGGAGGATCTGGCCGGCGCGCAGGGCGAGATCGCCCGGCTGTCGCACCTGGTCGATGGGCTGCTCGCGGTGGCCCGGGCGGAGAGCGTCGTGCCCGAGCCAGCCAGCATCCGGGTGGACGAGGTGATCCGGGACCGGGTGGCCGCCTGGCGGCCGGTGGCCGAGGAACGCGAGGTCGAGCTGGTCGTCCAGGCCGGTCCCGGGCCGGTGCGGGCCATGGCCAGCCCCGGGCACCTGGAACAGGTGCTGGACAATCTGCTGGCCAACGCGCTGGACGCGGTGCCAACCGGCGGCCAGGTCCGGATCAGCGCGGCCGGCGACTCCGGCGGGACCACCGTGGTGGTGGCCGACGACGGTCCGGGGATGAGCACCCGGCACCAGGAGATGGCGTTCCGCCGGTTCTTCAGCACCACGCCGGGCGGGGCCGGCCTCGGCCTGGCCATCGTGCACCGCCTGATCACCGCCAATGGCGGGTCCGCGGCGCTGTCCGACACGCCGGGTGGCGGGCTCACCGTCACGCTGCGCCTGCTGGCCGGCGCGTCCGACTGAGGTCGGATTTTTCCTTGCCGGTTCTGAACGGGTCCTGAACCAGTTCCCGGCCGTGCGCCACGCAGGCTGGATACGGCGAAAGGCTGGAGAGGACGGATCCGATGACGAGCAGCCCGCGACGCACGCTGGGCCCGTACGGCCCGCGCGACGACGACGGGCCGCTGAACCCGGTCCCGGTACGCAGCTCGGCCGGCGGCGCGGACGGCAACGAGCGTCTGACCGCGGCCACCGGGGCCGTACTGCTGGTGCTGTTCGCCGCCGAGGGCGTCACCATCCTGTCCGTGCACCAGCTCATCACCGTGCACTTCTTCCTCGGCATGCTGCTGATCGGCCCGGCGGCGCTCAAGGCGGCCCTGGTCTGCTACCGGTTCGTCCGGTATTACGCCGGCGCTCCGGAATACCGGCGCAAGGGACCGCCCGCCCCGCTGCTCCGGGTGCTCGGCCCGGTGGTGCTGGGCACCTCGCTCGGCGTGCTGGGCACCGGGGTGATGCTGGCCGTGGACGAGTCCGCGGTGGGGCCCTGGCTGTTCCTGCACAAGGCGTTCTTCGTGCTGTGGTTTGGCGCGATGACCATTCACGTGCTGGCCTACGTGTGGCGACTGCCCCGCCTCATCGGCGCCGACCTGCTGGGCACCCCGGGCGTCACCCGGGGCCGGGAAGTCCTGGCTGGCCGGGGCGCGCGCTGGCTGCTGCTGGCCGCCTCGCTGCTGGCCGGCCTGGTGCTCGCGCTGAGCACCGTACACCTGGCCGCGCCATGGGGCGGGTGATCAGGCGCGGCTGATCAGGCCTCGTAGTCGAAGATCAGGGCCAGCGCGTCGTCCAGCTTGCGCATCGTCTCCTGGGCCAGCGTGCCGACCCGGTCACCGGACAGCCGGTTGCGGCGCACCCGCACGGCTGAGTAGGACTCCAGGTGCCCGGGCACGGGGTCGTCCCGGCTGAGCGCCACCACGTACGGGGTCTCGGTCAGGTCTGGGCGGTCACTCACCTTGACCACCACCGGGTGGCCGGTGATCGCGTTGAACCCATCGTTGCTGACGATGGCTACGTAACCGGCCCGCGCTACCCCCTTGTACGCGAAGATGTCACCGCGGTTCACGCGGCGCCCTTACCCGCTCCCGGTGGGAAGTCGTGCACGTTGGCCTCGGTCCAGTCGGCCCAGTCGTGCCCGGTGACCCGGTCAGCCTCGGCGATGGCACTGGCCGCGTCGCGCTGGATCTTCTCCCGGGCGGCCCGGGTCATCCAGGCGGACATGCTCAGCCCCGCGCGGTCAGCCTCGGCGCGGGCCTGCCGGTAGGCCCGCTCGCCCATGCTGATGCTAAAAGTCTTCACAGACATACTCACAAAGCTAGCAACGGTGCCGCTGCGAACCGGGCGAAACGCACAAGCTGCCCGGGACCGTCCAGGGCGGCCCAGGTCAGGACGACGCGGCCAGCGCGACGACGGCCTCGCTGGTGTAGGCCAGCGACGTCATCGTCTCCTGCAGGTACAGTTCCACGCTGTTCGCGTCGTGGCTCAGGTAGCCGATCGAGATGTCCTGGCCCAGGTATAGCGCGAAGTCGCCACCCCGGATGGTCAGCACGAACGCGCCCTCGATGGCGGGCGCCCAGACGATCTCGCCGGTGATCAGCCGCTTGATGTGCTCGTGCACCGGGTAACCGTGGTCCACGGTCTCGCTCACCGCGGTGAACGCGTCGGCGCTGAGCAGCACCGAGTAGGGCCCGTTGACCCCGGCCTCACGCAGGTGCCGGAGCGCCTCGGCGATCGCTTCCGGGTAGCTGACCACGTCGGCGGGGAGCGTCATCGCCGGGTTGCTGCTGGCCGCGCGGATGCCCGGGATCTGCGCCGCCGGGTAGCCCTCGAAGACGGCCCGGTCCTCAGCGAACGCGATCAGCCGGGCGGCGTCCTTGACCGGCTGCCAGTCCGAGTCCTGCGCGCCCCGGTCCACGTCGTCCACGGCGGACCGGTCCACCCGGAACGGCACCCGGAGCTCGGTCAGCGGCGCGACCTGCCGCTGCCGGGCCAGGATGCCCTGCTGCGGTGCGTCGATCTCCTGCACGTGGCCGGTGCCGACGGCGGAGTAGGCGTCGCCGGACGGGCCGTGCACGTCCACCACGCGGCGCCCGGCCAGGTGGCGCTTGAGGGTGCGGGCGGCTTCTTCCTCGATCTGCGCCCACGCCGCGCTGGATATGGGGGCGAGCTCGCGGTGCAGGTTGTTCATGCTGCGCCTTCCCTGTCGAGGCGGGACCAGCGTGACCGGCGGTGCCGTTTCAGAGCCTACAGGGCAGCCGTCCCGCCCCGGGAGCGGCGTCCCGCTAGTCCGCGGGCGTGCCGCCCAGGCTGCCGATGCCGAGCGAGCCGGACGGCGGCGGGGCGTCCCCGTCCTCCCCGTCCCCGTCCTCGCTGGCCCCGTCCTCGTCGCCCCCGTCCGCGTCGCCCCCGTCGTCCGCGAGGCTCTCCAGCAGCGGCACCGACGGCACGAAGAACAGAACGCCGGTGACCGCGGTGCTGACGTCGAGCAGCCGGTCGTAGTTGCCCGGCGGCAGGCCGACGAACATGTTGGTCAGCATCAGCTCGATCGGGTTGGGGGACTTCGCGTAGCCGATGAAGTAGGTGCCGTACTCGCCTTCCGACGGCCGGCCGAACGGCATATTGTCCCGGACGATCTGGATCTCGCTGCCGTCGTCCGCGGTCAGCGACGTCAGCGCGTTGTGCGCGTAGCTCGGCTTGACGTCGTCGTCCATCTCCACGTTGGACAGCTTGTACCGGCCGATGGCGTTCTCCTGCTCCTCGGCGGGCAGCGCGTTCCACTTGTCCAGGTCGTGCAGGTACTTCTGCACGATGACGTAACTGCCGCCGGCGAACTCCGCGTCCTCGGCGCCGATGATGGTGGCGACGGCCGCGGCGGCGCCGGTCGGGTTCTCGGTGCCGTCCACGAAGCCGAGCAGATCCCGCTCGTCGAAGTAGCGGAAGCCGTGCACCTCGTCCACCGGGGTGACCGCGTCGCCGAGCCGCCCGGTGATCTGCGTGGCCAGCTCGAAGCACAGGTCCATCCGGGCGGCCCGGATATGGAACAGCAGGTCGCCCGGGGTGGACACGGCATGCCGGCCCTGGGCCAGGATCTCCCGGAACGGGTGCAGCCCGGCTGGCCGCGAGCCAGTGCCCAGCCGGTCCCACAGCTCCGAGCCGAAGCCCGTGACGCAGCTCAGCCCGCCGCCCAGGTCGCGGAAGCCAACCGAGCGGAGCAGCCCGGCCAGGTCGCCGCCCAGGTCGCGGACGGCCTGCTCCCCGCCGGGCCGTACGTTCAAGATCATGAAGATGGCGGCCCCGGTCAGCGGCCCGCTCACCGGCTGGGGAATTGTCACGGCCTGGCTGGCAGGCCCAGCGTCGGCGGTCACAGGTGCGGGCGGAGCAGGGTCAGGTCGGCCGGTGAGAGCCGGTCGCGGGCGGTCTTGGCCTGGTGCCAGTACGGGTACAGCAGCACCGGCGCGCTGACCTTCTCCAGCCGCCGGAAGTCATCCGCGGTCAGCTCCAGGTCGGCCGCGGCCAGGTTGTCGGCCAGTTGCGGGCTGGTCCGCGCGCCGATCACCACCGAGGTCACCGCGGGTTTGTCCAGCAGGTAGGCCAGCGCGACCCGGGCGGCCGACACGCCGTGCTGCCCGGCGATGTCCACCAGCACGTCCACCGTGTCGTACAGCTTGTCCTCGTCGTACACCGGCGGCTCGTTCCAGTCGGTCAGCTGCCGCGACCCGGAGCTGGGCCGCTGGTCCCGGCGGTAGTTGCCGGACAGCAGGCCGCCCGCCAGCGGGCTCCACACCAGCACGCCCAGGCCCTGGTCGACCGCGACTGGGATCAGCTCGTACTCGGCGTCCCGGGACTGCAGCGAGTAGTAGATCTGCTCGCTGACGAACCGGGGCAGCCCGTGCTGGCTGGCCGTGCCCAGCGCCTTCATCAACTGCCAGCCGGCGTAGTTGGAACAGCCGACGTAGCGCACCTTGCCCGCGCGGAGCAGCAGGTCCAGCGCCTCCAGCGTCTCTTCCAGCGGGGTCACGCCGTCCCATTCGTGCACCTGGTACAGGTCGATGTGGTCGGTGCGCAGCCGGCGCAGGCTGGCCTCGCAGCCAGACACGATGTGCTGCCGGGACAGGCCCGCGTCGTTCGGCCCGTCGCCCATGGCCATCCGCACCTTGGTGGCCACCAGCACCTCGTCGCGGCGGTCGGCCAGCACCTGACCGACGATCTCCTCGGCCAGCCCGTTCGAGTACACGTCCGCGGTGTCGATGAGGTTGACCCCAGCCTCCAGGCACATGTCCACCTGGCGCCGGGCCTCATCCAGCCCGGTCGATCCCACGCTGGCGAAATCGCCCGTCCCGCCGAACGTCATCGTGCCCATGGTGAGCACGGAAATCTTCAGTCCTGATCGGCCCAGAGCTCGGTATTCCACGAACCCGACCCTACTCAGCCGCGGTCCTCGCTGCCTATCGCCTCCCGGGCCAGTGGGACGACCTGCTCGGCGAAGATGTGCGACTGCCGTTCCCGGTCCGCCGACGGCCAGAACACGAACGCGTTCATCTGCTGGTTCTCGTAGAGATCGGCCAGCGTGTCCACCCAGCGCTGCGGCGGCCCGTGGAACGGTCCTTCGTCCTGGTCGCTGATCAGTCCCATCACGTTGTACAGCCGGGTGATCTGGTCCGGGTCGCGGTCCGCGGCCAGGGCCGCGTCGTCGATGATGCCGTTCAGTTCGGCCAGCTGCTCTGGCGGGACGTAGGGCGCGGACACCGACCAGCCGTCCGCCTTCTCGCCGACCAGCGCCACCGCCCGTGGCCCGCGCACGCCGAGCCACAGCCCGATCGGGTGTGCGGGCCGCGGCGCGGGCTGCACCGCTGGGGCCGAGTAGCAGCTGCCCTGGAAGCTGTACGGCTCCCCGGCCCAGCTGGCCTTGATGATGTCGATCGCCTCGCTGAGCGCGGCGATCGACTGCGCCGGAGTGCGCCGCGGCCCGCCCATCCCGGCGATGCCGTCGGCGAACGCGCCGGCGCCCAGGCCGAGCTCGAACCGCCCGCCGCTGAGCACGTCGATGGTGGCCGCCTGCTTGGCCAGCATGGCCGGCGGCCGGAGCGGCAGGTTGGCCACGTTGGGGAAGAAGTGCACCCGGCTGGTCCGGGCGGCCAGCCAGGTGATCAGGCTGAGCGTGTCCACGAAGCCGGCGTTGTACGGGTGGTCCTGGAGGCCGGCGTACTCCAGCCCGGCTTCGTCGGCGATGGCCGCGATCCGCCCGGCGATGGCCAGGCCGCCGGTGTTGGGATCGACGTTCAGGCCGAACGCGGCTGGTCCTGCCATGACGGCTCCTTCCGGGAGGCCGGGTCGCCCGTCGCGACCCGGGTCAGTGCCCGGGCGAGCAGCTCCTGCTCGTCCGGGGTCAGGCGGTCAAGCAGCAGGCTCCGGATCGTCTCGGCGTGCACGGCGGCGCCCCGGGCCAGCACGCCGCGGCCGGCCTCGGTGAGGCTGATCAGCACGCCCCGGCCGTCACCCGGCGCGCCGGCCCGGCGCAGCCAGCCCTGCCGCTCCAGCCGCGCCACCGCCCGGCTGAGCGATGGCTGGGTAAGACGGACCATATTGCCCAACGCCCTCAACCGGAGGCCGCCGTCGGTCGCGTGCTGCACCCTGAGCAGCACTTCAAATTCGTGGATGCTCAGCCCGCAGGCCTGATCCAGCGCGGCCGTCAGCTGCTCGGTGACCAGGGCGTGGGCGGCACTCAGCGCGGTCCATGCCTGGGCGCAGGCGTACTCGTCGGCCGGCATGTCCGCGCTACCAGCCGGGCCAGCGGGTGAACGTGCGCAGCGTGTCCGCGATGTGCTCTTCTTCGTAGGCCAGATGGGCCAGCAGGTCGGTGCTCAGCGCGGCCAGCGCCGCGATGAGCCGGTCCCGCCCGGCGGCGGGCTCGGCTAGGTCCTGGGTGGCCGTCTCGACCTCGTCGAGCAGCGTGGCCACGTGTTCATGGTCGGCCTGCAGCTTGTCCACCACCGGGTTGAGCGCCGGGTTGGCCTGGCGCAGCGCCGGGAACAGCAGGTACGACTCGTGGCTGTGGTGCGAGTGGACGAACCGGCAGTGCCGCAGGCAGCCCGCCTTGAGCTGCCACACCGGGCTGGCCGAGGCGAGCGCGCGGATGCCGCGCCGGATGCTGTCGGCCGGCTCCCCGGCCGCGGCGTCCGCGGCCAGCTGCCGGATCATGGCCAGGTCCTGCCGGATCATGTCGTGCACCCACCTCAGCTCGGCCACCATGGCCTCGCCACGCGGATTCGGCTGTCCCTCCGTCGGTACATGCATGCGCATGTATGTACCTTAGCAGCCTGGGTTGGCGGGCTCTGCGCCGGGTAGCGCGTAGCTGATCAGGTCGGCGGTGACGGTCCTGGTCAGCCGGCCCTGGGCGGCCAGCAGGTCCAGGTGGACACCGGTTTCCAGCACGGCCAGCATCTGGTTGAACGCGTCCAGGTCGGCGAACCGGCGGCCGCGCCGGGTCCACGGCAGGGCCAGCGCGGCCGCGTAGGCGGTGTGCTCGCCCGCGGCGACCCGGCTGCGGCAGGCGTCCAGCCGGTCCTCGTGGTGGGCCAGCAGTTCCAGCGCCCGGGTGTGGCTGCTCCCGCCGACCGGGCCGTGCGCGGGCAGCAGCCGCAGGTCGGGCAGGTCCAGGATGAGCCGCAGCGAGCGCAGGTAATCGCCGAGCGGCAGCTCGCCGGTGACCGGCTCGAAGCCGACCGACGGGGTAATGTGCGGCAGCACGTGGTCGCCGGCGAACAGCGTCCCGGCCGCCTGGTCGGCGAACACGGTGTGCCCCTGGGTGTGCCCGGGGGTGGGCACCGCGAGCAGGTCGCGGCCGGTCAGCGCGATGGTGGCCCGGCCCTTGAGCCACTCGTCGGGATACTCCCACACCATCCGGTCGGCGGGCCGGCCGCGGAACGCCTCGGCCAGCGCGCGGATCACCGGCTCCGCCCCGGACTGCTGCAGCCGCCGCATGTTGCCGGTGATGGTGGCCCGGTCCCGTTGCACCGAGCTGGTCAGCGACGGGCGGTCCCCGATGCCCAGCGCGACCTGGGTGCCGAACCGCTGGCGCAGGATGACCGCCATCGTGTAGTGGTCCCGGTGCACGTGGGTGACCAGGCAGCGGGTGATCTCCGCCGGGCTGCGGCCCAGCTGGCCGAGAGCCGCGTCGAGCAGCCCGCCGGTCTCGGCCAGCGCCCAGCCCGCGTCGATCAGCACCAGGTCGGCGCCGGACTCGATGGCGTACACGTTGACCGCCCGGAGCCCGTCATTGGGCAGCGGCAGCGGGATCCGGTGCACACCAGGCGCCACGGTGAAAAGCCCGGGCTCGGTCCAGTCCGGGCCGGCCGCCATCAGCGGTCCACCCGGAGCGCCCCGGCCGCCTCGGCCAGCGCGGCCAGATGGTCGTCCAGGCTGGCCAGCCCGGCGCCCATGGTGTTCACCGCCAGGTGGGTCGCGCCCGCGTCCTGCCACTGCCGGGCCAGCTCAGCCAGCTTGGCCGCGTCGCCCCGCCAGCTGACCCGGCCCTCCAGGCCGAGCTGGGCCGGGTCGCGGCCCGCCCCGGCGGCCGCCGCGGCCACCACGGCCCGCGCCCGGTCGAGCTCCGGGCCCGGCCTGACCTGGGGGAACCAGCCGTCGGCCAGCCGCCCGATCCGCTGGTAGGCCCGCTCGGACTGCCCGCCGAACCAGACCGGGATCGGCCGCTGCACCGGCAGCGGGGCCAGCCCGGCCCCGGTCACCTGGTCGAACCGGCCGGCAAAACTGAGCGACCGCTCGGTCCACAGCCGGCGCATCAGCCCGACCTGCTCCTCGAGCCGCCGGCCCCGGGTGGTGAAGTCCTGCCCCAGCGCCTCGTACTCGACCTGGTTCCAGCCCAGCCCGACGCCGAGCCGGAACCGGCCATGACTGAGCAGATCCACCTCGGCCGCCTGCTTGGCCACCAGCGCGGTCTGCCGCTGCGGCAGGATGATGATCCCGGTGACCAGCTCCAGCGTGCTGATGGCGGCCAGGTAGCCGAACATCACCAGCGGCTCGTGGAACGTGGTCGTCACGTCGTACGGGCCATCCCAGCCCTGGTGCACGGCCGGGTCGGCGCCCAGCACATGGTCGTAGGCCAGCAGGTGCCGGTAGCCGAGTTCCTCGGCCCGCAGTGCGTACCGGCGCACCGCGGCCGCGTCCGGGCCGATCTCGGTCTGCGGGAAGACCACCCCGATCTGCATACTGCCTCCCTCGGCCATGGCCTAGGTGTCCGCCAGGACGTCCAGCACTTGCTGGCCGTACCGGGCCAGCTTGGTCTCGCCGACACCGCTGACCGTGCCCAGCTCGGTCAGGGTGGCTGGGGATTCGCTGGCGATCTGCCGCAGCGTCGCGTCGTGGAAGATCACGTAGGCGGGCATGCCCTGCTCCTTGGCCGTGGCCGCGCGCCAGGCCCGGAGCCGCTCGAACGCCGCAGCGGCCGCGGCGGGCAGCTCAGCCACCGGCGCGGCGGCGGCCTTGGCCGCCCGGGCGGCCTTTGCGGCGCGGGCCGGCCGCTCCGGTTCCCGGCGCAACATGACCTGGCGGCGCCGGCCCAGCACGTCTTGGCTGTCCCGGGTGAGGTTGAGCGTGCCGTAGTCACCGGTGACCGAGAGCAGCCCCTGGGCCAGCAGCTGCCGGGTCACCCCACGCCACTCGGCCTCGGTCAGATCGGTGCCCACGCCGAACACGGTCAGCGAGGCGTGGTCGTTGTCGATCACCCGGGCCGTGTTCCGGCCGAGCAGGATGTCGATCACCTGGCCCGCCCCGTACTGCTGGCCGCGCTCGTGCTTCAGCCGGTACACCGCGGAGAGCAGCTTCTGGGCGGCGATCGTGCCGTCCCAGGACTGCGGCGGGATCAGGCAGGTGTCGCAGTTGCCGCACGGCTCGGCCTGCTCGCCGAAGTAGGCCAGCAGTTGCGCGCGGCGGCACTCGACCGTCTCACACAGCGCCAGCATGGCGTCCAGGTGTGCGGACTGGCGGCGGCGGTGCGCCAGGTCACCTTCGGACGTCTCGATCAGCTTGCGCTGCTGCACCACGTCCTGCAGGCCGTAGGCCAGCCAGGCGGTGGACGGATCCCCGTCCCGGCCGGCCCGGCCGGTCTCCTGGTAGTAGCCCTCCACCGACTTGGGCAGGTCCAGGTGGGCCACGAACCGCACGTCAGGCTTGTCGATGCCCATGCCGAACGCGATCGTGGCCACCATGACCAGGCTGTCCTCGCGGAGGAACCGGGCCTGGTTGGCCCGGCGGGTGCCCGCGTCCAGGCCGGCGTGATAGGGCAGCGCCTCGATGCCGTTGGCGGTGAGCAGGTCAGCGGTCTTCTCCACCGACGCCCGGGTCAGGCAGTAGACGATGCCCGCCTGCTCGGCGTGCTCGTCCTGGATCAGGCGGAGCAATTGCCGGGTCGGCTCGGCCTTGGGCTCGATGCGGTACTGGATGTTCGGCCGGTTGAAGCTGGCCACGAACTGGCGGGCCTCGGTCAGCCCGAGGCGGGACACGATCTCGGCCCGGGTGGCGCTGGTCGCGGTGGCGGTCAGCGCGATCCGGGGCACCTCGGGCCAGCGCTCGTGCAGGCCGGACAGCGTCAGGTAATCCGGCCGGAAGTCGTGCCCCCACTGGGATACGCAGTGCGCCTCGTCGATGGCGAACAGGGCGATCGTGCCGCGGTCCAGCAGGCGCAGCGTGGATTCGGCGCGCAGCCGTTCCGGCGCCAGGTAGAGCAGGTCCAGGTCACCCGCGAGGAAGTCGGCTTCCACCTGGCGGCGCTGGGCCGGCTCCTGGGTCGAGTTGAGGAACCCGGACCGGACGCCGAGCGCCCGCAGCGCGTCCACCTGATCCTGCATCAGCGCGATCAGCGGTGAGATCACCACGCCGGTGCCTTTCCGGACCAGCGCGGGAATCTGGTAGCAGAGTGACTTACCGCCGCCGGTGGGCATCAGCACCAGCGCGTCACCGCCGCCGATGAGGTGCTCGATCACGTCCTGCTGAGCACCGCGGAACGAGTCGTAGCCGAACACGCGGTGCAGCACCTGCAGCGCGTCGCTCATCCCGGCGCCTGGCTGGGTTGACAGCACCCGGCGATTGTACGGCGAATGCGAGCCGCCCCCTCTCGGCGCGGAGCACGGACGGGTGCAGCATAGCGGTGGCATCTGACGGCGCTTGAGGAGGTCGGTGTGGCACATCATCCGCTGATCGGTTATCTCGTGTGGGGGCTGCTGTTCGGCGCGCTGTTCGCCTGGGAAGGCCTCGCGCTCAGCCATCTCAGCAACTATGTGCCGACGCTCAGCGACACGTTCCGGGCGATCATGCGCTACCCGATCGGCCGGTGGGCGCTGTTCGCGCTGTGGCTTTGGTTCGGCTGGCATATCTTCGTCCGCGGCTGGCACTTCCTGCTCCGGGCCTGACCGGCGGACGGGCCTGACATGTCCTCGCACCTGCTCCGCTCGGACTTCGATCCGATGGTCGGCGGCTACGTGATCATCATGCTGGCGCTGGCCGTCGGCCTCTGGCTGTCGCGCCGGCCCGGCGCCGAAGGCCGCGCAGCGCGCCCCCGCCGGGACAGGGCCGGGGGGCCCGAGTTGGCGCCGGTCACCGCGGCCGGGTGGCGGCGGCTGGCCGGGCACGTGGCCGGCACCATGCTGGGCGGCTACCTGCTGCTGATGCTCGTGGTGCTGCTGTACTACTACCTGGTGGCCCGGGTCGGCGGGGCGTTCATCAAGAGCGCGTTCACCGGCGGCGCGCTGCTGATCGGCCTGGCTGCCCCGGTGTTCGCCGCCGCGTCCTGGCTCACCGAGCGGCTCCGCACCCGCGCCGCCCGCAAACCGCACCCCCCAGCCCAGCCCCACCCCACCCCGTGACCGGGGTCAGTCGTGGGCGGCCAGGAACGTGCTGACGGCCGACTCGAACTCGGCGGGGTACTCCAGGTGCGGGGAGTGCCCGCAGTCGGGCAGCACGTGCTCGGTGTACGAGCCACCCGCGGCCCGGTAGCGGTCGAGCACCGCGCGGAGCTGGCCGGTCATCGGCTGGGCCGGGTACACGTCCGGCCCGGGCCAGCCGGGCACCGCGCCGAGCGCGCCGAGGTGGCCCAGGTCGACCAGGGAAGTGTCGGACACGATCTGGTCGCTGTCGCCGCGGATCCACAGCACGTCCGGCCGGCCGGTGACGCCGGCGAAGCCGGACAGGTCGCAGTACTTGGGTGAGATCGCGTTGTTCACGCCCTGCTCGCCGGGCCCGGTACCCGGCCAGTTGGCCGAGGCGACTTGGTCGCCCGGGTAGTTGCCGTCCCCGATGGCCATGGCCAGCATCGCGCCGACCAGGGCGTCCTCGACGCCGGGGGCGAACTGCACCGGGGGCTTGACGTACAGGCCGGTGAGCACGTTGCGGGGTGAGGTGGGGTCGTCGGCGCCGGTATCGCCGGCCGCGATGCGGCGGACCATCTCCGGGCTGGCGGTGCCGCCACCGGAGCCCGCGTAGTCCGGCCAGCACGGGGTGCCGGCCAGGTCCCGGGTACCGCCGAAGCCGAACGGCGACATCGGGCTCTCCAGCACGATCGACGCTACCGTGCCCGGGTGATCGATCGCGTACTGCAGCACCACGCCACCGCCCAGCGACCAGCCGAGCAGGTGCACCGGCCGGCCGTCAGCCAGCAGGCCGGTCTCGGTCAGCAGCGCGTGCAGGTCGTCGGCGAAGTCGCGGACGCCGCGCCGGGCCGCCACCGGCGCGGGCTCGGAGCCGCCGAAGCCGCGCAGGTCCGGGGCCACGCAGTGGTACCGCTGGCCGAGCCCGGCCATGGTCTCGGCGAAGAACCGGGCCGCGGACACGTTGCCGTGCACCAGCACCAGGACCGGCGCGCTGGCCGGGCCAGCCCGCAGCAGCTGAGTGCGCAGCCGCGACGTGGCCACCTCGGCCACCTCGACCCCGGCCGGCAGCGTGACCGCGGCTGACATACGGCTCCCCCTTACGGCTTGCGGCCCACCCCGGCCAGGAACCACACGCTGCTCGGGTCGGCCGGCACATCCTCCGGCGCGTCCGGCCGCCACTGCGGCAGGTAGACCAGGCCCGGCTCGACCAGGTCGAAGCCGGCGAACAGGGCCATGATCTCAGCCCGGGACCGGGTCCGCCCTTCACTCGGCACGCTGCTCTGGTACACCTTCTCGGCCGCCTTGGCCACGCCCGGGCGGCTCTCGTTGGTGGCGTGCGCCAGCACCAGGTAGCTGCCTGGGGCGAGCCGGTCGCGCAGCGCCGCCACGCAGCGCGCCGGGTCGTCCAGGTCGTTGATGAAGTGCAGCACGGCCACCAGCAGCAGGCCGACCGGCTGGGTGAAGTCGATCAGCCGCCGGGTCACCAGATTGTCCAGCAGCTGGCCGGGATCACGGACATCCCCGTCGATCACGGCCGCGTTCGGATTGGCCGCCAGAATGGCCTTGCTGTGCGCGATCGCGACCCCGTCGATGTCGGCATAGACGACCCGGGCCGCCGGGTCGGCCTGCTGGGCCACCTCGTGCACGTTGCCCTGGGTCGGGATGCCGGAGCCGATATCCAGGAATTGGCGGATACCAGCCGCGGTCAGGAAGCGGACGGCCCGGCCGATGAACGCCCGGTTGGCCTGGGCGATCACCCGCACCTTGGGTTCCACGGCGGCGATGGACCGGCCCAGGTCCTGGTCGGCCAGGAAGTTGTGCGTGCCGCCCAGCCAGTAGTCGTAGACCCGGGCCGGATTGGCTCGCCTGGTGTCCACGCTGGCGGGCACCCACTCCACATCCTCGGTCACGCTGCCTCCCGTGGCCGGACCGTATCAGCGGTTCCGGCCATTACCGGTGATTCCTGGGTTACGAAGCAGAATATGACAGTCTGCCGGGTCTAAGATGAGCCGCCAGCAGTCCGGCGAACACGTTCACATGATTGGTGACAGCACCCTCGCCACAACATGGTCGGCGGCGACTGGTACGACATCGTGCCGGTCTCCGGCGGCCGGGCCGTGCTGATCGTCGGTGACGTGATGGGCCATGGCCCGGAGGCCGCCGCGGTCATGGTGCAGCTGCGCACCGCCGCGCACACCCTGGCCGACCTGGACCTGCCGCCGGCGGCGGTGCTGCGCAGGCTGGACCGGCTGGCCGCCGGCCTGCCCGGCGGCTTGTTCGCCACCTGCGTCTACGCGGTGCTCGACCCGGCGGAGAGCTGCTGCCTGATCGCCGAGGCCGGGCACCTGCCGCCGCTGCTGACTCGTGGCGACGGACGCACCGACGTGCTCGACCTGCCGCCCGGGCTGCCGCTCGGTCTGGGCGGCGAGGCGTTCCAGCCCACCCAGGTCAGCCTGCCGCCCGGCGCCACCCTCGCGCTGTACACCGACGGCCTGGTGGAGAGCCGGACCCGGCCGCTGGACGACGGGATGACCGCGCTGGCCGACGCGCTCAGCATGACCCTGGTGCCGTCCCGGCCCGCCCTCGACATCGCCTGCGCCGCGGTCAGCAGCCGGCTGCTGGAGCACGGCGAGGACGACATCACCCTGGTGCTGGCCCGGCTCAGCCCGGCCTAGCGCCCGGAGATGGCCCACCGGCGGTTCGCTGCCGCCCGGCGGGCCGCAGGTATCCGTGGCAGCTTCACACCGCACTTGGTGAGGCATATGTCCGCGTCGGTGGCACTCTCTAACAGTGTCCCGATCACAGACGTTTCCCGCTGGCTGGGCCACGCGAACATTCAGACCACGTTTGCTATCTACTGGCATCTGGTGCCGTCGTCATGGGATGCGGCTAAGGCTGCACTCGACCGGGAGTATGACGCGTGGAGTAAGGGCTGCCGAGCGCTTAGCAACAAACGCAACATCTAGATTGGAGACCCCGGCCGGTCCCGTTCCCTCAAGCCCACGGGGGTTAGGCGAGGTCCCAGAGACCGGCCGAGGCTGATTCGAAGCTACCCATGGGTAGCTAGTGTCCCGTCCCATGTCCGCTGTGAGCGCAACAGGCAAGCCAGGGATCACCTGACCTGCTGAGCGCCTGTCTCCGGCGCTCCGGGTTAGGGCAGGGCCCCGCTCCGGTTTTCCTTTCGGCCGGGGCGGGGCTTTCTGCTGTGCTGGGGTCATTTATGCCAGCAGCCGTGCCGATCCAGATCAATATAACAATGGTCACTAGAGTAGTGCCAAACTATAGCGCAAAGCGATTGGCTTCGGCGCGGGTTTGCCTCCCCGCAGCGATGCCTTTACGACCCAATAGACGACGGCCACGGCCAAGCCGATTGCTAGCCCAGCCAGGCAGGGCCGCTAGGGTCAGGGCGAGGACCGGGAACAGGGCCGCGAGGATGACTGGGCCGACGATCAGCCATTCGGCCGGACCCATGCTCAGAGACGTGTTAGGCGCGTCATGGGCCGGCCCATGGACCTTGAGACAGCCAAAGAACCTCAGGCCGGCTTCCCGCCGGCCTGGGCAAACCTGTGTTAGGAAGTCAGGCAAACTACCTGACTCAGCGGGGTTTAACCGGATACAACAGGTAGCTTAGGTACAGACAGATGCCCAGGTCAGGGGACGTTTCCGTTGCTAACTTAGCGCCCGGAAATGGCCCACCGGCGCATCATGTCGATGCGGGCCCGGATCTGCTCCGCAGTGGCCTGCGGCAGCGGCGGCCCGCCGCAGGCCCGGCGCAGGTCGGCGTGCACCACGCTGTGCGGCTGGCCGGTCCGGTGGTGCCACGCGCCGACCAGGCCGTTCAGCTCTTTGCGCAGCGCGGCCAGGTTCTCCCGGGTGACCGGAGCGGCCGGCCCGGCCGGATCCCCAGCCGGCGGGGCGGCCCAGGCCGGCGCGGACCCGGTCCGCGCGCTGCTGCGCAGCTGCTCGGCCTGCCGCTTGCGCAGCAGCAGCGCGACCTGCTCCGGCTCTAGCAGCCCGGGCAGCCCGAGGAAATCTTCCTCGGCCGCGCTGGTGCCAAACTCGGCCCCGTCGTACAGCACCCGGTCGAAGTGCCCGGACGCCTGCAGCGCCTCGAACGGCAGCGCCTCGTCGAGCTGATCCGGGGTGTCCCGCTGGCGCTGCGCCGCAGCCAGCGCCTGCTCCTCCGCGTCGTCCGGCGTGGCGTGCAGCACGTGGTCGCGTTCTGCCTCCAGCTCCGCGGCGTAGCCGAGCAGTACCGGGATCGACGGCAGGAACACCGACGCGGTCTCGCCGCGCTGCCGGGCCCGGACGAACCGGCCCACCGCCTGGGCGAAGAACAGCGCGGTGCCGACGCTGGTGGCGTACACCCCGACGGCCAGCCGCGGGATGTCCACCCCCTCGGAGACCATCCGGACCGCGACCATCCAGCGGTCGCCGGAGTCGGCGAACGCGGTGATCTTCCGGCTGGCCGCCGGGTCGTCGGACAGCACGACCACCGGGCGGCGGCCGGTCAGCCGGCGCAGCTGCGCGGCGTAGGCCCGGGCGTCCTCGTGGTCGGTCGCGATGACCAGGCCGGCCGCGTCCGGCATGCCGCGGCGCACCTCGGTGAGCCGCTTGTCCGCCGCCTCCAGCACCCGGTGCACCCACTCGCCGTCCGGGTCCAGCGCGGTGCGCCAGGCCTGGGCCAGCTGGTCGGGCAGCATCGGGGTGCCCAGCGTGCCGGCGATCTCGTCGCCGGCCCGGGTTCGCCAGCGCATCTCGCCCGAGTAGGCCAGGAAGATCACCGGCCGGACCACGCCGTCGTCCAGCGCGGGCCCATAACCGTAGACGTAGTCGGACACGCTGCGCCGGCTGCCGTCCGGCTCCGGGGCGTAGCTGACGAACGGGATCGGGTTGGTGTCGGTGCGGAACGGCGTGCCGGTCAGCGCCAGCCGCCGCCGGGCCGGCTCGAACGCCTCGCGGACCGCGTCGCCCCAGGACAGCGCGTCGCCCGCGTGGTGGATCTCGTCGAAGATGACCAGCGTGCGCCGGTTCTCGGTGCGCTGCCGGTGCAGCACCGGGTGCGCGGCCACCTGTGCGTAGGTCACCGCCACCCCGGTGAAGTCGGCCGACGTGCGGCCCTGCGCGTTGCGGTACCTGGGGTCCAGCGCGATGCCCACGTAGTGCGCGGCCCGGGCCCACTGGTGCTTGAGATGCTCGGTCGGCGTGACCACGGTAACCGCGGCGATCTCGCGCCGGGCCAGCAGCTCGGCGGCCACCGTCAGCGCCCACGCGGTCTTGCCCGCGCCCGGCGTCGCGACCAGCAGGAAGTCCCGGCGGGGACGCCCGAAGTACGCCCGGTAGGCCGCCTTCTGCCAGCCGCGCAAGCTGAGCAGAAGATCCGGCCGAACGCTGCCCGGTGGGCTGGTGCCGTCGTCCTCTGGCGCGGTGGCGGGGGTAGTCACAGGGACGGAAGGCTACCAGCGGCCACCCGCACCGGCGGGTGGCTACTGGTCGTGCCGCGCGTCCGCTAGTTCGCCCGGCTCCTCCTCGCCGTCGTCCGGGGTGGCGCGGGGGCGGCCCCGGCCGCGCATCCGGCCCGCGTGGCCGGGCAGCCGGCCAGCATCGGCCAGCGCCCGGCGGAGCAGGAACTCGATCTGGGCATTGGTGCTGCGCAGTTCGTCCGCGGCCCACCGGGCCAGCGCGTCGTGCACGGCCGGGTCCAGCCGCAGCAGCATTCCCTTGCGTTCACTCAACCGACTGCACGCCGTTCCGTCACTGGTACAGGGTCCCGGTGTTGACCACCTGCTGGGTGGCCTGCTCGCTGCACAGCACCACGAGCAGGTTGGACACCATGGCCGCCTTGCGCTCCTCGTCCAGTTCCACTACGTCCTGCTCCTCGAGCCGGCGCAGCGCCAGGTCGACCATGCCCACCGCGCCCTCGACGATCCGCGTCCGCGCCGCGACAACGGCGCCGGCCGCCTGGCGGCGCAGCATGGCCTGGGCGATCTCCGCCGCGTAGGACAGCCGGGTGAGCCGGGACTCGATGATGGTCACCCCGGCCGAGGCGACCCGGGCGGCGATCTCGGCGGACAGCTGGGAGGTGATCTCGTCCGCGTTGGCCCGCAGCGACAGCACACCCGGCTCATTGGTGTCGTACGGGTAGCTGGTGGCGATGTGCCGGACCGCGGTCTCGGTCTGGATGGCCACGAACTTGACGAAGTCATCCACCGCATAGAGCGCCAGCGCGGTGTCCGCGACCTGCCAGACGACCACAGCCGCGATCTCGATCGGGTTGCCGTCGGCGTCGTTCACCTTGGCCACCGCGGTCTCGTGATTGCGGATCCGGGTGGACACCTTGCGCCGCTTGGTGAACGGGTTCACGCAGCGCATGCCGGGCTCCCGGACCGTGCCGTTGTACTTTCCGAACAGCTGCACCACGCGGGCCTCACCGGCCTGGATCGGGGTCAGGCCGCACAGCATCAGCACGCCGACGATGATGAGCAGGGTGACGAGCACGGACAGGCCGCCCTGCGCCCCGCCGCTGACGTTGCGGGTGGCAACGATCAGCCACACCCCGGCCACCAGGAAGACGATGCCGACCAGCAGCACCGGGACGCCTGGGGCGGACGCGGCCGGCCGCTCGGTGAGTGGCTGGCCAGGCCGTTGCGGGTCCGGCGGCACCGGGCCGGGCGCCATCACGCCCGCGGCGCGGGCCACCGGAACCTGGGAAGCTGGTGCCTGCGGGGCAGGCGACTGCGAACTGGGCGCCTCCGGGGTGGGCGCGGCTGGGCTACCTGTGGCCATCGCGAGCCTCCTCAACGTCTAGAGCTGATACTAGACTCTTATCATGGTGATATCTATTTTATCGGACAAGATCGGCGTGTCGCGCAGCTAGGGGAGCTGGCGCGCCCGCGGGCGGGCCCCTGCGCCGCCCGCGGGCCAGCGGTCAGCGGACAGCCGCCAGCACAGCCAGCAGCAGCAAGATCGACACCGTCGCGAGCAGGACACGGGCCAGCAGCGGTTGCAGGTACATGACTCTCTCCTTCGTTCGGTCACTAAGGAGAGGGGCGGACCCTCGCGCCGCCAACAAGATTCCGCCGGTCAATTTCCGTGCCGGGGGACGGCAGGTTGGGCCGGGCAAGATTGCCGGCGTCAGCCCACGCCCGGGGGGCCCGGCTCGCATATCGTGGGGGTATGGGAAAAATCCTGCTCTTCCTGATCGGCGTGTTCGCCGTGATCATGCTCATCTCGATCGCGATCTCCGCGCTGCACTTCCTGTTCTATGTGGCGCTGATCGCGGTCATCGTGGTTGGTGCCCTGCGGCTGACCGGCAGCGCGCGGCGCCGCCGGGCGCGCCGGTAGCCCGCGGCGCCAGGGCTGCCCAGCACTAGTGCAGCCATTCAGCTATGACGCGCTGCCGGGCCGGGTGGTATTCGGCCCGGGCACGGCCCGGGCCAAGCTGGCGGACGAGGTCAGCCGGCTGGGCGCGTCCCGCCTGCTGCTGATCACCACCCCGCGTGCGGAGCCACTGGCCCGCGAACTGGCCGCGCCACTAGACGGCCGGGTGGCCGGCATGTTCACCGGGGTGCGCGAGCACGTGCCGGCCGAAGCGGCCGCGGCGGCCCGCCACCAGGCCGCCGCGACCGGCGCCGACGCGGTGCTCAGCATCGGCGGCGGATCGGCCACCGGAACGGCCAAGGCGGTCGCGCTGACCACCGGCCTGCCGGTGATCGCCGTCCCGACGACCTACGCCGGCTCCGAGGTGACCCCGGTCTGGGGGCTGACCGAGGGGGAGCGGAAGACCACCGGAACTGACTCCCGGGTGCTGCCCCGGGTGGTGCTCTACGACCCGGAACTGACCCAGTCGATGCCCGCCGGGCTCACCGCGGCCAGCGGGCTGAACGCGCTGGCGCACTGCGCCGAGGCGTTCTGGGCGCCGGGCCGTAACCCGGTCACCGCGCTGGCCGCCGAAGAGGGCATCCGGATGCTGGCCCAGGCGCTGCCGCTGGCCGTCAAGGACGGCGCTGATCCGGACGCGCGCAGCGACCTGCTGTACGGGGCCTACCTGGCCGGCACGGCGTTCGCCGCGGCCGGCTCCGGGCTGCATCACAAGATCTGCCATCTCCTCGGCGGCCGGTACGGCCTGCCGCACGCGCAGACGCACGCCATCGTGCTGCCCTATGTGCTGGCGGTCAACCTGCCCGGCGCGCCGGACGCCGCGGCCCGGATCGGCCGGGCCCTGGACACTGCAACACTGGACGCTGGCGACCCGGCAGCGGCCGTGCAGGCCCTGGCGACCCGGCTCGGCCTGCCCGGCGGGCTGCGCGACATCGGGCTGCGCGAGGACCAGATCGACGAGGCCGTCCGGCTCATCGAGCCGGCCGTGCCCGCGGACAACCCGGTGCCCGTCGGGGCCGCCGAGCTGCGCGCGCTACTGCACGCCGCGTGGGCGGGCGCGCCCGCGGGCAGCGCGGCCAGTCAGCCGGCCGGCCACGACGCCGCGGTCCAGGCGGCCCGGGAGCAGGCGGTCACCGCGGAAGTGCTGGCCAGCTTCGCGGGCGCGACCTCACCGCGGTACCGCGAGGTGACGCAGAGCCTGGTCCGGCACCTGCACAGTTTCGCCCGGGAGATCCGGCTGAGCCAGGCCGAGTGGCAGTTCGGCATCGACTTCCTGACCAGGGCCGGGCACCTGACCAACGAGCGGCGGCAGGAGTTCATCCTGCTGTCCGACGTGCTTGGCCTGTCCATGCTGACCATCGGGATCAACGCGCCCGCGTCGGCCGGGGCCACCGAGTCCACCGTGGTCGGCCCGTTCTTCATGGACGGTGCGCCGCAGACCCCACTGGGCGGTGACATCGCCAGCGGCGCGAAAGGCCGGCCGTGCTATGTGTCCGGCACGGTGACCGACACGGCCGGGCAGCCGATCCCCGGCGCCCGGATCGACGTCTGGCAGTCCGACGAGGACGGGTTCTACGACGTGCAGTACCCGGATGACCGGACAGCCGCCCGGGGCTGGCTGCGCAGCGGCCCGGACGGCGGGTACCGGTTCTGGTCGGTGCACCCGGCGCCGTATCCGATCCCGGACGACGGACCGGTCGGCGACCTGCTCACAGCGGCCGGCCGCGGCCCGATGCGGCCCGCGCACCTGCACTTCAAGGTGACCGCGCCCGGCTTCCGCCCGCTGGTCACGCACATCTTCGTGGCCGGCGACCCGTACCTGGACCGGGACGCCGTGTTCGGCGTGAAAGAGAGCCTGATCGTCGAGTTCACCGAGCACCCGCCAGGCGCTGCCCCGGAGGGCCGCGCGCTGGACGAACCGTGGAGCCGGGTCGCCTTCGACATGGCGCTCGCCCCGGCCGCGGACCCGGCGCCTTAGCCGTGGCGCTGCGGCACGCGATGCTCGTGATCACCCGGGCGGTCTTCGACGTCGTGCAGATCCCGGGCCAGCGACCGCTGGTGGTGGCCAGGGACGCCGGGGACGAGGCGGCCCGGCAGTGGTGGGACGAGCATGTCCGGGCGGCGGCGGCCGGGGTCTTCGGGCGGACCAGCGCGAGCTGGGATCAGCAACTGGCCGAGTGGCAGGCGGCCACCCGGGTCCAGGTGGGCAAGGAGCGGCTGCACGACGGCGGGCCCCGGGTGGAGGTGGCCCGGATCAGCTTTCCGGATGGCACCGACGGCCTGGTCGACCCGGCGGCCGCGCATGACTACATCACCGAGGAGTTCCGCGCCCGGTTCCCGCAGCCCACGGTGGCCGCCCAGTTCGCCGACTGGCGGGAGGCGGTGCAGATCGCCGAGCTGCACACCTGGACTGGCTGGCTGTTCCAGGGGGCGGAGCGGGTCCCGGTAGACATCGGGCTGCCGGCCGCCGAGTTCGGCTACCCGATCCGCGAGGTGCTGGGCTGCCTGGACCGGCTGGCCGTGGACGGCTGGCAGATCGTGTACGTGTCCGAGGACCGGGCCGGCCACCACCTGCCGGACGGTGAGCTGAGCAGCGAGAACGGCGTGAGCACCGTGCGCTACCTGCTCAGCCGGGCCGTCCGCTAGCCCCGGCCACGTTGGTCAGGCTCTCCCGGACCACCTGGGTCAGCCGGTCGCCGGGGGGCAGCACCCGCTCGCACCGGGCCAGCGTCTCGCGCAGCAGGCTCTGCGCGTCGGTCAGCCGGCCCACCGTGTAGTAGGCGGTGGCCAGGCTCAGGCAGCAGGTCAGGGTGTCCGGGTGATCGGGACCGAGCACGTGGTCGTAGCCGGCCACGGTCTCCTCGTACAGCTGCAGCGCGGAGGCCATCCGGCCCGCGGCGTGGTAGGTGGTCCGGGCCGCGCAGCCGGTGGTACTCGGTGACCGTGCCACCCAGCACGTTGATCGCCTCGGTGAACTGGCTGGCGGCCATCAGGGCGTGACCCAGATCGCGGCGGCCCGCGGCGGTGCCCGGGTGGTTCGGGCCCAGCGCGTTGGCCCGGTTGGCCAGCACCCGCTCGAACCAGGACACGGCCTCGCCTAACCGCCCGGCGGCCAGGTACGCCTCGGCCAGCCGCTCGTGGACGAGCTGGGAATCCGGGTGCGCGGGGCCGAGCGTCGTCTCGCACGTGATAGCCAGCGCCTGCCAGTAGGCCACCGCCGGGCCGTTCAGCCGGGCCGCGTCCAGGCTCTGGCCGGCCCGCAGCAGCACCGGGTGGCAGCCGCCAGTGAGCAGCAGCTTGCCGCCGGCCTGCTGCAGGCTGGCCGCGCAGCAGCGCAGGCTGTCGGACAGCCAGGGGTTCTGCTCCTCGCCTGGCCACGCGGCGAGCAGCGCGTCCGCGGCCACCCGCACCGCCCGGTCCCGCATCGGGGCCGGCGTCGCGGCCTGCACGGCGTCCTGGATCACCGTGCTCATCCGGGCCATCGGCGGGGTCGCCGAGGTGTCGATGTCCAGCAGCCCGGTCCGCTCCAGGACGAGTAGCGCGTCACGGGCGCCCGGGCCGCCAGCCGGGCCGGTGCTGGCCAGGTAGCCGGTGGCCGCCTGGGTGCTGAACACGGTGGCCGGGATGCCGTGCCCGTCCAGCAGGGCGGCCAGCGCCAGCAGCGGCTGGACCGTACCACCGGGGGCCAGCCGGTCGGCCTGCTCGACGGAGAACCGCCAGGTGACCGCGGCCGCGGGCGGCTTGGCCCCAGGCACCTCGGTGAGCTGGGCCCGGCGGTCCACGAAGTAGCCGCGGTAATCCCGGCAGGACAGGGCCGAGCTGGCGATCACCCCGCTGGCCTGGGCCAGCGCCAGCGGCTCGCTGCTCAGGTCGGCGACCAGGTCGATGGCGCCCAGCCGCTGGTCGGTATCCGCGGTGAGGCGGCCCATCAGGTAGCTGAGCGCCTCCCGGGGGCTGAACGGCCCGATCGGGACCACCCGCACCCGGGACTCGGCGGGCAGCACGGCCGGGCTGGCCGCGCTGATCAGCACCCGGCCCGCCGGGCCGTCCGGCCACAGCCCGGCCAGGTCGGCCGCGGTGGTCAGATCATCGAGCACGACCAGCCAGGGCTGGCTGGTCTGGGCCAGCCAGCTGACGAACCCGGCGGCGACGGCGTCGGCATCGCCGGCCGCCTCGCTGCCCAGCACGGTCAGTGCCGCCTGCGCGTAACTGGTCAGCACCGAGGCCCGGTTGCTCGCCGCCACCCAGACCAGCAGGGTTACCTCACCGGCCTGCCAGAGCGACTCCGCGGCGTACACGGCGAGCTGGGTCTTGCCGCAGGCGCCCAGCCAGTCCCGGACCCCGGCGGTAGCCGCCCGGGTCGGCACCAGGGCCACCGCGGCCCCAGGCACCAGGACCGCAGCCAGGTTGGGCGACGTCTCTGGCCGCGTGCTGAACCCAGGCGCCAGCGGCGGCACGGTGCCTGACCGGACCGGCTGGGCCGACGGTCCCTCCGGCCACTCTGCCGGCCCGCCGGCCGGCATCTGGCTGATCACCCGACATCACCTAAATCTGCGGTGCTGAAACCTGAGACGTTGCTGGAGCCTGCCATGGCCCGGAGCTGTCGCCGGTTCTGCTGGCTAGCACATGTTCTAGCAGGGTGATCAGGACTTGTTTGACCGAATCCAGTTTCCGGGCGTCGCAGAGCGCGGCCGGCACCCGCGGATCGAGGTCGAGCGCGGCACGCACCTCGCCAAGATCGTAGCGGGCCGCGCCGTCGAAGCAGTTGATGGCGACCACAAAAGGCAGCCCGTGCTTCTCGAAGTAGTCCACCGAGGCGAAACAGTCGGCCAGCCGCCGGGTGTCGGCAATCACCACGGCGCCCAGCGCCCCGTAGCACAGGTCATCCCACATGAACCAGAAGCGCTCCTGGCCGGGCGTGCCGAACAGGTACAGCACCCGGCTCTGGTTCAGCGTGATCCGGCCGAAGTCCATCGCGACGGTGGTGGTCGTTTTGGCCTCGACGCCGCTCAGGCTGTCGTAGCCGACGCTGGCGCTGGTCAGGTTCTCTTCAGTGCGCAACGGCCGGACCTCGCTGATCGCGCCGACCAGGGTGGTTTTCCCGGCGCCGAACCCCCCGGCGACTATGATCTTGAAAACGGCGAGGCTGCTGTCCGCCTGCTCAGAGGGCGCGGAGCCCATGCAGTACCTCCCTGAGCAGATCGGTGCTGGGCTGCTGGCCCGCGGGCCGCTGCGGCAGCACCTTGATCCGCCCGGACTGGATGAGATCGGCCAGCAGCACCCGGACCACGCCGAGCGGCAACGCGGTGTCGGACGCCACATCGGCCACGGTAGCCGGGCGGCGGCACAGGCTCACGATCCGGCGGTGTTCCGGGCTGAAGTCGATCGGGTCGGCGGCCCCGCTGCCCCGGCCCGCCTCCACCACGATGGTGATCAGGTCGAGCACCTCGCCGTCGGCCGGCTCGGTCCGGCCTCCGGTCACCGCGTAGGGGCGAACGACGGGGCCTGCGTTGCGGTCGACCCACTTGCTTTCCGCGCCCATCGCGGGCTACTCCACCGGTATCTTCGCGGCCGGGAATCTGGGCCGGGCTTCCAGGTGCGGGCCGGCCCGCTTGACCAGCAGGGCCATTTCGTAGGCGATCAGGCCAGCGTCGGCGTCGGCCGGGCAGAGCACCGCCAGGCAGCTGCCGTGGCCGGCCGAGGTGACGAACAGCAGGGCCTGCTCCAGTTCGATGATGGTCTGCCGGACCGAGTCCACCCCGAAGTGCTGCCCCGCGCCGCTGGCCAGGCTCTGCACCCCGGCCGCGAGCGCGGACATCCGTTCGGCGTCGTCCCGGGGCAGGCCCGCCGAGGCGGCGATGACCAGCCCGTCCTTGGACAGGATCACGGCCTGCTGGAAGTGGCTCACCCGGGACGCGAGGTCGTCCAGCAGCCAGCCCAGGTCCAGCCCCAGATCGCCCGCGGGCTGCTCGGCCATCACGCCTCCTCGCGGTTTGCTGCCGTGGAGTCTTGCCGCGGGCTGGGCGGGAACGCCGCGTCGGGTCGATCATCCTGGCGGCCGCGCCGCCAGCCGGTCTGCAGGGATGCGGCCAGCGCCCGGGCCTGTTCGGGGCTGCGGTCACCGGACGGCTCGGCGTCCGGTTCCGCGGCGTCGGGTTCCGCGCTGTCCCGCAGGTGCGGGGACAGGCTGGCCTGCCGGGTGCGCTGCGGCAGCCGCGGCGCCCCGCTGGCCGCCCGCCCGCCGTCCAGGCTGCCGGGGCCATCGGCTGAGCTGGCCGGCGCGGGGACCACGCTGGCCGGTGGGCTGGCCACGCCGACCGGGGCACTGGGCAGGCTGGCTGGCGCGGCTACCGCTGCGGCCCGCCGGGCGGCCAGCGCCGGCGCACCGCCTGATCCCAGGTCCAGTGCGCCGTGCCGGCCGGGCAGCGGGTGAGCACCGGTCAGGCTGCCGGCCAGCCGGGTGGTGGCAGACACGATGCTGTTCGGCATCAGCACGATCGCGGTGGTGCCGCCGTAGGGCGACGGGCGCAGCGAAACCCGGACGCCGTGCCGGGCGGCCAGCTTGGCCCCGACGAACAGGCCCAGCCGGTCGGCGTTGGCCAGGTCGAAGTCCGGCGGGTCGGCCAGCTGCTGGTTGAGCTCGTCCAGCTGGGCCGCCTCGATGCCCAGGCCACGGTCGTCGATCTCGATGGCGAAGCCGTTGGCCACCCGCTCGGCCCGGACCTCGACCCGGGTGCCGGACGGGGAGAACATCGTCGCGTTCTCGATCAGCTCGGCCAGCAGGTGGATCATGTCCGCGACGGCCGGGGCGGCCACCGCCTCCCCAGCCTTAGTGAGCACGCTCACCCGCCGGTAGTCCTCGACCTCGGCCATCGCCCCGCGGATCACATCGATGACCGGCACCGGCTCGGTCCAGGTCCGGCCGGGGGCGGCTCCGGACAGGATGGCCAGGCTCTCCGCGTGCCGCCGCATCCGGGTGGTCAGGTGGTCCAGCGCGAACAGGTCGGCCAGCGCGGCCGGGTCGGACGCCTTCTGCTCCAGCGAGTCGATCAGCCGTAGCTGGCGCTGCAGCAGCGACTGGTTCCGCCGGGCCAGGCTGACGAACACCTGGCGCAGGCCGATGCGCAGGCCGGACTCGCCGGTGGCGGCGGCGATGGTGGTCCGCTGCAGCCGGCTGATGGCCGCGGCGGCCTGGTCGATTTCGGTGCTCCGGGTGCGCGGCCAGGCCGGGCTCTCCGCGGCCAGGCCGGCCTCCTGGCCGTCCCGGAGCCGCTGGATGGCCTGCGGCAGCTGCTCGTCGGCCAGCCGCCGGGCGGTGCCCGCCAGGTCGGCCAGGTCCCGGGACAGCTGCCGGGTGAACGTGCTCATCAGCACCACCGCGCCGATGATGACGACCAGGCCGCCGCCGCCGAGCAGGATCATTTCGGCCAGCTGGGCGTGGGTCATCTTGGACAGGTGGTCGTCCAGGCCGGTGCCGAACACCACGGCCAGCGCCCACAGCGCGACCAGGCAGGCGACCGGCAGCGCGACGGTGGCGATGAAGGTGAACCGGATCGACCGGCGCGCCGGGCGCGGCTGTTGTGGAGCCGCCGAGCTGGATACGGCCATCAGGTCACTCCTGGATCGATCCGCCGAGACCCGCCACTGCCGGCCGGACGCTACCCGTAGGCGATCCATCCTGCGCCATTACGCAGCCATTGTCAGGGAGCTTCGTAGAATTGCTGGGTCGTTAGCCGTACTGTTATGCCGCCCTTAAACCCGGGAAGATCACCAGCCGCAGCGACCCGTCAGGACGAATACGTGGTCGTGCACACGGTGCCGTTGAGGGTGAACGCAGCGGGCGACGGATAGGCCCCGTCGTTGGCCCCGACGAAGCCGATGTCCACTGTGTTCCCGCCGCTGGCCGCGAGCGTCCCGTCCCAGCTCAGGTTCGTCACGGTGACCGCCTGGCCATTCTCGGTCCAGTTGCCGTTCCAATTTGAACTGATCGACTCGGTGGCGGCCGGGAAGCTGAACGCGAGCGTCCAGCCATCGATCGGGTCCGGGCCGGAGTTGGTGATGCTGATGTTGGCCACGAACCCGTTGCCCCAGCCCTGGGTGACCGCGTAGCTGACCTGGCAGCTCGCGTTGGCCGGGGTGCTGGTGCTGAACCTGATCGGGGCGGACGGCACGTTCATCTGGCTGTCCCAGACCGCGGAGTTGAGGCCGTAGCCGGTGGCCGGGAGCGTGCCCAGCCCTTCGCTGGCGTTCACGGTCACGTTGACCGGGGCGGGAGCCGCCGCGGCCGGTCCGGCCGCGGCCACCCCGGTGGCCAGTGCTGCTGCCCCCAGTAGCAGGGCGACGGGCAGGGCCAGCGGTGTCAGGGACAGGCGCATCGGACAGCTCCTCGAAATGATGCCGATTCAGCGCGATCGTCTGGGGCGCCCGGGAAGCCGTCAAGAAATGGGTGGCCAGGCAGCCCGGTATCGTCGCACGATGCAGGCTGCGGGGCTGAAAATTACAGGCCCGGAGCAGTGCGGCGGCCGGTCCCGCCGCCCAGGATGCCCACCGCGGACCCGGTGAGCAGCTCGCGGAGCCGCTCGTCGGGCAGCCCGCTGGCGTGGAACAGCGCCGACTGGATGGCGCCGATCGCGGCGTGCACCAGTGCCCGCGCGTCGCTGTCGGTCAGCCCGGCGTCCAGCTCATCCACCAGATGCACCCACTCCTCCAGGTAGAGGCGCTGCTTGCGGCGCAGCCGGCGGCGATCCCCGGCGGGCAGGTTGTTGATCTCGTTGTGGTACACGATGGCCAGCTCACGATCGGCGATGACGAAGTCGACCTGGCCCTGCACCAGCAGCAGCAGCGCCCGGCGCAGGTCGCGCACCTCGTGCACGATCCGCCGCTCGTCGCTCAGCAGCCCGTCGATGGCCTGGTCGAACAGCGCCACCAGCAGCGCCGACTTGCTGGCGAAGTGCCGGTAGATGCCCGACCCGGTGATCCCGGCGGCGGCGCCGATGTCGGCCATCGACACAGCGTGATAACCGCTGCTGGCCACCAGGTCGGCCGCCGCGGCCAGGATGCGTTCCTTCCGCGCCGGGTCCCGGGTGCGCACGGTCTCCGTCATGGCCCATCCAGCAAGCCGGCCGGAATGTCGGCATATCGGCTGCGCAGGTACTCGCCGAGGCCCTTGGCCTGCGGGTCCGGCCGCGCCGAGGACGCAACCCCTTCGCCCAGCAGCCCTTCGATGACAAAGTTCAGCGCGTTCAGGTTGGCCAGCTCGTAGCGGTGCACGGGAAGCGTGGCCGCTTCGGGGATGAGTTCCTTCACCCGGTCCGCAGTGAGGTACTGGCGCAGCCAGCCGAACGCCACCGGGTCCCGGGTCCAGACGCCCACGTTGGCGTTACCGCCCTTGTCCCCGGACCGGGCCGCGCAGACCAGGCCGAGCGGGGCCCGGACGGTGCCAGTGCTAGCCCGGGGGGGCGACCCCCCGGAACCCCCCGATCGCCGCTCCGCGCCGAGGGCAGCTCCGCTGCCCGCGCCGGCTGGGCTAGGCGGGACAATATGCCGGGTTCCGTCGGGCAACAGCACCGTGTGCTCGACTTCGCTGGCCGGGATCAACGCCGGCCAGTACACGCCGTAGGCGGTCTCCGGAGTGGGTGGCGTAGTGGTGTGGAAGCCGGCGTAGCCGCCCAGGGCGAGTTCCATGGTGGCGTTGGAGAACCGGCGGCCGACTTTGCCCGGGTCCGGGTCCTTGACCGTTATCCGCAGGTGCACGGTGGCCTGCTCGTTGGTTGGCGCGTCCGGCCGGTAGAAGCGGAGCAGCCGGACGTCCACCGTGGCGAAGCTGTCCTTCCCGCCGAGGCTGTCGAACAGCTCCTGCTCGGCCCAGGCCGCCTTCTCGTCGATGTCCAGGCCGGTCAGTACCAGGGTCATCGTGTTCCGGTAGCCGCCTAGGTAGTTGATGGCCACCTTCAGGTCGGGCGGCGGCGGGCTGCCCTGGGTGCCGGTGATCCGCACCCGGTCTGGCCCGGCTTGCGCCAGCCGTACGGTGTCGAAGTGCGCGATCACATCGGGATTGCGGTAGGCGGGTTCGGCGATCTCGTAGAGCAGCTGCGCGGTGACCGTGCCCGGCGACACCAGGCCGCCGGTGCCCGGGTGCTTGGTGATCACCACGCTGCCGTCGGCCGCCACCTCGGCGATCGGGAAGCCCGGGTAACGCCGGTCGGTGATCTCGTCCAGCCAGGAGTAGTTCCCGCCGGTGGCCTGCGGGCCGCACTCGATCACGTGCCCGGCCACCAGCGCGCCGGCCAGTTCGGCATAGCTGTCCCGGGCCCAGCCGTGCCACCACGCGGCCGGCCCGGTGACTAGCGACGCGTCGGTGACCCGGGGGCAGACCACGACGTCCGCCCCGGCGGCCAGCGCGGCGGTGATGCCCCAGCCGCCCAGGTACGCATTGGCGGTGACCGGTTTGGCCGGGGCGTCGGCCAGCGTCTGGCCGGTGTCGGTGTTGGCCAGCAGGTGCCCGGCGGCGAGCAGCTCGTCGAGCCGGCCGGACAGGTCGTCGCCCTCGATCCAGGCGATCTTCGGGGCCAGGCCGAGCCGGGCGGCCAGCTTGCTCAGCCGGGCGGCCAGGCCGGCCGGGTTCAGCCCGCCCGCGTTGCTGACGATCTTGATGCCGCGGTCCAGGCAGGTGCCGAGAACCTGCTCCAGCTGGGTCAGGAAGGTCGTGGCGTAGCCGGCGTCCGGGTCCTTCTGCCTGGCCTTCCACAGGATGAGCATGGTCAGCTCGGCCAGGTAGTCACCGGTCAGCACGTCGATCGGGCCGCCGTCGACCATCTCCCGGGCGGCCGCGATCCGGTCCCCGTAGAACCCGGAGCAGTTGCCGATCCGGACCGGCCGCTGCGGGGTCACCCGATGCTCCCTGGTACCGGCATCCCGGGCGGGCGGCCCGGGCCGGGCGGGCCGGCGAACGCCTGGGCGATCGACATCCACTCGGTGGCCACCGGGCCGGTCACGGTGAGCGCCAGGTCGTCGAGGTGGCGGCGCTGCGTCACGGCCAGGCAGAAGTCCAGTGCCGGGCCGGTCACCCGGTCGGCCGCGCCGGCCGGGCCCCAGGCCCACCGCTGTTCATCCGGCCCGGCCAGCTCGACCCGGACCGGGGCGACCGGCACGGCACGGGCGTTCAGCCGGAAGGTGAATGGGAGGGTGCTGATGCCCAGGTGCGCCACGTGCCGGAGCCGCGCGGACGGTGGGCGCGTCATGCCGAGCGCGTCGGCTACGTCCTGGCCGTGCGCCCAGGTTTCCATCAGCCGCGCGGTGGCCGAACTGGCCGCGCTCATGTCCGGGCCGAACCAGGGCAGCCGCTGCCGCGGGTCCAGGCCGCGGAACGTGGCCAGGTAGCCGGCCCGGGCGCGGCGGAACCAGGCCAGCGTGTCGGCCGGGGCCAGGTCGCGGTAGCGGCGGGCGACCTCGTCCGGGAAGGTGTCGCCCAGCCGCATCAGCTCGGCCGCCTCGGCCCGGAACTGGTCCGGGTTGGCCGCGGCCCGCGCCGCGGCTTCGTCGAAGTAGGCCAGGTGGGTGATCTGGTCCTGGATGGACCAGCCGGGGGATGGGGTGGGCGTGCGCCAGGCGCCGTCTGGCTGGCTGGGCAGCAGGCCGTCGAGCACCTCGGTCTCGGCGGCCAGGTCGGCCAGCAGCCCGGCCAGGTCGGCGGGCACCGGTCAGCGCCCCTTCCAGGCAGGCGGCCGCTTGTCCCGGAATGCGGCCGGGCCCTCCTGCGCGTCCGCGCTGCGGTACACCGGGGCCCAGATCTGCTCGGCGGCCTGGAAGGCCGCGCTGAGCGGCTGATCGGCCACCAGCCGGACGGTCTGCTTGGCGGCCAGCACGGACAGCGGGGCGTTGGCCGCGATCCGCTCGGCCAGCCGCTGCGCCGCCGCCGCCAGTCCGGCCGCCGGCAGCACGTCGTTGACCAGGCCGACCTCGTGCGCCCGCTGGGCGGTTACCGGGTCGCCGGTGAGCAGGATCTGCATGGCCACCCGGGGCGGGATCAGCCAGGGCAGCGGCGCGGCCCACGGCGCGCCCCGGCCCACCTTGACCTCGGTGATGGCGAACTTGGCGTGCTCGGCGGCCAGGCACAGGTCGCACTGCTGGGCCAGCGCGAACCCGCCCGCGTAGGCGACGCCGTTCACCGCGGCGATGGTCGGCTTGGGCACGTCGATGTTCCGGCCGAACTGGGGCAGGAAGTCGGGCGGCGGCACCTGCAGCGCGTCGGTGGCCATCTCCTTGAGGTCGGCACCCGCGCAGAACGCCTGGTCGCCGGCGCCGGTGAGGACGAGGACCTTCGCGTCGTCGTCCGTGTTGAACCGGCGGACGCCGTCCCACAGGCCGTCGCGGACCGCCTTGTTCAGCGCGTTGCGCGCTTCCGGGCGGTTGATGGTCAGCCAGGCGGCCGGGCCGCGCCGCTCGTAGGTGACCGGCTGCCCGGTCACTTTCCCGCCGCCAGGATGTCCAGCACGGCCAGCACGGTGCCCACGTCCACCTGCTGCCCGCCGGTCACCTCGATGTCGGTCACCACCCCGTCGTGCGGCGCGCACACGCTGTGTTCCATCTTCATCGCCTCCAGCACGACGATCGGCGTGCCCGCCGCGACCTGGGTGCCCGGCGCGACCTCGAGCCGGACCACGGTGCCGGGCATCGGGGCCAGCAGCGAGCCGGGAGCGGCCCGGGTCTGTGGGTCGGGGAAGCGGGGCAGCTCGGTCAGCTGGGTGCTGCCCAGGTAGCTGTCCACGTCCCAGGTGGCGCCGGACTGCCGGACGGTGAATGCGCGGCGGACCCCGTCGATGTCGGCGATCACCAGGTCCGGGGTGGCCGTGCGGATGGCCAGGCCGGTGACTGGCTCGCCGTTTACCGTCGCGCTGAGGGTCGCGCCGGCGAAGCGGTAGTGGACGTCGAGCTGGTCGCCGTCGTGGTCGAACGTGACGTGCTGGTCCTGGCTGGGCACGTTGCGCCAGCCGGACGGGACGATGCGCAGGACGCGGGCCTCGGCCCGGCGGGCGGCCTGGCCGGCCAGCGCCGCGGCCAGCGCGTGCCGCCGCGGCGCGGCCGGGTCGCGCCAGGACCGGGCCAGTTGCTCCGGGTCGTGCCGGGTCAGGTAGCCGGTGTCGAACTGGCCGTTCTGGAACTCTTCCTCGCGGAGGATGCCGACCAGCAGGTCCCGGTTGCTGTTCACCCCGTGCAGCCGGGTCTCGGCCAGGCAGCGGGCCAGCCGGCGCCGGGCCGCGTCCCGGGTCGGGCCGTGTGCGATCACCTTGGCCAGCATCGCGTCGTAGTGCGGCCCGACCGCCGAGCCCGCGGCCACCCCGGCGTCCACCCGGATGCCCGGCAGTGGTGGGATTTCGAACGCGCGCAGCGTGCCGGTGGCGGGCAGGAAGCCCGCGGCCACGTCCTCCGCGTACAGCCGGGCCTCGATCGCGTGGCCATTCAGGGTGGCCAGCCGGACCTCGGCGGGCAGCGGCTGGCCCTCGGCCACCTGGAGCTGCAGGGCCACCAGGTCCAGGCCGGTGACCAGCTCGGTGACCGGGTGCTCGACCTGGAGCCGGGTGTTCACCTCCAGGAAGTAGAACCGTTGTGCACTATCGAGCACGAATTCCACCGTGCCGGCGCCGGTGTAGCCGATGGCCTTGCCCGCCGCGACGGCCGCCTCGCCCAGCTCCTGGCGCAGCGTCTCGGGCACGGCGGGCGAGGGCGCCTCCTCGATGATCTTCTGGTAGCGGCGCTGGATGGAGCATTCCCGCTCGAACAGGTGCACCAGCGTGCCGTGCGCGTCGCCGAAGATCTGCACCTCGATGTGCCGCGGCGCGTCCAGGTAGCGCTCCAGGAACACCGTGCCATCGCCGAACGCCGCTTCGGCCTCGCGGCGTGCCGCGGCCAGCGCGGCGGCCAGGTCCTCCTCGCGGGCGACCACGCGCATGCCCCGGCCGCCACCGCCGAACGCCGCTTTGACCAGCAGCGGGAAGCCGATTCGCCGCGCAGCGGCAAGGACCGCCGCCGACTCGGCCGACTCTTCTAGCCCGGGGGGGCGACCCCCCGGATCCCCCCGATCGCCGCTGCGCGCCGAGGGCGGCAGAGCCGCCCGGGCCGCCCCACCAGGCACTGCCACGCTGGGCAGGACGGGCACGCCGGCCGCGGCCATCAGTTCCTTGGCCGCGATCTTCGAGCCCATCGCCTCGATGGCCTGCGGCGGCGGGCCGACGAAGATCAGGCCCGCGTCCGCGCAGGCTCGGGCGAAGGCGGCGTTCTCGGACAGGAAGCCGTAGCCGGGATGGACCGCGTCCGCGCCGGCGCGCTGGGCGGCCGCGATGAGGGCCGGGGCGTTCAGGTAGCTGTCGGCGGGGACGTTGCCGGGCAGCGGCACCGCCTCGTCGGCCGCCTGGACGTACGGCGCGTCCGCGTCGGCCGGGGAGAATACGGCCACGGTGCCGATGTCCATGGCCCGGGCGGTGCGGATCACCCGGGCGGCGATCTCGCCCCGGTTGGCGATGAGCAGCTTGCGAATGGTCGGCACGTGCGGGGCCCTCACATCCGGAACACGCCGAAGCCGCGGCGGCCTTCGACTCCGTTGGAAGCCGCGGCGGACAGCGCGATGCCGAGCACCGTCCTGGTGTCCCGGGGATCGATGATCCCGTCGTCATACAGCCGGGCGGTGACGAAGAAACTGTGCGACTCCCGCTCGATCTGTTCCTCGATGGCCTGCCGCCGGGTGTTGTCCGCCGCCTCGTCGAACGGCCGGCCGGCCGACTCGGCCGCCTGCCGGCCAACGATGGACAGCACCCCGGCCAGTTGCTGCGCGCCCATCACGGCCAGCTTGGCGTTCGGCCAGGCGAACATGAACCGCGGGCGGTAGGCCCGGCCGGACATGCCGTAGTTCCCGGCGCCGAACGAGGCGCCGATGTTGATCGTGATGTGCGGCAGCGTGCTGTTCGCCACCGCGTTGATCATCTTGGCGCCGTCCTTGATGATGCCGCCCTGCTCGTAGTCCC
>DASXIN010000053.1:0-20340 GCA_036497945.1 Streptosporangiaceae bacterium | reverse complement strand
ACGGGTCCGCTCCTGGTCTGGGAGGTGCCCTACTACCCCACCTATTACGTGCCGGCCGGCGACGTCCGCGCCGAGCTAGTCCCGTACGGGTCAGATGCCGACAAGGTGCTGGGCGAGGCCGAGGTTCTGACCGTCAAGGTGCCCAGCGGCGTGGCGGCTGTCGGTGCCGCCCGCAGGTACCCGGCCAGTCCGGCCCGCCAGCTCCATGACGCCGTGCGGTTCGAGTGGGATGCGATGAGCGAGTGGCTGGAGGAGGACGAGCCGGTCTACACGCACCCTCGCGACCCCCACACCAGGGTGGACATCCTGGCTAGCTCACGGCATATCAGGGTGGAAGTCGACGGAGTCACGGTGGCCGACTCGACGAGCCCGCGCATTCTCTTCGAGACGGGCCTGCCGCCGCGCTACTACCTGCCGCTGACCGACGTCCGGATGGACTTGCTCCGCCCATCGGCCGCCCAGACCCACTGCCCGTACAAGGGCACCGCCGCCTACTGGTCGGTGGACAGCGGCAGCGACCTGCACGAGGACATCGTGTGGATCTACCGCACCCCGCTGCCGGAGAGCCAGAAGATCGCCGGGCTGGCCTGCTTCTATGACGAGAAGGTGGACGTGTACCTGGATGGCGAGCTGCAGCCCCGGCCGCGGACCCACTTCAGCTAACCGGGGCAGCCATGCCGCGACCCATCGTGACCACCGGCGTTCCGATCGACTGCATCAACGCGGTGGCCGCGGACAGCGCACCGTTCGGCACCGAACTGTCGCCCGCCGCGCTGCGCGCCGCCGGGCTGCCTGCCGCGGTCGGCGCGGCCGATGCCGGCGACCTGGCGGTCCGGCTGGTCGGCCGGGACCGCGATCCGGCCACCGGCGTGCTCGGCTGGCCGTCCGTGCTGGCCACCACCCAGGCCATCCGCGACCTGGTCCGGGACCAGGTCGCGGCCGGGCAAGTGCCGTTCCTGCTCGGCGGCTGCTGCACGCTGCTGCCCGGCGCGCTCAGCGGGGCCCGGGACGCGCTCGGCCGGATCGGGCTCGGCTACCTGGACGGGCACCTGGATCTGTACGACGGCCAGACGTCGGAGACCGGCGAGCCAGCCGACATGCCGATCTCGGTGATCACCGGCCATGGCCCAGCGGCCTGGTCAGCCGCGATAGACGCGCCGCTGCTGACCCGGTCCGGACTCGTCCTACTCGGCCCCCGGGACCGGGCTGAGGCAGCCGGCTATGGGAGCGTTATGCCAGAGGAAGCCGGGCTGGATGCCGAGCTCAGCCCGGCCAGGCTGCGGGACCGCGGACTGGCCGAGGCCGGGGCGGCTGCCCGGGACCAGCTCAGCGCGGCCGACGGGCGGTACTGGGTGCACCTCGATGTGGACGTGCTGGACGAGCTGGCCTTCCCGGCCACCGACTACCTGATGCCCGGCGGGCTGACCGTGGCTGAGCTGGGCGAGCTGCTCGGCCCGCTGCTGGCCAGCCCGGCGCTGGCCGGGGCCTCGCTGGCCTGCTACAACCCGCAGAAGGACGCCGACGGCAGCGGGGCCGCCGTGCTGCTGGGGCTGCTGCGCGAGCTGCGCTGAGCTCAGCCGCCGTCCACGTCCTCGATCCGCGCGGTGCACGGCGCGCGGCGCCTGGCCAGCACCCGGGCGGCGTCCTCGGCCGCGCGCAGCACCCGGAGCAGGTTGCCGCCGGCCAGCCGGGCGCAGTCGTCCTCGGTCCAGCCCCGGCTGAGCAGCTCGGCCAGCAGCGCCGGGTAGCAGGACACGTCGGCCAGGCCGTCCGGCAGCTGGAATGTCCCGTCGAAATCCCCGCCCAGCCCGACGTGCTCGATCCCAGCCACGTCGCGGACGTGCTCGATGTGCGCCGCGACCTGGGCCAGCGTCGCCGTGGGCCGGGGATCGGCCGCGGCGCGTTCCTGGCCCAGCTGCTCGCGGGCGTCGATGTCCCGCGGGTCCAGCCCGCGTTCGCGCATGTCCGCGGTCAGCCGGGCCGCCCAGGCGGCGCACTCGGGCGAGACGAACTCCGGGACGAAGGTGACCATGCACAGCCCGCCGTTGCCGGGCAGCCGGGCCAGCACGTCGTCGGGCACGTTGCGCGGATGATCGCAGAGCGCGCGGGCGCTGGAGTGGGAGAACATGACCGGCGCCTCGGCCACGTCCAGCGCGTCGCGCATCGTGCCGGGCGACACGTGGGACAGGTCCACCAGCATGCCGAGCCGCTGCATCTCGCCAACCACCGCCCGGCCGAACTCCGTGAGCCCGCCGGCCTGCGGCTCGTCGGTGGCCGAGTCGGCCCACGGCACGTTGTTGTTGTGGGTCAGGGTGAGGTAGCGGACGCCGAGCGCGTACATGGTGCGCAGCACGCCCATCGAGGACGCGATGGAGTGCCCGCCCTCGGCGCCGATCAGCGAGGCTACCCGGCCCGCGGCGAAGATCCGCTGCACGTCGGCCGCGGTGACGGCCAGCTCCAGCCGGTCCGGGTAGCGCCGGATCATCCGGTGCACCAGGTCGATCTGCTCCAGCGTGGTGGCCACCGCGGCCTCCCCGGCCAGGGTGGCCGGCACGTACACCGACCAGAACTGGCCACCCAGCCCGCCCGCGGCCATCCGGGGCAGGTCGGTGTGCGTGCAGCTGACCGGCGCGGCCAGGTCCACCTGCGCCAGGTCCATCGCCCCGAAGTAGCGCAGCGCGTAGGGCAGGTCGTTGTGCCCGTCGATGAGCGGGACGCGGCTGAGCAGCTTTCGGGCCCGCTGCTGGTCTGCGTGCGGCTCGGTCATGGCATGGCCAGCACAGCCGTGCCGTGCAGCGGACCCGTGGCCATTGGCCCGGGCTGATGGACCACCCATGCTCGCATGGTCCTACCGTATGGCTCCCGGGTGCAGCGGGCGGGAACGGCTCCCCCGGCTCAGCCGCGGGTGAACCGGGCCAGCACCGAGACGGCGGCCGGGCCGCGCAGCATGCCCAGCTGGTTCCAGGTCAGGCCGAACTGGGCCCGGTCCACCTCGGTCTCGGCACGCACCGTGACGGCCGACTCGGTGACCTCGGTCAGGGTGCCGGTGAAGGTGAGCGGCCGGGTGACGCCTGCTACGGTGAGCTGCCCGGTCACGGCCACCGGGTCACCGGTGTGCGCGCTGCGGCCGGGGCGGCCGGCCAGGTCGGCCCACTGCAGCGCCGCGACGATGTGCGGGTGGGCATCGGCGTCGAAGAAGTCGGCCGACCGCAGGTGCTTGTCCCGCTTGGCGTTTCCGGTGTCCAGCGACGCGGCGCCGATCTCCAGCCGGCCCCGGGCCGAGCCGTCGGTTCCGATGTCAGCCTGGCCGGCCAGCTCACCGAACGCGCCGCGCACGGTGGACAGGCCCCACAGGGTCTTGTGCCGCAGCGTCACCGATGACCGGGCCGCGTCCAGTGTCCATTGGCTCGGCCCGGTCAGCGCGGCCGCGCCCGGCGGCTCCGGCCGGACCTGGGGCTGCCCATCGGCTGTGGTCATGGCGTGATTCCTCCTGTCGCAAGCCGGGCGCAGGAAGTCCCGGTGAAAGTTACTGACGATATAGTACCTGATGTAATAATCGTGTCAATGAAGGACCCCAGGTACGCTGGCAAGGTGGAACTGGACCAGGCAGCCGAGCTGACCGCGGCTGAACGCTGCCTGGCCGCGGATCCGCTGGCCACCGCCGCACAGCCGCCGTCGCTGACCGACCTGCCCGAGGCGGAGCGCCGGCTGGCCCTGGTCGCCGAGACGGCACGGTTCGCCGCGACGTTCCTGCGCTGGACCGAGGCACGGACTGGGGACGGGCTGCCGTACACCCGGCTCCGGCTGCTGCAGACGCTGCACTGCGACGGCCCGGCGATCATGCGCAACCTCGGTGATCAGCTCGGGGTCAGCCCGCGGAACATGACCGCGATGGTGGACGCACTGGAGGAGGCGGGCCTCGTGGTCCGCCAGCCGCACCCCACCGACCGCCGGGCCACCCTGGTCGAACTGACCGCCAGTGGGCGGCACGAGGCCGAGCAGGTGCTGGGTCCCCGGCTGGAGGCCATGGCGGGCCTGTTCGAGGGATTCTCCGCCGCCGAGCAGGAGGCGTTCTCCACCGCGCTGCGCCGACTGTATGCGGCGATGGGCGGGCGGCCGCAGGGAGCCTGCTGAGCCAGCCGCCCGGCCACCGGAGGTGTGCTGCGGCGCCGGCCCGGCCGCCGCTAGCCGCTCTTACGAGGTTCTTACCGTCCGTGCTCGGATCGCTCTGACCTGCACAATCACGGTTACCGTCGAGTCATGGCCGGGACGAGGGGACCTCGGCAGCGCGCTGATAGCCCGCGCCGCGCTGCCTACGACCGCCGGGCGGCGCGCCGCCAGCGGATGGCCCGCAGGCGGCGCGCGTTCTCGGCCTCGGCAGCGGCGGAACGGCGCCGGGCCGCCGCGCTGGTCCGGCGGGCCGCGGACACTGCCCGGGACGCGGCCCGGCACCCGGCCGACCATCCGCCGCCCGGGCCGTTCCGGCCCGGCACCTGGCGCAGCCCGCTCCGTGGTCTGTGGCTCACCTCGGTGCTGGCCGTGGTGCTGCTGGTCGGGCTCACCATCGTCGCGGCAACCGGGCTGCTGTCGTATGCCGCCTACGATCCGCTGCTGGGCGCCAACGACACCACGCCCGGGGCCAACCTGCTGAAGTTCTACCTGTTCACCTGGCCGACCCACCCGTCCTGGCTGTACCGGGTGGACCAGGGCGTACACATCACGCTGGGCCTCGCGCTGCTGCCCGTGGTGCTGATGAAGCTGTGGTCGGTGCTGCCCCGGCTGTTCGCCTGGCCCCCGGTCCGCTCGCTGGCCCAGATCCTGGAACGGCTCAGCCTGATCATGGTGGTCGGCGGGGTGCTCTTCGAGTTCGCCACCGGCATCCTGAACATCCAGGACTTCTACGTCTTCCCGTTCTCCTTTTACACCGCGCACCTGTACGGCGCCTGGGTGTTCATCGCCGGGCTGGTCATCCACGTCACGCTGAAGTTCCCGCGGATGATGCGCGGGCTCCGGTCGCGCAGCCTGCGCCGGGAACTGCGCACCCCGCTGGCCGGGACCCAGCCCGAGGAACCCGACGAAGCGGGCCTGCGCGCAGCCCGCCCGGCCGCGCCGACCATCTCCCGGCGCGGCCTGCTGGCCGCGGTCGGCGGTGCCTCGCTGACCCTGGTCGGCCTGGTCGTCGGCCAGTCCATCGGCGGCCTGGCCCGGCGCACCTCGCTGTTCGGCCCGCGCGGGTTGTCCGCGACCGCGCCGCACTACCTGCCGGTCAACCGGACCGCCGCGTCCATCGGCCTGACCGCCGCGGAAGTCGGGCCTGCCTACCGGCTGACGCTGGCCGGGGCGCGCCACGTCGTGCTGACCTACGACCAGCTGCGAGCGCTGCCGGAGCAGGCGGTGGTGCTGCCGATCGCCTGTGTGGAGGGCTGGTCGTACGCGGCCAAGTGGACCGGGGTGCGGCTGACTGACCTGGCCCGGCTGGCCGGGATGCCGCGGCCGGCCGGGGCCCTGGTGGAGTCGATCCAGCCGGTCGGGTCGTTCCGCGGGGCAACACTGTCCGCCGGCCAGGTGAACGATCCGCAGTCGCTGCTCGCGGTCGCGCTGAACGGCCACATCCTGCCCTGGGATCACGGCTACCCGGCCCGGACGATCATCCCGGACGCGCCCGGGGTGCACAACACCAAGTGGGTCAACAAGATCACCTTCCTGGAGCGGGTGTGAGCAGGATGGCTTCGCCGTCGGCTCGGGCGCACCGCCGGGCCAGCCGCCAGGCCAGCAGCCGGGCTAAGAGCCGGGTCAGCAGCCTGGCCAGCTGGGTCCGCCGCTGGTACGGCGCGAACCCGCTGCACCTGCTGGCCCTGCTGGCCTCGTTCGCGCTGGCTGGCTATGCGGTGCGGGCGGTGATCATGGCCGGGCAGTGGACCGGCTTCGCTGCGTGGTTCGCGGTCGCCATCATCGGCCACGACCTGCTGCTGTTCCCGCTGTACTCGCTGGCCGACCTGTCGTTGCGCCAGCTGCTGCCCGGTGGCTCGCACGGCCGCTTGCCCGCGGCCCAGCCCGCCGCGCGCGGGCCGTTCGAGGCGTTCCAGCCGGTCGGCAGCGGCCCGCCCAGCGCCCCACCCAGCGCACCTCCCCGTGGGACGTCGGTCACGCTCCGGCCGGTCCCCGCTCCGCTGGCCCCCGCTCAGCTGGCTCCCGCTCAGCAGACCGCGGCGCAGCCCGGCGGCGTGGCCCCCGCCTGGCCGCCGCTGCTCAACTACGTGCGCATCCCGGTGATCTTCTCGCTGCTGCTGCTGATGACGTTCTTCCCGATGATCCTGGGCTTGTCCGAGCCGGAACTGCACCGGGCCAGCGGGCTGACCACCGAGCCCTACCTGTGGCGCTGGCTGGGCGTCACCGGGGTCATGTTCGCCACTTCTGCAGCGGCCTACTCGCTGAACACCCGGCACACCGCCGCGCGCACCCGCCGGACCAGGGCCCGCCAGGCCCACACCCGCCGGGCCGGAACGCGCTAATGCCCGCGGACCGGTCACAGCAGGCCGGGCAGGCTGCGGGTTAGGGTATACCCGGCGACCAGCACGACCAGCACACTGAACGCCGCGTTCAGCCGATGTTCCGCTGCGGATCCACTACCAGGGCCACCCGGCCATCGGTCGCCAGGTAACTACGGTCCCCCAGTGCCGGGGTGTGGATGCTGATGACGTCGATCACCGCCGCCCCCGGCCAGGGCCCGAACGTCCGCTTTCCTGATCATGCCCGCCTCCTCCAGCTTCCGACTCAGATACCCCACCGGGTATGTAGCCCTCATCATAATACCCTCGGGGGTATTAAGCGATACGGGACCACTAGCCGCGGCTACCCGTCCTCGCCTGGGCCGTCGCCAAGGGCGAAAGCCCGCCCGTGGCGCCACCGCGGCAGGCCGCCTAGCCCAGGCTGAGGCAGGCAGGGGGGAGCGGGAACCAGCGCAGCGCCTCGAAGTCAGCGTCGAGCCCGGTCGATCCCTCATCCAGCCGGGCGGGCCGGGCGGTCAGCAGCGCCCGGGCCTGCTCCAGGTAGCCAGGGAACGCGTCCTCGCCGACCTGGGCCCGGGTCCGCGGGTAGGCCATCTCGCCGTCCTCGCCATAGCCGACTGCCGAGAGCCGCAGCGAGGCCTCCGGGGCGGCGTACGCATGGCGCCACAGGCCGGTATGCGGGTCGAAGCGGTACTCAGGGAGCAGCCGGTATCCCTCGGTGGCGACCAGTTCCACGGCGTCGGTGATGTAGTCGGCCGTGGCGGCGGAGATGAAGTAGTTGAGGTTGATCCGGGTCCAGCCGGGCTTGACCCCGTCGCAGCCGTGGCCGATCTCCTCCCGCAGCGCATGCGAGCGGGCCTCGCCGATGGCCAGCAGCCGGTGCCCGTAGGGCCCGGCACAGGAGCACCCGCCGCGGGCCTGGATGCCCAACAGGTCGTTCAGCAGTGCCACTACGAAGTTGTGATGCAGGTACTGCCCGTCGCCGTGCCGGATCCGGAATGAGACGACGGCCAGCCGCCGGGACCGCTGGTTCCCGAGAATCTCGATCTTCGGATGGGCCGCCCAGCAGCGCAGCACACGCTGCCAGAGCTGTTCCTCGCGGGTGGCGATGAGGTCGGTGCCGATCGCCTGCTTGAGCGCGAATACCAGGCCGGCCCGGATCGACTCCACGATGGCCGGGGTCCCGCCCTCCTCGCGGGCCACCGGGTCATCCAGGTAGCGGTGGCCGATGGGGTCGACGAACGCGACCGTGCCGCCGCCGGGCACCGTGGGCACGCTGTTGCGGACCAGGCCCCGGCGTACGACCAGCACGCCGGGGGTCTGCGGGCCACCGGGGAACTTGTGCGGGGACAAGAACACCGCGTCCTTGTGGTCACCCGCGCCGGGCGCCGAGGGTGCGACGCGGATCGGCACATAGGGCCCGGCCGCGGCATAGTCCCAGAACGACAGCGCACCGTGCGCGTGCAGCAGCCGGGCCACCGCGTCAGTGTCGGTCAGGATGCCCGTCACGTTCGAGGCAGCGGAGAAACTGCCGATGCGCAGTGGCCGGCCAGCGAACCGGGCCAGCTGCCGGCCCAGGTCGGCCACGTCGATATGACCGTCGCCGTCCTCGGCGATCACCACGACGTCGGCGATCGATTCGCGCCACGGCAGTTCATTGGAGTGATGCTCATACGGCCCGACGAACACCACCGGCCGATCTTCCTCCGGGATGCGCCGGGAGAGCCGGTACCGCTCGTCGAGCCCAGCTGGGATGCGCAGCTCCAGGATGCCGGTCAGCTTGCTGACCGCCGCGGTCGCCCCTGAGCCGCAGAAGATGACCAGGTCGTCCGCGGTCCCGCCGACCGCATCGCGGATGATCTGCCGGGCGTCCTCCCGAAGCCGGCTGGTGGCCAGGCCAGTGCCAGAGCTTTCGGTGTGCGTGTTGGCGTACCTGGGCAGCACTTCGCCGCGGATGAAGTCCTCGATGAAATCCAGTGACCGCCCAGACGCTGTGTAATCCGCATACGTCATCCGCCGCGGGCCGAACGGCCCATCCATCAGCTCACCCTCGCCGATAACCCCCCGCCGCACCCGCTCCAGCAACGGCGAGGTCGGCAGTTCGGCGGTGACGGCGCCGCTGCCTGCCTGGGTGCGGACCGCGCTCAGGGTGACTCACCTTCCCGGCGGCCGGGCGGCAGCCAGCGCAGATGCTCGCAGTCGCCCTGCATCTGCAGCCGCCGCCACAGCACCGCGGTGGGCGAGATCTGGCTGGCGTGCTTCTTGGCGGCCCGCCGCTGCCTGGCCCGGTCCACCCGGATACACAGGTCGATCCGGTCAGGTGGCTGGCCGGCGAACGCCGCGCCGGTGTCCGCGCGCAGCCGGTCCGCGATCGTGACCGGGAGCGTCCAGGCCAGCACAGGAAGGCCGGCGGCCCCGGCCGCGTACCGGGCGGCGCGGGTCGCGGCCTGGTGATCATGGTGACCGGTGACGCCGGTCTCGTCGAAGACCAGCAGGCCGTTGGCGCCCAGGCTGGCCGCCAGCCGGGCGACGTGGCCCGACAGTTCATGTACCAGGGCCTCAGCCAGGTGCCCGTCCGGGTAGTCGAGCAGGGTCACGCTGGCTATGCCCAGTTCCGTGGCCGCCTGGCGGAGTTCCCTGGCCCGCTCCTGGTGCAGCTCGGCAAGGTTCTCGTTCAGGGTGGACGCCTCACCGTGGGTGAAGCACAGCACATGCACCGAGGCGCCAGCATCGGCGAACCGGTCGGCGACTGCGCCGAGCCCGAACGTCTCGTCGTCCGGATGGGCCACGACCGCCAGCACCTGATCCCAGCCGGGCAGCATCCGCGTCGGCCGGGTCATCACTTCGCGGCCAGCACGGGCCGGCCCGCGGCCCCGGGTCCCTGGCATCATGGCCGGCTCAGCTGACTGGATGCCGTCCGTTAGGCTGGGCGGCCCGCTCGGCGTAGAACTCACGGAACGCGTCGAAGGCACGCGCCCCGTAGACGGTGGCCGGGCCGCCGTTCATCAGGAACGTGACGCCGATAGCCTCGGCGGCTTCCGCCGGGGTCGCGCCCTGCTGGACCGCGGCGTGCGCGTGCGCCGCGATGCACCCGTCGCATTCCTTGCTTACCGCGATCGCCAGGGCAATGAGCTCTTTCGTCTTCGCATCCAGCGCGCCCGGCGCCAGCGCTGAGTCATGCAGCTGCTTATAGCCCGCGTACACCTGCGGGATCGCGTGCCGCAGCTCGCGGGCCGGCACCTGCAGCTCCTCGCGCACCGCCTTCCCATAATTCATCTGAAACTCCTCCCAGCTTGAGATACCACCGGGAGTATCTAACGGCCACCTCTCCTGGCACCATGGCCGGAAGTCCCGCCTGCCCCGCCACAAGGCCCTTCCGCCGCACGGCCGGGTCGCCTGCTGAGCCAGTGGCGGGTGCTGGCGTTTGGCATGCTAGGCCGTAGCGGGCAGGGCGGCGAGCGCGGCGCGGAGCCTGCTGGCAGCTTCTTCCGCGACGGGCTTGAGGGCAGCTTCGCCGGTCACGGTCACCATCGTCTGCGGGTCGAGGGCTGCCACGACGGTCTGGCCGGCGTCGGCGCGGATCACCACGTTGCAGGGCAGCAGCAGCCCGATCGAGATGTCGGTGGCCAGCGCCCGGTGGGCCAGCGGCGGGTTGCAGGCCCCGAGGATCAGGTACTGATCCATCTCCTGGCCCAGTTTCTCGCGCAGCGTGCTCTGGACGTCGATCTCGGTGAGCACGCCGAAGCCCTGTTCTCTGAGGGCGTCGCGGACCCGCGCGGTAGCCTCCGCGAAGGGCAGTGCGGTGCGAACCGTGATGCCGTAGTTCATCTAGTCGCCTCCTCAGGACAAGGTGAGGAACATCTTCTCCATCTGCTCCTCGGTCATCGGCGGCTCACCCTCTGCGGCCAGGCACTGGCGCATGCCGGTGGCCACAATCTTGAACCCGGCCCGGTCCAGGGCCCGGGACACCGCCGCCAGCTGGGTTACCACCTCTGCACAGTCCCGCCCGGACTCGACCATCGAGATCACTCCGGCCAGCTGCCCCTGGGCGCGGCGCAGCCGGTTGAGGACCTGCCCCTGCGCATTGTCGTCGATCTTCATTTGCCATCTCCCTCGCGGTACGTTCATCATACCCCATGGGGTATAGCTCGCCGGATGACGGAGTGGCGGATTGGACAGCCCGGAGTGGATCAGCGGTACGCGCCGGCCACGCGGTCCGCGCGGTGATGGCGGCCGGGCCGTGGACCGGCTCCGCCGAGTGGTTCGCGGTCGCCATCATCGGCCACGACCTGCTGCTGTTCCCGCTGTACTCGCTGGCCGACCTGTCGCTGCGCCACCTGCTCCCCGGTGGCTCGCACGGCCGCGTGCCCGCGGCCAAGCCCGCCGCCCGCGGGCCGTTTGAGGCGTTCCAGCCGGTCGGCGTGGCCCCCGCCTGGCCGCCACTGCTCAACTACGTGCGCATCCCGGTGATCTTCTCGCTGCTGCTGCTGATGACGTTCTTCCCGATGATCCTGGGCCTGTCCGAGCCGGAACTGCACCGGGCCAGCGGGCTGACCACCGAGCCCTACCTGTGGCGCTGGCTGGGCGTCACCGGGGTCATGTTCGCCATCTCAGCGGTGAGCTACGCGGTGCGGACCCGGCGCACCGCCCGCCGCACCGCCCGCCGAACCCGATAGGCCGGGGCTGGCCGACTCCGGCAGCGTGCCGGTCTGCCGCGGGCTTTCCAGTTGCTGCCCGCTCGCGGGCTGGTGCTGCCGCCAGAGCGGATGGCTGCCCGCGTAGAAGCACAGGCCCAGCCAGAAGGCCAGGGAGAGCAGCGCCACGATGGGGACGACGATGGCTACCAGGGTTGGGTCTGATCCGATCATTGTGCTGCGCCCCGTCCGAGTTTCTCTGTTACCTCCAGAGTGCGCTCCGTACCCATGCGAGCGGTACCCCACAAGCAGCTAGTCCATCGCCCGGCTTATCGCGTCGCGGCCCGCTCGGCGGCCGGGGTGCTGGACCGGATCGGCTTGCTGAACAGCGATACCGGCTGGGCGGCGGGCACCGGCTGGGCGGCGGGCACCGGCTGGGCGGCGGCCGCGGCGGCGGGCACCGGCTGGGTGACCGGAACCGGGCGCGGCCGGACCCTACCCCGGCCGCGCCGCCAGCGGATCAAGCTGACCAGCACGACCACGGCCAGCGCGGCGGCATAACCGGCCCGTTCGATGGCCACGATCGGCACCTTCACCCCAGGCAGCGGCTCGCCGACCGCGAAGTACTTGACCATCGCGAAGCTGAGCCACTCGGCCCGGCCGTCGAAGGCAACCAGCATGACCAGCAGCATCGTGTACCACGGGAAGGGCGGCGTGGTGACGGCCAGGGCGGCCCCGGTCATCACGACCGCACCGCGCCACGGCCGGTCCGGGTCGGTGCGCCAGAGCACCAGCAGCCCGGTCACCGCGAGCACCGCGAACGCGGCCAGCAAGCCGGGTTTCCCGTGCACCAGCGTGCCGAGCAGCAGGAACCGGGTGCCGTTCTTGTAGCCCTCTTGCTGCAGGTAGCCGGGCACGAATCCGATCACCCGGCTGCCCACGGTCAGCACGTGCGGCAGGTAGACGACCACGGTGGCGAACAGGCCCGCCGAGGCCAGCGCATACCAGCGGCGCTTGGCCACCGCGGGCACGACCAGCACCGGGGTGACCTTGGTCCAGATGGCCAGGGCCAGCAGAGTGCCACCCGCCAGCGACCGGCGCAGCCGGCCCCGCTGCGCCAGCACCAGCAGCGCGGCCGCGGTGAGACCGGCCGCCAGCACATCCACGTGCGCGTTGTTGCCGGCCTCCAGGGCCACCGTCGGGCACCAGGCCCAGAGCACGGCCAGCCGCCGGTCCAGGCCCAGCCGTCCCAGGCCGAGCAGCAGCAGGATGGTGACCCCCACCGCGCACAGGGCGGCGGCCGCCTGGATCGGGGTGGTCCCCGAGCCCGCCGGGGAGACCAGGTGCACCGCGTAGAAGTAGGCCTCCGCCACCGGCGGGTAGATCGTGTGCACGATAGGCCGGTTGATCAGGGTGCAGCCGGGCACGGCCAGCCCGTGCGGCGCGCCGTACAGCCGGGTGCCCGGGGCCACGCACCAGTCGGTGACGTGGTGCGGCCAGAGGAACCGGTCCCGGAGAAAGGCCAGCTGCGGGGCGGCCGGCGAGTATGCGTACGGGTCGATGCCGGCCGCCTGAACCCGACCGTCCCAGATGTAGCGGTATGAATCGTCGCTGCCCTGCGGGGGCGCGGACAGCGCGGCCAGCTGCACCGCGACCGCGCCGAGCAGGATCACCGGCGCCGCCCAGCGGACCGGGACGCGGCGAACCAGCAGCACACCGACGGCGAAGGCCGCCCACAGCACGGCGGCCAGCGGGACCACTCCGGCCCATCCGGTCAGCCGGTCCGGGTGCACGCTGAGGAACACCAGCGTGCTGAGCAGTGCCGCGATGGCCACTGCCGCGCCAGCCCGGATCTTCGCCGCCATACCCATCATGGGTTTCACGCTGTCAGGCAGCCGAGCGCAACGGCACAGTTACGGCCTGGTCGTAATCAATCGTTAAGGCCATCCGGGTCCCCGGGACCGGCGCCGCCAGCAGGGTCCGCCGGACAGCTCAGCGCAGGCCGCGGGACAGCGCGGCGAACCAGCGCCCGGCGTCGGTCCACACCTCGGTCACCGCGAGGCCGGCGCTGAGGCCCAGCTCGGTGATCTGGTCGGCGCCGATGGACGCCCACGGGAACCAGGAGCTCAACCGGCCCTGGTGGCTCAGCCGGACCATCTCCCTGGCCAGCGGCGCGCCGGGCGGCTCCACCTCGACCAGCGCCTGCCCGGCCGGCTTGAGCAGCTCGGCCACCCGGCTCAGCAGCGCGTCCGGGTCGCCGCCGATGCCGATGTTGCCGTCGGCCAGCAGCACCCGCGCCCACCGGCCGGTGCCCGGCACGGTGGCGAACACATCCCGGTGCAGCGCCAGCGCGCCACACGACCTGGCCAGCTGAACCGCCTGCAGGGTGATGTCGATGCCCAGCGCGGGGACGCCCCGCTCGGCCAGCGCGACGGTCAGCCGACCCGGCCCGGAGCCGACGTCCAGGGTGTGCCCCTGGCAGCGGTCCAGGATGGAGCCGTCACCGGGGATGACATCCAGCCAGTCATCGATCCGCAGGGGGGTACGCCGGCCGTCGGCGTGCTCGATCTCCGGCCGCGCGAGGCCGGTAAGAGCGTCTTCATACAGCTCACCGAGCACGCGGTCCCCCTCCTTCGCTTCGTCCGGGCAGCGCACCCGGGTGTCCAGGGTCACCGGGCAGCGCACCCGGCGGCCGCCGTGCCCGGGCGGCGTACCCGGGCACAGTCACAGCGGCGACGAGCATAACGGCGGCCGGCCCGAAACGACCCTTACGGACCTGTGACGGATCTATGCCGGTCAGCGGCATAAATGCGGCTAGGCATTTACCGTGGAGGAGTGAACACCAACCCCGACCGGCCAGGCCGGATCATCGTCGTGGACGATGACGCCACCCTGGCCGACGTCGTCGGGCGTTATCTGACGCGCGATGGGCACCACGTGGAATGTGTCGGCGACGGCTACGAGGCACTGCGCCGGGTGGCCGCCGAGCCGCCGGACCTGGTGGTCCTCGACCTGATGCTGCCCGGCATCGACGGCCTGGAAGTATGCCGCAGATTGCGCTCGCAGTGGCCGATCCCGGTGGTGATGCTGACCGCGCTGGGCGAGGAGACCGACCGGGTGGTCGGCTTCGAGACCGGCGCGGACGACTACGTCACCAAGCCGTTCAGCCCGCGCGAGCTGGCGCTGCGGGTGCGTTCCGTGCTGCGCCGGGCGCGCGGCGGCGGGCTGCCCGACCCGCCCGCGCTGGGCGTGATCAAGGACGGCAACCTGGTGGTCGACCTGGGCGCCCACTCGGTGATGCTCGGCGAGAGCACGCTCGCGCTGACCTCCCGGGAGTATGACCTGCTGGTGTTCCTGATGCGGCGGCCGCGCCAGGCGTTCAGCCGGGATCAGCTGCTGGCGCACGTATGGGGCTGGACGTTCGGTGACACCTCCACGGTCACCGTGCACATCCGGCGGCTGCGGGAAAAGATCGAGCCCGACCCCACCTCGCCCCGCCGGATCGTCACGGTCTGGGGCGTGGGCTACCGCTACGAACCAGGAGAAGCATGACAGGCATCGACTGGCCCACCATCCAGCAGGCCGCTGAGGATGTCGCCGGGGTCGGCCTCGCCTCGGCCGCGGCCGGCCTGCTCTGCGTCCGCCTGCTGGCCCGACGGTCCATGGCCACACTGCTATTCGTGGTGGCCGCGGTGGTCATCGCCAGCTCGGCGGTCGGCGTGGAGATCGTCGCCCACCAGATGCTGGTCTCGCCGTCCGACCGCAACGTCGTGCTGGCCGTCGTGGTCATGGCGGCCCTGGCCGGTTTCGCGGTCGCGCTGGTCGTCGGGCACCAGGTCACCTCGGCCAGCCGGGTGCTGCTGAACGCGGTGCGCGACGTGGGCAGCATCGGTTACTTCGAGCCGCCGAAGGCCCGGCTGGCGGCCGAGTTCGAGACGCTGTCCGACGAACTGTCCGCGGCGCACGAGAAGATCGCCGAATCCCGGACCCGGGAACGGGCGCTGGAAGCCAGCAGAAGGGAACTCGTCGCCTGGGTCAGCCATGACCTGCGCACCCCGCTGGCCGGGCTGCGCGCCATGGCGGAAGCCCTGGAAGACGGGGTGGTGGTCGACTTCGAGACGGTGACCACCTACCACACCCAGATCCGCCGCGAGGCGGACCGGCTGTCCGCGATGATCGACGACCTGTTCGAGCTGGCCCGGATCCACGCCGGGGCGCTCCGGCTGTCCCGCCGCCTGGTCGGCCTGGACGACCTGGTGGCCGAGGCGCTGGCCAGCACCGAGCCGCTGGCCCGGGCCAAGGGGGTCCGGCTGCGCGGCTCGTCGGTGCGCGGCCTGCCGGTGCTGGTGGACGCGGACGAGTTCGGCCGCGCGCTGCGCAACCTGGTCACCAACGCGATCCGGCACACCCCGTCCGACGGGCTGGTCGAGGTGCAGGGCGACGTGCACCGCGGGATGGCCTGCGTGAGTGTGGTGGACGCCTGCGGCGGGATCCCCGAGGAAGCCCTGCCCCGGGTGTTCGACGTGGCCTTCCGGGCCGAGACCGCGCGCACCCCGGGCCCGGACAACAACGCCGGGCTGGGGCTGAGCATCGCCCGCGGCATCGTGGAAGCGCACGCGGGCCAGATCGCGGTGCAGAACATGGCCCGCGGCTGCCAGTTCGTCATCCGGCTGCCGCTGGGCCGGGCCGACGCGCCCACCGAGATGCCGCCGGTGACCGGCTCGCCCGGCCGGCTGCTGACCAACGGCCAGGCCGTCAACTAGGCACCAGCACCAGAAGCAGTTGCGGCCAGGTCCCCGGGACCTGGCCGCCACTGCTGTGCGGGGAGGAAAGTCAGGCGGCCAGCCCGCCGGTCACCGGGCGGCGCAGCGGGGCCTTGGCGAACTCGGCCATCCCAGCGGTGAAGCTGGTCTCGGCCCGGAACCCGAGCCCGTCAGCCGCCGCGGCTGCGGCCGGCGAGGCCACCACGTGCCGGACGTCGCCCAGCCGGTACTTGCCGGTCACCTCGGCCGCCGGGCCGCCGAACGCGGTGGCCAGCGCGGCGGCCATCTCACCCACCGTGTGCGGCTGGCCAGATGCCACGTTGAACGCGCGCAGCGTGCCGGGCACCCCGGCGCGCAGCGCGGCCATATTGGCCCGGGCCACGTCATGTACGTGCACGAAGTCGCGGCGCTGCTGGCCGTCCTCGTAGACCTGCGGCGGGCAGCCCGCCTCCAGGGCGGAGCGGAAGATCGCGGCCACCCCGGAGTACGGCGTGTCCCGCGGCATCCGCGGCCCGTACACATTGTGGTAGCGCAGCGCGACCGCGGACCCGCCGGTCATCCGGGCCCAGGTGGCCGCCAGGTGCTCCTGGGCCAGTTTGCTGGCCGCGTACGCGTTGCGCGGGTCGAGCGGCGCGTCCTCGCTGATAGTGGCCGTGGTCAGCTCCCGTGGGCAGGCCGGGCAGCGCGGCTCGAACCGGCCCGCCGACAGGTCGTCCACGCTGCGCGCCGCGGGCCGCACCCGGCCATGTACGGCGCAGTCGTAAGCGCCCTCGCCGTAGACCACCACGGACGAGGCCAGCACCAGGCGGGGCACACCGGCCCGGCCCATCGCCTCCAGCAGCACGGCGGTGCCGGTGACATTCACGTCCGAGTAGGCGGACAGGTCGCTGAGATCCACCCCGAGGCCGACCAGCGCGGCCTGGTGGCACACCACGTCGGCGCCCGCGACCGCCCGGCGCACCGCGTCCGGATCGCGCACGTCGCCCACGGCCAGGTCGAAGTCGTGCGGCAGGTAGTCAGGCCGGCCGCTGTGCACGGCGGGAGTAAGCGAGTCCAGGCCCTGCACTTCATGGCCGGCCGCTCGCGCAGCATCGACCGCATGGGAGCCGATGAATCCCGCGGCCCCCGTCACCAGAATGCGCATGACAGCAGCGAATCACGGGGCCACCTGCAGTCATACCGCGCGCGACCATCCGTCACAGCTCTGTAAGGGTCGATCAGGGCGGCTCGGCGCTACGGTCGGGAACCGTGAGGATCGATGTCATTCTGCCCTGTCTGAACGAGGAAGAAGCGCTGCCCTGGGTGCTCTCCCGGGTGCCGGCCGGCTTCCACCCGATCGTGGCCGACAACGGGTCCACCGACCATTCGGCCAGCATCGCGGCAGCTCACGGGGCAACCGTCATTCCGGTGCCGCAGCGCGGGTTCGGCGCAGCGTGCCACGCCGGGCTGCAGGCCGCGACCAGCGAGATCGTCTGCTTCATGGACGCGGACGCCTCGCTCAACCCCCGTGACCTGCCGCAGGTGGCCGACCCGGTGCTGGCCGGCGCGGCCGACCTGGTGCTGGGCCGCCGGATGACCCGCCGCCTGGGCGACTGGCCGGTGCACGCCCGGGTGGCGAACAAGGTCCTCGCCGTCGAGTTGCGCCGCCGCACCGGAGTCCGGCTGCGCGACCTCGGCCCGATGCGCTGCGCCCGGCGCACCGAACTGCTCCAGCTGGGGCTCAGCGACCGGCGCTTCGGCTACCCGCTGGAGATGGTGATGGCCGCGGCCACCGCCGATTGGAGGATCCACGAGGTGGACATCCCCTATCTGCCCCGGTCCGGGCGGTCGAAGGTGACCGGCACGGTGTCTGGCACCGTGCGGACGGTTCGTGACATGCGCCGGGTGCTTGCCTCATGAACGCGCTCAACGCCCAGCTCATCGTGCTGGCCAAGGCGCCGGTGCCGGGCCGGGTGAAGACCAGGCTGACCCCGCCGTTCACCCCGCACGAGGCGGCCATGCTGGCCGAGGCGGCGCTGGCCGACACGCTGGAGGCCGGGGCCAGCGCTTCCTTCGCGCGGCACATCCTGGCCCTGGCCGACCAGTGGGCCACGCCGGGCGCGCTGCGCGCCGAGCTGCCCGGGCGGTTCGAGGTGATACCGCAGCGCGGCGACGGGCTGGACGAGCGGATCGCGGCGGCGTTCGACGATGCCTACGCGGAGCTGACCGCGCCGGTCGTGCTGATCGGCATGGACACCCCCCAGGTGACCCCGGGGCTGCTGGAGACCGCGGCCCGGCCGCTGACCGCGGGCGAGGCGGACGCGGTGTTCGGCCCGGCCGCGGACGGCGGGTTCTGGCTGCTCGGGCTGCGCCAGCCGGACGCCCGGCTGATCCACGGCGTGCCCATGTCGGCCGGCCACACCGGCCAGGTCCAGCTGGACCGGCTGCGCGCGGCAGGCCTGCGGATCCGCCAGGTACCGGAACTCATGGACGTGGACACGGTGGACGACGCGGTGCGGGTGGCCCGCCAAGCGCCGGGCAGCCGGTTCGCGGCCACCCTGGGCGTCCTGCATCCGCAGCCCCGCCCGGAGATGGTCAGCACGGGACGGCACCACCAGCCCGCCCCGGCCCCGGCACCGGCTGCCGCGGTCGGCTAGCCCGGTCGGCGGCGATCAGCCGGTAGCACAGCTCTACCAGCAGCAGGCCGACCAGCGCCTCCAGCACGCCTTCCCCGATGCTCCGCGCGACCAGCGCGGTCGCGATGCCGGCCCGGCCCTCCGGGTCGGGCAGCGCCGACTCCAGGCCGCTGGCCACCAGCACCGGCAGCGTCCCGATCAGGGCGACCTTCCAGAAGTGCGGGCGGACTAGCTGCGCGCTGCGGCGCAGCCCGGCCCACGCCCGCCGGTCCTCGATCTCGATCACCGGCCCGACCACGACGAGCAGGTTGAGCGCGATCAGCCCCGGGATGATCAGTAGCACGAACCCGAGCACCACGATCAGCGCGACCAGCAGGTCGGCCGCGATCAGCGCGCCCCAGGGCAGCGAGCGCAGCACCTCGCCCAGCCGGGCCTGGCCGGTGCCGTGCTCGGCGCTGACCAGGCGGCTGAGGAACCCGGCCAGGAACACCGCGCCGAGCAGGCTGACCGCCGACGAGCCCAGCGCGCCGCCCAGCGCCTGCGCCAGCCCGGCGTGGCTGAGCAGGTGATCCACGGCGATCTCCACGGCGGTGACCAGCACACTCACCGCGATCGAGACGACCAGGATCCGCCCGGCATGCCGCCGCCCGGTGCGCAGCACCGCGGCCGCCATGGACCCGGCCGGCAACGCCGTCCCCGGGCCAGGCTGGCGCCGGTGCCCCCGCCGCTGACGCCCCGTCATGGCAGGTAACGCTACGCGAGACCGCGCAGACTGAACGCCAGCGGGTGGCCAGTGCCACGGGACCGACGCAGCCTTTCGGGGCGTCCAGGGGGTCGCCCCGCGGGACTAGTCCTGGCGCAGCTCGGTCATCAGGTCGTCCGAGGTCTCCATCCCGGCCTTCCACACCGAGCGGGCGATGATCTTGGTGAGATCGGCCCGGCTGGCGTACTTGCCCGCGATCTCGGTGCCCTCTTCGAGCAGGCCCTCGGACAGCGTGGTCGGCTGCAGGCCCAGCGCCAGGAACTGGTCGTTCCGCACGCAGAGGTCGTTCTCGTCCGCCTCGCGGCGCGGGTTGGGCAGGTAGGCGATCTCCACGCCCATCACGTCGCCGACCATCTTGGCCAGGTCGAGCACCCGGTGCGTCTCGGTGATCTGGTTCAGCACCCGGGGCCGGTCGCCGGCGTCCGGCGGGTTGCTGATGGCCAGCTCGATACACCGCACGGTGTCCCGGATGTGGATGAACGCGCGGGTCTGGCCGCCGGTGCCGTGCACGGTGAGCGGGTGGCCGATGGCCGCCTGCATGAGGAACCGGTTCAGCACCGTGCCGTAGTCGCCGTCGTAGTCGAACCGGTTGATCAGCCGCTCGTCCCGGCTGGTCTGGCCGGTCTGGGTGCCCCACACGATGCCCTGGTGCAGGTCGGTGATGCGCAGCCCGTCGTTCTTCGCGTAGAACGCGAACATGAGCTGGTCGAGCGTCTTGGTCATGTGGTAGACGGAGCCCGGGTTGGCCGGGTGCAGGATCTCCCGCTCCAGCTCACCGTCCGGTGTGGGCACCTTGACGGTGAGGTACACCTCGGGGATCGGCGCCGACCCGGACCAGCCGTAGCCGTAGACACCCATGGTGCCCAGGTGCACGACCGCCGCCTCCACGCCGGTGTCCACGAGCGCGGTCAGCAGGTTGTGCGTGGCACGCACGTTGTTGTCCACCGTGTACCGCTTGGTCTTCTCCGACCGCATCGAGTACGGCGCGGCCCGCTGCTCGGCGAAGTGCACCACCGCGTCCGGCCGCAGCTCGGTCAGCAGCGCCGCCAGCCGGTC
>DASXIN010000052.1:0-21933 GCA_036497945.1 Streptosporangiaceae bacterium | reverse complement strand
ACGCGTCTGCTGCGTGAGGTGCTGCACCGGGCCAGACGGGCCGGCCGGGACGTGGCTCAGGTCGCGGCCACCCGGTCCGCGGCCGCGATACCGTTCGGCGCGGTGTCTGGCTTGCTGCCGCCCGGCGGCCCGGCCGGCGGGCCGGCCTGGGAGCTGCTCCGCCGCGCGGCCGATCAGCTGGCCCGGCCCGCGGCGCAGCCGCCGCTGGTGGTCGGGGCCGATGACGTGCACCTGCTGGACCGCGAGTCGGCCGCGCTGCTGCACCACCTGGTGCTGCACGGCGCGGTGTTCCTAGTGACCGTAGTCCGGGCGGGTGAGCCAGCCCCGGACGCGGTCGCCGCGCTGTGGAAGGACGGGCTGGCCGGGCGGCTCACCGTGCATCCGCTGCCCGCCGCGGCCATGGATGACCTGCTCGGCCAGACGCTCGGCCCGGCCGTGCAGGACGGCGCCCGGCAACATATCCACTGGGTGACCGGCGGCAGCCCGCTGCTGCTCCGCGAACTGCTGGCCGGCGCGCTGGACGAGGGCGCGCTGGTCCGGCAGGAGACCGGCTGGGGCTGGAAGGGCCAGCCGTACTACGGGACCGCGCTGGTCGAGGTGGTGGACGGCTGGCTGGCCGCGCTGGGCGACGGCAGCCGCACCGCGCTGGAGGTGGTGGCCTGCGCCGAGCCACTGCCCGCCGAGCTGCTGAACGAGCTGGCCGACCGCGGCGCGCTGGACCCGGCCGCGGTGGAGACGGCCGAACGGCGCGGCGTCATCAGCTGCGGGTACTCCGGCTCGCGCCAGGTCTTGCGGCCCGGCCACCCGATCTACGGCGAGATCATCCGGGCCACCCTGCCGCGCGCCAAGGCGCAGCGGATCGCGGGCTGGCTGGCCGGGACCGGCACGCCGCGGCCCGCGCCAGCCCCCGCCCCGGCGGTGGACGGGCTGCCGCTCACCCGCCGGGAACACGAGATCGCGGTGCTGGCCACGTCCGGGCTGACCAGCAAGGCCATCGCGACCAGCCTGCACCTGTCGGTGCGCACCGTGAACAACCACCTGGCCCGCACCTACGCCAAGGCCGGCATCTCCTGCCGCGCCGAACTGGCCGCCATCATGACCCGGACCGCCTTGGCCGGCAGCCCGTCCCGGGTGGCCGGGCTGCCGGCCGAAGGCGCCGCCTAGCGCTGCCCGCTGCGGCTAACGGCCCGCCGGTCGGCACGGCCGCGCCCAGCGCCAGCCCAGCGGTCATGGTAAAGAAACGCATCGCTCCTCCTCGGCATTGGGGCCGCCGGGTATCCGGCGGCGAACTGTGCCTTTCGGATCTGCCGGGAGTCAACCAGCCCTGGCTGAACGGGCAGTGACGAGCGTTTGAGCGATACGTGCCTACCTGGCCGTTTTTACAGATCATCCGAAATGATCAGTATTGACGGTAAAACCCCATTGCTTGACAATTGCCAAGGTATGGCGCAGTGCCCGATCGGGCCTGGGATGCTTGTCAGCCGTGAACAGTCCAACCCCCGCAGGAGGATTCACGTGACCACCGCAGGAGCCCGGGCCGGTGCCCATCCGCCCACCAGTAGCCGGAACCTGTTCGTCCGCAACGCGACCGGCCTGGTCCGCGAGCTGAGCCCGTTCGACGCGTTCAACTTAGTCTTCTCGGCTGTGCTGATCCCGGTCGGGATCACCGAGGTAATGGCGTTTGCCCCCACGTTCTGGCCGCACGCCAACCTGCTGCTGGCGTTCTTGTTAGCTGCCCCCCTGGTGGCTTGCTGCGGCGGGGTGTACCTGTACTACACGGTGATCATGCCGAGATCGGGCGGCGACTACGTCTGGGTATCCCGGACGCTGAGCCCGTTCTTCGGCTTCTTTGCCAACTTCTCGCTGACGTTCGTGTTCCTGACCTGGATCGCCTTCAACTTCACCTACATGCTGGGCACGATGGGCCCCGCCGCCGCGTACGTGGCCGGCTGGCACTCGTCCGCGCTGATCGCGCCCAGCAACGGCGAGATCATGATCATCGCGACCGTGCTGACCGCGCTGTTCACCGGGCTGATGATCCTCGGCGTGCGGGCCGTCTCCCGGTACATGCTGGTCACGTTCGTCATCGTCTGGGCCGGCATGATCGTCTGGTTCGTGGCCATGCTGTTCGGCAGCCACCGGCACTTCATCCACAGCTGGAACACCACGTCCGGCACCAGCTACTCGCACATCCTCGGCCAGGCCAGCCACCTCGGATTCAGCGCGGCCGGCCCGATCGCGTGGAGCGCCACCATCTTCGCGATGATCTACTCGTTCCAGGTGTACACCGGTTTCCAGTGGACCGGGTACTTCGCCGGTGAGATCCGCAACGTGCGCCGCACCGCGAGCACGTCGATCCTCGGCGCGCTGCTCATCTCGGTCATCGGCTACGTGGTCGCGGTGGCGCTGATCTACAAGTACTACGGCTTCCAGTGGTTCGGCGCGGCCGTGTTCATGGGCCTGGGCGGCGGCTCGGCGCACTGGACGCTGCCGTTCAAGCCCTACCTGCCTGCCCTGGTGAACTTCCTGCCCGGGCCGCAGTGGCTGCTCATCTTCGTCGCGCTGTGCTTCGTGCTGGCCATCCTGTGGTGGACCCCGACCGGCTTCATGCTCGGCACCCGGAACATGTTCGCCTGGTCGTTCGACCGGCTCGCGCCGGAGAAGCTGACCCAGGTGTCCGACCGGTTCCACACCCCGGTGATCGCCACCATCACCGTCGGCTGCATCGTCGAACTGCTCAACTACCTGAACATCTACCAGGGCCTGGGCGCCTACCTGCTGAACGTGATCGCGGTCATGGCGCTGGCCTTCATCATCGTGTCGGTGTCCGCCGCGGTCACCCCGTGGCGGCGCCCGCAGATGCACGCGCAGGCCCCAGGCTGGGCCCGCACCTCGCTGCTCGGCGTGCCGGTGATCACCGTGGTCGCCGCGATCTCGGCGATCTCCTGGGTCTTCGTGATCTACGTCGCGTTCCACACCGGGTTCGGCGGCTCGCTGGGCTTCAAGCCGATGATCGAGGCGTTCACCGCCCCGCTGATCGGCATCATCTACTACGTCGGCATCCGGCTCTACCGGCGCAGCCAGGGCATGCAGCTCAGCCAGACATTCGCCGAGATCCCGCCCGAATGATCGATGGGAGTCCGGTAACGGAGGGCAATCCGGGGGGAGCGGGCCAGACCACGCCAGGCGCAGGCGAGCCTGCCATGGTGGCGGCCGGCCGGGCGATCATCGCCTCGGCCGCGGCCCGCTCCATCCCGGTCCGGCTGGTCGGCGGCGTAGCCATCTATCTGCGTGGCTCGCCGCCGGCCCGCGCGGCCCTGGGCCGCAGCTACCCGGACGTCGACCTGGTCGCACACAAGAAGCAGTCCCGGGCGCTGCGCGCGGTGCTGGAGGAGACCGGCTTCGCGCCGGAGCGGGTGTTCAACGCCACGCACGGCGCCCGGCGGCTGCTCTACCACGCCCCGGCCGGCTGGCAGGTGGACGTGTTCCTGGATACGTTCGAGATGTCGCACACGCTGGACCTGGGCCGCCGGCTGGAAGCCGAGCCGGAGACCCTGGCCGCGGCCGAACTGCTGCTGACCAAGCTGCAGATCGCCGAGGTCAACCGGAAGGACCTGTCCGACACCGCCATGCTGCTCTGGGATCACCAGCCGGCCCGCCAGGACGGCCCCGGCTTGCTCAACGTCACCGCGGTCACCGACCGGTGCGCCGCGGACTGGGGGCTGCACACCACGCTCACCGACAACCTGGCCGCCTGCGCCGGGATGCTCGGTGAACTGGTCAGCGACGAAGCCCACCGGGCCCGTATCGCCGCCCGGATCGGCCAGCTCAGCCAGGCACTGACCGACGCACCCAAATCGCTGGGCTGGAAGGCACGGGCCAAGGTCGGCCGCCGGGTGCGCTGGTACCAGCTGCCCGAGGAGGTCACCCGGTGACCATGCGGATCTACTTCGCCACCGACATCCACGGCTCGGAGGTGTGCTGGCGGAAGTTCCTCAACGCGGCCAAGTTCTACGACGTGGACACGCTAATCCTGGGCGGCGACGTGTCCGGCAAGGCGGTGGTCCCGGTGGTGGCCCACCCGGGCGGCGGTTTCCTGGTCCGCCAGTTTTCCGGCGACCGGGTGCTGACCGGGGACGAGACGGCCGAGGCCGAGACCCGCATCCGGGACATGGGCTTCTACCCGTACCGCACCACCGACGAGGAACTCGACGCCACTTGGGACCGGCCCGACGCGGTCAGCCGGGTCTTCCTGACCCTGATGCGGCAGACCCTCACCCGCTGGCTGGACCTGGCCGAACAGCGGCTAGCCGGCACCGGCATCCGGCTGTACGCGATGACCGGCAACGACGACCCGCCCGAGCTGCAGCAGATGCTGCGCGACTCGGCGGTGCTGACCGAAACCGAGGACAACCTGCTCGACCTGGGCGAGGGCATCCAGATGATCTCCTGCGGGTACTCCAACCCGACGCCCTGGGACACCCCGCGTGAGCTGGACGACGACGAGCTGGAGCGGCGGATCGAGAAGATGGCCGCCCGGGTGGACCGGCCGGACCGGGCCGTGTTCAACCTGCATGTGCCGCCCGCCCGCACGTCCATCGACAAGGCCCCGGCCCTGGACAGCTCGCTCAAGCCGGTCGTCAAAGGCGGGGCCATGGTGATGCAGTCGGTCGGCTCCGAGGGCGTCCGCCGGGTGCTGGAGCGGCACCAGCCGATGCTCGGCCTGCACGGGCACATCCACGAGTCCCGCGGCGCGGTCCGGGTCGGCGGCACGCTGTCCATCAACCCGGGCAGCGAGTACGGCGACGGCATCCTGCGCGGCGCGGTGCTCGAACTCGATGGCAAGCGCGGTGTCCGGCACTACCAGCTGCCGTCCGGCTGAGCCGGACAGTCCGCACCCACCACACCGGCTTAAGGGAGAGTCAGTTGGATCAGCGGGCGTTCAGCAATCGGCTCATCAGCCAGCGCGAACGGATGCACGCTAGCCCAGAGCAACTGCTGGCGCGCGTGGAGCGCTCCGGCTACGGGCCGGCCAGCAAGGAAATCCTGCGTGAGCAGGTCCGGCACGAGTCGACCGGCCAGGTCGGCTTCGCACTGTTCGACTGCCCGCCCGCCATCGTGCGCGGCCGCGGCGCGCTGGTCTGGGACGCCGACGGCACGGAGTACGTGGACATGCTGGCCGGGTTCTCGGTGTCCAACACCGGGCACTGTCACCCGGCCGTCACCGCCGCGGTGGCCGAGCAGGCCGGCCAGCTCATGCACTATTTCGACCTGCCCGGCGACCAGCGGGAACGGCTGGCCGCCCGGCTGGCCGCGCTGGCCCCGGGCGTCCGGCCGCGGCGAGTGGTGTTCGGCACCACCGGCGCCGACGCGGCCGAACTCGCCATCCGGCTGGCCCGCTGGTACACCGGTGCGCCGATCATCCTGTCCGCCTACGGCGGCTACCACGGCACGACCGGGGCCACCATGGCGGCCACCGCCAAGGGCGGCATGTGGGCGTTCTACTACCCGGTGCTGCCCGCCGACACCGGGCACGCCAAGATCCCGTTCTCCTACCCGTACCGCTGCCCGGTCGGCGCGCCGCCGGAGCAGTGCGCCGACGCCTGCCTGGACTTCACCCGGCGGATGCTGCTGGGCAAGGAGTCGCCGTTCACCGAGCACCGCGGCGGGGTATCCAACGTGGCCGCCATCCTGCTCGAGCCGATGCAGGCCAGCGCGGGCTACATCATCCCGGGCGACGGCTACCTGAGCGGCATCCGGGAGCTGTGCGACGAGTTCGGCTTCCTGTTCATCGACGACGAGATCCAGGCCGGCATGGGCCGCACCGGCCGGATGTGGGCCTGCGAGCACGAGTCGGTCGTGCCGGACATGATCCTGACGTCCAAGGGCCTGGCCAGCGGGCTGCCGGTGTCCGCGGTCATCGCCGACGACGAGATCGCCACGTCCTGGGGGCCCGGCGCGCACGTCGGCACGTTCGCCGCCAGCGCGCTGGCCAGCGCGGCGGCCAACGCCACGCTGGACGTGTACGAGTCCGAGCACCTGGTGGACCGGGCGTTCGAAGTGGGCGGCTACTTCGCCGACCAGCTCCGCGGCCTGCAGGAACGGCACCCGATCCTGGGCTGGGTGGACGCCCGCGGCCTTTTCGTCGGCCTGGAGTTCGTCAAGGACCGGGCGACCAAGGAGCCGGCCGCCGAGGAGGCGGCCTGGATGCTCGAGTTCTGCGTCCGTGAGGGCCTGCTGTTCGAGAAGGGCGGCTACTACTACAACCGGTTCCAGCTCATCCCGTCCCTGGTCATCGAGAAAGATCTGATCGACCGGGCGGTGGACGTGCTGGACCGCGCGATGACCATGGCTGAGGCCCGTTCCGGCATTTCCTTTACCTAACGCCAGTACCTGCTGACTGGCCTGCCCAGCGGCCCGGCTTTACCCGCGGGAGACGGCGTCCAGGCTGTCGGCCACCGCGTCGGTCAGCGGGTCGCCGGCCGGCAGCAGCCGCTCGCAGTCGGCCAGCGTGTCCTGCAGCAGCTTGGTCGCCTCGGCCTGGCGGCCCATCGCGTAGTAGGCGTGTGCCAGGTTGGCCTGCGCGGCCAGCGTGTCCGGGTGGCCGGGGCCGAGCACCCGGCGGCAGTCCGCCCGGCTGCGCTCATACAGCTCCAGCGCGCTGGCCATCCGGCCGGCCGAATGGTAGGCCGAGGCGAGCTGGCCGCGGGCGCCCAGAGTATCCGGGTGGTCCGGGCCCTGGATGCGTTCCCGGTCCCGCAGCACCTGCTCGTAGAGCGGAATGGCGTCCTTGAGCCGGCGCGCCGAGTGGTAGGCGTCGGCCAGCGCACCGAGCGCGGCGAGCGTGTCCGGATCCTCCGGCCCGAGCACCCGCTGCGCGCTGTCGTACGCCTGGCGGCCGTGCCGGATGGCGTCCTTCACTTGGCCGGCCGTCAGGTAGGCGCGGGCCAGGCTGCCCCGGGTGCTCATCGTGTCCGGGTGGTCCGGCCCCTGCCCCTTCTCCCGCTCGGCTAGCGTGCGCGCGGCCAGCCGGATGGCGTCTGGGTTCCGCCCGGCCGCCAGGTACGCCGTGGCCAGCGTGTCCTGGATGGCCAGTGTGTCCTGGATGGCTAGCGTGCTCAGGTCGGTGGCTTCCGCGTCCGGCCCGGCCGCGGCCAGCACGGCTTCCAGCGCGGCCACCGCCTCGAACGGCTGGCCCGCGGTGAGCAGCGCCGCGCCCAGGTCGGCCCGGGCGGCCAGGGTGCCCGGATGGTCCGGGCCGAGCACCTTGAGCCGGGTGTCCAGCGCCTGCTGGTAGAGCGCGACGGCCTCCGCGCCCAGCCCGGCGGCCAGGGTGGCGCTGGCCAGCTGGCCGGTGGCCAGCAAGGTGTCCGGGTGGGCCGGCCCGAGCGCTCGCTCGCTGGCCAGCGCGACCGACTGCCAGTGCGCCACCGCCGGGCCGGACAGCCGCGCGCTGTCCAGGCTCTGCCCGGCGCGGAACAGCACCTGATGCGAGCCGCCGGCCCACACCGCGTCGCCCGCGGTCTGCTCCAGGCTGGTCACGCAGGACCGCAGCGCCTCAGCCAGCAGCGGCTGCTCGGCATCGTCGGGCCAGGCCTGCAGCAGCGCGCCCGCCGCGGCCCGGGCCGCCTGGTCGCGCAGCTCGCCGGGCATGGCCGTGCGGACCACCGCCTGGACGACCGGGTGTACCCGGACCACCCGCGCCCCGCCGCCCGCCGGGTCGATGGTCAGCAGGCCGGTCCGCTCCAGGCTGCGCAGCGCACCCTGCGGGCCGCGGGCATCCCCCGGGCCCACCGCGGCGGTGCCCGCGATGAACTCACCCGCGGCCGGCGCGGCGAAGACCGCCTCCGGGATGCCGTGCCCGCCCAGCAGCACGGCCAGCGCCAGGCAGGACTGGGCCGCGCCGCCCGGCGCGAGCTGGTCCGCGCGCTCCACCGACAGCATCCAGGTGACCAGCTTGGCCCCGGGCGGGGTGCCGGACACCTCGGCCAGCTGGTCCTGCTGCCGGGCGAACAGGTCACGATAGTCCCGGCAGGTCAGCCCGGAACTGGCGATGGCCGCGCTGGCCTGGAACAGGGCCAGCGGGTCACCGCCCAGGTCCTGTACCAGGTCCACCGCGCCGAGCCGCTGGTCCGGGTCGGCGGACAGGCGTCCCATCAGGTAGGTCAGCGCCTCGTGCGAGCTGAACGCGCCGACCGGGAACTGCACCGGGTTGCGGGCGGCCGGCACGGTGGCCTCGGCGGCCGCGGTGACCAGCACCTGGCCCGCCGGGCCGGCCGGCCACAGCCCGTCCAGGTGCGCCGGGTCGGACACGTCGTCCAGCACCACCAGCCACGGCCGGCCCGTCTCGGCCAGCCAGGTCAGGAACCGGGCGGCGACCGTCTCGGCGTCGCCCGCCGGGACCATCCCGGTCCGCTCGGCGAACGCCCGGACGTAGCTGGCCAGCACCGCGGCCCGGCTGCTGGCCGATACCCAGATCAGCAGGGCGTCCGCGCGGCCCCGGCACCAGGTCTGCGCCAGGTGCACGGCCAGCTGGGTCTTACCGGTGCCGCCCGGCCAGTCCACGGCCGGCCCGGGCGGCGTGCTGAGCACCAGTAACTGGCCGGGGGGCTGAGCATCCAGCGCACCCGGGCCGGTTTCTGGCCGGGGGTTGAAGCAGTCGGCCAGCGGCGGAACCAGTCCGTGCACCGGCACCTCCGCGGTCGGTGAATGGGCTGCTGGCCATACAGTACGGTGCCGCCAGGAAGCGCGAAGACAATTGCCGCGTAATGGTGACGAAATGCCTAGGGCCGGGTGCAGCCTCCGGTGTAGAAGCCGGGACCGGCCAGGCCAGGCCCGGTGATGTGCGGCCGATTCGCGCCGCCGCCCTTGGGGTAGGCGATGTCGAACCATTGCCGGAAGAACTGGCCGAGCCGGCTGGTGCAGGCCGCGCTGTGGTTGGGCAGCCACTGCGCGAACGCCGCTTCCAGTCGCGGCTCGGTGATCGAGCCGCCGCCGTACTGCCGCTGGATCTGCCGCAGCGCACGGCTGAAGTTGGCGTGGCTGAGGATCTGCCGCAGCGCGATGTAGCGCGCTCAGCGAGCTGGCCTGGGCCTGGTAGAACCGGATGCCGTGCACTGTCCGTTCGGTCAGGCGGTAGCCGCCCACGCTGTCTTCGACCAGGTAACTGGCCACTGGCGCCGCGGAGTCCCAGTGCCAGGTCACCGAGCCGTGCGGGAACTCCGCGTTCGGCGGGTGGCTCTGCTGGCCCAGCAGGATCCCGTTGGCCAGCACGGTCCTGCCCGCGTTGACGGTGTCGTTGACGTCGTACGTCGGCTTGGCGCTCGGGTAGTCGTTCAGCGGCATCCAATCCTCGGTGCCGACCGGCTCGGTGGTGACGAAGCCGCCGTCGCCCGTGGGCTTATTCGACCGGAACCAGCCCTCGGTGGTGCCGTCCCCATCGTTGTGCACCCCGGGACGGCCGGTGTAGGACACCGTGACCTGGAACGCGCGGCCGTCCCTGATCGGCTGGCCCGGCGTGATGACCAGCTTGTTGGCCGGGCACTGGGTGCCGTTCAGGGATTCTTTCTGGGCCGGGTTGGTGGACAGCAGCTCCGGCGAGCAGGCCGGCGGCAGCGGGTTGTGCTGCGCGCCGCCGACCGGGTTGACCTGGGACGCCTCATGCGCCCGCGGGTCCGGGTCGTTCTGCCCGTGCGGGTCGCCCGGGTAGGTGGGCTGGACGAAGCTGAACGAGGCCGGCTGGCCGTTCACCCGCACCGCGGTGACCGTCATGTCCGGGCCCGCCGACGTGTTGGCCGACCGGCGCTCGAAGTCCAGGCTGAAGCTGGTCAGGCACTGGGTGGCCCGGTCGGTCAGCGTGACGTGGTTGCCCGGCAGGAACTGGTTGCTGGTCGCGCGTAGACCAGGTCCACAGCGGTATGCAGGCTGGTGTACCCGCCGTTGCCGGTGTCCGGGTACAGGTGCGAGCCGGGCGGCGCTAACGTGTGCGCCCCGGCCGAGCACTGCCTGCCGTGCGCCACCGCCGTAGCCGCACTCGCGGCCGTCACGCTGCCCAGTAGCAATGCAGCGCTCGCCGCCACCGCCACCGCGCGCACCCGTCCGCTCATCACACACTCTCCTCGCACCTGACTCTCTTGTACCCAAGCCCGGGCGGATCTTGCTTAGCGCGGTGACTTATGCCACGCCCGTGGGGCTTATGTCACCGCGCTGATGAAAAGCGCTACGGCGCTGGGGCAGGGGCCGGGTCTGCGGCGCCGTCGGTGGCGTAGGGGATGAAGCTGCCGTGGTGCGGGTTGGCGTCCAGCGGCTTGCCGATGGCCGGGAAGGCGCGCTGCGGGCAGTTGACCCGGTCGCACACCTTGCAGCCGGGGCCGATGGGGACGAGTGAGGACGGGCTGGTCAGGTCCAGGCCGCGGGAGTAGAGCAGCCGCTGGGCGTGCCGCAGGTCGCAGCCCAGGCCGATGGCGAAGGTCTTGCCCAGCGTGCCGTGGCCGCCGTAGCGGCGGTGCACCGTCCGGGCGATCCACAGGTAGCTGCGGCCGTCGGGCATCTGGGCCAGCTGGACCTGGATCTCGGTCGGCCGGGCGAACGCCTCGTACACCGTCCACAGCGGGCACGATCCGCCGACCCGGGAGAAGTGGAAGCTGGTCGCCGACTGGCGCTTGGAGATGTTGCCCGCCCGGTCCACCCGGACGAAGATGAACGGCACGCCGCGCGCCCCGGGGCGCTGCAGCGTGCTGAGCCGGTGCGCCACGGTCTCGTAGCCGACCCGGAACCGCTGCTGCAGCAGTTCGATGTCGTAGCCGAGGCTTTCCGCGGCGGCCAGGAACGGCCGGTACGGCAGTACCAGCGCGCCCGCGAAATAGCTGGCCAGGCCGATCCGGGCGAGCAGCCGGCTCTCGTCGCTGGACAGGTTGGCCCCGGCCACGATCCGGTCGATCTCCCCGGTCATCTCGAGCCAGGCCAGCTGGGTGGCCAGCTGGAACGCGCGCTGGCCCGGGTTGAGCAGCGGGGACAGGGCCAATACCCGGGCGCCCGGGTCATAACGCCGCTTGACCGGCTGGTCCCCGGCGGGCAGGTCGGTGACCCGCATGCCGTGCTGCCGGGCCAGCAGGTCGGTGATCCCGGCAGCCGGGTCGCCGACGGCCAGGTCAGCCTGGGTGGAGATGTGCTCGGCGGCCAGGTCGAGGGACGGGAAGTAGTTCCGGCGGGCGTAGAACAGCTCCTGCACTTCCTCCTGGGCCAGCGGCGGCGGCACCGTCATCGAGCCCACCCCACCGGAGTCGATCCGGTTCACCAGCGCCTCGTTCATATCCCGGCCGTGCCGGAACCGCCGGTGCAGCTCGATGACATAGCGCCCGACGGCCGGCATGGACGCGGCCAGCTCGCGGATCTCCGCCATCGACACCTGCTCGCTGACCGACGGGTCGGTGAGCACGTCACGGAGCTGGGCCACCAGCCGGTCGGTGTCTTCGGTGGAGAACTGCTGCAGGTCGGCGTCAAACACGCTGGCCAGCTTGAGCAGCACGGAGGCGGTCATCGGCCGCTGGCTGGACTCCAGCTGGTTCACATAGCTGGGCGAGATGCCCAGCGCGCTGGCCAGCGCGGCCTGGGTCAGGCCGCGTTCCTCACGGAAACGGCGCAGCCGGACGCCGACCCGGGCTTTCGTGACCGCCATCACACACCTGGTTTCCGGCCGGTAACGCGCCGCTGAACACTGTCCGCAACCGTGCAGCGCAGCCAGTCGCGGTGGCCAGTCCCGCAGGTAACGCGGTCGTTCGCCTTGCTAATCGGTCTAGACCATCGGCGATCGCGTTCACAAGCATCACAGAATCGCGAGCTGAGCACCACAAACCTCCACACATGCAGGATCTACCACTTCACCCCGCAGGCGTGCATCTTGTAAAGATAGGTTCCCGGTTTCTCTGTGGACCCGACGTGACGAGTTGCGGGTACCGGCCGGCAATGGAAGGACATCCTGTGAGCGACGCTATCCCCGGGCTGAATCAGCCTCCGACGGCACACGGCGGCCTGATCGCATGGGTGGAGGAGATCGCCGCACTTACCCGGCCGGCCCGCGTGCAGTGGTGTGATGGATCTGCGGAGGAGTGGGCCCAGCTCACCAGCCTGCTGGTGGAGCAGGGCACGCTGCTGCCGCTCAACCCTGAGCTGCGGCCGGGCAGCTTCCTGGCCCGCTCCGACCCGTCGGATGTCGCGCGGGTGGAGGACCGTACCTTCATCTGCGCGGAGCGGGAAGAGGACGCCGGGCCGACCAACAACTGGGTCGCGCCCGACGAGATGCGCCAGACGTTCGCCGGGATCTTCGCCGGCTGCATGGCCGGCCGGACCATGTACGTGGTCCCGTTCTGCATGGGCCCGATCGGATCGAGGATCTCCCAGCTCGGCGTGGAGATCACCGACTCGCCTTACGTGGCCGCGTCCATGAAGGTGATGACCCGGGTGGGCGAGCCGGTGCTCAAGGAACTCGGCGAGGACGGGTTCTTCGTCCGCGCCGTGCACTCGGTGGGCGCCCCGCTGCAGCCCGGCCAGGAGGACGTGCCGTGGCCGTGCAACCCGACCAAGTACATCTCGCATTTCCCGGAGACCCGGGAGATCTGGTCCTACGGGTCCGGGTACGGCGGGAACGCGCTGCTGGGCAAGAAGTGCTACGCGCTGCGGATCGCCTCGGCCATGGCCCGCGACGAGGGCTGGCTGGCCGAGCACATGCTCATCCTCAAGGTCACCCCGCCGGCGGGCGAGGCCAAGTACATCGCGGCGGCCTTCCCGTCCGCGTGCGGCAAGACAAACCTGTCCATGATGCGGCCCACCATCCCGGGCTGGAAGATCGAGACCATCGGGGACGACATCGCCTGGATGCGGTTCCATCACGATGGCAGGCTCTACGCGATCAACCCGGAGGCCGGCTTCTTCGGCGTCGCCCCCGGGACCAGTGCGCACACCAACCCGAACGCGCTGCAGATGCTGACCAGGAACACGGTCTTCACCAACGTCGCGCTGACCGACGACGGCGACGTGTGGTGGGAGGGCCTGACCGACGAGCCGCCGGCCCACCTGACCGACTGGCGTGGCCAGGACTGGACGCCGGACGCCGGACGCCCGGCCGCCCACCCCAACTCCCGGTTCACGGTGGACGCCGGGCAGTGTCCGTCCATCGCCCCGGAATGGGACGACCCGGCGGGCGTGCCGATCTCGGCCATCCTGTTCGGCGGCCGCCGGGCAACCGCGGTGCCGCTGGTCACCGAGGCGTACTCCTGGCAGCACGGTGTTTTCATGGGCGCGACCATCGCCTCCGAGAAGACCGCGGCGGCCGAGGGCACGGTGGGCGAGCTGCGCCACGACCCGTTCGCCATGCTGCCGTTCTGCGGCTACAACATGGGCGACTACTTCGGCCACTGGCTGAAGATCGGCGGGATGACCGACCCGGGCAAGCTGCCCCGGATCTACGCGGTGAACTGGTTCCGGAAGAACGCCGCGGGCAAGTTCGCCTGGCCCGGCTTCGGCGAGAACAGCCGGGTGCTCAAGTGGATCACGGAGCGGCTGAACGGGCAGGCCGCGGCGCGGGCCACCGCGATCGGCAACCTGCCGGCCGACGGCGCGCTGGACACCGACGGGCTGGCCATCAGCGACGCGGACCTGAAGCTGCTGCTGTCCGTGGACACCGGCACCTGGCAGGACGAGGCCGACCACACCAGGGAGTACCTCACCATCTTCGGCAGCCATCTGCCCGAGCGGCTGTGGGGCGAGCACGAGGCCCTGCTGGAGCGGCTGAAGGCCGCGAGCTGACCGGTGGCGGTGAGCGCCACTCCTACGGCGGACCTGGTCGATAAGTACGGGGCGGAACTGCGCGTCTGTGACGTGCAGTTCCGCCAGTTCGGCGGGCAGCGCATGTTCGCCGGCCCGGTGCGCACGGTGTCCTGCCAGGAGGACAACGCGCTGCTCCGCGACCTGGTGCAGACCCCAGGCGCGGGCAGTGTGCTGGTGGTGGACGGCGGCGGCTCGCTGCACACCGCCCTGGTCGGCGACCTGATCGCCGGCTACGCGCGGGATAGTGGCTGGGCCGGCCTGGTGGTGCACGGCGCGGTCCGGGACAGCGCCGCGCTGGCCGGGATGGACCTCGGCATCAAGGCCCTGGGCACCAACCCGCGCAAGAGCGGCAAGACCGGCGCGGGGGCCATCGACGTCCCGGTGACGTTCGGCGGGATCACCTTCCAGCCCGGCGACGTGCTGCACGCCGACGAGGACGGGATCGTCCTGCTGCCTAGTTGACGCAGGGGATGCCGTCCTTGGGCGCGATCACCGCCCCGCCCTGTGGCCCGGTGCTGGGGATGATGGACGACGGCGAGGGGGCAGCGCTGGCGGCCAGGGCGCTCGGGAATACCGCGTTCCCGCCCAGCAGCAGCTGCACGTTGCCGGCCGCGATTCCGGTGCTCCGCGTGGCGGTGACGCCGAACATCTTGGCGATCACCGCTGCGTTGGCCGACGCGCCCGCGCCGTACAGCACCGCCGTGGAGTTGCGGGCTGAGATGTTGCCCACCGTGCCCGCCGGGAAGCCCTGCTTGACCAGTGCGGCCGAGACACGCCCGGCCAGGCCCGCGGTCGGGCCGCCATTGAAGACGGCCACCGTGGTCCGGCTGGCCGCGGCCTTGCTGACCGGGTTGGCCGACGGATGCGGGCGGCTGGTCACCTGGGGGGCCGGCGGCAGGTAGAACGTGTCGTGCACGATGCGCTGGATGAATGGCACGTCGACCTCGTTCGCGGCCTGGCCGTCGATGGTCGCGAAACCCTTGATCGGCAGCGTGTGGAAAGCCAGGTTCCGGCTGGTCAGGCCGCGCATCTGGGCGGCGAAGTCGAGCAGGTTCCAGCCCGCGTCGGTGATCACGTAGCGCTTGGCCACGGACAGCAGGGCGGACACCTTGCTCAGGTCGTTCAGCACACCCTCGGTGCGCAGCTGGTACATCATCGAGTCGATGAACGCCTGCTGGCGGTGGGTACGGTCCAGGTCGCCGTTGGTCAGCCCATCTCGCTGCCGGACGAACGACAGCGACTGGGCGGGGTCCAGGTGCTGGTAGCCCTTATGGAAGTGGGCGCCGGACTTGGGGTCGTAGACGTTGTGGTTGAGGCAGACCCGCACGCCGCCGAAGACCCTGGCCAGCTCGAAGAACCCGTCCAGGTTGACCTCGGCGAAGTGGTCCACGTGCACCCCGGTGAGCTGCTCGACGGTGGCCACGGCCGCGCGGCGGCCCGCCTCGTTGCCCAGGAAGGCCAGCTGGTCCTGGCCCATGCTGGGGTTTTGCTGGCGCAGCCTGGCCTGCTCGTAGTACATGCTCACGCCGTAGGCCTGGTCGATCTTCCCGGCCTGCTGGGGCCCGACGGTGCCCGCGAAATTGACCCAGTCGTCGCGCGGAATGGAGAACCCGACTGCCGTCTTGCCGCCCGCGAATATGTGGATGAGGATCAGCGTGTTGGTGTCATTTCCGCCGGTGCCATTCGCCACCGCCTGCGCGTTTCCCGCGTGCAGCTTGGCCAGGATGCTGTCGGGCAGGATGTTCCCGTTCCAGTCCCGACGGCTCTCCAGCCCCATCAGCAGGATATTCTGCGCGCCCACCGACGGCCCGCTGGCTATGGCGTGCGAACTGCCGATGCTGGCCACGTCATGCACGACGAAGTAGGAAAAGCCACTGATTACCAGGGCCACCGCAGCCGCCAGGCAGGTCACCGTGTACCACACCGCGGTCATCCGGCGGCGCGGCGTGTACTTGGCATCTGGCCTGTTCAGAGTGCCGGTACGCGACTGCGAGCGGGCCGACGGCGCCCGGCTGCCCACGTCCTGGCCGCCCGTTCCCCGATGTGACGTCGTACGGCTGCGCACCCGCTTTCCCTCCGGAGCCGCCTTGGTAGTATTGCGCCGAAGGCTACCCTCACTTCTCCATCAGTAAAGCTTTGCCGGCCAAACCATTAGGAGTTGTTGGTGGAGCCGCTGCCGCACGAGGCAAGTTCCGGCCCGCTGTATCGCGGTGTGTCCGGGCCTTACGACATAGGAGCTTACCGGTATTCCGGCCAGCGGGAATCTGCCGGGGCCGGGCAATCCGGCGCGCCGCGGCCCGCGCCCGGCCGGGCCCCGCACTGGTGGGGGTCCCGGCCCGGCTGGTTCGGGGTATTGCTGGTCATGGCCGGGGCACTGGCCGGGCTGATCGGCACCGTGCTGACCGGTAGCGAGCCCGGCCTCATCCTGGCCGCGGGGCTGATCCTGGGCACGGTGTGCGGGGCGGTCGCCGTGCACCCCCGGGCCACGTACCTGATCATCCCGGTGCCCGTGCTGGCCTACGTGGTCGCGGCCACCGTAGCCGGGCTGATCCACGACCACGCCATCGACACGTCCCGCGCCGCACTGGCTGTCGGGCTGACCCAGTGGATCGCCGGCGGGTTCCTGACCATGATCGCCGCGACCCTGCTGACTATCGCGATTGCCGCGATCCGCTGGCTGGGCAGCCGGCATACCATGCTGTGACCCGGCCATGACTATCACCTCGCGGCCAATTCCCGGCTCGCCCGGTGTATTTCATCCGCGCCGGGAGAAATGGTCCGCCGCCGGGCCATGATGCGCCACGCGGTGACAAATCGCCACGCCGATATCAGCCACCGCGGTGCCCGGCCGTGCTCGGCCCGGTGGAACAGCAGCCAGGCCACGGCCAGTGCGGCCGCGAAGGCGGGCAGCCAGGCCAGCCGCTCGGCGATCCAGAGCGGGCTGGACGGGGTGGTAAGCAGGCCGGGCAGCCGGCCGATCAGCGACCCGGCCAGGTTCACGGCCAGGAACGCGGACTGGTGCCAGAGGAAGAGCGTCATCGCGGACAGGTTGGCCAGCGCCACCGCGGCCCAGGCCAGCGGGCGGCGCATCAGCCGGGCCAGCGCGGGCCGCAGCAGCAGGACCAGGCCGACCTGGGCGATGCCGAACGTGACCGCAGCCAGCGTGGGCGGGTTCAGGTTGGAGATGCGCGCGCCGTTCACCCCGACCATGCTGGCCGGGTAGCCGGCCCAGGTGACCAGCGCCGCGGTGGCGGCCACCCCGCCGGCCAGCAGCACGGCAGGCACCTTCCAGCCGCGCAGCGCGCCGCGGGCCCAGGCGATGCCCAACAGGTACGGCACCAGCCAGCCAGCTCCGACGTTCAGCCAGCCCAGCCAGGCCGGGCCGCCCAGGCCGAACCGGGCCGCGTCCACCCCGGCCACCAGGGCGGCGGGCAGCAGTGCGGCCCAGGCGCCGAGGCGGCGCACCAGCGCTACCGCGACCGGGGTCAGCGCGGTCAGCCCGGCGAACACGCACAGGAACCAGAGCGGGTCGAGCACCAGGGTGACCGCGGTATGCACGGTGTCGTGCGGCACGCCGCCGAGCAGCATGGCCACGGTGAGCGGCACCCAGACCGCGGCCAGCACGGCCACCGGGCGGCACAGCCGGATCATCCGCTTGCGCAGCCAGGGCAGATAGCCGCCCTTGTAGCTGAGGGCCGCGGAGTAGCCGCCGACCAGGAAGAAGATGGCCAGCGTCTGGAAGATCCAGGACATCGGGGCCAGCCAGGGCATGGCCTGCAGCGGGCTCGTGTCGTGCAGTTTGGTCCCGTGTGCGGAGGGGGTCAGCACCAGGGCGGTGACCAGCCAGTGGCCGAGGATCACCCCGGCGATGGCCAGCGCGCGGAGGGCGTCCACGGTCCGGTCCCGGCTGGCCGGGGTAGCCGCTTCGATCCGGGCCGCGGCTCTGCTCACCCGGGTGGGCGACCCCCCGGAACCCCACGATCGCCGCTCCGCGCCGAGCGGCGGCACGCCGCCGCGGCTCCACCGCCCCGCCATCATCGGGTCACCTGGCCGGCCCGACCCAGCGCGATGTAGGCCAGGTTGCGCAGCGCGACCCCGCCCGGGCTGAGGTAACCGCTATGCCCGGCGCCGCCGCAGCCAAACTGGCGGGCGCCAAACGACGGTGACATCGGGTCGGCGCCGAAGCCCAGGCCGAGCAGCCGGACGTGCGGCACGTCGCGGATCCAGTCGGCCGACTCCCGGCCGGCCCACACCCGGGCGGTGGTGTGCAGCGACCGCACCGAGGACGCGTCCATGCCAGGGCTGCCGTACACCGCGATGTCGGTGACCGGCAGGTGCGGCGCGGCCAGCCCGCAGACCACCGAGCCGTAGCTGTGGCAGAGCAGCGCGACCTGGTCGCCGTCGCGGGCCAGGCTGGTCACCAGCGGGCGCAGTGTCTGGACACCCTGCCCGGCGTTGCCCGAGGTGAGCACGGCCAGGCTGAGCAGACTGGGGGTGCGGTAGCCGAGCCAGGCGATGATGGCCAGGTGCGCGTGCGGGTCCAGCCGGGCGGTCTCATTGGCCAGCGCCCGGGCTCCGCCGTACGGCGAGGCGGCGCCGCGGGACGCCCAGCTGGCCAGCGAGGTGTCCGAGCCAGGCACCATGATGACCACCCGCCGGGCGGTGGCCAGGTTGCCGAAGACCTGCACGGCCTCGCCCTGGCCGGCCGCGTCGAAGGCGAGGAAGTGACCGCGGCGCATCGCGGCCAGGTCGTGCGCGAAGCTCGCGTTGCCGGACCGGGCGGCCGCCGTCTCGGCCCGCGCGATGGCCCGCGAGCTGGCGGCGTACCGGGCGGTCAGCGCCTGGGTGGTGAGGCCCGGCAGCTTCACCGGCGGGTCGGGCGGGGAACTGGGCAGCACCGCTGCGGTCAGCGCCAGGATTCCGGCGGTGGCAGCGGCGGCGATACCGACCATGCGGCGGCGTCTCATGGGGGTGTCCTTCCTGGTCCAGCCGGGTTGCTGGACAGGAAATTACGGAGCCGTGTGTGTCGTCCGCGTCACTCTGCGGAGCCGTTTATCCCGGTGCCCCGCAGGTACCGCCGGCTGGCCCGGCCGGGTTAGACCACCCCCTACCGGAGTAGGGCCGACCAGATCCCCCGTGCGGGGCACGAAAAGCCGGCCATCCCGCACCTACGCTGAGGGCATGACTAGCCGGGAACCGCTCCGCTGGCTGCGCGGGCTGGAGGCGGGCATCAGCAACCCGCCGCCGCCCCGCTCACCGCGACTGCGGCGGGGACGGTTCGACCTGGTTGAAGTGGCCGACGCGGTGATCGCGTTCCTCTGCTTCATCCTCACCGCCAACACGCTGGACGGCCAGGACCAGGCGCACGGCAACCCGTACAGCCACACCACCCTGCTGTTCTTCGCGATCATCGTCAGCGTGCCGCTGCTGGCGCGCACCCGCTTCCCCGCGCTGGCCTGGGCCGCGTCCGCAGTGTCCCTGGTCATCACGTCCACCGCCATCGGTCCCCGCGCGCTGTCGTCGGCCGTCTACCTGCCGGCCGGCGTTCTGGTCTATGCGCTGTGCCTGTACGCGGTGGCGGTCCGGTGCAAGACCTGGTTCGCGCTCTCCGCAGGCGCGGTCACCGTGGCCGGCGCGATCGTGATCGACGCGCGTACCGCGGTGGGCGCGGTGCTGGCCGCCATCCCGCTGCTGGCCGGCGCGTACGTACGGTCCCGCCGCATCAGCCGGGTCGAGCTGGCCGAGCAGGCCAAGCAGCACGAGGGCGAGCGCGCCCTGCTGGAGGAGCGCCAGCGCATCGCCCGGGAGATGCACGACATCGTGGCGCACCATATGTCGGTGATCGCCATCCAGGCCGAAGCCGGGCCACGCAAGATCGCCGACCCGCCGCCGGAACTGGTGGAGAGCTTCCGCGACATCCGGGCCAGCGCGCTGGACGGGCTGACCGAGCTGCGTCGCCTGCTCGGCGTGCTGCGCACCGGGACTCCGGACACCACGCCGCAGCCGGGGCTCGGGCAGCTGGCCGGGCTGCTCGACTCGGCCCGCAGCGCCGGGGTGCCGGTCGAGCTGTCGGTCAGCGGGGTGCCCCGGCCGCTGCCCCAGGGCATGGATCTGTCCGCCTACCGGATCATGCAGGAAGCGCTGAGTAACGCGATGCGTCATGCGCCAGGATCGACCGTAGGGGTGGAAGTCGCTTACTTCCCCAGTTCGGTGGTGATCAAGGTGCGGAACGACCCAAGTGCGGCCATCCCGGCCAGCGTCGGGAACGGCTCGGCGCCAGTGGCCGGGCACGGCATCATCGGGATGCGGGAACGGGCCGCCATGCTGGGCGGCCAGCTGGAGGCCGGGCCCACCGACGAGGGTGGCTTCCTGGTCACCGCCGTGCTGCCCGACGCCAAGGATCACGCGGAGGACCCGAGGTGACCGTCCGTGTCGTGATCGCCGATGACCAGGGCATGGTCCGGTCCGGGTTCACCACCCTGCTGAACAGCGAGCCGGACATCGAGGTCATCGGTGAGGCGGTGAACGGCCAGGAGGCCATCGTCCGCGCCGCCCAGCTTCGCCCGGACGTGCTGCTGATGGACATCCGGATGCCGGTGCTGGACGGCCTGCAGGCCACCCGGGAGATCACCGCCATGCCGGGCGCGCCAAAGGTCCTGGTGCTGACCACGTTCGACCTGGACGACTACGTGTACCAGGCGCTGCGCTGGGGGGCCAGCGGGTTCCTGCTCAAGGACGCCTCGGCCCAGGAACTAGCCGACGCGGTCCGGATCGTGGCAGCGGGCGACGCGCTGCTGTCCCCCGGCGTAACCCGGCGGCTCATCGTCGAGTTCGCCCGGATGGGTGCGCCCCGCGGGCCCAACCGGGACAGCCTGGACGGATTGACTGAACGCGAGTGCGAGGTACTCGCGCTGGTGGCTCGCGGCCTGTCCAACGCGGAGATCGCGGGCCGCCTGATCGTCGCGGAACAGACCATCAAGACGCACGTGAGCCGGATCCTGATGAAGCTGGGCCTGCGCGACCGCACCCAGGCCGTGGTGCTCGCCTACGAGACCGGCCTGATCCAGCCCGGCTCGTGATTATTTTGCGCCTCCGGGGGCCCCACCCACCTCCCCGTTCCCCCTTCACTGCACCTCCTTCCCTCGTCGCTCGGTCGCTCGTTCCTCGCTCCCTCCCCACCCGCCTCCCCATTCCCCCTTCACTGTCCAGTCGGCGCCGCGCCCCCTTTGGCGCGGACGCGGCGTTCGCGGTGGCGGTGGCCGGGATGCTCGCGGCTTACAACAACACCGGCGGCGAGCATCCGTGCCGCCAGCGGTGGTACCCGCTGACCAACCTGGGCGCGACCGGCGCGCTGCTGGCCGCCGCCGCCGCCAGCGGCCTGACCGCCGCCGACCTGGGCCTGACCGCCGGCCGAGTACCCGCCGGGCTGCGCTGCGCGGCCGGGCCGGCTGGTGCGCTGGCCGCGGCCTGGCTCACCCTGGCCGCGGTTCCGGCCAGCCGGCCGGTGCTGGCCGACCGGCGGATCACCGGGCTGACCTGGCCCCAGGTGGCTTACCAGGTCATCGTGCGCATTCCGGTCGGCACTGTGCTGTGGGAGGAGATCGCGTTCCGTGGTGTGCTGCACGCCGCGCTGCGCCGGGTGCTACCTGGGCCTGCCGCGATCGCGGTGACCAGCGGCGTATTCGGCATCTGGCATATCCGCCCGACGATCGCTGCGCTGCATATCAATGAGGTGGACACGGACGGCCAGGCGGGGTGGGCCGTAGTGGTCGCCGCGGTGGCGGGCACCGCGGCGACTGGTGGGGTTTTGTCCTGGTTTCGCCACCGTTCGGGTAGCCTAGCCGCGCCGGTGCTACTGCACCTCACCGCCAACTGCGGTGCAGCACTGGCCGCCCGCGCCGTGGCGGGTGCCCGATAGTCGCGCACACCTGCCAGGAGGCCCCCGATCGACGCGATGCGTGGTTCCGCTGATGCGGGAGCCGCGGGCAGCCCAGCCCCGTGGGCCCCTGGTAGCACGCTGCCGCCGTTCTGCGGTGACGAGTACCCGCCGCTCAAAGGCTCGCCGGGCGCGGTGGTCTGCACCAAACCGTGTCACCCGGCGGACGAGCC
>DASXIN010000051.1:0-78456 GCA_036497945.1 Streptosporangiaceae bacterium | reverse complement strand
GGTGAACGGGTTGATCCAGATCAGGCCCGGCTTACGCACCCCGGGCAGCGCCCGCCCGAAGCGGAACACGATGCCTTGCTCATACTGACGGATGATCCTGAAGCCGAGCACACCGGCCATCCCAACCCCCGGGCACCGGGGCTGCGTACCCGGGAAGACGCGGCCGCCGACGGCGCCAGCGTGACAGCCGGTGCTCGGAATGCCCACGGCCTGGTTTCATCTTCACACACCGTTGCGTCCGGTCAGAACTTCGAGCAGACGTTGGAAGCAAACAGTGGCGCTGATCCCGCAGCCGTCAGGACCAGCGGTCTGGCCTGACGGCCTCGGGGGACAGCGGCGACCTCAGCCGGTACGCGGCACTATTGCGGCCATGGGTACGGCCGGTCGTGATGACCAGGTCATGCACATGAGCACTTCCGGTAACCCCGGTAGCTGGCCGCCGTTGGCGACTGAGACCGGTACCTAGTTGCGACGCTACGCTAGTAATAGAAAACTAGCAAATTTTTTCCTGGATCGGTCCTTGCGGCCAGAACGCACCAGCCGCCGCCCGGCCCTTGCGGCCTTGGGATGTGCCACTGTGGATCCTGTCGCGATGATCGAGCAGGGAGGTGGGCGCATGGCCGCGCCTGACGTGTGGGTGGCCACGGACGATGGCAGCGATATCGTCCGGGCCGGGGACATCGCTGCCGTCGGGCGGGACTATAACGGCACCGTCACCGCCCGGCTGGGCGACGGGGACGGATCGGCGGTGACGCTCGTGGCGGTCGCCGCGCACGAGGGCAAGCACACGCCCGAGGACTTTCACCGCCAGCTGATCCGGGCGGTGGCCCAGCTGTCCGACGCGGCCCAGGCGGCGGTGGTCCGGCCGGCCTGGGATGAGCGGCAGGGCTGGTACTGGGTTACCGATCCGCTGTAACAGGCTGGCTGATCGCCACTCCGCGGCATTGGTTTGTTCCGGACACATCCGCCATCAGGCAGCGTGTTCCGCCTCAATCTGATCTGGGACGCATCGTGAATTCCGGAATTGCGTTCAATGCCAGCCTGGATATTTCCGCCCCGACCACGGACGGCATAACCAGCGCCGAACTGGCCGGCGAACTCGATATTGGCGTTGCGGGCCGGCGTGCTCCCCGCCCAGGCCGGGCCGGAGGGCAGGGCTGGCCGCGCCGCCGCGGCCTTCGGGGCCATGAGGGTCGCGGTGTCGTTACAACGGCTCGGTGGCCCAGTTCCAGCCCTGGTCATCCCATACCGGGCGGACCACGGCCGCCTGGGCCGTGTCGGACAGCCGGGCCACCACCCGGATCAGCTGGCGGTGAAAGTCCTCGGGCGTGTGCTTGCCCTCGTGCGAGACGACCGTGACGAGCGTCACCGCCGATCCCTCGCCGTCGCCCAGCCGGGCGGTGACGGTGCCGGTGTAGTCCCGGCCGACGGCCACGATGGTCTCGGCCCGGACGAGGTCGCTGCCGTCATCCTTGGCCACCCACACGTCAGGCGCGGCCATGCGCCTCACCTCCCAGCTTTCTTGCCGTGGCACCTCCACAGTGGCATACCTGCGCCGGGATGGACCCAGCGTGAGCTGGGCGGAATCCGGCAAGCGAGGGACGGCGCGCAGCCGGCCCGCTCAGTACTCGAGCTCGGGCCGCAGTGAGCCGCCGACGGCGTGCAGATGCCGCAGGACCTGTGCGTAGGAGGTGAAGAAGCCAGTCTCGTGGTAGGCGATGCCGTGCTGCTCGCAGAACGCACGCACCGGTTCCTGGGCATGCCGCAGGCTGGGCCGCGGCATGGAGGGGAACAGATGATGCTCGATCTGGTAGTTGAGGCCGCCGAGGGCAAAGTCGGTGAGCCACCCCCCGCGGATGTTCCGTGAGGTGATGACCTGGCGGCGGAGGAAGTCGGACTGCTCATCCTCGCCCGGTACCGGCATGCCCTTGTGGTTGGGCGCGAACGAGCAGCCCAGGTAGACCCCGAACAGGCCCTGCTGGACGAGCACGAAGACCACCGCCTGCACCGGGGCCAGCACCAGGAACACGGCGGCCAGGTAGCCAAGGATGTGCACAATGAGCAGCGCGCCGTCCACCAGCTTGACCGTCGTGCTGCCGCGGCGGCCCAGCAGGGTCCGGACCCCGGCGGCATGCAGGTGAAAGCCTTCCAGCAACAGCATCGGGAAGAACAGCCACGCCTGATAGCCGGCTAGCCAGCTGCCGATGCCGTGCCGGGCCTGGGCCTGGTCCCTGGTGAAGGCGATGGCCCGGCCGCCGATGTCTGGATCCCGGCCGGGCTCGTTGGGATGGGCGTGATGCCGGTTGTGCTTACCTGTCCACCATCCGTAGCTGAGGCCGATCAGCAGGTTGCCGTGGATGCGGCCGATCAGGTCGTCGATGCGCTTGGACCCGGAGATCTGGCGGTGCCCAGCGTCGTGCCCGATGAACCCGCTCTGGGTGAACATCACCGCCAGGAAGACCGCCACCAGCAGCTGCCACCAGGACCGCCCAAGCAGGAAGAACGCGGCCCACCCGGCGGCCAGCAGGAGCAGGTTGACGGCAATCTTGACCCGGTAGTACCCAGGACGCCTGCGCAGCAGCCCGGCCGCCCGCACAGTCCGGGAAAGCTGGGCATAGTCGCTGCCCGGACCAGTGAGCGGCGCTTCCCGATCAGCCACGAAAGGGCGTTCGGCTACTGGATGTGCCGCGTCAGCGGTCAATCTTGTCCTCCTGCGGTGAGCGGCGCGCGGTGCGCGGCCTGTGGCCGGCCGCCAGGAGGTCGGTGGCGCGCCCCGGCTGGGCGGCGGTGCAGCCGGGCGAAGATGCGGCGGGCCCGCGCATTCCTACGCGGGCCCGCCCTTTGCATCCGGTCAGATCGCGTGCACCTGGTCCGCCTGCGGGCCCTTCGGGCCCTGGCGGGTGGTGTACTCCACCTTCTGGTTCTCTTCCAGGGTGCGGTAGCCGCCCATGTCGATCGCCGAGTGGTGCACGAAGACGTCGGCGGTGCCGTCGTCGGGGGCGATGAAACCGAAGCCCTTATCGGGGTTGAACCACTTCACAGTTCCCTGTGCCATCTGCTTGTCTCCTTCTAAGACGAGCCCAGATCCGTACCCTTCGTACGAATCAGCTGCTGGTTGCCCGCCACCGGAGGGAGAATTCCACAGCCAGACGGCAAGACGCCCATTGTCGAAATGCGGCGCCTTCACGATCGCAAACGTCGACAACAACTCTCAGCGACAACGCCATCTTGTGGCCGGTGTATTCCCCGCGCCTGGCGTCCTTCCTGGCCTCCGGGCCAGCGGAGCGCCGCGGGCCGTACTCTACCGTCTGCGGCGCCCCCGGTAGCCGGCGGACATGGCCACCGCGCCGCGGCCGGTAGCTGGGTTGGCCGTCAGCGCCGCCGCGGCGGCGGCCGTCGGGTCGGCTGGCGCGACCCGGGCGGCGAGCGGGCCGGCGATGGAACGCAGCAGCGCGGAGCCGGGACTGACGTTCGCGGCCAGCGGGCTCACGCCGGCCCGGCGCATTAGCCCGCGCACGTCGGCGGCCTGGGCCGGGCTCTGCAGGGTGATAACCACACCGTCGGCGCCGGCCCGGGCGGTCCGTCCGGACCGGTGCAGGTAGGCCTTGTGCTCGGTGGGCGGGTCCGCATGGATGACCAGGCCGATGCCGTCCACATGAATGCCGCGGGCGGCGATGTCCGTGGCCACCAGGACCCGGGCCGTGCCGGACACAAACGATGCCAGGTTCCGCTCCCGGGCACCCTGGCCGAGGTTGCCGTGCAACTCCGCCACGGATATGCCTGCCCCGGCCAGTTGGCGGGTGAGCTTCTGTGCGCCGTGCTTGGTCCGGGTGAACACCAGCGACCGGTGGCTGCCGCCCGCCAGCCCGGCGACCACACCTACCCGGTCCCCCGGCGTGATGGTGAGCAGGTGATGGACCATGGCGCCGGGAGCGGCGGTGACTGAGTCCACCGAGTGCACGGCCGGGTCGCTGAGGAACCGGCGCACCAGCACATCCACCGCGTTGTCCAGGGTGGCGGAGAACAGCATCCGCTGGCTCTCCGCCGGGGTGGCTTCCATCAGCCGCCGCACCACCGGCAGGAAGCCGAGGTCAGCCATGTGGTCCGCCTCGTCCAGCACGCTGATCTCCACGTCGCCCAGGTGGCAGTGCCCCTGCTCGATGAGATCGGCCAGCCGCCCGGGACAGGCCACGACGATGTCCACCCGGTTGCGCAGGGCCGTTACCTGCGCGTTCTGCCCGGTACCGCCGAAGATGGTGGCCACCGTCAGGTCCAGCGCCTGGGCCAGCGGCGTGAGCACGGCCTGGACCTGGCTGGCCAGCTCCCGGGTGGGCACCAGGACCAGGCCGCGCGGGCGGCCCGCGCTGGTGAACCCGTCGGCCAGCCCGGCGGCCAGTGGGATCGAGAACGCGAGCGTCTTGCCGGAGCCGGTCCGGCCACGGCCCAGGATGTCCCGCCCGGCCAGTGCATCCGGCAGCGCGGCGGCCTGGATCGGGAACGGCGCGGTGACGCCGGTCCCGGCCAGCACGTCGACCAGCGTCCCGGGAACACCCAGTTCGGCGAAGCTCGCGTGCAGCGTGGCCACGCCGGCCATGGTGCGGGTGGGACCGGCTTCCTGCGCCTGGCCGTGCGGCGGCTGCGCGGATTGCGCCGCCCTGGAGGGCGCGGCGGACCCGGGTTTCGCCCGGCCGCGGCGACGCCGACGGGCGCGCGGAATTTCGCTGGGCGCGATTGTCACAAGGAGTCTCTTTCGGATCTGGGTGGCCGCATTTAGGAGGCCACCACACGAGATCCGTGGAAACCAGCTCGCTCACCGAGCGAGGTACGACCGGCGCGTCCTGATGACGCAGCCTCACGATGTGCCGTGTGTGACTAGCGTACCGCACGCCGTGGCGACGCCGCGCGGGACCGGCCCACCGCCCGGCGAGGCATCCCGGGTCTGGGGCCGTCACGCCAACGCCGCACAGGCATACTAGTAATGAATTTCCATAAACCGTGCTAGTCTGCCGGACGTGGGCAGCTGGGGTTTCCTGAGCAATCACGGGCGTGTGCTGCTGCTTCTCGCACACGACCCTGGGATGCGGCTCCGCGACATCGCCGCCCGGCTGGGCATTACCGAGCGAAGCGCCTACGGCATCGTCACAGACCTGACCGGGGCCGGATACCTCAGCAAGCGCAAAGACGGCCGCCGCAACCACTACCACATCGAGGCGCACCGGCCGCTCCCCGAGCCCACCAGCCGCGAGCGGACCGTCGGGGAAGTCCTCGCCCTGCTGTCGGGTCCGGGTGAGACAGCAGAAGGAGAGGCCCAACCGTGAACTCTGCAGCCGCGGTCAACCCCGGCCTGCATCTTTCTGCCCGGACCGAAGACCGCGTCACCATCGCCGAACTGGCCGGTGAGCTCGATATTGCCAGTGTCCCCGAGTTGCGCGAGCAACTCCTGGTCTTGCTCCGGCCCGCTTCCGGCCGGCTGATCATCGACCTGTCCCAGGTGACCTTCTGCGACGCCAGTGGGCTCGCCGTGCTGGTCGGCACCGGACGCCGGGCCAGGCTGCTCGGCGGATTCCTGCGCCTGGCCGCCGTCCCACCCGAGGTCAGCCGGATGTTGCTCAGCACCGGGCTCGACCGGCACCTCCTTGCCTTCCCCACGGTCAGCGCGGCAGCAAGTGCCCCCGACGCCCCATCCGGCAGGACAGGTGGGCCCGTTCAGACCCCCCGCCCGGTCAGGTCCTGGCCCGCTCATCCCGGCAAGTCTGCCGGGCCGGCCCGGCTCATCGCGAGTTCCACCGAGCTCCGTAACGCGGTCGGCGCTGTGCTCAGCCACGTGCAGGCGTGGCATGACGCCGACCCGGACCGGCGGTTCACCCCGGCCCTGCAAGCGATGGCCCGCGCCTCCGCGGGCACCGACGCCGTGACCCTGGACGGCACGGCACGCTTCCTCCTCTCCATGCTCAGCCGTCACCCCGTCACGTACTCTCCCGCGGTGGCCGAAACCGCCACCCGGCTCCGGCAGGTGCTGGGGCCGCACGTCAGGCCGGCGGTCGGCTGACGCCGGACGCTCACCCTCCCTGCCGTCGAATCTCCCCGCTCGCTCGGCTAGGAGTTCAGCGGCGTCAGCCGAGCGCGGGCATCACCCGTTAACACCACGCCCAGGCCGCCTGGAGGAGACAGCCGTGGCAACTACCTTGGCCGTTAAGAGCGTCGACGCTGCCCGCGTGCGGGCATGAATCCGGCAACCGCCCTGGAGCTGGTCAGCTGGCGGCGCGAGACCGCGGCCCTCTACGCGGGGGTCCGGGATCAGGCCGACCCCGCGGCCGCGCATGCGCTCTGGCGGGATGGCCGCGACACGCTGCTGCGCTCGCACCCGCAATCCCCGGTACACGCCGACGATCCGATACGCGTCCGCGGCGTGCCCTACTGGCCGTACGATCCCGCCCTGCGCTGGACCGTGCCCGTCGAGCCGGTCTCACGCTCGCAGCGGCTCGCGATTGACGCCGGCCCGGACGGCGTGACCCACCTCGACCAGGTCGGGTGGGTCACGCTGCCAAGCCCCATCGGCCGCCGGCTGGCGGTGTGGTGGCTCGATCAATATGGTGGCGGCCTTTTCCTGCCGCTGCGGGACGCGACGGCCGGCCGTATCAGCTACGGCGGCGGCCGCTACCTGCTCGACACGGCCAAAGGCGCCGACCTCGGCTCGGCCAGCCCGCGACTCGTCATCGACCTGAACTTCCTGTACCACCCGTCCTGCCGGTACGACGACCACTGGGTGTGCCCGCTCGCGCCTGAGCACAACATCATCGACGTGCCCATCCGGGCGGGAGAGCGGCTGGCCCCGCCCTGAGCCAGCACCGACGGCACAAGATGGCCAGTTATTGCGTCTTCAGGCGGGACTTGGCGGGCCACATCGGCAGCAGTTCCCGGCCGAGGGTCACATTGAGCACGATCGCGGCGGCTAGGTATCCGGCCGCGAAACCATCGGCGATGGCTACCCAGCCGCCGATCTTGCTGACGTCGGTGGTCCAGCTCGCCGCGCCGCCGAGGTTGGCGATGGCCAATAGCACGAGCACTGCGAACGCCAGCGTGAACGGCGCGAAAGCGGCCAAGCTGATGCTGGACGCGCCAATCGCGAACACCGCGGTAAACAGCGCCCACAGAATCAGCCACGCGGCGAAGGCGTGATCGAAGGCGAGCGGGCCCCCGGCGGCGATGATTGGACCGGCGAAGAACTTCAGTATCAGCGCGGTGGAGAACAGGAATCCCGCGTAGCCCACGCCGAACGTGCCGCCGAACAGTTCCCCACTGCGAAACTCCCAGAGCCCGCCGATGAGCAGCCCGACACTGCCGATCCCGAAGCAGGTGGCGATGAAGATGTCGTTCGCCGCGCTCGACAGGATCCCGGACTCGACTAACCCGAGGAACCCGACGGCGAACGCGAAGGCAAACGCCGCTAGCGGCACCCCAGGCGCCGTGGCCGGGTAAGCGTGGCCTGGCCCAGGGGCCCATGCCACGGCGGCGGGCTCGCTGACTTGCGTGGTTTCCGGGCCCGAGGTGTGGGTCGACTCGTCATGTGTGGTCATGTCGTGCTCCTTCGCGATGACCGGTTGCCTGAACCTGGACCCGGTTCGCCGGAGCGCCCGGGTCATGAATGCCGCTGCGCGGCAGCAAATTAGCAGGCGGAACCGCCGGCCAGCACCCATGTGCTTGGTGGCTTGTCGGCGGTTGTCCGGTGGGCACTATCTCCCGGGCCGGGAAATAGCGCAGCACCACAAACATCGTGGTCTTCGAAGTACGCGGCACCATCTGCCACGGCAGCCGAAGCCCGCTGTGCCGTCCGGGAAATGGATCTCCCAGGCCACGCCCAAGGCGGCCTGCCCTTAATCGTAGGGGTTTGAAACCGATGGCAAGATCCTCGCTCGGCCACCAGCATGGCCCACGCGGCAGTCCAGATAGTAGGTGTGCGCCCCATCCGGATACGGCTGAGTCTGGCCCGGCGGCCGGCCAGTATCCCCAGGTGGGGATGCTGTGCCGGGTTATGGTTTGGGTCGTGGGGGGAAATGCCGCAGTTGCGGGGCAGGGCAGCCTGCACGGGTTCGTGGCCGATCTGTCCAGCCTGGTCGGCCGGGCGGCCGAGCTGGCAAAGCTCTCGGACCTGGTGCACGAGTACCGGCTGGTGACGGTGACCGGACCGGGCGGGGTGGGCAAGACCAGGCTGGCCAGCGAGGTGGCACGGCGGGTCGTGGGCCGGTTCGCGGACGGAGTGTGGCTGGTGGAGCTGGCCACCGTGCCGGACCCGGCGCTGGTTATCCCGGCGGTGGCGGCGGCACTCGGCGTGCGGCAAGCTCCGGGGCTATCCATCACCGAGTCACTGCTGGCCAGCCTGGCCAGGCAGCAGGCGTTGCTGGTGCTGGATAACTGCGAGCATGTGCTCGCCGCGGTGGCGGAGCTCTGCGGAACGCTCCTGCCGGCCGCGGATGACGTGCGAGTGCTGGCCACCAGCCGGGAGCCGCTCGGGATGGCCGGGGAAGCACGGTTCCGGCTGGCGCCGCTGCCGGTCGCTGGCCCGGGTGAGCAGCCGGACGCCGGCGGGCCGGCCGTGGCGCTGTTCGCTGACCGGGCCCGCCGGGCCGATCCCCGGTTCACCCTGGACGGCGATTCGGTGCCGCTGGCCGGGCGGCTGGTCGCCCGGCTGGATGGCATGCCGCTAGCCATCGAGCTGGCCGCCGCGCGGGTGGAGGCACTGGGCCTGCGTCAGATGCTGGACCGGCTCGAGGACCGTTCCCCGCTGCTGACCAACCGCGACCGGAGCGCGGCACCGCGGCACAGGTCGCTGGCCGCGACGGTGGAATGGAGCTACCAGCTGCTCGACGAGATGGAGCAGCGGACGTTCCGCCGGGTCGCGGCGTTCCCCGGCCCATTCACGCTCGATGCCGCGGTCGCGATGGCTGGCCAGGGTACCGAGCCGGCCCTGCTGCACCTGGTCGACTGCTCGCTGCTCACCCCGCCCCGGACCGGCCCGGATGGGCGGGGCCGGTACGTGATGCTGGAGACCTTGCGGGCGTTCGGGCGAGATCAGCTCGGCGCGTCCGGAGAGATCCAGGAGACGATGGCCGCGCTGGCCCGGCAGGCGCTGGCGACAGCGGAGCAGGCCGCGGCCCAGCGGGCCATCAGCCCCGGGGAGCTGGCCGGCGGCCGGTGGCTGGATGCTGAGGACGCCACCATGCGGCCGGCTCTTGACTGGGCCATGCAGCACGACAGGGCTACGGCGCTGCGGCTGTCGATGACCCTCATGCCATGGTGGATCGTGCGGGGCCGCGGCGCGGAAGGATACGCACTGCTGAGCGCGGCCGCCCTTGGTGCCGAACCGGACAGCGGGGAATGGGGCAGCGCGCAGTATCACCTCGGCCTGGCGGCGGTTTCCATCGGCGATCTGACCGCGGGATTGCGCCACTTCACCGCGGCGGCTGACTGCCTGGCCGAGGGAGGCCCGTCAGCGGAATTCGCGCTGGCGCTGTGCGGCCGGGCGGACGTTCTCATCCTTGTCCTGGGCCGGAGCCAGGAAGGAACAGCAGACGCGCGCCGCGGGCTGGCCATGGCCGGTGACCTGGGCGACCCGACCAGCCAGGCGGTGGCCCTGGTCACCATGTCGCAGGCCGCCTACTTCGCCGGTGATTTCGACGCGGCCGTGCGGTGGGCCCGCCAGGCCCACCGGATTGACCCGGCCCGCATCCCAGGCGAGCTCGCGCGGGAATGCAGCCTCCGGCTGACTGTGGCCCTTATCGAGGCCGGTAACCTCGCCGCCGCGCGGGATAGCTGCTCAGCTGCGATCGCCCTGGCCCGGACCGCCGGGGATCTGTCCGCCGCGGCGTTCGGCTTGCTTCTGCTGGCCCGCCTGCACAGCCGGTCAGCTGATCTGGCTGACGCCTGGGCCAGCCTGGGCGAGGCGCTGCAGGTCGCGGCGCGGATCCAGGACCAGAGACGCCAGCGGATGTGCCTGGCCCTGGGCGGGGAGCTGTGCGCGGTGTCCGGACGCTGGGCCGCGGCGGTCACCGTGTGGACCGCCTACCTGTCGATCATGCGGGACAGCGAACTAGTCGAAACGGCCCGCAACGTTGCCCGCCGCCAGGAACTGCTGCGCCGCGCCGGGCAGGCGCTCGGCGCGCAGCGGCTGGCGGACGCGGAAGGGCGGGGCGCGATGATGACCCTGGACACCGCGGCCGAATTCCTGCTGTTGCTGGCCGAGTCTGGCTGGCCGGCCGCGCAGGAGGCAGGCCAGCCGGCGGACCTCAGCGAGCTGAGTCCCCGGGAGCGGGAACTGGTCACGCTGGTCGCCCAGGGGCGGACGGATGCGCAAATCGCGCAGCAGCTATTCATCAGCATCAGCACCGTCCGCTCACACCTGGACCGCATCCGGGATAAGACCAGCTGCCGGCGCCGTGCCGACCTGACCCGGCTGGCGTTGCAGAACGGGCTGGTCTGAGCGCGTATCAGCGCACCCGGTCAGGCGGCCGGGGCAGCTGAATCCTGGCCGCCGGATGAGCGCGGCCAGCTGGCGTCGGGTGGCTGTCCGGCCGTGACGGCGAGCGCCGGTAGGCGGTGCAATTGTGCTGGCTGGAGACGCCTGACAACACCGAGTAGCTGAATGAGCGCAATGTGCTAAGGGGTAGTTCGGCCCCTGCTCAGGCGCCTGCCGTACCGGACAGTCTGTGCTCAGGCGGCGAGACCATTCCCGCCAGGCGGACAGACAAGGAGACGGTGATGTTCAATCACCCGCACATCAGCAGTGAAGTCGCCCGGTACCGGCAGCAGGAGATGGCCGCCCAGGCCAGGCAGCAGCATCAAGCCGCGCAACTGCGCGCGCAGTCCCGGGAGACCCGGCAGGCCAGGCGGGCAGGCGGGAAGCTCGGCCGCCACTGGCTGGGCATCCCGGCCCAGTGGTACCGCACGGCCCGGGCCTGAACCGGGTGTGAGTCCACATGCATCGGGGATCACCGGGCAGCAGCCCGGACCAGCGCGGCGGGGGTCTGATCCGCGCTTGGCGCTACCTGCTGCCGGCCACGCTGTTGCTGGTGGCGGTAGCGCTGTTCGCCGCCGCTACCAGCAGCACCAATCCGTGGGGTATCCGGCACATTGAGGCACCTGGGCCGTTCTCCAGCCAGCAGATCATCGGTCAGCCCAGCCCGGCGGCTCAGCCCAGCCCGGCGGCTCAGCCGAGCCCGGCCGCGCCCTAGCCAGAGCTGGGCTAACCCTGCGGATTAGCCGGCCGCGGCCACGATGAACGCGCCGATCTCCGCCTCGTAGCCCAGCCGGTCGTAGCGCCCGGTCGGCCCGGTATGCCCAGCAGTGCCCAGCTCGGCCCGGAACAGCACCTGCCCGGCCGCACCGTCCGCGGTGGCCCGCAGCCTGGCCACCCACTTGGCTGGCTCGTGGATCAGCACCCGCGGATCGTGCAGGCTCCCGGTGACCAGCAAATCCGGCCGCCGACCGGTGGGCACGTTGTCATAGGGGCTGTACGAGCGCAGGTAGGCCAGCACCTCCGGGTCCCTGGGGTCGCCCCACTCATCCCATTCGGTGATGGTCAGCGGGATGGACGGGTCGAGCATGGTCGTGACGCAATCCACGAACGGCACTTCGGCCACCATCGCCCGCCACCGTCGCGGGGCCATCGCGTACACCGCGCCCTGCAGCAGGCCGCCGGCCGACAGCCCGCGGGACACGATCCGGTCCCCGGCCGCCCAGCCCTGGTCAGCCAGCATGTCCGCGGCCGCGATGAAGTCGGTGAACGTGTTGCGCTTGCGGGTCAGCCGGCCGTCCAGCCACCAGTGGCGGCCGCCTTCCCCGCCGCCGCGGACATGAGCCACCGCATAGCCGAAACCGCGGTCCAGCAGGCTGGGGGTCAGCACGCTGAACTCCGGCCACGAGCAGGCCTCGTAGGCGCCGTAGCCGTACAGCAGGCACGGCGCCGTGCCGTCCGGGCGCCGCCCGCGGCGGTAGGCGATGGTCACCGGGATCATGGTGCCGTCCGGAGCGGCCGCGGTCAGCCGCTGGCTCGCGTACCCCGCCGGGTCGTACCCCGGCACGTCCTGCCGCTTGCGTAGCTGCCACGCACCGGTGGCCAGGTCAACCTCATGCCAGGCCGGCGGGTCGATGAGTGACTCGGTCCGGACCGTCACCGCGGCCACGCCGTACTCCTGGTTGACCGCCAGCTGCAGCGAAATTTCCGGCCCGAGGGGCTCGATGAGCCGCTGTGCACCGGTCTTCCGGTCCAGCACGCGCAGCTGGCTGGCCGCGGCGCGCCGCTGCTGCACGACCAGGTAGCGGCCGAACACGTCGCAGGACACCAGCCGGGTGTCGGCTGCGCCCGCGATGACCTCCGTCCAGCCGTCCCGGCCGGGGGCCCGCACCGGCGCGCGGACCAGCCGGAACTCCGCCGCAGCGTCGTTGCTCACCAGGTAGAAGTCACCCCCGTCCGGGCCGCGGGCGTGGTCGGCCCGGTATTCGATGCCGCGCCGCCTGGGCGCCAGCACGGCAGGCGGCGACCCGGGGTCCGCGGCCGGGACGAACAGTGTCTCCGTGGTGTCCCGGGACTCGGTCTCGATGAGCAGGTACTGGCCGCTGCGGGCGGCCCGGACGCTGAGCTCGAACCGCTGGTCGTCCTCGCGGAGGACCAGAACGTCCTGGTCCGGGCTGGTGCCGAGCTGATGCCGCCAGACCTCGTGCGGGCGGTACTCCGCGTCGGTGACCACGTAGAGCAGGGACTGGGCATCGGCCGCCCAGGCCAGCCCGTAGTAGGTCTGCTCGATGCGGTCCGGCAGGTCCTGGCCGGACGCCAGGTCCCGGATCCGCAGCTGGTAGACCTCGTCGCCGGCGAAGTCCACCGAGTAGGCCAGCAGCCGCCCGTCCGGGCTGACCTCGCGGACGCCGAGCGCGACGTATCCACCGCCGCACGCCGGATCGCTGAGCAGCGCGTTCTCGTCCAGCAGGAGCTGCGCCCGGGCGTCCGGCCCGGCTGCCCGGCAGAACTGCTCGAACTGCTGGCCCGGGACCGTCCTGGTGCAGTACCAGTAGCTGCCTTGCCGCCAGCGCACCGACTCCTCGGCCGCGGCCACCCGGCCGGTCATCTCCTGCCGCAGCTCATCCCGCAGCCCACGCAGCGGCGCTACTTCCTGCTCGTAGTACGCGCGTTCCGCCGCGAGATAGCCGCGCATGGCGGGCAGCTGCGCGTCGCGCATCCACGCGTACGGATCAGCTGCGCCCGGCGTGGCCGGTGCGGCGGGCGGCAACGACCAATCTTTCTGCATAACGCCAGTCCCTGCCTCATCTGCCCGACCAGCTGGCGGAGCTCGCTGGCCGGGAGTTGATAGGAGGTGTTGCCGCGGTGGCCGGTCACCGTGACCGACTCGAGCAGACTGTTCAGCACGGCTTCCTCGGTGGCCTCGGTGACCGCGGCGAAGTAGCCGTCGAGTCCGCGGCCGGGTACCGGGGACCTGGCCGGCGCGGTGCCGCGCCGGGTGCGCAGCCCGGTGGCCAGGGCCAGGAATATCTCCCCGCTGCCGTGGCTGGCGGTGCTGCCGGTCCGGGCCAGGCCGAGACCGGCCCGGCGGGCCAGCCGCTGGCAGGCGGCGGCGTCCAGCGGGCCGTCGGTAATGACCACGACGATGCACGAGCCGGCCGGGGCCGGCCGGGGCGCCTGCGGGGCCGGGTCGGGCAGCAGCTGGCCGACGGGCACCCCGGCCACGGTGAGCCGGTCCCGGTCGCCGAAGTTGGTCAGTGTGAGCACGCCGACCGTGGCCCCGCTGGGCAGCACCCGGGACGCGGTGCCGATGCCGCCCTTGTAGCCGAGGCAGCTCATCCCGGTGCCCGCGCCGACCGCGCCTTCGGCCGCCGCGCCGCCCACCGACGCGCGCGCCGCGGCCAGTGCGTGCCGGACGTCAGCCGCGGACACCTGCATCCGGCGGGCGTCGTTGAGGAAGCTGTCGTCGCATTCGGCCACGATCGGGATGATCACGTCGTCGGTGCCGATGGCCGGCTGTTCCTCGATGAGCAGTTCGCAGGCCGCGTCGTACACCCGGCCGAGCTGCATGGTCGAAGTGAGGAACACCGGGCTCTCGGCCAGGCCCACTCCTGAGCGGTGAGCAGGCCGGTGCACTCGCCGGCCCCGTTCAGCACCGCGGCCCCGGCCGGCACCGGCGCGGTGAACAGGTCACCGCCGGGATCCAGCACGGTGACCCCGGTCCGGGCGACGCCCCGGCCCGCGGGTGACGGCGGCTCGTCCCGCCACACGGTCGCGTGGCCCAGGCCGACCCCCGGCACGTCGAGTACCGATCCGGTCGGGCCGGGTGGCAGCAGGCCAACGCTGATGCCAAGATCGGTGACGCGCGGCATCCCGTGATGGTAGCGCCGGCCCAGGTCGTGGGGAGTGAGCAGGTGAGCATACCGGTCCCGGTGGTGTGGAGTGCGGACTGCCTGCGGCACGAGCCAGCCGGCGAGGTATGGCTCGGTGTGCGGGACCCGGGCACCGAGGTGCCGGACCGGGCGCTGGTGCTCCGGGCCGCGCTGGCCGAAGCGGGCGCCCCGGTGCTGGACGCCATCCCGCACGACGACACGATCCTGCGCGCCGTGCACGATCCCCGGCTCGTCCAGCACCTGGCCGGGATCTGGGCCGACTGGGAGCAGGCCGGGCTGCCCGCCGACTACGGCCGGGACCGGGTGGTGCCCTACCTGTTCCCCACCCCCGGGCTGCTGGCCGGACTGCCGGTCCGGGTGCCGCCGGCCGCGCACGCCCGGGCCGGGTTGTTCTGCTACGACACGATGACGCTGGTCGGGCCGGGCAGCTGGGCCGCCATCCGCGGCGCGGTGGATGCCGCGCTGACCGCGGCCGACCTGGTCAGCTCGGGCGCCCGGCTGGCCTACGCGCTGTGCCGGCCACCCGGCCACCACGCGACCCGGGCCGGGTACGGCGGGTCCTGCTACCTGAACAACGCCGCGGTCGCCGCCGAGGCGCTGCGCGCGGCGGGCGCGGCCCAGGTGGCCGTGCTAGACATCGACGCGCATCACGGCAACGGCACTCAGATGATCTTCTATGACCGGCCCGACGTCTGGTACGGATCACTGCACGTGGACCCGGGCGCAGGCTGGTTCCCGCACTACGCCGGCTACCCGGACGAGCGCGGCCGGGGCGGCGGCGCCGGCTACAACTGGAACCTGCCGCTGCCGCCCGGCACCGGTGATGACGGCTGGCTGACCGCGCTCGACGTGCTGTGCGTGGAAGCCCGCGAACTGCGCCCGGACGCGGTGGTGGTCTCGCTGGGCCTGGACGCGGCGGCCGAAGACCCGGAAAGCCCGCTCCAGGTCACCGCGGCCGGCTACCGCGAGGCCGCCCGCCGCATCGCCGCCCTGGCCCCCGCGGTCTTCATCCAGGAAGGCGGCTACCACCTGCCCACCCTCGGCGCCCTAGCGGTAGCCGCCCTGGAAGGCGCCTCCGGCGCCATTCCATGATCCCTCCCCACGTCATTCCATGATCGCGGTGACTTTTGCCCCACGGGCGGGGCATAACTCACCGCGATCATGAAGTTCGTGCCGCCGACGGGTCCCAATCACCCAAACGATCATGGAATGCGCGCGCCCCCCCATCGCCCGCGATCTTGAGTGGGTGGGTGGCTGCCTTGAGTGGGTGGGGGGGTGGCTGCCTTGAGTGGGTGGGGGTGGCTGCCTTGAGTGGGGGGTGGGGTGGCTGCGCTGGCTGGGGCGGCTAGGCGAGTAGGCAGGCGGCTAGGTGACCGAGGTCCGTGGCTGCGCCGGGGTGGCGCAGCGGCGGGTCCTCGGCCGAGCACTGCGCCACCGCGATCGGGCAGCGCGGGTGGAACCGGCAGCCGGTCGGCACGTCAACTGGATCCGGCGTCTCGCCCTGCAGGATCTGCGGGGCGCTCCGCTGCCGCGGGTCCGGCTTGGGCACCACGGACAGCAGCGCCTTGGTGTACGGGTGCTGCGGATTGCGGACCACGTCCCGCGCCGGGCCCTGCTCGACGATCCGGCCCAGGTACATGACCGCGATCCGGTCGGCGAAATGTGCGGCCGTGGACAGGTCGTGGGTGATCATGAGGATGCCCATGTTCCCGTCCCGGCGCAGCCCGTCCAGCAGGGACAGCACGCCGGCCCGCACCGACACGTCGAGCATCGACACCGGCTCGTCAGCCAGCAGCAGGTCGGGGCTGAGCACCAGCGCGGCCGCGATCGTCACCCGCTGCCGCTGCCCGCCGGACAGCTCGTGCGGGTAGCGCTCCAGGTACTGCTCGGCCGGGGACAGCCCGGCCCGGTCCAGGGCCGCGATGATGAGTTGCCGCCGCTCGGCCCGGCTGCCGCCGATGCCGTGCACCAGCATCGGCTCCTCGATGGCCGCCTCGACCCGGAACCGGGGGTCGAGCGATTCGTACGGATCCTGGTAGATCATCTGGAGCTTGCGCCGCAGCGGCCGCAGCCGCTGCTGGGACAGCGTGGTGATGTCCGTGCCGTTCAGCCGGATCGTGCCCGAGGTGGGGTTCACCATGCGCAGGATGGTCTGCGCCGTGCTGGTCTTGCCGCAGCCCGACTCGCCGACCAGGGCCAGCATCTCGCCCCGGGCCAGCGTGAAGCTGACCCCGTCCACCGCGTGCACCCACAGCCGCTGCTTCCGGGCCACCCGCTCGGTCAGGCTGGGCCGCAGCGGATAGTACGTGGTCAGGTTGTCGATCTCCAGCAGCGGTGGCTCGGTCATGTCGCACTGCCTTCGCCGGCCAGCTGCCGGGTGAGGTGGCAGGCGGCCTGATGGTCTGGCTGGACCGCGGCCAGCTCCGGGTGCTCGGCCGCGCACGGCGCGAACGCGGAGTCGCAGCGCGGCCGGAACGCGCAGCCCGTGATGTCCCGGTCCAGCCGTGGCGGCGTGCCAGGGATGGAGGCCACCTTTCCCTCGCCGGCCAGGTCGGGAGTGGCGGCGAACAGCATCCGGGTGTACGGATGCTGCGGTGAGTGGTACAGCGCGTCCATCGGGCCCAGCTCCACGATCTCCCCGGCGTACATCACCGCCGCCCGGTCGCAGACCTGCGCGACCACCGGCAGGTCGTGCGTGACCAGCACCAGGGCCAGCCCGAGCTCGCTGGACAGCCGGGTCAGCAGGTCCAGGATCTGGGCCTGCACCATCACGTCGAGCGCGGTGGTCGGCTCGTCGGCCAGCAAGATCTTCGGCTGGCAGGCCAGGGCCATCGCGATCGAGGCGCGCTGCCGCATGCCGCCGGAGAACTCGTGCGGGTACCGGTCGCCCGCGGCGGCCGGGATGCCGACCAGCTCCAGCAGCTCGCCGGCCCGCCGCCGGGCCGCCGCCCCCTTGGCCAGGCCGTGGAAGGCCATCGGCTCGGCGATCTGCCAGCCGACCTTCTTGACCGGATTCAGCGCGTTCATCGCGCCCTGGAAGACCATCGCGACATCGGTCCAGCGGTGCGCCCGCACCGACTCCTCGCCGCCGGCCAGGATGCTGCGCCCGTTCACCAGCACCTCCCCGGACAGCGTGGCGGTCGGCGGCAGCAGGCCCATCAGCGCGAGCACGGTGGTGGTCTTGCCGCAGCCGGACTCGCCGACCAGGCCGAACCGCTCACCCTCGTCCAGCGCGAAGCTGACCCCGGCCGCCGCGTGCACCGCAGAACCCTGCTGGCCGGAACGGTGCGGCAAGTCGAACCAGACGTGCAGGTCGCGCACTTCGAGCAGGCTCAAATCGCGTCCGGCCCCCTTCCGACCAGCGGGCGCAGCCGCCACCGGCGCACCGACAGGTGGGCCACTTTCAGCCGCGGGTTGAGCCCGTCCTCGATGGCCTGGCCGAACAGGAAGCACCCGGCGATGAGCACGGCGATGACGATGCCGTCCGGCACGATGGCCCACCAGGCGCCGGAGCTGATCGCGGTCCGCTCGAACGCGTGCTCCAGGATGGTGCCCCAGGTGGTGACGGTCGGATCCTCCAGGCCGAGGAAGGCCAGCGCGGTCTCCAGGTAGATGGCGATCGCGATGGTCAGCACGGTGTTGGCCATCAGCAGCGGGCCGACCTGAGGCAGGATGTGCTTCCCGATGATGCGCAGGTGCCCGGCGCCGAGAGCGCGGGTGCGTTTGACATACGTCCGTTCCCGGACGCTCATCACCTGCGCCCGGATGATCCGTGCCGTAGTCGTCCATTCCAGGATCCCGATCACTATGATCACGTGGAACACGCTGGCGCCCCACACGCTGGCGATCACGATCATGAACACCAGGTCCGGGATGACGATGAGGTAGTCGGTGACCCGCATCAGCGCGACATCCACGGCTCCGCTGAAGTAGCCGGTCAGGATCCCGATCCCACCGCCGATGATCATCGCGACCAGGGTGGCGGCGAAGCCGACGATGAGCGAGATCCGGCCGCCCTGCATGATCTCGCTGAGCATGTCGATGCCGCCGTCGTCACAGCCCAGCCAGTGTGCGGAGGACGGCGGCGCGTACACGGCACAAGTCTGCTGGGTGATGCTGTACGGCGAGATGTACGGCGCGATGATGGACAGCACGATGAAGAACAGGATGATGGCCAGGCCGATGACCGCGGCCTTGCGCTCGCGCAGCACGTCGCGCAGGAACCCGGCGCGCCGGGAGGGCTGCCCCGCGGTCTCGGTGGCCAGCTGTGGATCTTGCAGCGGCAGCGTCACTGGCGGATCCTCGGGTCGAGCCGGAAGTAGAGCAGGTCGGCGGCGAAGTTCAGCACGATGACCGAAACGGTCAGGATCAGGAACCCGCCCTGCAGCATCGGGTAGTCGCGCTGCCCGATCGCGGTGTACATGGCCAGCCCGATGCCCGGCCAGCTGAAGATCACCTCGATTAGCAGCGCGCCGCCGACGATCAGGCCGAGATCGAGCGCGATGAGCGTGACCAGGGGGAGCATCGCGTTGCGGACCGCGTGCCGCCACAGGATGTGCCGCGGCGGCAGCCCCTTGGCCCGCGCGGTCAGCACGTAGTCCTCGCCCAGTGTCTCCAGCAGCGCGGACCGGACGACCAGCGTGTAACTGCCGTACGCGGTCAGCATGAGGGTGGCGGCGGGCAGGATCATGTGCACCGCGATGTCGCCCAGATGCTGCCAGAACGGCTCGGTGCCGAACACGAACGGGTTGCTCATCCCGCCCGCGGGCAGCGTGCCGGCGAACACGATGAGCAGCATCAGGCCGAGCCACTGGGTGGGGAACGCGTAGGCGAAGATGGCCGCGTTGGTGCTGACGTGGTCCGGCGGTGAGCCGCGCCGCCAGGCGGACAGCACGCCGGTGAACACGCCGACGACGATGGCGGCCAGCGTGCCCACGGTGACCATCGGGATGGTGTTCTTCAGGTCGGCGATCAGCAGGTGGGTGACCGGCTGCTGGTAGGCGAACGAGATGCCCATGTTGCCGTGCGCCAGCTGGCCCAGGTAGATGAAGTACTGCTGCCACTTTGGCTTGTCCAGGCCGAACTCGACGGTCAGCGCGTGCTGCAGTTTCGCGCTGGCGTGCGGCACCCTGGACAGGTCGGTGACCGCGCTGCCCGGCAGCACCCGGAACAGGAAGAAATTGATCGTGATCGCCACGAAGATGGTGACGATCGCGAAGAAACCACGCTTGAGCACATAGTCCGCGCTGCGCACCGGGTCAGCCCGCCTGGTGCACGCTCTCGAACGGGATCTTGGACAACTCGGTCCACGAGGTGCCACCGACCAATGGCAGGCCGGTCCAGTGCGTGCTGTGCGCCTCCATCAGGTTCGCGTAGTCGATCACCAGGTACGGGCGTTGGGTAGCGATCATCTGCTGCATCTGGTACACGAGATGCTGGCGTTGGGCCGGCGCCATCGCCGCGCCCTGGGCCTGGTAGAGCTGGTCGTAGGACTTGCCGCAGTAGCCGGTGTCGTTCCACACGTTCCAGGACCCGCAGGTCAGCACGGAGAGCTCGAAGTCCGGGTCGATCAGCGGCTGCCAGTCCCACATGGACAGCTCGAAGTTGCGGTAGTGGTCGGCGGTGACCGCGCTGTAGGCGGCCGAGTTGTCCAGGTTCTTCGGGTTGAGCTGGACGCCGATCTTCTTGAAGTCGCCCTGGATGATGGCGAACGACCGCTCGCCGTAGCTGCCGGTGGTGTCGGCCGGCATGATCACCTGGTAGGACATCGGGTGGCCGTCCGCGACCCGGACGCCGTTCGAGCCCATCTTGAAGCCCGCCTGGTCCAGCAGCGCGTTCGCCTTGGCCAGGCTGAACGTGGCCGGCTTGACCGCCGGGTTGTACCAGTGCCCGGTGGCCGGCGGGATGATCGACGAGCCCGGCTGGCCGTGGCCGAGCAGTGAGGTCCGGACGATCTGCGGCCGGTCGATCGCGTCGTCGAAGGCCTGCCGGAGCAGCGGGTTGAGCAGTTCCTTGTGGCTCGCGTCCTGCTGCGGGTTGGAGTTGATGATGAAGTCGTCGAAGTAGTTGCCCGGGCTTTCCCGGACCACGAAGCCGGCCTTCTTCAGCTCGGCCACCGAGGTCGGCGGCACCACCTCGATGCCGTCCAGTTGCCCGGCCTTCAGCGCGGTGATCTCCGCGTCGTAGGTGCCGAAGAACTGCAGGCCGAGGCCGTCGATGTGCGGCTTGGGGCCGTAGAAGGACGGGTTGCGCTTGAACAGCACGATCTGCTTCGGCGTGTACTTGACCAGGGTGAAGGGGCCGCCGGAGACGACCGGGGCCGGGTTGGTGAACGTGGTCAGCGCCTTGCCGTTGCCCGCCGCGTGCTTGGCCCAGATGTGCTCCGGCAGGATCGGCACCTGCTGCAGCTGGGACAGCACGTTGGCCACCGGCTGCTTGTAGGTCAGCACCACGGTGGTCGCGTTGGGCGCGGTCGCGCTCTGCATGTGCGCCACGTCGCCGGCCGAGTTGGCGGTCGGGCCGTCCTGGAACTTGAGGATGGTGCTATAGGTCCAGGCCGCGTCGGCCGCGGTCAGCGGCTTGCCGTCGGACCACTTGGCCCCGGCCTGGGTGTGGAACGTCCAGACCCGTCCGCCGTCGCTCTCCTGCCAGCTGCGCGCGAAGTCCGGCACGAACTGCAGGCTGCTGTTGTACTGCACCAGGTACGGATAGATGATCTGGAACGTCGAGTAGGCATCTTCCTGGAATGCGACGAACGGGTTGAGCGAGTCGATGCTGGACGCGCTGCCCAGCCGGTACACGCCACCCTGCTGAACCCCGCCGCCCTGGCTGGCGCCACAGGCGGCGGCGACCAGCGCGACGGCGGCGAGGGCCGCGCCAAGGGTGAACCCAGGGACGCGGCGGCTGCGGAACGCCATGTGCGCACCTCCGTCTCCGGAGCGACCCTGAGCCAACCTGGCCGGATGCACCCGAGGCCGTCTGAATAGCCGTTTAAGGTCAGTCATCCTGACACGGGTATCAGCCGGGCGCAAGACTCCGGCACGTGGCGTGCGGGCCCAGGCTCAAGATCGCTTGGCGACAATCTCCACGAGATTGCCATCGGGATCGCGCAGCAGGGCGTTGCGGTTGCTGTTCCCGGTGTCGTGCGGTGGCTGGACGCTGGGCACCCCGGCCGCCGTCAGCCTCTGGTACGCCGCATCGGCGTCGTCCGTCCACACCACCAGGACCATGGCCGGGCTGCCCGGCGTGGCCTCGACGCCGTGCACCCGGCGGGCCGCTTCGACGGTGCCCAGCCCGATGAGGAACCCGTCCAGCCGGAGTTCCACGTGCTCGGGAGTGCCCTCCCGGGGCGTCCGGAACGTCTCTTCGAACCCGAGCAGGTCACGGTAGAAGCGCAGCCCAGCCTCGATGTCGTTGGTGTACAGGTTGACCAGCGGTGTGCTGAACACGCCGCCCAGCGTATCGGGACCCGTCGTCATGACCCGGGGGTCCCGGTGACGGCGGCCAGCCGGGCGGATTCCTCGGTGCTGAGCTGCAACCCGAAGATTCCGGTCAGCGCGGCGGCCAACCCGGGCTCGTCCAGGTAGCGCTCCTCGGCGGGCTGGCCCGGGCGGGTGATGCTCAGCCGGCGTTCGGTCAGCCGGCGCAGGCCGGTGGGGTCTTTGCGGATCACCACGAGTTGCCGGACGAACGATGAGTCCGGGTAGGTCGCGGTGAAGTGGTTGGCCATCAGCACATCGGCCGGGTACTGCGGCTGGTCGTCGAACTGGTACAGGGTGGCCCAGTCGTCGCCCTGGCGCTCTTGCAGCTGCCAATGGTGCTCGCCGTCGGCGCGCAGCCGGTAGGTCCAGCCGTACTGGGTGTGCGGTGCCCCGTCGCCGAACGGCACCGGCTCGATCAGCCCGGTGCCGAAGCCGGTGTCGGCCAGCCAGTCCTGCCCGGCCACCCGGACCCGCAGCACCAGGTGGGTCCGCGCGTCGTGCGGCCCACCCACCCGGGCCAGCAGCCGGTCGACCGGGTAGCCGAGCTGGACCAGCGCGGCGGCCAGCAGCTGCCCGTGCTCGAAGCAGTAGCCGCCGCGGCGGCGCTGCACCAGCTTGTCCGCGATGCTGGGCAGGTCAACGCGGACGCCGCGGCCGAGCATGATGTCGGCGTTCTCGAACGGGATGGCCGTGACATGCGCGCGGTGCAGCCCGGTCAGCGTCTGCTCGGTCGGGGCCAGCTCCGCGGCGTAGCCGATCCGCCGCAGGTAGGCGGCCAGGTCCAGCTGCCCGGTGGCCCATTCGTCGGGCTGGTCGGTGGCCATCGTCTGTCCCTTCCCCGCCCCGCGTACCGGGATCAGTCAGCCGGGCTGAACTCTACCCACAGTTCGCGCAGGGTTCGGGTGAAGTAACCGGGCGCGAACTCGGGCTCGCGGCCGGGCGCCAGCCGGAAGCCGGGCGCCGCGCGGAGCAGTTCCTCGAACAGCACCCGCAGCTCGAGCCGGGCCAGGTTGGCGCCCAGGCAGAAATGGGTGCCGAAGCCGAACGCCGCGTGGTGGTTGTGCTGCCGGGTCACGTCGAAGCGATCGGGCTCGGCGAACTCCCGGTCGTCGCTGTTGGCCGCCCCGTACATGAGCAGCACCTGGTCGCCGTCGTGCAGCTGCTGGCCATGCAGCTGGTGGTCCTCGGTCACCGTGCGGCGCATATTGAGGATCGGCGTGGCGCAGCGGATGAATTCCTCCACCGCGGTCGCCCCGATGACCGACGGGTCAGCCACCAGGATCTGGCGCTGGTCCGGGAAGCGGGCCAGATTCCACACCGTCTGCCCGATGACCGAGCGCGTCGTCTCCGCGCCGCCATCGAGCAGCAGCAGCCCCTCCTGGATGATCTCCGGGATGTCCAGGGCCTGGCCGTCTATCGCCCCGTGTACCCAGGCCGACACCAGGTCGTCCCGCGGGTCCGCCCGGCGGGCCTCGATCAGCTGGTAAAAGGCGGTGGCGAATTCGGTGATGGCCGCGGGTGACCCGGTGGGCTGGCGCGGATCGTCATCCCGGAAACCGGCCGCGCTCATCGTCCGCTCCGACCATTCCATGCATTTCGGCCAGTGTGCCCGGTCGAAGCCCAGCAGCTCGGCGATGACCATCGCGGGCAGCGGGGCGGCGATGTCGCGCACCACCTCGGCGGTCCCGTTGGCCGTCGCCGCGGTGATCAGCTCGGCCGCGATGGCCCGCACCCGCTGCTCGTGCCGGCGTACCGCGCGCGGCGAGAACCGACTGGACAGCAGCTTGCGCTGCTGCTGGTGCCGCGGGTCGTCCCGGTTGATCATCGAGGCGCTCATCTCGATGAGCGGGCGGCTGCCCCGGGCCGAGCTGTACCGCGCGGCGTCGCGCTCGATGGCCAGCACATCCCGGTACCGGGAGATCACCCAGATCTGGTTGACCGGGTCCCGGTAGACCGGCGCCTCGTCGCGCAGCCAGCTATAGGCCGGGCGCGGGTCCCCGGCGTACAGGTACGGATCGAGGATATTGAGCGGGGCGCCAGAAGTCAGGGTCACGGGACGGGCTCAGCGGACGCTGCGGATCTGCCAGACCCCGAGCGAGGCGGCGATGGCCACCACCGCGGTCGCGCCGAACAGGGCCGGGTAGCCAGCCAGCGAGACCAGCGGGGCCGCGATGACCGCGCCGATGGCGCCCGGGCAGACGATCGCGATGTTGATGATGCCGAGGTCCTTGGCCCGGTCCCGGGCCTTGGGCAGCACCTGGGTGATCAGCGCCTGGTCGACGGCGATGTACGCGCCGTAGCCCAGGCCGTAGAGGAACGCCGCGCCCAGCGCGGCCGGCCAGGTCTGGGCGAATGCCAGCAGCAGCGCGGCCGCCGCCATCAGCAGACCGGACACGGTGACCATGATCTTGCGGCGGCCGGTGCGGTCGGAGATGATCCCGCCGATGATCGAGGCGATCACCACACACACGGTGTAGATGAGGATCAGGATGAGCAGGCCGTCCGCGGCGGTCTGGCCGGGGAAGAGCCGGGCGTAGTGCACCGCGTCGCGGAGGAAGTACAGCAGGTACAGGGTGCCCATGGCGATGGCCAGGCTGGCCAGGAACCGGGTCAGCCAGGCCCAGCCGAAATCGGGGTACGCGCGCGGGCTGAGCCAGTAGGACGCGGCCACCCGGCGCCAGGAGAACGGCTGCCGGTCAGCCGGCGCGAGCGGGTGGTCCGGGGTGAAGAAGACGAACGGCAGGGCCAGCAGCACCATCAGGACGGCCAGCGTGAGATAGCCGGCCACCAGGTGCTGGCCGAGCACCTCCACCACGATGACGGTGCCCAGGACCAGGCCGAGCGCGATCGGCATACCCACCCAGCCGGCCACCGTGGCCCGCTGCCGGACCGGCACGTGGTCCGGGATGGCCGCGCTCAACGTGGCGTACTCGCCGTTCTGGAAGATGCTGAAGAGGAACCACAGCAGGGCCACACCGAACACGGTGGCCTGAGCGGCCAGCACCGCCAGGCAGGCCGCGGCCAGCACGACCATGGCCAGCGTCCACCGATGCCGCCGGCCGCTGAACCGGCCCAGCCGCCGGCCCTGCGTGGTGCGGTCGGACAGCGCGCCCACCACCGGGGTGGCCAGGGCGGCGGAGATGGCGCCGACCGCGGTCACGACGGCCAGGGCCACGATCTTGTGCCGGGGGGTGATGTCCTGCAGTTGCAGCGCCAGCATGACCTGCAGCGGCGTCTGGGTCGCCATCCACATGCCCAGGCTGGCCAGGGTAAGCCCGACGATCCAGCGGTACCGGACGTGCTGGGTTGGTTCGGCCAGGGCAAGCGACTGCACGTCCGGCTGACCGATCGTCTGGTCGCTCATGACACCTCCGCGGCTCGGGGCTCCGCTACCCGCGCGGCCAGGATCCCGCCGCGGCGTCGCCGCCTGGCTGGATCATGACGCAACCCGGGGGTATCTGGCACCGGGTAAACGGGGAAAATCTAGTCATGTCGATCGCCATCTCTGAAGAACACCGCGCTCTCGCCGAGACCGTCGCCGGTTTCCTGACCAACCAGCAGTCCCGGGCGGAGGCCCGCAGCCTACTCGACGCCGAGGCAGACGGGCTGCCCGCGTTCTGGGCCGGGCTGGCCGCGCTCGGCCTGCTCGGGCTGCACATCCCGGAAGAACGCGGCGGCTCCGGCTTCGGCCTGCCGGAAACGCTGGTCGTGGCCGAGCAGATGGGCCGCCACCTGGCGCCCGGGCCGTTCGTGCCGACCGTGATCACCAGTGCCGTGCTGGCCGTGGCCGGGCCCGACGAGCTGCAGAAGCGGCTGCTGCCCGGGCTGGCGGACGGCACCGTGATCGGCGCGGCCGCGCTGGTTGGTCAGGTGGGCTACGCCGACGGGACCGGGACCGGGCCGGCCGGCGTGGTGATCAGCGGCCACCTGGCCGACGTGCTGCTGGTCCCGGCGGGTGCCGACGTCCTGGTCATCGAGACGGCAGCCGGTGGGGTCCGGGCCGAGGTGCCGGCCAACCTGGACCAGAGCCGGCGGGCCGCCCGGGTCAGCCTCGACGCGGCGCCGGCCACCGTGCTGCCCGGCGCGCGCGGGCTGCTGACCGACGTGGCCCGGGCGGTGTTCGCCGCCGAGGCGGCCGGCCTGGCCGCCGAGACGACCGAGCAGGCGGCCGGGTACGCCAAGGTCCGCCAGCAGTTCGGCCGCCCGATCGCGACCTTCCAGGCGGTCAAGCATCACTGCGCCAACATGCTGGTCGCCGCCGAGCTGGCCACCGCCGCGGCCTGGGACGCGGGCCGGGCCGGGATCGGCGGCGGGGACCAGTTCAGCTACACCGCGGCCATCGCGGCCACACTGGCCGTGCCCGCCGCGGTCAGCGACGCCAGCCTCAACATCCAGGTGCACGGCGGGATCGGCTTCACCTGGGAGCACGACGCCCATCTGTACCTGCGCCGGGCCGCGGCCATCGCCGCCGTGCTGGACGCCGAGCAGGCCGCCATTGACGTCACCGATCTGGTCCGCCGCGGCGTACGCCGGGCGGCCGCGATCGACCTGCCCGCCGAGGCGGAACCGATCCGGGCCGCGATCGGGCCGGACGTAGCCCGGCTGCGCGACCTGGCCGGCGACGACCGGAAGCAGGCGCTGATCGAAACCGGCTACGCGATGCCGCACTGGCCTAAGCCGTGGGGCCGGGACGCGGCCGCCATCGAGCAACTGGTGATCGAGCAGGAGTTCGCCGCGGCCGGGATCAAGCGGCCCGGCCTCGGGATCACCGGCTGGATCATCCTGACCCTGATCCAGCACGCCAGCCTGGACCAGGTGGCGCGCTGGGTCCGCCGGCGCTCAACCAGGACGTGACCTGGTGCCAGCTGTTCAGCGAGCCGGGCGCCGGGTCCGACGCGGCCGGCATCAGCACCCGGGCGACCCGGGTGCCGGGGGATGCGGACAATGAAGGGGGAACGGGGAGGCCGGTGGGGGGCTGGCGGATCAACGGCCAGAAGGTCTGGACCAGCAGCGCCCAGCTGGCCGACTTTGGCCTGGCCACAGTGCGGACCAACCCGGACGCGCCCAAGCACCAAGGCATCACGATGATGGTGATCGACATGCACGCGCCCGGCGTCACCGTCCGGCCGCTGAAGATGCCGAGCGGGGACTCCGATTTCAACGAGGTCTTCTTCGACGACGTATTCGTGCCGGACACCGACGTGGTCGGCCCGGTGGACGGGGGCTGGTCGGTGGCCCGCGCGACGCTGGGCAACGAGAGCGTCAGCATCGGTGGCGGCGACGGCGGCATGGCCATGCCGGTCGGCGCGTTCATCGCCCCATTCGACGCGCACCCGGACCGGCTGCCCGGCGGGGCCGGGCGGGTCGGCCGGCAGATCGCCCGCACCCACGCGATGGGCGTGCTGAACCAGCGCAGCGCGTACCGGGCGGTGGCCGGCGGCGCCCCCGGGCCGGAAGGCAACATCACCAAGCTGCTGCTGTCCGAGATCGGCCATGAGACGGCCGCGATCATGGCCGAACTGGCCGGGCCGGACGCGGCGTTCCTGGACGGTCCAGGCGGGCTGGCCGCCATGCTGGTGCTGATGCACCGGGCCATGTCGATCGCGGGCGGCACGTCCGAGATCAAGCGGAACCAGATCGCCGAGCGCATTCTCGGCCTGCCCCGTGACCCGCTGATCAAGTAGGCGACGCTGGCATGCCACAGCTCAGCCGGGAAGGCATCATGGGCGGGTGCAACTCTTCTCCTTCGAAGGCCGCCAGCCCACGATCAGCCCGGCCGCCTGGATCGCGCCTACCGCCACCATCGTCGGTGACGTGACGATTGAGGACGAGGCGTCGGTCTGGTACGGCGCCGTGCTGCGGGCCGATTTCGGCCCGATCATCGTCCGGCGTGGCGCCAACGTGCAGGACGGCTCGGTGCTGCACGGCGGCGCCGACCCGGTCACCGAGGTCGGTCCGGGCGCCACGGTCGGGCACCTGTGCGTGGTGCACGGCGCCGTCATCGGAGCCGAGGCGCTGATCGGCAACGGCGCCACCGTGCTCGACGGGGTGCGCATCGGCAGCCGGGCCCTCGTCGCGGCGGGCGCCACCGTGCCGCCGGGGATGACCGTGCCCGACGGCATGCTCGCGGTCGGCGTGCCGGCCAAGATCGCCGGGGAGGTCACCGGCGGCGCGAAGCTGTGGGTAGACCACAACCCCGAGGTGTACCGGGCTCTGGCCCGCCGCCACGCGGCCGGCATCGAACCGGTCCTCCGGGATAGCGGATCGCCGTACTGACTGGGCCAGCGGAGTCCTGCCGGCGGGAATGCCCACGAGTTAGGGCGCGCTGAAGTTGCTAGCATTGATAGCACTTGGAGGTGATGCGCTATGTCGGCGGTAAGCATCCGGAACCTCGACGACCGGGTGAAGGAGCGACTCCGACTGCGTGCGGCCAGCCACGGCCGTTCCATGGAGGCCGAGATGCGCGTGATCCTTACCGAGGCGGTCAGCGAGCCAGGCGAGGATACCGGGTTGTTCCAGACACTCCTGGACAGGTTCGGCCAGCTCGGCGGAGTGGAGTTGGATATCCCAGCCCGGGCGAGCCGACCGCGGGCCGCCGATCTCGGCTAGATGATCGTCGTCGATACCAACGTCGCGTCGGAACTGATGCGGCCATCTCCGGCGGTAGCGGTGCAGGACTGGGTGCGCAGCCATGCCGCCCGGGAACTGTGCACGACAGCGATCACAGTGGCTGAGGTCCAGTATGGCATCGAGCGGCTACCGGCAGGCCGCCGCAAGGAAGCTCTCCGGGCGGCCGCTATGGAGATTTTCGAGACGTTCGCTGAGCAGGTGCTGCCCTTCGACACACTGGCGGCGGAACAGTACGCCCTGGTGGTGAGCCAACGCGATGAATTGGGTTTGCCGATAGACGGCTTCGATGCTCAGATTGCCGGGATCTGCCGGGCACGAGGTGCGGCCCTGGCTACCCGCAATCTCGCCGACTTCCGCAAGACGGGTATAGAGCTGATCAATCCCTGGCAGGTCGGTAATTGATTCACAAGGCGATGTCGGCCCGAATCTAGGTAGGCAGCAGGCGACTGGTGAAGCCGGCCTGGACCAGCCGATGGTAGGCGGCCAGGACGCCGTCCGGCACCTGCTGGGCGATGGCGAAGCCTTTCGCCGGGTACTCGGCAATGCGCTGCAGATCCCCGACCAGATGGTCGAAGACCAGCCGTGCGTTCCCGATCCGCTGCGCGTAGTCGGCGAAGTCGGCCGACTCCGCGGCGCAGACCGGCGTTACCTCGGGCCACGATCCGCGGCAGGTGGCATAGGCCCGGCGCTGCATGTACGGCTTGGAAATGAGCAGCACGGAATCCACCTGGATGGCTGCCTCGCGGAGCACCGCGCGGGACCGGCCGATGTTCTGCCCGGTGTTCGTCGCGGCCGGCTCGACCAGGATGGCCTGCTCCGGTACGCCCAGGTCCAGGACGCGCTCCCGGTAGTGGACGGCCTCACCGCGCGGGAAGCGGGCGAGCGTCGTCGGGCTGTTGGCCCCGGTGAGCACCAGCACCGGAAACAAGCCCTGGTGATACAGCCGGGCGGCATGCGTAGCCACGCCCAGGTCATTGCTGCCCAGGGCAATACCGGCAGCACACGGCCGCAGTTCATGGTCCATCCGATGGTAATTCCACAGGACCCTGGCGTCCTGCCAGTTAGCGTCGGAAATACGCAACGTCACCGCCGTTGACCGTGCCGCTACCGCAGCTGGATCGCCCTGCTTCCTACCACTTTGCGTCATATTCTCCCGCCCGGGCCTCGTCCCTGCCAGGGACGGACCCAAACCGAATCACATGACCTGGAGGACCTTGTGGCCGGCCAACCGGGAGCGTGCTCGGCCTGATCGACGGCGGGCTGCCCACTACATCGAACTCGACGACACCAGCCCCGCCTGCGCCGGGAAACGCGCTTACCCCCGGTCGAACTCGCCCTCTCGCGCGCCAATGAGGAAGGCATCCCACTCCGCGTCCGAAAACGACAGCATGGGTCCGGACGGGCTTTGTGAATTCCGGACTAGTACCCAGCCGTCAGTGAAGGCTACCTGAACGCAATTGCCCCCGCCTGATGCCGTACTTGTTCGCCACGCAAGGTCCGCTCGTTCCGAGTCGGCCACGCTTCCTCCTCCGTCGGGGGCAGCCGGATCATCCCGGCGAGCCAATGACAGCCGCGTGAGACACCCACCGCTGAGCCAGTCGCCAGGGGCGGCGGGAACGGCTGGGCGTGATCCGGACCGGGAAGCAGAAGGTCATGTAGGCATCCCACGCTGACGCTGGGTATGCAAGATCGACCCCACCCTCCACACAGTGCCCGTGACTGGGCAGTGTAGGCCCTTTGGGACGATCTGACCACTCTCTGCGCGCCGATCAGCAGGTAACCGGCTAGACAACGCCGAGAGGAATATCTACTGTGTCACGATTGGTCAAGTCATCTCTTTGGCGATGTCGGCCAGAAATGTCTTGGTCGCCTCTGGCCCTAGTGACGACTCCCTTAGCTGTTCAAACGCCTCCCGATACGGTAGTACCTGCTCCGATTCCTCTCTCCTGATCAGGTCACCCCGAGGACTTTCCAGATAAACGACGTCATCATCGGCGGCATCGGGGAACTCGAGGACTACGAACGGGCCGCGCAGGCCTGGGTAAGCCCCCTGGCTGAAGGGAACGATCTCAATCGTCAGATAGGGTCTGTTCGCCAACTCGATCAGCCAGCGGATCTGGCGGCCCATCGCCGCCTTGCCGTCCACCTCCCGACGCACGACGGCTTCGTCCAGGATGAAGAACATCAAGGGTGGCTCCGGCGAGTCCAGCAGGTGCTCCTGGCGTTTCATCCGGATTTCGACCAGCTTGTTCTCGCGCTCTCTACGCTCCCGCTCCGCGCGGTCCCGGCCTTCGGCTTCCCCATTGGGGCTTTCGCCGTCCTCGTTGTGCCCATCCGAGGGCTTCTCGGCAAATTGCCGGGTTACGGCGTGTGCGTACTCCTCCGTCTGGAGCAGACCGGGAATCAGCAGTGTCTCGAAGTTCCTGACGATGGACGCGGCACTCTCGTAGCCAATCAACTGGAGAAGCTCCCGCTGATTCTCGGTGGTCAGGAACTCGGAGTATTTGCTCCACCACCCACGCTCTCTAGCCGCTTTGGCCAGCGCGACGAGCTGATCGGTGCGGTCAGGGCGGTCAATGCCATAAAGGCTGAGCAGTGCTTTGAGGTCAACTGTGGAGATGCCGACCGAGCCAGCCTCTATGCGGATGATCTTGGAAAGCGACCAGTCCACGGCCTTTGCTGCCTGATCCTGGGTCAGCCCGGCCGCCTGCCGCGCTGCCCGCAGCTCGGCCCGCAGCCGTCGTCGTTGTACGACCGGGCTCGGACTGGCCTCATTTCCCATACCGCTTACCCATCCCCTCAGGTACTGGCGCCTCAGCCTGCTCACTGCTGCTGTAGCCCGGCGCCGCTATAGGGCGGACGGCCAGCTTGCATCTAGCCACGCGGCAGCCTAAGCCCCTAGTGCTCTGAGAGCTCCCAGGCGCGCCGGCCACGCCACGCAACTGAGGTCGCGGTCTGGGCGGTGCACAAGAGCACTCATCGTAGCCAGCTATCCAGCCAAGAGCAACCCGGCAGGCCGCTGCTATGCCATCTGCCATGTGGCTACTTGACACATGGCAGATAGCATATGTCATACTGACTGTTGGCTGAATGCTCTCAGAAGGTGAGGACGCCATGTCGATGCTGGTCTTCCTGGTGGGTGCGCTGCTGGGCACGCTTACCGGGGGCATGTTCTGTGTCCGCTATCTACGCCGTGAGATCGCCGCTGACATCGGGCCGCGGCTGCGGCACATCCAGCTTCAGCTGGACAACCTCGAGGCGGTGGTCAACCTCGCTCTGCTCACGCGCTACACGGAGATGAGCAAGCAGCCGTCTCTCGACCTGCCGCTGACTCCGCTGACTCGGCTGAGCCGTCGGAAACGGTCGGACCTGGACTAGCGGAGGCAGCTAGCCGGTCAATCCCGTCCACCACCACATCGGCGTGACCAGGCACCTACTAATTGCCGTAACGAGCGGTCGCCCGGAACTCGGCGGATTCTCCAGTCCCAATGTCCGCAACCAGCCGCACCGAAGACTCCGGGCCCAGGGCCCCGGACTGCAGGTGCTTCCATGCGTCCCGATACTTGTCCGCCTCGAGGGACCGGTCGAGGTACAGCGCATCGGCCAGAGTCTCCAGATACACCACGGCCGGTTTCGGAGACTCGAACTCCAGCAGCGTGAACGCATTATCCAGGCCGGGATGCGCGCCCAGGCTGAGCGGTACCACCTGCAGTGTGATGCTCGGCACCGTCTGCGTGACGTCTACCATCTTCCGGAGCTGGTCACGCATCACCCGGCTGCCCCCGACCGGGCGGCGCAGCGCAGACTCGTCAACCAGGGAAGAGAACGCGGGGTGGTTGTCCCTGGTGAGCAGCTCCTGCCTCCTGAGCCGGGCCCTAACCCGTTCCTCGAGAACGTGACCGCTAATCCCCGGAAGTATCCCCTTGATGACCGCGCGGGCATATTCCTCGGTCTGGAACATCCACGGGATCACAGACTGCTCGTAGGAGCTAATCTGACTAGCCGCAACCTCTAGCGCGATAAGCCGGCCGATGCCGAGGTCGCTGTACTCCTCCCACCAGCCCTTATGCTCGGCCATTTTCGCAACCTCGAGCAGTTGGGTGAGGGCTTGATCAGGCAAGGCGTAGCGGGCCCCGATGTCACGGACTTCCGCTGGGCTGGCCGCCGGCGAGACGGCCTCGATGCCGCTGATCCTGGCCGGCGAGAAGCCCACCTCACGTGCCAGGTCCGCGATACTAAGGCCAGCACGTTTGCGCAGGTCGCGAAGCTGGCGTGCCAGTTCCCGGCCGTGGGAAGTCGGACTCCGGTCGTCGACCAAGTGAAGACTCCAGCTAACTACCGTAACGGTACGGTTACGTAGCGCGTCTAATACACCAGCCTGACGCCCCATGTTTACCGCCAGTAATCTAATAGTGTACTTGAAGCGGGATAAACCCGGAACGGCGCGGCGGCGTGTCTTAGTGCGGCCAGGGGCTTGTGGGTGGTTCGGCCTACAGGACAGCGGGCGGCATCGCCGAGAGAGTGCCGGAACCTCCTGCTGACCTGGGCAGATCTCGCAAAAGCCGGATTCTGGTCAGGACCATTTTCGGCCGCATCGTACGTGGCGGCCCGGCTCCGCCTGCGGTGGATCGATAGCGGGCCACCGGGCTCGGCTGGTACTCCGCCTGGGTGGCGATCATGGCCACCGCGTTCGGCATCACCAACATCGTCAAGTTCAGCGCCCCGACGATCGGGGTGCTGTGGCTGCAATGGGCTGTGCTGTGGGCGCTGTTCTTCCTGGTGCTCGCGCTGGGCCAGAACCGCCTCACGCCGCTGACCGGCTGGCTGACGCGATCCTGTCGTTCACCACCTGCACCATCCCGGGCTTCCTGCTGCTGCTCGGCGAGTGGAGTTAGGTGGCTGCTGCTGCTGGTCATCGCGGCCACCGTGGTCGCGCTGCTGCCCCATCGCCCGCCGGACACTGCCCCCGGCCCCAGACGCGGCGGACCAGGCCGAGACCGGTGTCCCGGTCTCGGTGCCCTGAGCGACCCACGGCCCGCGAACAGACCGGCGGGACTGATCCCGCCGGGCCCGGTCCTGGGGTCAGACCGCGGCGGCGACGCCGTCCGCGGTCTCGAGGTCCTTGACGACGCAGCCGCCTCGCCAGCCGAGGGCGCCATTCTTGCCTGGTGGCCGGAAATAGCCGGGCGTTCGGTAAAGAATGGCCGTCATGGAACGCTTCGCCAGTACCCGGGCGCTGATCACGGGCGGCAGCCGGGGCATCGGGGCCGCGGTGGCCCGCCGGCTGGCCGCCGAGGGCGCGGCCGTCACCATCACCTACCGCCGCAACACCGGGCTGGCCGACGCGCTGGTGGCCGAGCTCACCGCGGCCGGCCGTACCGCGTTCGCGTTGCGCTGTGACGTGCGCGACCGGGCCCTGGCGCACCAGGTGGCCGGCCAGGCCGCGGACCGGATGGGCGGGCTGGACGTGCTGGTCAGCAACGCCGGGGTGGAGTACTTCGGGCCGCTGGCCGACATCACCGAGGACGACGTCCGGCGGGTGCTGGACACCAACGTGGCGGGCCAGCTGTACGCCGTGCAAGCCGCGGTGCCGCTGATGACCGGCGGCGGGCGGATCGTGCTGATGTCCTCGGTGAGCAACGGCATCGCCATCTACCAGCACAGTCTGTACGCGGCGAGCAAGGCAGCGGTGGTCGCGCTAGCCCGCAACCTGGCCCCGGAGCTGGCCGCCCGGAACATCGCGATCAACGCCATCGCCCCCGGCGGCACCGCCACCGACATGGCCACCGAAAACGCCCCGCACTACACCCACCCCCTGCTGCGCGGGTACAACATGTCGGCCCAGGCCCAGATCAGCCTGCACGCCTCGCTCGGGCGGCTAGCCGAACCGGAGGAGATCGCCGCGGCGATCGCCTTCCTTGTCTCGCCCGACGCCGCCTACCTCAGCGGCGCCACCCTGGCCGCCGACGGCGGCTGGATGTAGCACTTTGCCTAACGCCAGTAACCGGTAGCGGCCGTCACCCGCGCGCCGCTGCCAGTACCGCGGACTGGCAGCGGTGGCGGGCCGGTCGCAGTGCGTTAAGGACCGGATCGTGCACCGGGGCAGGCACCGCTCAACCAGGTCCTGGGCCACGTTCCGCCAGATATCGAGGCCGTGGTGCCTGATCGGCACGCCGAAGCTCTGCGCGTACACCTCGAGCCGGGGCACCGAGGTGCCCAGCACGTCGTAGCCGAGGCCCTCCAGCACCTCCCGGGCGTCGGTCGTGGAGTGCGCCCGGGTAATGCAGCGGTTCAGCAGGATGGACGAGCGCAGGGGCTTGTCCCGGACCGAGCCCAGGTCGGTGATCTCCTCGCGCACTGGTGTGGTGCGGTTGATCTCGATCGGCGTCGGCCCGCACGGGATCAGGATCTCGTCCGCGTACCGCATCGCCGACCGGGCGATGCTGGCGTGGTCCTCCAGTTGCGGCGTGTCTATGATCACCACGTCGTCCGCCCGGGCGATCTCCGGCACGCGCCGATGCAGTTCGCGGGACGGCAGCGCGACGATCCGGAACGGGAACGCCGCCTGGGACAGCGAAAGACGCGGATACATGGCCGCCAGATCTGACCATTCGAGGGCACTCCCCGACGGATCGGCATCCACCAGGAGCACGCTGTTGCCCGCTTGCGCGAAAACGTGTGCCAGCCAGACCGCCGAGGTAGTCTTCCCCGTGCCCGGCTTCAAGTTAGCCAGGGCGAGACGTAGCCCCGTCATCCAGGCATTATCGCAGCGTCCGCGGCCTTTCGGTAGACACGGACGGGGCTGGATTGTTTGGGTAAGTAGTGCAGTATTTACTGCACTACGGCAATACTTCAGCTCGTCGGCCGCGGTCGGTCAGCCCGGGCCAGGTTCCGGCGCCGTCCCCGGCCGTGCGGTCCGCACGCCGAGAACTGGCTGGCCGCCGCGGACGCCGCGGTAGCCGCGGTCCCACGGCCAGTGGCCGCGATCGTCGGCGTGCACCAGCTGCAATGCCCGGATCTGCGGGCCGTACAGGTCGGCCGCGCACAGCAGGTGGGCGGCTGGTTCGGTGACCGTGACGATCTCGATGAGCGGGCCGCCGAGCAGCGGGATCTGTTCCCCTGGTTCGGGCGGCGTGGCATGCAGCAGGTGCGCGGCGACGTCGTCGAGCAGCCTCCCCGCCCGCCGGCTGGGCAGGCCGGTGACGGCCAGCTCCGGCTTGCCGTGCTCGGTGAGCCCGACGGTGTAGGCCCAGGGCGGGTGCAGCCGGTCCCGCCGCACCGCCTGCACGGCCCAGCCGTCGCTGCCGATGAGGCTGCGCAGGTGACCGAGGTAGTCGAGGGGTGCCGCCTCCGAGTGTTCGCATAACCAGCACATGGTTCCTCCCTCAGGTAGCCGGTATCCCGACTATGCGGCGGGGTACCGACAGGACCCGGGGGCGCTCCCGGGCGGCGGTCAGCCGGTGCGCTCCCGTGCGTTCCAGTGCACCTCGAGGTTGCGCACCAGCGCCGGGCTCAGGTGGCAGCGGGCCTGCTCCACCGAGAACGCGGCCATGTACTCGCGGAACAGATCCAGCGGCTCCTGGCCCGCCCGCAGCGTGCACCGGTTGGCGGCCGCGTTGACCAGCCCGGAGTTGGTGAGCGCGTCGATCCGGGCGTCCACCGCCCGGTCGATGGCGGTGGGCTCCACCACCTCGTCACACAGCAGCGCCGCGTCCGGCTCGCCCGCGACCCACTGCCGCCCGGACAGGATGGCCTGCCGGGCGGCCCGGTCACCGACGAAGCGGGGCAGCCGGAGGTTGGACGCGCCGGGGATGATCCCCTCGTTCCGGGCGGGCAGGAACAGCCGCGACCCGCGGGTCGCGATCACGTGGTCCACGACGTGCAGCAACTGGCAGGCACCGCCCACCGCGAACCGCTGCACTGCGGCGATCCACAGTTTCTCCACGGTGCCCTCAGGATTGGTGCCGGGCCGGCCAGTCAGCCCCCCGGCCCGTCCGGCCAGTCCGGCTAGTTCGGCGTCCGTCCCGGGCGGGACGATCCCGCGGTAGATCTTGTGCACGTAGCCGAGGTCGCGCACCAGGTAGAAGAGGAAGCTGAGCTGCCCGCGGTAGAGGTGGGTGAGGTTGAGCCCGGAGCCGAAGACGCGCACCCCCGGGTACCGGGGGTGATCAACCGCGCCACCCCGGAAGACGCCGATGTCGATGTCCGGGTCGAGCAGGATCAGGTCCACCGCGCACTCGGTCGGGCCCAGCGTGACGTCGTCTTCCGCGTTCAGGTGCTGCGGGTTGGAGAGTTCCAGCAGGCCGGCCCGGCCGCGCCGGGTGACCTTGACCGGGCCGAGATCCACCGTGCCGGCCGTGCGCAGCTCGCCGAGCCGGTCGATGGCCTCGGGCAGCGGGCGCAGCATCGCGCCGATCAGGTGCCGCCCGCCCCGTGGCCGGGCCAGCACGTGCCCCACCAGCAGGCCCTGGGCGAACTCGATGCCCTCCTTCTCGGCCAGCGGCCGGGCCCGCTCGGCGGCCAGGTCCGCGGCGGCGGGCACCAGGCCGGGCACCCGGGCGGCCGCGGCGGCGAGCAGTTCGGCCAGCCGTAGTGGCCGGGTGTAGCCACCAGTCAGCTCGTCGTACAGGGCATCCGCGTGCACCCGCAGGAAGCTGTCCCGGGCGCCGTCCATGGCTGTCGCGAGCGCGTCGCGGGCGGCCTGCTGGCTGGCCGAGCGGTGCGCCCGGTCCGGCAGCCGGCTGCTGAGCTCCTGCCCGGCGGCCAGGAACTGGCCGAGCGCCGCGGCCGCGGCAGCTAGCGGGCCGTGCGGGTCCGGTACCGCCGCGGCCCAGGCCGCCGCCTCGGCGGCGGGCAGTCCGGCCCGGCCGAGTAGCCCATCCGGAACCGGCGTGGTCGTCATCTGGCCATCATCCCCGGCCGCCCAGCCGGACCGGAAGTGTATCTACCTCGGCGCAGCGCCCTCTGACCGGGTAACAGCAGCAAACCACGAGGGGGACCGGACATGCCCGGTACTTGGCAGCCGATTGCCAACCAGCCCGCGTTCAACGCGAGCACCATGCTCCTGCTCACCGACGGCACCGTGATGTGCCAGGACTCGGGGGCCACCGACTGGTGGCGGCTGACCCCGGACGAGTGGGGCGACTACGCCAACGGCACCTGGTCGCCGCTGGCCCCGATGACCGACTCGCGGCTGTACTACGCCTCGGCCGTGCTGGCCGACGGCCGGGTGTTCGTGGCGGGCGGCGAATACCACAACGGCAGCCAGAACGACTGGAACCGGGCCGAGATCTACAACCCGGTGCCGAACACCTGGCACCTGATCAGCACGCCAGGCTGGACGCACATCGGCGACGCGCCGTGCTGCGTGCTGCCCGACGGGCGGGTGCTGCTCGGCTCGATCGACGACATCAGGACCGCGCTGTACAACCCGAAGACCGACACCTGGACCGCCACCGGGAACAAGGCCGACCCGAGCTCGGAGGAGGGCTTCACACTGCTGCCCGACGGCACGGTGCTGACCCCGGAGAACTCCGATCCGCCCAGCGCCGAGAAGTACCTGAGCTCCGCGGGCACCTGGGTCAGCGCCGGCCAGACGCCGCAGTCCCTGGTCGAGAGCAACTTCTCCATCGAGATCGGGCCCTGCCTGCTCCGCCCGGATGGCACCGCGTTCCAGGTCGGCGGCAACGGGCACACCGCCGTGTACCACCCGGACCACGATCCGGCCACACCCGGATACTGGGTCGAGGGTCCCGATTTCCCGGACAGCTCACCCGGCCAGCCGCTCAAGGCCAACGACGCGCCGGGCTGCGTGCTGCCCAACGGCCACGTGCTGTGCGTGGCGGGCACCGCGCCGAATAACGGCGGCTTCGCGGTGAACGGGCAGTTCTTCGAGTTCGACGGCAAGCTGCTCGACCCGGCGCCGGCGCCCGGCAACGCGGGCGGCGAGGTGTTCACCGGCCGGATGCTGCTGCTGCCCACCGGCCAGGTGCTGTTCAGCGCGGGCAGCCCGGCGATGGAGATCTACACCCCGGTGGGCGAGGCGGACGACGAGTGGCGGCCGCGCATCACCGAGCACCAGCGTGACCTGGAACCCGGCCACAGCTACGAGATCCACGGGGAGCGGTTCAACGGGATGACCCAGGCGGTGGCGTACGGCGACGACGCCACGATGGCGACCAACTACCCGATCGTGCGGCTGGTCAGCGAGGACGGGCACGTGCACTACTGCCGGACACACGGGCACAGCACGATGGCTGTGGCCACCCGGCGGCGGCACGTGCACACCCGGTTCACCGTGCCGAACAGCCTGCCGCACGGGCGGTATGACCTCCGCGTGGTAGCGAACGGCATCGCCTCGGCCGAGGCCGAGGTCCGGGTCGGCTGACGAGGGGGCAGCCGACCGGCCGGCCAGCCCTCCGGGGCTGGCCGGCCTCAGCGGCTCGCCGCCGTCAAGACCCGTGCGGGCACGGGAAGAACATCTTCCCGTCCAGGTTCACGTCGAACTTGACCGCGGCGAAGCCGTATGACGGCTGGTAGACGGACGCGCAGAACGCGGCGAAGGACCGCCGGCCGGTGCACTTCTGGCCGGTCTGGCCCGGATTGCACACGTAATGGTCGGCCGAGTACTCGGCCTCGCCGACCCATTTGCCGGTGGGCTGGCGGGCGGTCCGGTCCGTGCTGAAGTCGTCCCAGCCGCACGGGGTCGCGCCGTGCAGGCTGGTGCAGGTGATCCCGTACTGGCTGCTGCCGCGCAACTGCGCGGCCGTGCACATCTTGTACACGTAGCACTCCTCGACCACCGCGCCGTCCGTGTAGCGGCGGCCCCACCAGGACAGGACCGGCGAGTTCTTCCACAGCGCGGTCATCCCGTACCGGTGCACCTCGTTGAACGCGTAAGCCAGGTAGTTCTCCGCGTCGCCCGGGGTGAGCTGGAACCCGGTGGTGGACGGCGGGTCGAAGCTGTCGATGTCGTCCAGTTCCACCGCGTCGAAGCCCTTCCGGGCGCACATCCTGATCCGCTCGCGCAGCATCGGCTGCAGCGCGCTGAGCTGGCGGAAGTCCACCCAGCGCTCCTCGGGGTAGCCGAAGTACACGTGGCCCAACGTCGCCGCCGGGAAGTATCTGCCCCACGGTGACGGGCTGCCGTCCGGCCGGTAATCCTCCCAGGCCAGGTCCAGGTAGCAGACCGTGCGCGGGTGCGGCAGCGTGGCCGCCTGCCAGCGGGTCTCGAGCGCGTGCACCTCGGCCCGGGTGGTGAGGAACCCATCGATGTCGTAGATGTCCACCGCGTGCTTACCGGTCCGCTGCAGCGGGGTGACCCGGCCGATCTGCCAGTCCCAGCGCATCGGATGGTGGTTGGCGGCCAGGTGCGGCGGGTACCAGCAACTGCCCTGGCAGGCCAGCGGCGCGGGCAGCGGCACCACTCGCCATCGGAACCGGATGGTGCTGGCCCCGGCGTGGTTGGCCGTCCGGACCGCCACCTGGTGCGGGCCGGGCCGGAGCAGCCCGGTGTAGAACACCCGGCGGCTGGGCAGCGCCCGCCACGGGCCGAGGTCCACCCGATACTGCTGGGCCGGCCGCCCATCCGCCGAGTTGTAATGCATAACGCCGGTCGGGAAGTACTCGGCGTCCGAGCCAGTGACGTGTTCCGGGGTGCCGTTGAGGAACTCCGCCGTCGGGGCCTGATGCCGTGGGTAAGCGCGCACCGGCGCAGCGGCCAGCCGGCTCACCGAGCGGCGGATGACCTTGAACGTGAACGTGGCCGGCTGGGTCTCCACCACCTCGGCCGCGGTCTCGGTGACCCGCAGCCGGCGGCCGGTGTCCGGCTGCCCGGGCCGGTACTGCCGGGCCGCGAACGGGGTCACGGTCGAGTCCGACGCGGTCACGCAGTGCGTCCCGTTGGCCCGGCAGGTCTGCCAGGTGTACGCGACCGCGAAGCTGAGCAGCTTCATCCCGCGCGGCAGCCGGGCCGGCGCCCAGCGCAGCCCAGCCGCGCTGACCACCGCCCCGTCCCGGGCCCGCCCGGCGATGCGCAGCGTGCCCCGGTGCACCGGCGGCGGGATGCGGACGCTGCCGCCCGCGATGGGAACCGCCGGGGCGGCCTGAGCCGGCGATCCGGCGCCCAGCGGAAGCAGCGCCGCCGCGGCCGCGACCACGGCTGACCCAGCGAGCCAGCGGGGCCGGGGGAACGGGACAGCTCGCATAACCGGTCACCTCATCTGGTGAAAGCGGCGGGGAGCAGGTCGCGATGCGCGGTGAACAGCTCGTCACGCATGGCTACCGTCTCAGCGGTGCTGAGCGTGGCGGCCGTGTTCGGGTCAAGCGGCGCGGCGCCGCTCGCGCCGACAAAGGTCACCTTGATCACAGCTTGAGAGTGTCGCATTCCGGCTCTTTTCGCGCAAGACCGCGCATCCAGCCGCAGCCGGGCAATGATCGAGCGGTTCGTCAGCTACCACCTGCCGCTCCTGGAGCAGGACGGAGTTCTGCGGCGTGCCGCGAGACAGCCGCGCACGATCGTTCAGCCCGCCGACCCCGCCCCCGGGCCGGAGAGGTTGAGGTGCCGCTCATCGGGCAGATCCCGGCTGGCGTCCCCCTGGACGCCGTGGAGCGGGCCGAGGACAGCTTCTGGCTGCCCCAAAGGCTGGTCGGCGGGACCAGCACCGACGAGGCCACCGTGAAGACCCCGCAACGGCTGGACGGCCACGCCCACCACGACCAGATCCACGCCCCGGGCCTCTTCACGCTCGGTCACGGCGTGCCCGGTGATTCATCCTGACTGACGATCCCGGCGCCGATCGCCGCCGCCAGCATCGCATCGGAGACACCGGACGAGCCATGCAGGACGAGCGGGGACGCTGACCGCACCGTGGATCCTGGCGATGAGCCCCGTGTCCGGGACCGCATCACGGGCTCAATGCCGATGACGTTGAAGGCGCCAACGCCGCGGCCGGCCCGACGATCTCCTTTTATCTGGCCGCTGGCATCAACCGGCCTTGCCGCGGTTCACCCTGACCCCGGCCAGCGCTCCTCCCACGGGCGCCCCAGCACAAGCCCTTGCACCAGGCCCGCGGCCACGGCGTCCCCGGCGCCGGTCGGATTCCCCCGCCCGTCGGCCGGTGGCACCGGCCGCCGTGGACAGGTTGACGCCGGCCCAGTCGACGCCGGGCACGTGATGCGTCACATCCAGAGCCGGGTTGAGGGCGAAGACGAGGATCACTGTGATCTGCTGGGCTCAGCGCGGGGCGAGGGAGACCGAACGGGCCAGGTCACAGGGCGGGCCGGGGCTGGCGTGCATCCAGGCGAATCTGCCATCCTGATCGCTCGGACAGCAATACGAACGACCAGAAGCGGCCTTGCAGAGCGCACGAGTGTGTTCTAATATCCGCACATCCGAGCGAGAACGAAAGCAGAAGCGACGACGAGGGCTCCCGGACCACGGTGGTGTCCCAGCCCCGTTCGCGCCGCGCTCGCAGATCCATATGAGCCGGTGGAGGGCTGATGGCCACGACCATCGACGAAGCCACCATTGCCCGGGATGCCAACCGCCGTATCCGCCGCTCGGGCAACATCGCCGGGTGGGCGTTCGCGGGCCCGTCCGTATTCATCGTGCTCGGCCTGTCCTTCATCCCGATGATCTGGGCGGGCTACCTGTCGCTGACGGACTCGAATCTCTTGTCGGCCGGCCACTTCATCGGATTCGCGAACTATGCCGCCCTGGCCAAGGATCCGCTGCTCCGCCAGGCGTTCACGAACACGCTTCTCCTCGCCCTGATGTACCTGCCGGTCGGCCTCGTTGCCGGGCTGGGCGTGGCGATCCTGCTGAACCGGAAGATCAAGCTCATCGGCTTCTACCGCACCTGCTTCCTCGTGCCGTTCGTCGCGTCGGCGGCGGCCGAGGGCCTGCTGTTCGGGTTCATCTTCGATCCCGACTTCGGGATCATAAATGCCGGATTGCAGGCGGTGGGGCTGCCGCGCCAGGGCTTTCTCCAGGACCCCTCCCAGGCCCTGGTCGTGCTGGCGATCGTCTACTTCTGGACCCAGTTCGGCTTCAACATCGTGATCTACCTCGCCGCGCTCCAGGACATCCCCCAGGAGGTCCTCGAGGCAGCGTCGATCGATGGCGCGGGCAAATGGGCCAAGTTCTGGCACGTCACCGTGCCGACCGTCCGGCCGGTGACGATCTTCCTGCTGGTGTGGGGGCTCATCGACGTGTTCCAGTTCTTTGACCTCGTCTACACGACGACGAGGGGAGGGCCCCTCAACTCGACGCTGACGCTCGTCTACTACATCTGGGAGCTGGCGTTCAACTTCTTCACGGCCGGCTACGGCGCGGCCGTCGCCTACGTCCTGTTCTTCACCAGCCTGATCGTGACCGTGGCGGCGCTCGCCTACGGCCGCAGGCGGAGGGTCACGCTGTGACCGGCGAGCAGACGCTGCAGGGCGTGCCCGAGGTCGACATGGCGCTGCATCGCGCCCGGATCGAAGAGGCCGAGCGGCGGATGCGCCGGATCGGCTGGCGACGCCACCTGCCGCAGCGCTGGCATCTGGTCCTGCTGCCCCTTTCGATCATCATGGTCCTGCCGTTCGTCTGGATGGTCCTCACGTCGTTCATGACCGACACCGAGATCAACCACCTCCCTCCGTCGATATGGCCTCATCACCTGTACACCGGGGGGTACTCGACCGTCCTGGCCAGCTCGGACTTCCCCTACTGGTTCCTGAACAGCCTGATCGTCTCCGGCGCCGCGGTCCTCGCCCAGCTGGTCCTGTGCAGCCTGGCCGGCTACGCGTTCGCGCGCATCCAGTTCCGGGGGTCCAGCGTGATGCTGATCCTGCTGCTCGCGACGGCCCTCATTCCGTTCCAGCTGACGGTGATCCCCACTTTCGTGATCTTCCACGACATCGGGCTCATCAACACGCTCGGGGCGCTCATCGTGCCCCAGCTGACATCCGCGCTGGGCATCTACCTCATGTACTCGTTCTTCCAGTCGTTCCCGAGAGAGCTCGAGGAGGCCGGGCGCATCGACGGCTGCAGCCGCCTGCAGGTCTTCTGGAAGATCGTGCTGCCGCTCGCGAGGCCGGCCCTGGCCGCCCTCGGCATCATCACGTTCATCTACGCGTGGAACGACCTGTTCTGGCCGCTGATCGCGATCACGTCGAGCCGTAGGTTCACCGTGCAGGTGGGCCTCACCACCTTCCAGGGTGAACACATAACCCACTGGTCGCAAATTATGGCCAGCACGGTCTTGACCACGCTGCCAGTGCTGCTCGTGTTCGTTTTCGGCCAGCGCCGGTTTGTGCAGGCGATCACCGGAGCCGTCAAGGGATGACCCGGCGGCGGCCAGGGCTGACGATACAAGGAGGCCAATATGAAGCGAATAGTGCTGGCGGGGATCGCGGCCTTGACCCTGGTGCTGGCCGCATGCTCGGGATCGAGCTCGAGCCCCTCGGGGACCAGCTGCTCGGGGCCCAGCTCATCGGGAAAGGTCACGCTCCAGTTCTGGCATGCACAGACCCCGCCCACAGACAAGGTGATGCAGCAGCTCGTCAATTCCTTCAACGCCTCGCATCCGCACATCGTGGTGCAGGCGAGCTCCGGGGGGACTTCCACCGGGGATCTCCTGCCGAAGGTCACGACGGCGCTCGCGGCCGGGACCGCTCCCGACGTCGCGTACATCTACGGGTCCTACGCCGCCAACATCGCCCAGAGCGGTAAGACCGTGAACCTGGCGAAAATAATCCACTCGCCGGGATACAACTGGAACGACTTTTACCCGGCGTCGCAGCAGATCGTGGCGCCCGGAGGCAAGGTCATCGGGTTCCCCGCCCTCATCGACAACCTGTCGGTGATCTACAACAAGAAGCTGTTCGCCGCGGCCGGCGTCCCCGCCCCGTCCCCCAACTGGACCTGGGACCAGTTCCGCGCCGTCGCGAAGAAGCTGACCAATCCGGCCCAGCACATCTACGGCGTGAACTACCCCACCGGCGGGGATCTGCTCGACACGTCCTGGCGGTTCTTCCCGGGGCTCTGGCAGCGCGGCGGACAGATCCTCTCGCCCGACCACAAGAAGGCGCTGTTCAACTCACCGGCAGGGGTAGCGAACCTGACGCTCTGGCAGCAGATGGCGACCGTCGACCATTCCGTGTACCTGGACCCGACGGCAGCGAAGGCCGAACCGCTGTTCACGAGCGGGCATCTGGCGATGTTCGTCAGCGGCCCGTGGGAGGTCCCGGTGCTCAACCAGGCGAAGGTCGATTGGGCGGATGTGCCGCTGCCGGCCGTGACCACCAGCCACCAGACCGTGTCCGGCCCCGACAACTGGGTCATCTTCAACAACGGCTCCGCGCGGGTGGCCGCCTCCATCACGTTCCTGGAATGGCTGACCGCGCCGCAGCAGGAGCTGACGTGGTCGATCGGATCCGGCTCGCTCCCGATCCGGCCGTCCATCCTCAAGCTGCCGGGCTATAAGGAGTACCTGAAGAAGTGGCCGGGCATTGGGCCGATGGCCGCGAATCTCGTCAACGCCAAGGAGGCGATGCCCACGCTGCCGCAGTGGCCGCGGGTCGTCGACGCCCTCGGCAATAGCATCGCGTCGGTGCTGCTCGGCCGGGCCGCTCCGGCGGCCGCGCTTAATGCGGCGGCGCAGCAGGCTAACACGATCCTGAACGTGCCGGGCGCGGCCGGCGGGTAGCGGTCGGGTGGCTCGCCCCGGCCGGGTGACCAGGCGGCTCAGCCGCCGCGGATCCCGGCCGGGATCAGGTCGCCGTGCGCGCCGATTAGCTCGTCGCACACGTGAACGATCTCGTCGATGGACAGCGTGGCGGCCGTGCTGGGGTCGAGGAGCGCCGCCTGGTATACCAGGTCGCGGCGCTCCTCGAGCGCGGCCCGCACGGTCAGCTCACAGACGTTCAGATACAGGCGGTTGAGCGCGGCGAGCTGCGGCGGCAGGCTCCCCACGCGAGTGGGCTGGACCCCCGCCCGGTCCACCAGGCACGGCACTTCAGTGCAGCAGTCATCCGGCAGGTTGTCGATCGAGCCGCCGTTGCGGACGTTGCCGTAGACCATCCGGGGCGTCCCCGTCTCGATGGAGTGGATGATCTGCGGCGCGTACTCGGGACCGCGCTCGAGCCCGAGCGGCTCGCCCGCCTCGAGCTTGCGCCGGGTCTCCGCGTAGGAGCCGAGGTTCCGCTCACTGCGATGCAGGTACTCGTTGACGGGGATCCGGAAGCGGCGGATCTGGTCCTCATGGGGAAGGAACCAGGGCACGAGGTCCGCATTGTGCTCGCTCGACTCGGTCGGGAAGTAGCCAAACCGTTTGAGCATCTCCACCCGGACACGCCGTCCGAGCCCGTCGGGGTCGTCTTGCACGATCTGCCGGAGCCGTGGATAGAGGTCCTGTCCGTCGTGCTCCAGGCGCAGGATCCACGACTGGTGGTTGATCCCGCCGGCCAGGTACGCGATCTCGGCGAAGGGGACATTGAGCAGCTCCGCGAGCTGCTGGGCGGTGTTCTCCGGCGACATGCAGACGCCGACGACACGCTGGTGGGCGGTCCCTGAGTAGATCGCCCACACCAGCGCCGCCATCGGGTTCGTGTAGTTGTAGAGCCAGGCGCCGGGCGCGACCTCATGCAGGTCGCGCGCCAGGTCGAGCAGCGCCGGGATCGTGCACAGGGCCCGGAAGATGCTCCCGATGCCCATGGTGTCCGCCATCGCCTGCCGTGCGCCGTGCCGCCCGGGGATCTCGAAGTCGAGCCTCAGCCCGTCGTGCCCGCCGACCCGGATCATGCTGATCACGTGATCCGCTCCTTCGAGCGCCGCCCGGCGGTCGAGATGCGGCTCGATCGTGGCGGGCGCCCCCAGTGCCCCCGCAGTCCAACGCGCGATGGCCGCCGCGGTTTCGAGGCGCTCGCCGTCCACGTCAAACAGCGCGATCGTGGACCCGGCGAGCTCGTCGAAGCCGAGGATGTCGGCCAGCAGCTCTTTCGTGAACTCGACGCTGCCGGCCCCGTTGAGCACGATCTTCGTCATCAGGCCGCCAGGTGGGGCAGGACGTGCTCCGCCCACAGGTCCAGCTGCGCGGTCGACGGCTCCAGGGTGTGCAGGATCAGGTACTCGACGCCGATGGCTATCCTCACCCGGAGTTTCTCCACGATCTCGGTGGGCGTGCCCGTCAGGTACACCTGCTCGAAATACTCGAAGGGCCTGCCGCCTCCCATGATCGTCGCGTAGGCGCGCCGCTGGTCGGCGCGGGCCTTCTCACGGTCCTCGGTGGGAACGAGATGGAGGAAGTTCTCATGCGCGACCGTGAACGTGTCCAGATCGCGGCCCGCCGCCTCGAGCGCGGGGCGGATCTCGGCGAGGTCTTCCTTGATCTGCGACGGAAGGGACGTGGGCCGCGCGATCCACCCGTCGGAGGCGACGATCCGCCGGAGAACCGCCGGAGCCAGGACGGGCCGCTCCGGGGAAGCTGCGTGCGGGAGCTGCCGGCCGCCAGCGCTCCACAGGCACAGCGGCGAGCGCATGGCTGGGCCAACCGCCACGTCCTGCAGCTGGTAGAACCGGCCCTCGTATGTCACGGACTCGCCCGCGAGCAGCCGGCGTATGATCGCGATCGATTCGTCGGTCCGCCCGCCCCGCTCCGCTCGTTGCTGGCCGACGGCTTGGAACTCCCGATCATCCCAGCCTGTTCCCGCGCCGAGGATATAGCGCTCATCGGTGAGGGCCTGGAGTGTGGCTACCTCTTTCGCGAGGACGACCGGCTGGCGGGTCGGCAGCACAAGAACCGAGGTGCCCAGGCGCAGTCGCGACGTCGTTGCGGCCACGTAGGTGAGCGAGACGATCGGATCGAGCCACGGGACCGCGTAGAACCTGCTCTGGTGCAGCAGGTGATCGGTCGCCCACACGGAGTCAAACCCCAGGTCCTCGGCGCGCCGCGCAAACGCCGCGAGCTCAGCCCCGGTGCGCCCGTGGTCCCCCGCGAACGTCGGCAGGAACACGCCCACTCCCCGCAGGCCCACTAGAGGAGTCCCGCTTCCTTGAGCGCGCCGTCCACGAGGTCGCGGGCGTCTTTGGACAGTGGGCGCAGTGGCGGGCGAACGTACGCTTCGTCGATGACTCCCAGGCGCATGAGCGCGTGCTTGATGCGAGCGCGATAGTCGCGGACGGGCCGGGCGAAGATCGCGTCGCACAGCGGCTGGAGCATGTCGCGGAGCTCGAACGCACGGGGGAGATCCTGGTCGCGCGCGGCCCGGTGCATCTGGACCTGCTCGCGCGCGGCGAGCGTGCCGAAGCCGAGCAGCGCGCCCTCGGCCCCGAGGAGATACGCCTCAAGCAAGAAGTTGTCGTTGCCGTTCAGGACGGTGGGGCGGGAGGGCAGGGACTTCACCAGCCGCGCGGTCTCCACGAACCGCTTCGCGTCAAAGGACGCCTCCTTGATGGCCACCACGCCATCGATGCTCATGGTGCGCTCGATGGTCTCAGCCGAGAAGTTCACCCCGCCCAGTGCGGGCTGGAGCTGGAAGGCGATGAGGGGAAGACCGGAGGCCTCGGCCACCGCACGGTGGTACGAGGCGGGAATCTCGGGGTCCAGCGGTTCGCCCTGGTACGCGGAAATGGGGAAGACGAGCAGGGCGTCTGCTCCGGCCCGGGCGGTGTCGGCGGCCAGCCGACGGGCCTGCTCGGTAAACGAAGCCGCGAGTCCGGCGACCACGAGAGCCCGGCCGCCGACCGCTTCAACCACGATCTCCAGCACCCGCAGACGTTCTTCCGGAAACAGGTGTGGCCCCTCGCCCGTGTCCACGTTCACGGCCAGCCCGCGAACGCCCTGGCCGGCCAGCCAGTCAACGTATCTTCGGAGGGACTCCTTGTCGATCGACGTATCGCTCCGCATGGGCGTGACGATTGCCGCGATCAAACCATTCAGGTCCGGCCGCTCCATGCGCGTCTCCTTTCTCGCTATCGCCGGGCACACCGCGCAGCGCATCCCTGATGGCCTGCCAGATCCGGTCCGGGCTCATCGGCATGTCGATGTGCCGGATACCAAGGTGAGAGAGCGCATCGATCACCGCGTTCTGGACCGCGGGTCCTGCCCCGATAGTCCCCCCCTCGCCGACGCCCTTTGCCCCCAATGGGTTCCGGGCAGTGGGGGTCACCAGCGGGACGGTGACGAATGAGGGGAACTCCGCCGCGCTCGGCATCGCGTATGTGGCGAGGCTGGACGTCAACGGATTGCCCACCTCGTCGTAGACGAATGATTCGAACAGCGCCTGGGCGGCGCCCTGCGCAATCCCCCCGTGGATCTGTCCGTCGACGAGCATCGGGTTGATGCGGCGCCCGCAATCGTCCACCGCGACATGACGGACCAGCTTCACCTTCCCCGTCTCGGTGTCGACCTCCACGACCGCGATGTGGGCACCGAACGGATAGGTCGAATCCTCCATCTCGAAGTCGTTTTGCGCCCGCAGCCCCGGCTCCATACCGGGCGGGAGAGACGAGGGGTCTGCGGCGGCCGCCGCCAGCTCGCCCCAGGAAAGCGACAACTCCGGGGCACCGCCGACGCCGATCCGGCCGTCCAGGCGGCGCATGTCGCTCTCGCTCGTCTCCAGCAGGTGGGCCGCAAGACGCCGGGCCTTGTCCAGCAGGGCCACCGAGGCCCGGAGCACGGCCGAGCCGCCCACCTGGAGGGACCGCGACCCCATTGTCCCCTCGCCGCGCGGGACGAGCAGCGTGTCCGAATGCCGGACCGTGACGGCGTCGAACGAGACGCCCAGGGTGTCGGCCACGATCTGCGCCCATGCGGTCTCGTGCCCCTGTCCCTGCGGGCTGGTCCCGGTCAGCACGGTGAACGTCCCCTGGTCGTCGGCGTCCACCGACGCGAACTCGCTTCCCCAGCCCGTGACCTCCACGTAACTGCAGATGCCGATGCCGAGCTGCCACGTTTCGCCCCGGCCGATGCGTGCCGCCTGTTCCTGGCGCAGTTCGGCGTATCCGGCCGCACGAAGCGCGATATCAAGGGCACGGCCCGGGTCCCCGCTGTCGTAGTTGGCGCCGGTCGGGGTGCGGTACGGGAATGCCTCGGGAGGGATGAAATTGCGTCGTCGGATCTCCGCGGGATCGATCCCGAGCTCGGCCGCCAGCATGTCCAGGGCCCGCTCAAGCAGCCACGTTGCCTCCGGCCGGCCCGCGCCCCGGTAGGCGCCCACCGGAGTGGTGCTGGTCACGACGGAGACCGCACGGAAGTCGATCCGGGGGATCCGGTACGGGCCCGAGGCCATGAGGCCGGTGAGCGGTGGCAGGGTCGCGGCCTCGCTGGCGTACGCCCCGATGTCCTGGATCACGAAGACACGAAGCCCGAGCATCCGCCCGTCCAGGGTGGCGCCCAGCTCAACGTGCTGCACCTGACCGCGGCCGTGCGTCATCGCGATCATGTTTTCGTTTCGCGTCTCCGACCAGCGAACCGCGCCGCCCATATGCCGTGCGAGCCACGCGATCACGACGTGTTCGGGGTATGTCGGGATCTTCCCGCCGAATCCGCCGCCCACCGCCGCGGTGCGGACGCGCACCTGGGCGGACTCCAGGCCCAGAACCTGGGCGACGACGCGGCGCGTGTCGTGCGGCGCCTGCACCGAGGCCCACAGCGTGACCGATGGTTGACCGGGGTCGGCGCCGGCGATGGCGAGAGCGCCATTGGGCTCCATCGGCACCGGCGCCACCCGCTGGTTGACGAACCGTGCCCGCACGATGATCTCGGCACCCTCGAGCGCGTCTGGGTCAACGGCCACATTGTCGACGCGGATGGCGAGGTTGGAGCCGTGGGCCGGGAACAGGATCGGCGCGTCAGGCTCCAGCGCCTTTTCGGGATCGATCACCGGGGCAAGCGGCTCGTAATCGACGGCGACGGCGTCCGCGGCGTCCACGGCCTGCGCCCGCGTCTGCGCCACCACCACGGCCACCGGCTCGCCGACGAACCGGACCCGGTCGATGGCGAGCAGGGGCCTGGCGAACACCTCGGGACTGTCTTCAACAGGGGGCATCCGCAGCCCACCCAGGTCCCCGGCGGCGAACACACCGACGACACCAGGCATCGCACGGGCCTCGTCCGCATCGACTGACCGGACGAGCGCGTGTGCTATCGGGGACCGGACGAACACCCCGTGCAGCGCCCCCTCGCACACGACATCGTCCAGGTACCGGACCGCTCCGGTGAGCAGCGCGCGATCCTCGCTGCGGAGCACAGGGCGGCCCAGCACCCGCCCGGGTGCAGGGACCTCCAGCAGGTCAGGAGCGGTGGCGGTCATGCCCGCGGCTGCGGCCCCCATTCAGCTGCCGTTGCGGATGCCCTCGGGCATCAGCGCCCCGTGTGCCTCAATCAGGTCGTCGCACATGGCCACGATCTGCTCGGTCGTCAGGGTGGCGGCCGTGTTCGGGTCGACCAGCGCGGCCTGGTAGACCAGGCTGCGCCGCTCCTCGAGCACCGCGCGGACGGTGAGTTCCACAACGTTCAGGAAGGTCCGGTTCAAGGCGAGGCACTGCGTTGGGAGGGCACCGATCCGGGTGGGCTGGATGCCGTTCTTGTCGACCAGGGTCGGCACCTCCACGCAGGCGTTACCGGGAAGCCCGTCGATCAGCCCGCCGTTCCGCACGTTCGTGTAGATCTCACGGGCGGTGCCGGTCTCGAGCGAGTGGATGATCTCCGAAGCGAGCTCGGAGGCAGGCTTGACCTCTAGCTCCTGGCCGGCATCCAGGGCCGCCTTCGTCTGCTCCCAGTCCTCGAGGTTCCGCTCGCTGCGGCGCACGTACTCGTCGATCTCGCACCGGAACCGCTCGACCTGCCCGTCGTGGTGGAGGAACCAGGGGACGTACTCGCTCGAGTGTTCGCTGGACTCGGTGGGGAAGTAGCCGAAGCGCCGGAAGATCTCCACGCGCACCCGCCTGCCCAGCCCTTCGGGATCGGCCTCGATCACCTCCCGAAGCCGCGGGTAGAGGTCCTCGCCGGTGCCACGGTGGCGGAACCGCAGGACGAAGCACTGATGGTTGAAGCCGGCGGTGCGGAAGGCGACGTCTTCCTCGGGCACGCCAACGGCGGCGGCCAAGAAGGCATGAGTGTCCCGCACCGAGTGGCACACGCCTACCACGTTCGCGAACGGGGTGCCCTCGTAGACGCCCCACGGCACCATGGCCATCGGGTTGGTGTAATTCAGCAGCAGGGCGTCCGGTGCCAGCTCGTGGAGGTCGTTGCCGATGCCCACCGCGACGGGAATGGTGCGGAGCCCGCGGAAGATGCCGCCGATCCCGATCGTGTCGCCGATCGTCTGACGGACCCCGTACTTCTTCGGGATCTCGAAATCCATGAGGGTATGCCGGTACCCCCCGACCTGGATCTCGTTGATGACGTAGTCCGCGCCCTGCACGGCGGGCCGACGCTCCGCGCTGGCCTCCACCCGGTGCCCGGCGCCGGTCCTCCGCACGATCGACGCGGCGGCGCGCTCCGAGTACGCGAGACGCTCCGCGTTGATGTCGTGCAGGGCGATGGTTACCTGCCCGGCTAGCTCCGGGAACGAACAGAGGTCGGCCACCACGTTGCGGGTGAACTCCACGCTGCCGGCACCGATGATCGCTACTCGGATCATGAGCGAGAGTGTTCCATATATGCCTTAAGTGAGCAAGTGCGAGCAATCTTACGAGCGAGCTGTTCTCTCTGGCCGGGGTTAGACGGTGATGACCTTCACGCCGGCTTCGGTCAGGCCCGCCAGGATTTTGGGGTCGGCGGCGCGGTCGGTGATCAGCTCGTCGACCGTTCCGACCGCACAGATCTGGGCGAAGGCCACGAGGCCGATCTTGGAACTGTCGGCTACCACGACGACCGAGCGGGAGCGCTCGATCAGTGCCCGGTTCGTGTGGGCCTCCACCTCGTGATGCGTTGTGAGGCCGGCTTCGAGGGAGACCCCATCCGCGCCCACGAACACGATGTCGAGGTTCAGCCCGGCCAGGCTCGCCTCGGCAATGGGCCCGACCAGCTCATAGGACTCGGACCTGGCCACTCCGCCCGTCACCACGAGCTGGAGATTGGGGCGTACCGCCATCTCGGAGGCGATGTTCAGAGCGTTCGTGACCAGCGTGAGGCGCGGCTGGTCGACCAGCGCCCGCGCCACTTCCGTGGTGGTGGTTCCGCCGGTGAGCCCGACCGCGTGACCTGCGGCGACTCGCGTCGCGGCCTCGCGGGCGATCCGCAGCTTCTCTTCCTTGTGCCGGCCGCCCTTGTAGCGAAGCGGGAGCTCATAAAAGACTCCCTGCGCGACCGCGCCTCCATGCGTGCGCGCCAGCAGGCGCTGGCGCTCGAGAAGGCCAAGGTCACGACGGACCGTGGCGGCCGACACGCCCAGCTCGTCCGAGATGTCGGCGACATTCACGCTGCCGTTCCCGGACAGCCACTCCAGGATCGTTTCCAGTCGCTCGGCCTGCCGCATCGGAACCGTCCTCAGGATCCGGCCAGGCGCCGGGAGGCGAAGGGCTCGGACCAGGCCACCGCCTCGCCCGACGTGGCATCGAAGAGGTGCACGTCTTCCAGCGACATGCCAAGTTTGAGCGTCTCGCCCACCGCTGGCTGACGGCGTGCGTCGAGCCTGGCGACGACGATCGCCCGCTCGGGGGGCAGGGATTCGATCCCGGGGGTGGTGGAGGCGGTGGCGACACGGTGACCGCGAACGCTCCCGTAGACGATCGTCTCGTGGCCGAGCAACTCCACGACTTCCACGCGCACCGGCATGGCGTGCTCTCCGCTGGCGTCCGTCATGAGGCGCAGGGCCTCGGGCCGCACGCCGATGACGAGCTCGCCGCTGGGGACGCCGGGGGCCTCGAATACGAGATCGCCCGCGTCCACGCGGCCGCCCGTCGCGGAGGCGCTGAGCAGGTTCATCGGGGGGCTGCCGATTAACCCGGCCACGAACACGTTCGCCGGGCGCCGGTAGATCTCCTGCGGTGTGCCGAGCTGAAGCAGCTTGCCGCCGGACATCACGCCAATGCGCTCGCCGAGCGTCATGGCCTCGACCTGGTCGTGCGTGACGTAGAGGGTGGTGGTGGAAAAACGCTGATGCAGCTGCTTGAGGTCGGCGCGAAGCTGGGTCCGGAGCTGTGCGTCCAGGTTCGAGAGCGGCTCGTCGAGGAGGTAGACGCGCGGCCTGCGGGCGAGCGCGCGCCCCATGGCCACGCGCTGCCGCTGACCGCCGGAGAGCTGGGCGGGCTTGCGGTCCAGCAGGTCATCGAGGGTCAGCAGCGAGCTCACCTCCCTGACCCGTTCCGTGATCTCGGCGGTCGGCATCTTGTGCTGCCGGAGCCCGAAGGCCAGGTTCTGGAGGACTGTCTTGTGCGGATACAGCGCGTAGCTCTGGAACACCATTGCGATGTCGCGGTCCCGGGGAGAAACACCGTTCACGACCTCTCCGCCGATGGCGATCGCTCCGGAGGTCGGCTCCTCCAGCCCCGCGATCATCCGGAGGGCGGTCGTCTTTCCGCAGCCGGACGGCCCGACCAGGACCATGAACTCGCCGTCGGCGATGGTGCAGGTGAGCCCGTCAACCGCTGTCGTCCCGTTCGGGAAGACTTTCGCGACCTCGTGGAACGAAACCTCGGCCACGATCAGGACCTCCTGCGTGAGCGGTTGCGACTCACGGCAGCACGACCGAACGAGTCAGGTGCTTCGGATGATCGGGATCGAGTCCCTGAGCCTCAGCGAGTTCGACGGCCATCCGCTGGATGAGGACGAGCTCGGCCATCGGATCGAACCCTCCGTAGACGATGGTGGCCCCGGTGCCCGCCGCGTCGGCGAGCACCCCCGGATCGACCGGTCCGATGGCCCACACGAGGGTCCCGCGGCCGGCCGCGCTGATCGGGCCGTGGCGGTATTCCATCGCAGGGTACGCCTCGGTCCAGGCGGAGGCCGCTTCGCGCAGCTTGAGGGCCGCCTCGTCCGCGAGGCCCACGGTCCAGCCCTGTCCCACGAACACGAACTGCTTGAACTGCGTGGGCTCTACTGGCAGCGCCCCGGCGAGCGCTGCCTCCCCGTCCACAATCGCGGCTTCGAGTCGATCACCGATGTGCGCGCGCAGCAGAGCGAGCGCGGTGGTCGCAAAGCGCGTCTGAACAACTGAATGCTCGTTCGCGAATTCAAGCACGATCGTGTCGTCGGCGGTCGACGCGACCGGCGAGCCGGGGACCGCCGTGATCGCGACCGTGGCGATGCTTCCCCTGAGCCGCTCGAGCGCGCGCACGACCTCCGTCGTGGTACCCGAGCGCGAGATGGCGACCACGCGCCGGTAGCTCCGGTGCGGTGACAGCTCGGAGGCGGTCGCCGCGTCTGTCGTGCCCAGGTTCCTTTCCTCGCGGAGCGCGGCGTACGCCCGCGCGACGTGAAGGGAGGTCCCGCAGCCGATCGCGGCAGCTGGTTCGCCGGGCGCCGGAAGCAAGCCCGCGACCGCCGAAGCTATGCCCGCGGTCTTCCGCCACAGGGCAGGCTGGCTGGCGATCTCGCTCGTAATGGCACGCACCCAGGTGAATCTACCGTTCTGATCGTTCAGGCAGCAACACTAACGACCAGAAGCAGCCTTGCCGAGCGCACGAGTGTGTTCTAATATCCGCTCATCCGAGCGAGAACGAAAGCAATGAAACGACGGCGAGTTCTCGGGATGGTGTTCCTTGCTGGTCAACGCCGGTTCGCGCTGGCGATCAACGGGGCCGTTACGGGATGGCCCATGGGCGGCCGGGAGACCCAGCCGGCGAACGGGCTTACCGCGATGATCCGGACGACGGAGGCGTCGCGCATGGCGGTCAGCCTGGCCTTCGCGACCGCGCTCTTTCTACTGCTGGCGACGGCGTGCAGCCCCAGCGGCAAGCCTGCCGCCCCGCACCGGCCCCCACCGCCGCGCCCGAGGTCGGTTACGTATGGGAGGCGTGCACGGCGCTGTCCGGGGCGGAGGCAGGCACTGCGCCGTGCGCCCCGGACGTGCGCCCTGGACACTGGCCCGGTGCGGGAGGAAAAAGAGTGGGAGCGGAAAAGGAGCAAGTGATGAGTGAGGAGGCGGAGGTGGCAGCCACCGGGAGTATCGAGCTGGAGGTGGCCTCGCAGCCAGCGTGCTGGCGGCGGGCGGCCGGGATGGCCGCCCGCGTCGCGGGCGCGCTGCCCGCCAGCGGGGAACGGGTCGCGGTGGCCGGGTGCGGGACGTCCTGGTTCATGGCTCAGGCGTACGCGGCCGCGCGGGAAGCCGCCGGGCACGGCGAGACCGACGCGTTCGCCGCGTCCGAGATGCCCACCAACCGCCGCTACGACCGGGTCCTGGTGCTGTCCCGGTCCGGGACCACCACCGAGATCCTGCAGTTGCTGGGCCGGCTGCGCGGCACCGTGCCCACGGTCGGGATCACCGCCGGCACCCCGAACCCGGTGTCCGAGGCGGCCGGCGCCACGGTCGACCTCAGCTTCGCTGACGAGGAATCCGTGGTGCAGACCCGGTTCGCCACCACTGAGCTGGCCCTGCTGCGGGCCAGCCTGGGGCAGGACATCGGGCCGGTGGCCGACGCCGCCGAGCGGGTGCTGGCCCAGCCACTGCCCGCCGAGCTGACCGCGGCCCGTCAGTTCACGTTCCTCGGCACCGGCTGGACCGTCGGCCTGGCCAGCGAGGCCGCGCTCAAGCTGCGCGAGGCGGCCGGGATGTGGACCGAAGCGTACCCGGCCATGGAGTACCGGCACGGGCCCGCCGCGGTGACCGGGCCGGGCAGCGTGGTGTGGCTGCTGGGCACGCCGCCAGACGGGCTGGGCGCCGAGGTGCGGGCGGCGGGCGGCATCCCCTGGCACAGCGACGAGGACCCGCTCGCCGAACTGGTCCGGGTGCAGCTGCTCGCGGCCGCCGTGTCCCGGGCCCGCGGGCTGGATCCGGACCGGCCGCGCAACCTGGCCCGGTCGGTCATCCTCACTCCCCGCTGAGCCGCCTGCCGTGATCGCAGTCGTCTGCCTCAACCCGGCCCTGGACATCACCTACCAGGTGCCGGCCGTGGACTGGGCGGGCGTGAACCGGCCCAGTGCGGTTCACGCCCGTCCCGGGGGCAAGGGCCTGAACGTGGCCCGCACCCTGCGCGCGCTCGGCGCCGACGTGCTGGTGCTGGGGCTGGCCGGCGGGGTCACCGGCACCGCGGTCGAGTCGGCGCTGGCCGAGGCGGGGGTGCCCGCCGCGTTCACCAGGATCGGCGGCGAGACCCGCCGCACCGTCACCGTAGTCGACGGCCGCAGCGGCAGCGTCACGGCATTCAACGAGCCCGGTCCGCGGGCCGCCCCGGAGGAGTTCACGGAACTGGCCGTTAGGTATGAAAAGGAGCTGGGCGGGTGTGCGGCGGTGGTGCTGTCCGGCAGCCTGCCGCCGGGACTGCCCGCCACCAGCTACGCGCGGCTGATCGAGACGGCGGCGGCGGCCGGGGTGCCGGCCGTGCTGGACGCGCATGGGGACGCGCTGCGGGCCGGTGCGGCCGCCCGGCCCGCGATCGTCAAGCCCAACCTGGCCGAGCTGGCCGGGCTGGCGGGCCATCCGCTGGCCGGCCGGGCCGCGGTCGCGAGTGCGGCCCGCGAACTGCGGGACACCGGCCCAGCCGCGGTGGTGGCCACTCTCGGCGCGGACGGGCTGCTCGCGGTGACCGAAGACGGCACCTGGATGGCGGCCCCGCCCGCCGCGGTGGCCGGGAACGCGACCGGCGCGGGCGACGCGGTGGCCGCGGGCCTGGCGCACGGGCTGGCGGCGGGCCTGCCCTGGGACGAGCGGCTGCGCCGCGCGGTCGCGCTGGGCACTGCGGCGGCCGCCGCGCCGGTGGCCGGGGAGTTCCGCCCGGCCGACTACGAACGGGTGCTGGCCGGGGTCAGCGTACGCCGCGGGGCGGCGGGCTGATGCCGCTCACCCCGATGGCGGACATCGCCGGCCCGGCCCGGGCGGCCGGCCGCGGCGTCGGCGCGTTCAACGTCATCGGCATCGAGCACGCCGAGGCGATCGTGACCGGCGCCGAGCTGGCCGGGGCCCCGGTCGTGCTGCAGATCAGCGAGAACTGCGCGGCCTACCACGGCGCGCTGGCGCCGATCATGAGCGCCTGCCTGGCCATCGCGGGCGCGGCCGGGGTGCCGGCCGCGGTGCACCTGGACCACGCGACCAGCGCGGACCTGGTCCGCGAGGCGGCCGGGCTGGGCGCCGGGTCGGTCATGTACGACGCATCGGCCCGGCCCTACTCCGGCAACGTCGCGGCCACCGCCGACATGGCCCGGTGGTGCCAGCACCGGGGCATCTGGGTGGAGGCGGAACTCGGCGAGATCGGCGGCAAGGACGGCGTGCACGCGCCGGCCGCGCGGACCCGCCCGGACGAGGCGGCCGGTTATGTCGCGGCGACGGGAGTGGACGCGCTGGCCGTCGCGGTGGGCAGCTCGCACGCCATGCTGACCCGCGACGCGGTGCTGGACCTCGGGCTGATCACCCGGATCCGGGCCGCAGTCAGTGTCCCGCTGGTGCTGCACGGCTCGTCCGGTGTGCCCGACCGGGACCTGGCCGGGGCGATCGCGGCTGGGATGACAAAGATCAACGTAGCGACTCAGCTGAACAAGGCGTTTACCGCGGCCATACGCCAGTCCCTGGCTAATGACTCGGGAATGGTCGATCCCCGGCGGTACCTTGCCGCCGGGCGGGATGCGATCGCCGCAGAAGTGGCCCGGCTGCTCGGCGTCATAGGTGCGGCTGACCGGGCCGCCCCGGCGGGCGGGGCGGGGCTGATGGCGGGAGGCGCCGGTGAGCCGTTATAACCGGTGGAATGAGCTGCTGGAGCTGCTCGCGGCGGCGGGCCAGCTCCAGGTCGAGGACGCTGCCGAGGACGCGTCCGGGCCGCAGGATGCCGGGGTTGACGTTGTCCTCGCCTGACCTGGTGGTGCTGGGCGACTGCAATCCGGACGTGCTGGTGCTGGGGGACGACGTGACCCCCGCGTTCGGCCAGCAGGAGAAGCTGGTAGCCAGCATGTCGCTGGTCATCGGCGGGTCGGCCGCGATCACCGCGGTGGCCGCGGCCCGGCTCGGGCTGCGCGTCGCGCTGGTCGCCGCGGTCGGCGCCGACCCGGCCGGGCGGTTCATGCTGGACCAGCTGGCCGGCGAGGGGGTGGACGTCGGCGCGGTGGCGGTGCGCGAGGACGCGCCGACCGGGATGACCGTGGCGCTGTCCCGCGGCGGCGACCGGGCCATCCTGACCGCGCTCGGCGCGGTGGCCTCGCTGACCGCGGCGGATGTCCCGGCGGGGCTGGTCGCCGCGGCCCGGCACGTGCACGCCAGCTCGTACTTCCTGCTCGAGGACTCGCTCGGGCCCGGCCTGGCTGGGGTGCTGGCCGCCGCCCGGGCGGCGGGCGCCCGCACCTCGCTGGACACTAACTGGGACCCGTCCGGGCGCTGGGGTGATGACCGGCTGCGCACGGCCATCGCCCAGGCCGACCTGCTGCTGCCGAACGAGGCGGAGGCGCTGCGGCTGAGCCGCCAGCCGGACCTGGCCGGGGCCGTGGCCGCGCTGGCTGATGCCGGGCCGGCGGTGGTGGTGAAGCGCGGCGAGCGCGGGGCGCTGTGCGGGTCCGGGGTTGAGCGCTGGCAGGTCAGCCTGCCGCCGGTGGCGCCGGTGGATGCGACCGGCGCCGGGGACTGCTTCAACGCCGGGCTGATCGCGGGCCTGCTCGACGGGCTGGCCCTGCACAAGGCAGCCGCGCTCGGCTGCGCGGCCGGGGCGCTGTCCACCCAGGCGGCGGGCGGCACGGCGGGCTGCCCGGACCGGGCCGCCGCGGTGGCCTGTGCTCAGCGGGCGGCGGTGTCGCCGGTCCCGACCTGATCTGGGACGGCACCCGGGGTGGGCAACCGGTTCCTGCGCAACCACTGCGGGAAGTCCATTCCGCGCGGGCTCTGCCACTGAGCTCTGCCACTAACCCGTGCTGGTCCTGATCCCGCGGGGCGGCTCACGTCGGGCTGCCCCGCGGGTTCAGCCTTTCCGCATCCTGGTCAGCGCAGCGACGCCGCCACCTGCTCCAGGTGGTCGAGGGACTCGTTCATCCCTTCTTCCATGCCCGAGCTGAGGTGTATGTCGCGGTGCTCCTGACTGCTGTGCTCGACCAGGACGGTCAGCGTGGTGTGCCCGTCCTGCTCGGCGAACGTGGCCGTGCTCAGCGCCGCGGCGTCGGGCATGCCCTCGAAGACCTCGGTGGACACGATGCGCTCGTCCGGGACGATCTCCCGGTACTCGCCGTGGAAGGCGACCTCGAACCCGCCGTTGGCCGTCATCACGTACCGCCAGCTGCCCCCCGGCCGCAGGTCCACCTCGGCGCTGGTCACCTTGCCCCGGTCCCCGGCCCACCAGCGGCGGATGAGCTCCGGCGTGGTCCAGGCCCGGTAGACCAGGTGCCGCGGCGCGTCGAACTGCCGCGTGATCATGATCTGGGTGCTCGCCGGAAGCGTCACCACCGCGTTACGTGTCTCTGCTGCCATCGTCTTCCTCCGTGTCCTTGAGTTCCGTCAGTACGTCGTCCAGCCGGGTGAACCGCTCGGTCCACAGGTCCTGGTAGCTCTGCACCCAGTCGTGGATCGGCTTGAGCGGCTGGGCGTTGAGCCGGTACAGCCGCTGCCGCCCTTCGTCGCGCACCTCCACCAGGCCGACTTCGCGCAGCACCCGCAGGTGCTTGGAGACCAGCGGCTGGGCCAGGCCGAGCAGGGCGACCAGATCGTTCACCGGCCGCTCACCCCCGGCCAGGGCATCCAGGATCTGCCGCCGCCGCGGCTCAGCGACCGCGTTGAACGCGTCCGTGGTGGTCGCTGCTCTAGCCATGGCCCAATCATATACCGATATGGGAATACGTCAATGCGGGCTGGCGCGCCGCGGGAGCCGCGGGGTCCGGGGCGGTCGGGGGTGCGGGTGCGGGCCTCAGCCGGCCAGTTCCTGCTCCAGCCAGGTCCGGCCGCGGGTCCGGGCGGACAGCCGGACATCGCCGAGCACACCGGCCAGTCGCTGGGCCGCGGCATCGACCGCGGTGGCCGCCGCGGCGCCAACGTCTTCCAGGAACCGGCAGACGATCTCGCCGTCCCGGTGCTGCGCCCAGCCGCCAACGATCCGGCCGTCCCACCAGACCGTCGGGCCGATGTTCCCCGCCTGATCGAACAGCCGCGGGCCGTGCTGGCCGAGGAACCAGTCGCGCTGCTGCCAGCCCATCGGGGTGGAGTCCAACCCAGGCAGCAGCGCGGCCCACGGCACCACCTCCGGCGCCGGCGCCAGGTCGTCGGCCAGCGCGATGCCGGGTACCCCGTCCATGTCCACCTCGGCCGGCTTCAGCTCGGTGAGCACCCGGCTCAGCTGGGTCTTGCCCCAGCCGGCCCACCAGCGCAGGTCGTCCGGGGTGGCCGGGCCGTAGGCTCGCAGCCAGCGCCGGGCCAGCTCCACTTCGGCCGCCCCGGTCGGCCAGTCGGCCAGCCCGCCCGGGCACCACAGCTCCATCGGCGACCAGCGGTACTGGTGCGAGGTCCACGAGCCGCGCGGGCGGCCCCGGACCACCTGGCCCTGCGCGGCGAGCAGGAACAGCACCCGGCTGGACACGTTCTGCCGGCCTTCGTAGCGCTTCCCGCGGGACAGCACGATCTGGGTGCGCAGCCGCGGGTCGTCGTCGGCCAGTTCCGCCGCGGTCGCCTCGCCACGGGCGGTCAGCGCGCTGAGCGCCGCCTGCTCGACGTCGGCCAGCCAGCCGTCCACGTCGCCGGGCACAACCGACTCGGCCAGCCAGCCGAGCAGCTTGCGGCGCTCCCGGGCGGCGACCGCCCGGGAGCAGGCCGCCTGGATGAGCGCCGCGTTATCCAGCGTGGCCACGAAGACGGTCCGGCGCATGCCGAGCAGCCGGATCAGGGTCCGGTCCTGGTACAGGGCGCGCTGCACGCACTCGATGTCGCCGCCGGCCAGCCGGGCCAGGATGCCCAGGTAGACCGAGGACGGGTCGGTGCCGTGCACGGCGACCAGCGACCTGGCCACCTCGGCCGGCCCGCCTGGCCGGGCGGCTGCCTGCGCGCCGGCCGCCAGCCGGTGCCGCAGGCCCAGCCTGGCCCGCCGGTCCGCGGCCCCGGTCCGCGGCGTCATTTCGTCCCGGCCTCGCCGTCGTCGCCGGCCAGTTCCAGGTGGATCCGGATCAGCCGCTTGGCGTGCTGAATGATCTCGTCGTCGCCGTCCGGATGCACCGAGAAGGCGAACTTGACCAGGGCGTCGGCGATCTTGATGGCGATGACCAGGGACCGCTCGGTGGGCAGGCCGGGGCGGTCACCCTGCTCGGCGGCCAGCAGCTCGGCCAGCCGGCCGGCCAGGTGCGAGTCGTTGTCACCGGTGGCGCCGAGCAGGTGTACATCGGCCACGTCCCCGAAGCGCACCACCCGGAAGCCGGGGTCTCCCCGGCACATGTCGACGAACAGGTCCACCGCGGCGTCCGCGGTGGCCGGCCAGTCGCCCAGCCAGCCGGACCGGATGGCGTCCTCCATCCGGGCCAGGTAACGGTCCAGGTTGCGGGCGGCCAGCGCCTGCATGATCTCCCGCTTGTCCGCGAAGAACTGGTAGAGCAAGCCGGGCGACACCCCGGCCCGCAGGGCCACCTGCGAGGTGGTCATCTTCTCGTAACCGCGCTGGGCCACCAGCGAGCCGGCCGCGTCCAGGATGCGGCTGATCCGGATGGCGTTCCGTTCCGCCGCGGGCAGCTTGCGCAGCGGCACTTCGGGATCTGGCTCAGTCATGCCGCTGGCTCCCAGCCGTTCATGCTCCAGCATGCACCCGAGTATCACCCGTAGCCGGGCCGGCTGCACGCCGGTTCAGGCTGGGCGGGGCAGCTCACTGCGGTTCGTAGCCGAGGTTGGGGCGCAGCCAGCGCTCCACCTCGGCCAGGGGCATGCCGCGCCGGGCCGCGTAGTCGGCGGCCTGGTCCCGGCCGATCCGGCCCACGGTGAAATAGCGCGACGCAGGGTGCGCGAACAGCAGCCCGCTCACGCTGGCCGCCGGGCTCATCGCGTACGAGCCGGTCAGCGACATCCCGAACTGCTCCGCGCCGAGCAGGCCGAACAGTTCCTGCTTGGCGCTGTGGTCGGGGCTGGCCGGGTAGCCGAGCGCGGGCCGGATGCCGCGGAAGCGTTCCGCGTGCAGGTCCGCGATGGCCGGGTCGGCGTCCGGCTCGTACCAGTCCCGCCGGGCCTGCAGGTGAGCGTGCTCGGCGAAGGCCTCGGCCAGCCGGTCGGCCAGTGCCTTGACCATGATCGACTGGTAGTCGTCCCGCTGCGCCTCAAAGCTGGCCGCCAGTTCCGCGGCACCGTGGATGGCCACCGCGAACCCGCCCAGGTGATCCCCGTCCGGAGCCACGTAGTCGGCCAGGCAGCGGTTGGGCCGGCCGTCCGGCTTGGCCGTCTGCTGCCGCAGCATCGGCAGCCGGACAGTGCCTGGTCCTGGTGCCCCACCAGGATGGATCAGCAGGTCGTCGCCTTCCGCCTGCGCGGGCCAGAAGCCGTACCCGCCGGTGGCCTGCAACTGGTTCCCGGCGATGATCTTGTCCAGCAGGGTGTTCGCGTCGTCGAACAGCTCGCGCGCGACGGGCTCGGCCAGGATGGCCGGGTACTTGCCCTTCATCTCCCAGGCCAGGAAGAAGAACGTCCAGTCGATCATTTCGCGCAGCGCGGCCAGATCCGGCGTCACCGTGCGCACCCCGGTGAACGCGGGCACCGGCAGGTCGGCGAAGCTGACCTGCTCGTAGTTGGCCCGGGCCCGGCTCAGCGGCAGCAGCGGGCGGCGCCGGGTGTGCTCGTGCTGCTCGCGGAGCCGGTCCTGCTCGGCGTGGTTGGCCGCGACCAGCACCCGGGCCCGGTCGTCGTCCAGCAGGTCCGACACCACGCCGGCCACCCGGGACGCGTCCAGCACATGCACCGTGGCGGCCTGGTAGGCCGGGGCCACCCGGACCGCGGTGTGCTGGCGTGACGTGGTAGCCCCGCCGATGAGCAGCGGCATGCTCAGCTCACGGCGCTGCATCTCGGTGGCCACGCTGACCATCTCGTCCAGCGACGGGGTGATCAGCCCGGACAGCCCGACTATGTCGGCGCCCTCGGCCACCGCGGTGTCCAGGATGACGTCGGCCGGGACCATCACGCCGAGGTCGATGACCGCATAGTTGTTGCAGCCCAGGACGACCCCGACGATGTTCTTGCCGATATCGTGCACGTCGCCCTTGACCGTGGCCAGCACGACCTTGCCCGGGCCGCGGGCGGCGGCCTGCCCCTGCTGCTGGGCCTGTTCCTTCTCCTTCTCCATGAACGGCTCCAGGTAGCCGACCGCCCGCTTCATCACCCGGGCGCTCTTGACCACCTGTGGCAGGAACATCTTCCCGGAGCCGAACAGGTCCCCGACGATCTTCATGCCGTCCATCAGCGGCCCCTCGATGACGTCCAGCGGCCGGGCCGCGGCCTGCCGGGCCTCCTCGGTGTCGGCCTCGATGAAGTCGGTGATGCCGCGCACCAGCGCGTAGCTCAGCCGCTCGTGCACCGGCGCCTCGCGCCAGGACAGGTCCACGGTGCGGCTGGCCCCCGGCCCGCGCACCGTCTCGGCGAACGTGACCAGCCGGTCGGTGGCGTCCGGGCGCCGGTCGAACAGCACGTCCTCGACCAGTTCCAGCAGGCTGGCTGGAATGTCCTGGTACACCGCGAGCTGCCCGGCGTTGACGATGCCCATGTCCAGGCCGGCCCGCACCGCGTGGAACAGGAACGCCGAGTGCATGGCCTCCCGGACCACGTCGTTGCCGCGGAACGCGAACGACAGGTTGGAGATGCCGCCGCTGGTCCGGACGCCCGGGCAGCGCTGCTTGATCAGCGGCAGCGCGTCGATGAACGCCTTGGCGTAGCCGTTGTGCTCGGCGATGCCGGTCGCCACGGCCAGCACGTTCGGGTCGAAGATGATGTCCTCGGCGGCGAACCCGGCCTGCTGGGTGAGCAGGTCGTAGGCCCGGCCGCAGATGGCCACCTTGCGCTCGATGGTGTCCGCCTGGCCCTGCTCATCGAAGGCCATGACCACCACGCCGGCCCCATGCTGCCGGATCCACCGGGCCTGCTTAAGGAACGGGCCCTCGCCCTCCTTGAGGCTGATCGAGTTGACCACGCCCTTGCCCTGCACGCAGCGCAGCCCGGCCTGCAGCACGCTCCACCGTGAGCTGTCGATCATCACCGGGATGCGGGCGACCTCCGGCTCGGTCGCAATCAGGTTCAGGAACGTGGTCATCGCCTGCTCGCTGTCCAGCAGGTCGGCGTCCATGTTGACGTCGAGCAGGTTGGCCCCGCCGCGCACCTGCTCCACCGCCACCGCCGCCGCGGCCTGGTAGTCGCCGGACTCGATCAGGCGGCGGAACCGCCGCGAGCCGGTCACGTTGGTGCGTTCGCCGATCATCACGAACCCGGTGTCCGGGCCGATCTCGAACGGCTCCAGGCCGCTGAACCGGGTGCGCGCCGCCGCCTCGGGGAGCGGTCGGGGCGGCAGGTCGGCCACGGCCGCCGCGATCCGCGCGGTGTGCGCGGGTGTGGTCCCGCAGCAGCCGCCGACCACGTTCACCATGCCCTGCTCGGCGAACCCGCCGAGCAGGGCAGCGGTCTCCTCCGGCGCCTGCTCGTAGCCGCCGAACGCGTTCGGCAGGCCGGCGTTGGGATGGCAGGCCGTGTACGTGCCGGCCAGCCGGGCCAGTTCGGCGATGTGCGGGCGCATCTCCGCCGCGCCTAGCGAGCAGTTCACCCCGGCCAGCAGCGGCTCGGCGTGTTCCACTGAGCGCCAGAACGCCTCCACCGTCTGCCCGGACAGGGTGCGCCCGCTCAGGTCCACGATCGTCACCGAGATCCACAGCGGCAGGTGGCCGGCCACGTCCCGGGCGGCCGCGATGGCCGCCTTGGCGTTCAGCGTGTCGAAGATCGTCTCGATCAGCAGCAGGTCCACGCCGCCCTCGGCCAGGGCCTGGATCTGCTCCGCGTAGGCGGTGTACACCTCCTCGTAGCTCACCGCGCGGTGCGCCGGGTTGTCCACCTCGGGGGACAGCGACAGGGTGACGTTGAGCGGGCCGACGGACCCGGCCACGAACCGCCCGCCGGCCTCGTCCGCAGCCTGCCGGGCCAGCTCGGCGCCGCGCAGGTTCATCTCCCGGACCAGCGGCTGCAGGGCGTAGTCGGCCTGGCCGATGCTGGTCGCGGTGAACGTGTTGGTGGTGGTGATGTCCGCGCCCGCGGCCAGGTACTGCCGGTGCACGTCGCGCACCAGATCGGGCCGGGTCAGGTTGAGCAGGTCCGGGTCGCCGGTCACATCCCGCGGGTGATCGCGCAGCATGCCGTTCCGGTAGTCGTCCGGGCCGAGGCCGACCGACTGGAGCATCGTCCCCCAGGCACCATCGAGCACCGCGATACGCTGGTCTAGCAGTTCGCGGAGGGCCTGATCCGGTGCGGCTGACGGTGCTGACATTGGGTGGGTCACCTCCTGATAACAGGAGGCGCCCTTTCCGCTGGTGGTTCCGGCCGAGCGTGGCGGGGCTGACCCCGTTGCAGCGCCTCTCGGCCTGTGCCCATCATACGGGTAGTGTGTCCGACCGCTGAAGCCCTGCTCAGCGGGCAGAGGGAAGGTCAGCCGAGATGCCGCCAGACGTCAAGGTCCGCCGGGTATACGAGGACGCAGAGCCCCAGGACGGCACCCGCGTGCTGGTCGACCGGATCTGGCCACGAGGGCTGCGCAAGGACGCGGCTCACCTGGACGAGTGGGACAAGGACGTCGCGCCGTCCACCGAGCTGCGCAAGTGGTATGCGCACGATCCGGCCAAGTTCGCTGAATTCTCCCGCCGCTACACGGCCGAACTGGCGACCGGCGCCCCCCGGGCCGCGCTGGAGCACCTGGCCACGCTGGCCGCGGCCGGGCCGGTCACCCTGCTCACCGCGACCCGGGACGCTTCGCACAGCGAGGCCGCCGTGCTGGCCGGCCTGCTCCGCCACCCGGAGCCGCAGGCCGAGGGCGGCGAGTTAGCCTGCTACGCGCACCTGGTCTGCCCCGAATGCGGCGCCGTCAGCACTGAAGGCCACCACCCAGGCTGCTCAGCCCAGACTCGCTGAGTACCCGGGGCGGCTCAGTGTGCCAGCCAACCCGCCGGTCCGGCCCTGCCGGACCGGCCGAACTACTTGATGATGCCGAGGTAGATGACGCTGAGCAGGCCGAAGGCGAAGCAGTAGATGGCGAACGGGGTCAGCGTCCGGGTCTGGAAGTACTTCATCAGGAAGCGCACCGACAGGTAGGCGCCGACGAAGGACAGCACGCTGCCGACCAGGATCTGGCCGCGGATGCCGTTGCCCAGCGGGCCCATCAGGTCCGGGATCTTGAGCACGCCGGCGGCCAGGATGACCGGGGTGGCCAGCAGGAAAGCGAACCTGGCCGCGTCCTCCCGGGACAGCCCGCGGGTCATGCCGGTGACCATGGTCACCCCGCTCCGGCTGATCCCGGCCAGCAGGGCCAGGATCTGCGCCGAGCCGATGATCACGGCCGGGCCGTAGCCGAGCCGGGACAGCCGCTCGTCCGCCCGCACGGCCAGCGCCATCTCCTCCTGCCGTTCCGCCTGGTGGCCGCCCGCGTGCCGGGCCCCGCCGCTGGCCAGGCCGTGGCCGGCCTGGCCAGCACTGCGCGCGCCGGCCTGGGCCAGCTCCCATTCCCGGGTGACCACCGCATCGGCCCGTACCGAGGCCCGGGGCCGGAACTTCTCGCCGCAGTACAGGATCACGCCGTTCACCATGAGGAACACCGCGGCGTAGATGGGCTTGCCGAAGATGGTCCGGAACGCGTGCTCGGCGACCAGTCCGACCAGGCCGACCGGGATGGTGGCCAGGACGATCATCCAGGCCAGCTTCTGGTCCCGGGTGCGCACCTGGCGGTACCGGATCGAGCTGAAGAACCCGCCGATGATCCGGACCCAGTCCCGCCAGAAGTAGATCAGCAGGGCCAGCGCGGTGGCCACGTGCAGCCCGACGATGAAGGCCAGGTACGGCGACTCCGGCGTGGCCACGTTCAGGTCGCTGGCCCAGCTGCCGCCGATCAGGGCGGGGATCAGCACGTTGTGCCCCAGGCTGGACACCGGGAAGAGTTCGGACACCCCCTGGATCACGCCGACCACCGCGGCCTCGAGGTAGGTCAGGTGGGTCATGTGAGCCTCTCCGGTTGCCGTGCCATACTCGGATACGCCTGTTCTACAGGACGTGTAGAACTTCTACAACGCTTGTAGATTTAATTTGCGAACAGGAGACGTCGCGGATGCCTGACGATGCCGGGGGAGCGTCCCGCCGCCCGGCTGGCGCGCTGGAGGCCGAGATTCTGGCGCTGCTCCGGGCGGCTGGCACCCCGCTCAGCCCCGGGCAGGTCCGGGAGCGCCTGGCCGCCGCCGACGGCCTGTCCTACAGCGCTCTTTCCTATAGCACGGTGGTGACCATCCTGTCCCGGCTGCACGCCAAGGGCCTGCTCAGCCGGCAGCGGGACGGGCGCGCCTTCGCCTACACCGTGGTGGACGAGGCCAGCCTGGCGGCCCGCCAGATGAACCAGGCGCTGGCGGTCGGCCGCGACCATGACGCGGTGCTGACCAGGTTCGTATCCAGCCTGTCCGGCCGGGACGCAGGGCTGCTGCGCCGGCTGCTCGGCGCCGACCAGGCCAACCGCCCGGAGCTGCGCCATGACCCGGAGCGGGACACGGCATGACGCTGCTGTTCTACCTGCCGCTGCTGATCCCGGCGCTGGCCGCGCTGGCCGCCCGGCCGGTGGCGGCCCGGCTGGAACCGCGAACCGCCACCTGGCTGCTCACCGCGGCCACCGCCGCGCTGGCCGTGTGCAGCACCGCGGCGCTGGCTCTGCTGGCCGCCTCGGCTGCGGCCCGGGCGCCGCTGCTGGCCGCCTTGGGGCACTACTCGCCGCACGTGCTGCGCACCGGCGACCCGGTCAGCGCGTGGACCGGGGTGCTGGCCGCGGTCGCACTGACCGGGGTGGCCCTAGCGGTGGCGGTCGCGTTCCGCCGCCGGGCCCGCGCGCTGGCCGAGTCGTTCCGGCGGGCGGGCCGGCTGCCTGCCGACGGCTCGGTCGTGGTCGTGCCCGGGCCGGCCATCGAGGCGTACGCGCTGCCCGGCTGGCCGGGCCGGATCGTGGTCTCCGGACGCCTGCTCAGCGAGCTGGACGACGACGGGCGGGCGGCGCTGCTGGCCCACGAACGGGCGCACCTGGCCGCCCGGCATCATCTGTTCGCCTCGGTGGCGCACCTGGCCGCCGCGGCCAACCCACTGCTGCTGGTGCTGGCCCGGGCGGTCGACTACACGCTCGAGCGGTGGGCCGACGAGAGCGCGGCCCGGGTGACCGGCGACCGGCGCCTGGTGGCCGCCACCATCGGCCGGGTCGCCCTGCTCGCGACGACGGATTCCGCCAGCACGCAGTCCGCCGGTCCGGCCGGGCGCAGCTTCCCGGCAGGGGCGTTCGGCATAATTCGTCCTGGTCGCGGACGGGTCTCGGTCGCCTGGGCCGGGCCGGTGCCGCGCCGGGTGGCCGCGCTGCTCGGCCCGCCGCCGCGGGCCCGGGCCGTGCTGCTCGCCGCGGCCACCCTGGTCGTGCTGCTGGCCGGTGCGTCCGCCCTGGAGGCGGCCCGGGATCTGCATGCCCTGCTGGAGCTGGCTCAATCGGTCCAGTGAAGGGGGAATGGGGAGGTGGGTGGGCCGTCGCGGCCAGGGCGCGGGCTGGCCGCCGCGGCCGGCCTGGCCGAGCGGTCCCTGCTGCTGCTCGTCATCGCGGTGGCGGCGGCCGGGGTGGGGCTGCCCGGGCCAGGCCGGGTGGTCTCGGCCCGGGACGGCATCGACGCCGCGCTGGCCGTGCTCGTCTTCGCCACCGGCCTGTCGCTGCGGCTGGCTGACCTGGCCGAAGTACGCACCGCGTGGCGGCGGATCGCCGTTGTGCTGGCCGTCAGCACCGCGGCGCTGCCCATGCTGGCCTGGGCGGCCAGCCAGCTGATCAGCGATCGGGTGCTGCGTTCCGGCATGCAGACGGTCGGCGTCGCACCGGCCGAGGTGGCCACTGTGGCGCTGTGCGTGATCGCGGGCGGCGACGCGGCGCTGTGCGCGGTCATCCTGGCCGCGTCCACGCTGATCACCGTGCTGGCCGCGGGCCCGGTGCTGGCCCTGGCCGGCGCTGGAGCCACGGTGCCGGCCGCCGGGCTGCTGGGCACCCTGCTGGTCGTGGTGGCGCTGCCGCTGGCGGCCGGTGTCGGTCTGCGCGCGGCGTGGGCGCCGGGCGCGCGGGCGGACGCCACCGTCCGGATCCTCACCGTCGTGGCGCTGCTGGTGCTGCTCTGGCAGGTGGCCAGCCAGATCCGGCTGGACGCCGGCTACCTGCGGGTCGTCGGCGCGCTGGCCGCTTTCCTGGCCGGGTCCGCGCTGCTCGGCGGCCTGCTCTCGGTGCGGCTGCCGGCCGGCCGCGCGGTGGCCGTGCTGCTCCCGGTGACGATGCGGGACTTCGCCGTGGCGGCCGGCATCGCGGCCACCGCGTTCGGGCCCGCGGCGGCCGCCCCGCTCGGGGTCTACGGGGTGTTTGTCCTGGTCGCGGGATCGGTGATCACCCAGTTTGCGGGCCGCCGCGCGCGGCCGGGGTAGGCCCAGGCCCACCTGGGAACTAGACGCCAGCCCATGGCGCCACGACCCGGCCGGGGCCACGATGGTGGTATGTGGCTGCTCCTGAAGCTCTTCTACCGGACGTTCACCCAGTTGCTCCGCCGATTCGGCCTGGGCTTGCTGCTGATCCCGGTGACCGCGGTCGCGGTGGCGCTGTTCGGCGTGCACGCCTGGACGGTGCTGGCGTTCCTGATGGCGCTGGCCGTCGCGTTCTGGTGGCCCGTGGTGGCGGCCGCCCTGCTGCCGGTGCTCATGGTGACGGTGGGCATCGCCGGGCTGGTCCTGGCGGCTACCGTTTCTGGCCCGGCGGGCAACTGGGTGACATCGGTGGTTAACGTGTTCCAGGCAAAAGGGATGCCGCCCATGGCCACCTGGGTGATAAAGACCCCGGCTGGCCTGCAGGTAGTGACCATCCCGGGGGGCATGGCCCGGTTCGGTCCGATGCCGCCCGGCCAGGTCAAGATGGCGGGTGGAGCGCCGCCCGTCGGCGCCGTGGCGCAGTTGCCCGCCGGCGCCGTGGCGGAGTTGCCCGCCGGCGTCGTGGCGCCGGCGCCTGCTGGCGCGTTGGCGCAGGCCAAACTGCACGCCGCGAAGGCCGCTCGCACCGTCGTGCTGCCGCAGGCTGAGGCCAGCAGCAAGGCGGTCCGCAAGCTGCCGAATGCCAAGCTGCCCGTGGTCAGGCGAATCCTGCGGCCGCCGGCCGGCCCACGGTTCGGTCCCGTGCAGAAGGAAGTAGTAGGGCCGCACTTCTGGTCAGTGACCCGCGGCGCGCGCTTCTTCAGCTCCCCGGTCAGCGCGTCGCCCTGGGCGGGGCGGCTGGTGCCGGTGGCGCTGCTGCTCATCGCGCTGGGCCTGTGGCTGGCCCCGCGCACGTTGGCCGAGTTCCGGGCGCGCACCCCGGGGCTGCTGCCGTATCTGCGACGGCGGATGCTGGAGATTCGCTGGGGCATTCTCCTGGTTCCCACCGCAGTCCTCGGCCTGTCCATCTTCGGCGTGAACCCGGTGACGCTCGGGATGATCGCCGCGGCGACCGTGATCACCCTTCGCTGGCCGCGGATCGCGGCTGACCTGGTCCCGGTCCTGCTGACGGCATTCGCCATCTATGGCTTCGGGCTCACCGCGCGCTGGGAGTCGGCGCCGGTCTTGCGGCTGGCCCAGCAGCCGGAGGTCTATGGCTTCGTGGTGGTCAGCAGCAGGCAGCTCGCCGTGCTGGCCGGCGCGGAGGCCAGCGCGTTCCTGGCCATGGCCGCCTGGCTGTTCCCGCGCACCGTCGTCGCGCACGGCCGGATGCTGGCCGCCCCGGAGCCCAACCGGGAGCTGGAAGGCCGGGTGCAGCGGCTGACCGAGACCCGGGACCACGCGCTGGACAACGCCGCCTCCGAACTGCGCCGGATCGAGCGCGACCTGCACGACGGGGCGCAGGCCCGGCTGGTCGCCCTGGGCATGAACCTGCGGGCGGTGGAGCGCATGCTGCCGGCCAGCCCGGACGCCGCGCTGGCCCTGGTGGCCGAGGCCCGGGAGACCTCGGTCCGGGCGCTCAACGACCTGCGCGACCTGATCCGTGGCATCTGCCCGCCGGTGCTGGCCGACCGCGGCCTCGGCCACGCGGTGCGCGCGCTCGCCCTGGACACCCCGCTGCCGGTCGTGCTGGACATCGACCTGCCCGGGCGGCTCACCGCGCCGGTCGAGTCGGCGTGTTACTTCGCGGTCGCTGAGGTGCTGGCCAACGCGGTCAGGCACGGTGGGGCGCGGCAGGTGCAGGTGCGGATCCAGCACACCGGCGAGTTGCTGCGCATCGAGGTGTCCGACGACGGCGTTGGCGGCGCGGACCCGGCGAACGGAACCGGGTTGCAGGGTGTCGAGCAGCGGCTTGGTACCTTCGACGGCATCCTGGCTGTGAGCAGCCCCCCTGGCGGACCGACCATGATTGTCATGGAGGTGCCGTGCGCGTTGTTGTCGCCGAAGACCTGTTCCTGCTGAGGGACGGGCTGACCCGGCTGCTCGCCGCGCATGACTTCGAGATAGCCGCTGCGGTGGACAGCGCGCCAGGGCTGCTGTCCGCGCTGCTGATCGAGCGGCCGGACGTGGCCGTGGTCGACGTCCGGCTGCCGCCGTCGTTCGCCGATGACGGGCTGCAGGCGGCGCTGGCCGCCCGGCGGCAGGTGCCGGGGCTCCCGGTGCTGCTGCTATCCCAGTACGTGGAGCAGCTCTACGCCCGGGAGATGCTGGCTGACCAGGCGGGCGGGGTGGGCTACCTGCTCAAGGACCGGGTGTTCAACGACGACCAGTTCGTAGACGCGATCCGCACCGTGGCCTCGGGCGGCACGGTGATGGACCCTGAGGTGGTGTCCAAGCTGCTCGGCCGCCGGTCGTTCGACGGGCCGATCACCCGGCTGTCCGGGCGGGAGCGGGAGGTGCTGGCGCTAATGGCCGAGGGGCGCTCCAACGCGGCCATCGCGCAGCGGCTGTTCGTCACCGAGAAGGCGGTCAGCAAGCACACCACGAGCATCTTCACCAAGCTGAACCTGGCCCCGTCGGAGGACGACAACCGGCGGGTGCTGGCCGTGCTCTCCTTCCTGAACTCCTGAAGTGTTGGCCGCCCGGGCTGACCCGCGCCCGCGTCGAAGGAGGGCGCCGCCGACTGGACTGAGGAGCGCGGAGCAAGGAACGACCGACAAGCGGTGAGGGAAGGCGGCGGGTCTAAGCCCTCCGGAGGCGCAAAGGGAGCAGAGCGGGTTCAGCGCCCCCGGAGGCGCAAAGCAAGGATTTCCTGCTCCCAGTGCGCCAGGAACTGCGGGTAGCCGGCCGCGAATTGGGCCAGGTGCGCGGCGCCTGGCTCGGACAAGGCGGTCAGGTCGTAGCTGACCGTCACCTGGGGTCCGCTGGCTGAGTCGCTGCGGTCCAGGGTGACGGTGACGGTTCCGGCGTCCTGATCCGCGATGACCCGGGCGTACCGGATGGACCGGCCCGGTTCCCGGCTGGTCACCACCCAGGTCCCGGCGTGCGGACCGTGCCGGGTCTGGAACACCATGCCGGGCTCGCTGTCGTCCCGGGCCGCGGCCTGGGCCGGGTAGCTGGGATCCCAGCCCGCGGCCCAGGCCCGCTCGCCCTCCGGGGTGAACAGGGACAGTGGGGCCGCGATGCCGGGCGGTAGCCGGACCGTCCCGGAGCAGCGGACCCGCCACGGATGCGGCGACGAGCCGGGGTCAGATTGGTTGATCATGGTACGAGAGTACCATGGTAACAATGTCCCGTCAGGCTACGGCCGACGCGTCCGCCTTGGCTGATCGCGGGACTGTGATGGGCAGATGTTCGCCGTCCAGGCTGAACGCCAGCGCGCGGCTGACCAGCAGCGTGGACCGGGAACGCTCGAAGTGGTGCCCGCACAACAGCACCTCGGTCGGGTGCGGCCGGTCGTGCGTCGGCTGCAGCACGACGACCACCGAAGGCCGGGCGATACAGCAGCAGGACCGGTTGGCCTGGCCCACGGCTGGCCAATCGATCACACCGGTGGCCCGTTGTGCGCCGGAGACAGGGTTCCGCCCGGTGCGGCGGTCGGATGGGTCGGTGGCAGTCATGGAGTTAGCGTCTCAGCTGGGTCCGACACGGCACAGAGCCGTCCATCCTGAGTCGGCGGGGCCGCACGGCCCAGCCCAAAAGACCTGGTCCGGGCGGTCCAGCCGGGGTAACCGAGCCGGGGTAACCGAGCCGTGCTGGCCCAAACCGTGGTGGCCGCACCGCAGTGATCTAGCCGCGGCGACCCGGCCCGGCGGCCAGCCGCGCGGCCAGGGCGTCCTTGGCGACGGGCCAGTCGTCGTCCACCATCGCGTACTGCACGGTGTCCCGCCAGCTACCGTCCCAGCGGATCCGGTGCTTGCGCAGCACTCCCTCGCGCACCGCGCCCAGCCGTTCGATCGCCACCTGCGACCGGGTGTTCCGGATGTCGGTGTGCCAGACCACCCGGACCGCGCCCAGCGTCTCGAACGCGTAGCTCAGCATGAGCAGCTTCGATTCGGTGTTGTGCCCCGTGCGCCACCAGCGCTGGCCGAGCCAGGTGTGCCCGATGCCCAGGGTGCGCAGCGCCGGGTTCACCTCGTAGAACGACGTGGTCCCGGCGAATTCCCCAGTGGCCGCGTCGATCTGGGCAAACGGCAGCCGGGCCCGGCGGTCCCGGGCGGCCAGCGCGGCCTCGATCTGCCCGGCGGCGTCGGCCACGGTCACCGGCTGGGCCAGCGCACCGCCCGGCGGGCTCAGCCAGCGGAACACTTCGGCCGCGGCCGCCCCAGTGCCCGCGGCGGCCAGGTAGCCGAGCGCGTGCTCCATGGCCAGCGGCTCCAGCCGGATCAGCTCACCCGCCAGCGCCGGCACGTCATACCAGAGGTCCTCGTCCGCCACACCGCGCATGATCGCAGCCGCCACCCCGCCGCCCCCACCCATTTTCCGCGGCGCATTTTCGGCAGTGCGGTGACTTATGCCCCACCCGCGGGGCATAAGTTACCGCACTAACGCGAAGCGGGGTTAGTCCCAAGCTAGGCCGGGGTCGGGGGCGTCGTCGGCTTGGACGGTGCCTTCGATCAGGCCGTAGGGGCGGTCCCCGGGGTAGTACACCGCCCGGTCGTTGGCCAGCCCGAACGGCGCCAGGTCGACCAGGTAGTGGTGCTTGTTCGGCAGGGCGAGCCGGACTTCGCAGACGGCCGGCACCTCGGCCATAATCCGCGACCCCATGGCGAACAGCGTCTGCTGGAGCGAATAACTGTACGTCCCGCTGAACGCGTCCAGCAGCGCCTGCCGCGCGCCCGCGAACGCGGCCGCCCAGTCGGTGTCCGGATCGCGGTACCGCCACCACGCGCTGACCTCGGTAGCCAGGATGCGGTCGGTGGTCTCGGCCAGCGTGGTGTACTCGTCCCGGGGGAAGCCCCAGAACTCCGAATCCGTCGTGTTCAGCACGGTCAGGCCCGCGATGCCGGACACCACACTGGGCCCGGCCACAGCATCGTGCACGATCCGGGCCGCCCTGGTCAGCACACCGCTGCGGGCGAACGAGTGCCCGGCCGAGCCGATCCGGTCCCAGCCGTACTCCTCGACCGTCACCCGGGCCCGGGTGATCTGCGGCTGGCTGCGCACGAAATGCGCGGCCAGTTCCAGGCCGAGCACCTCGGGCTCGACCGGGCCCAGCCGGCTGGCCAGCGCATACACCGTGTTCTTCTGCGTGTCGGTGGTCAGCACCCCCGAGTTGTCCCCGGTCAGGTGGGTGGCGGCCAGGTCGCCGGACAAGCTGGTGGAGATGTTCCAGTCCCGGATCTCGTCCTCGCCGGCCGGCCCCGCACCGCGGCCCACCCGCATGACCCGGACTTCGGCTTTCCCGTACCGGTTCGCTCCGAGCTGGACCATGAGGCAGCCTCCAGGTACTGGCGTTAGGCGGGATTATCGGGGTTTAGGGCGAGGTTCCGCCGCCCAGCCAGGCGTCGCCCGGCTGCCCGGCCGCCCCGGGGCCGGAACGAAATCGGTGATCGTGTTGATGTCCACGTCTGGTGCCCTCAGCGCAGATCGCGCCCGGCGATGGCCGCGCTGGCCTTGGCCGACGCCTCGGCCAGCGCGCCCGCGTCGGCCGTGCTCAGCTGCCCGCCGGTCACCACCTGGCGGCCGCCGACGAACAGGTGCTCCAGCGTGGGTGCGCCGAACACCAGCGTGCACACCGGGTCCTCGATCCCGGCGCCGGGCAGCCCGTCCACCCGCCACACCGCGAGGTCGGCCAGCTTGCCCGGCTCGAGCGAGCCGAGCTCGCCGTCCCGGCCCAGGCAGCGCGCCCCGCCTATGGTGGCCAGCCGCAGGCAGTCCCGCGCGGTCAGCGCCTGCGGGCCGCCCGCGTACCGCGCGGCCAGCAGGGCCTGGTGCAGCTCGCCGACCATCCGGCCGGACTCGTTCGACGCGCCGCCGTCCACGCCCAGCCCGACCGGGGCGCCCGCGTCGAGCAGCTGGCGCACCGGGGCGATGCCCGCGCCCAGCCGGCCGTTGGAGCTGGGGCAGTGCGCCACCCCGGTACCGGTCGCGCCGAGCCGGGCCACCGCGTCGCCGGATAGGTGCACGCAGTGCGCCAGCCACACGTCCGGGCCGAGCCAGCCCAGGTCCTCGACGTACTGGGCGGGCGTCCGGCCGAACTGGGCCAGGCAGAACTCCTCCTCGTCCGCGGTCTCGGCCAGGTGGGTGTGCAGCCGGACGCCGCGGCTCCGGGCCAGCTCGGCGCTGTCCCGCATCAGTTCGGCGGTGGCCGAGAACGGCGAGCACGGCGCGATGGCGATCCGGGTCATCGCGTCGAACGACGGGTCGTGCCAGCGGTCGATCGCAGCCTCGCACGCGGCCAGCACGGCGTCATGCGACTCGACCACCGAGTCCGGCGGCAGCCCGCCCGCCGACTGGCCCAGGTCCATCGATCCCCGGGTCGGGTGGAACCGCACGCCCACTTCCCGGGCGGCCAGGATCTCCGCTTCCAGCAGGTCACCTGGATCCGTGCCCGCCGGGAACACGTAAAGATGGTCCGTGCTGGTGCTGCAGCCGGTCAGGGCCAGCCAGGCCAGGTTGGCTGCGGCCGAGTCATGCACCAGTTCCGGGGTGAGCCGGGCCCAGACCGGGTACAGCTCGGCCAGCCAGCCGAACAGGCCCTCCTCCGTGGCGTACCCGCGGGTCAGCCACTGGTACAGGTGGGTGTGCGTGTTGACCAGGCCAGGCGTCAGCAGCCGCCCGGACCCGTCGATCCGGGTGGCGCCGGCCGCGAACTCCGGCGGCACCGGCCCGGGCCCCACCGCCGCGATCCGGCCGCCCCGGGCGACCAGGTGGCCGGCCGGGTATTCGCTGCCCGCGGCATCCACCGTCGCGACATAGCAACCCTCGATCGCGACGGTACCGGCCGTTTCCGAGCCATTCATTGCCTAACGCCCCTTCCCGCTGGCGGTCGCCGCACCCTCCCCGACCTGAGTTTCCCCGGTACACCGGGTTTCAAGATCCCCGGTAGGTCGAGTAGGCGTACGGGCTGAGCAGCAGCGGTACATGGTGGCGCGCGGCCGGGTCGGTGATCTGGAACACGACGATGACCTCCGGGTAGAACGTCTGCGCTAGGTAGGCCCCGGTCTGGAAGACGATCCGGTACACGCCCGGCGCGACGTCGCCCGCCAGGTCTTGGACCCGGCCGTCGGCGTCGGTGGCCCGGCGGCTGATTTCCCGCCAATCCCCGCCGTCCTGCTGGCTGAGCGCCAGTTCCAGGCCGGCCGCGGGCCGCCCGGTCGTCGCGTCCAGCACGTGCGTCGAGATGCTCACGCTGAGTCTCCCGGTGCGCCGAACGCCTTGGCCAGTCTCAGGGCGGCGATCTTGCCCAGTTCGTCCCGGACGACTTCGCGTTCGGTGGCTGGGTCGTTGCCGAGCCGTTCGTGCAGCGCGATCAGCACGTCGCTGGTCCGCAGGCCGGTCGCGCAGATCAGGAACACGTGCCCGAACCGGTCCTCGTAGCTGGCGTTGGCCGAGCGCAGCGCGGCCCGGGCACCCGGCCCGGCCGCGCTGGTCCCGGCCTGTTCCTGCCGTGACCAGGCGGCTTCCCGGTCCGGCCCGGCGGGCCGGTCGCCGATCCGCGGATGGGCGGCCAGCGCCTCCTCGATGTCCGGCCAGTCCAGCGCGCCGATCGCGGCGTCCGACGCGGCCACGAGCGCGTCCAGCGTGCCGTATGGGCGGCCCGCCACCAGCTGGCTGACCCAGCGGGTGCTGGCGCAGCACGGCCGCAGCCGGGCCGTCGCGCCGGCCACCGTGGCCCGATCCAGCTCGGCCACGGATACCAGCTCAGGATCGGTCACCCTGCTGACCCTAAATCCCCAGCTCCCGCCCCCGCCAGCCAGGCACGCCCCGCCAACCTCTTCAGCCACCACCCCCGCCAGCCTCCCTCGGCCGCCGTCGTAAGAAGACCCCGGCCCAATCCATCAGCGCGGTTACTTTTGCCCCGCCCGTGGGGCATAACTCACCGCACTGATGAAAAGCACTGGCAGGCTGGGGATGTGGCGGCGATCAGGGCGCGCCGGGTGATCACCCCGGGCGGTGAGCGCCCGGCGACTGTGCTCATCCGGGACGGGCTGGTGGCCGGGCTGGCTGACTACGCGGCGGCGCCGGATGGGGCGGTCACCCTCGCGGACGGTGATGTCCTGCTACCCGGGCTGGTGGACAG
>DASXIN010000050.1:0-37180 GCA_036497945.1 Streptosporangiaceae bacterium | reverse complement strand
AACTCGGTGACCTTGGCCGTCAGCACCTGGGCCCCGGCCCGCAGTTCGGCTGGGCTCAGCTCGGCCGCCCGGGCGGTGGCCCGGGGCGCCACGTTGGTGATGCCCAGGCCCAGGGCCAGCAGCTGGGCCTGCTCGCTCGGCTGCAGCTGGCGCGGGGTGAACCCAGACTGGTGCAATGCGGGCCAGAACCGGTTGCCGGGCCGGGCGAAGTGCTGCCCGGTGGCCGCCGAGTACAGGCCGGGATTTATCCCGGCAAACAGCACCCGCAGACCGGGCGCGATGATGTCGGGAATGGTCCGGTCCCGGGCCGCGGCCAGGTCGGCCGCGGTGGGGCGGGACACGGTCACGGGGGCAATCTCAGGCACAGGCTCTACCTAAGCACAGCGGGCGGGCCAGCTGCGCGGCTGCCCGGCTGGGCCTGCTCTGCCCGGCTCCGGGCCGGACGGCCCTTTCCTTACCGAAGCGCCCGTTAATCATATTACTTCTGGGCCAGTCCCCTATGGCCACCGTGACGTAAGTAAGCGGGCCACGTTTACCACACGCAGAAATGGCTATAAGGCGGCCGTTCAGAACCGGGACATCAGGGACAGGGCGGCATTGACCGGCGGCCGGCTGACCAGGGCCTGGAAGGTCAGCTCACTGCGGCAGAACCGGGCAAAGGCGTGCCAGCCCTTCCCTGATGCCAGGCCCGTATGGAACGCACCGGGATGCCGGGTGAAGGCGACCAGCAGCCGACGCCCCGCGGCCATCTCCGGGATCAGCTCCCGGCTCACCGCCGTGTGGTAGCCATCGAGCGCCTGATTTAGCTGCTGCGGATCCGGGGCGGCGGCCGCGTCGGCGGCCGCGGCCCCGGCCATCGTCCCGGACCGGAGCGCGAAACTGATGCCTTCCCGGGTCCACGGCTCGAGCAGGCCGGCCGCGTCCCCCGCGAGCAGCACCCGGCCCCGGCGCAGCGGGGCGTCGTCGGCCCGGCAGTGCGTCAGGTGCCCTGAATCCCGCTCGGCCGGATAGCCGCCGAGCCCGAGCCGGGCGGTGAAGTCCCGCAGATACTGCCTGGTCCGCTCCCCCTGGCCGCGTGCCGCGATCACGCCGACGGTGAGCCGGTCCCCCTTGGGAAACACCCAGCCGTAGGAGCCGGGCAGCGGCCCCCAGTCGAGCAGCAGCCGTCCCCGCCACTGCGCCGCGACCGGCGCAGGCACCGGGATCTCCAGCTCCAGCCCCAGATCCACCTGGCAGAACCGGACTCCGGCGTACCGCGCGCTGACCCCGGCCGACCCGTCCGCACCGATCAGCACCCGGGCCCGCAGCGTGCTCCCGTCAGCCAGCCGCGCCCAGGCCTGCCCGTTATCTTCGCCCACCGCCCGCACCGGCGAGCGCTCCATTAGCTGAACGCCGGCCCCGGTGGCCGCCTTGCGCAGCGCGTCATCGAATTCCTCGCGCACCACCATGGCCAGCAGCGGGTCGTCGGCCCGCCGGGTGAACTCACGCCGCCCGCGCAGCGTGGCGGTGACCGCGTGGATGGTGTCCCGGGCCGGCACCTCGATCAGCCCGCCGGCCGCCGCCAGCGAGAACCCGATCAGCCCGCCGCCGCAGGTCTTGTAGCGCGGATGCGCCGCCCGCTCGACCACCAGGGTCCGCGCGCCGCGCGCCGCCGCGGCCAGCGCGGCGGCCAGCCCGGCCGGCCCGGCGCCGATGACTGCGACATCCCACTGCTGCGCGTCCGCCACTCCCGCAGCGTAGCCGGGCCGCCCGGCGGCAAACACGTTGCACCTGGCCCGCCCAGGCACAAGCATGGTCGGGTGACCTGGACCGCACCGGACGAGACCCGGACTGACCCGCCGACCGTGGCCGCCGAGCGCGCCGCCCTGGAGGGCTGGCTGGAGTTTCACCGCAGCACGCTGCTGGGCAAATGCCAGGGCCTGACCGGCGAGCAGCTGGCCCAGCGGGCCGTGCCACCCTCGTCGCTCTCGCTGCTCGGGCTGGTGCGGCACATGACCGACGTGGAACGAGCCTGGTTCCGCATCCGCGCCGCGGGTGAGCCCGGGCTCGCGTTCCGGTACAGCACCACTGAGTTCCCGGACGGCGACTTCGACTTCGCCCAGCCGCCCGGGGCCGAGGCCGACCTGGCCGCCTACCGGCAGGAGTGCGAGCTGGCCCGGGCGGCCGTGGCCGGCCGGTCGCTGGACGACACGTTCTTCCATCAGCGCTATGCCGCCACCATCGACCTGCGCTGGGTCTACCTGCACATGATCGAGGAGTATGCCCGGCACAACGGGCACGCCGACCTGCTCCGCGAGCAGATCGACGGCGTGACCGGCGACTAGCCCGGCAACGCCGTGGCTAGCCCGCCCGCGGCACCGCCCGTAGCTGCTGGGCGGCGGTCTGGCTGCGCCCCGGATCCGGGTCCCACGGCTGGTGGCTCCGGCTCATCAGCGGCGATGAGATCAAGAAGTCCGCGGTCGCCCGGTTGCAGGCCACCGGGATGTTGCACACCACGGCCACCCGCAGCAGCGCCTTGACGTCGGGGTCGTGCGGCTGCGGCTCCAGCGGGTCCCACAGGAAGACCAGCAGGTCGATCTCCCCCTCGGCGATGCGGGCGCCGATCTGCTGGTCGCCGCCGAACGGCCCGCTGCGGAAGCAGGTGACCGGCAGGTCCAGCTGGTCCTGCAGCAGCCGGCCGGTGGTAGCGGTGGCGAACAGCTGATGCCGGGTCAGCAGCGGGAGGTTGTACCTGGCCCACTCCAGCATGTCCGTCTTCTTGTTGTCGTGCGCGATCAGGGCGATCCGCCGCGCGTCGCGCGCGGGCGTGGCATCGTCCACAACAGTCCTCTCCAAGCATGGGGAATGGCGGTATCGGTCGGTCATCGTGCTGGCCGCGACGTCGCGCCTGTGGACCGCCGCTACCGTCAACCGCCGGCCGGCCGGGGGTCATTCCGCGGGCGCGGCCGGATCGCCGCTACTTGGCCCGTTCCGCGGCCCGCGACGGGCCCACCTCGGTGGCGAGCCAGTCGCTCAGTGGCCGCGTGGTGTGCAGGAAGGTGACCACCCGGTCCTTGGCCGCCGTGGTCTCCAGCCAGGCCCCGGCCGGCCATTCCTGCCAGGCGATCAGCCCCTTGTGCCGGAGCAGGCCGATCCGCAGATGATCCGCCGGGTAGCCGCGCGGTGCGGACTTCAGCGTGTCGCGCCCGGACACGCCGATGCCGGCCTTCTCGATTGTGGCGATGATCTGCTCCAGCTCAGCGCCGGTCCGGTCGCTGGCCACCGCCTGCCGGTACCGGTCCAGCTGGTCCGCCGCCAGCACATACATCCCATCACCGGCCGCCAGGCCGTCCGCGGACAGCTGCACGTACCCACTGCCGACCACCGCGGCGATGTGCGTCTTGTAGGGCGTCTTGTCCTGGCTGAACCGAACGTCGCGGTACGGCCGGAAGATCTTCGTCTCGCCGAAATCCGGCGCCAGTTCCTCGACCAGTTCGGCCATCGGGCCGAGCACCTTCTCCTCGTACACCGACTTGTTGGCGGTCCAGTACGTCTTCGTGTTGTCGGCGGCCAGCCCGTCGTAGAAGTCCAGGGCTTCCTCCGGCCATCCGCTGAACGCCATTCCTCCGGATCCCTTCCCCCGTGCCCATGACAGTTGTCATGGACCCCTCGTGACAGCCAGCGCTTGGGACGACCGTACGCCGGTGCCACGATAGGGCGCATGACAGTCACCAACATGTCGGACGAACGGGGGCGCCGGGCGGCTGGGACAGGCCAGCCGCCCGCTATCGCCCTGCGTGGAGTGCACAAGAACTTTGGCTCTGTCCAGGCGGTGCGGGGCATCGATCTGGACATTTCATCCGGGGAAATCGTGGCCTTCCTCGGCCCCAACGGGGCCGGGAAGACCTCCACCATCGACATCATCCTGGGCCTGTCCCAGGCCAATGCGGGCTCCGTAGCGGTTTACGGCCTGCACCCCAGGCAGGCCATCTCCCGCGGGTTGGTCTCCGCGGTGCTGCAGACCGGCGGCCTGCTCAAGGACCTCACCGTGGCAGAGACCGCGGAGTACACCGCGAGCCTGTTCACCGACTCCAGGCCGGTGGCCGAGGTGCTGCAGCGGGCAGGCATCACGGCCATCGCGGACCGCATGGTGGGCAAGTGCTCGGGCGGTGAGCAGCAGCGGCTGCGCTTCGCGATGGCCCTGCTGCCCGACCCGGAACTGCTCATCCTGGACGAGCCGACCACCGGGATGGACGTGGAGGGCCGCCGCAGCTTCTGGGCCGCGATCCGGCAGGACGCCGCCCGTGGCCGCACCGTGCTGTTCGCCACGCACTACCTGGAGGAGGCGGACGCTTACGCCGACCGGATCATCCTGCTCCGGCACGGCCGGGTGGTCGCCGACGGCACCGCGTCGGAGGTCAAGGCGATGGCCGCGGGCCGGACGGTCCGGGTCACGATGGCCAACCCGGATCAGGCCGCGCTGCTCGCGATCCCCGGCGTGGAGAGCGTCGAAGTGCGCGGCGAGACCATCCTGCTGCACGCCAGCGAGAGCGACTCGGTGGCCAGGTACCTGCTGACCCAGACCCCGGCCCGCGACATGGAGATCACCACCCGCGGTCTCGAAGACGCGTTCATCGCCCTGACCAGTGACGACACCGACGACCACAGCAACACGGCAGGAGGCCCGCGATGACCGCCCAGTCCATTCCGGTGCCCGAAGTGAGCACCAGGTCCGCCCCGGGCCTCGGCGGCTTCAACCTCACGGTGCTCAAGCTTGAGGTCCGCCGGCTGCTGCGGAACCGGCGCACCGTCATCTTCGCAGGAATAACCCCGGCCGTCCTGTTTCTGCTGTTCGGGCTCAACAAGGCGTACGCGAGCGAGACGGCCGGGCACGGCAACGTGTCGGCGTTCATCATGATCAGCATGGCCCTGTACGGCGCCGTGCTCGCCACCACCAGCGGCGGGGCCATGGTCTCGATCGAACGGGCCGCGGGCTGGAGCCGCCAGCTCCGGATCACCCCGCTCTCCCCGGCCGCCTACATCGCGATCAAGATCATCACCGCCATGGTGCTGGGGCTGGCATCGGTGATCATCGTTTTCGCGGTCGGGATGGGCACCGGAAAGCCCAGCATGCCGGGCTACCTGTGGGTCGTCAGCGCGCTGTGCGTCTGGGTGGGGTCGCTGGTGTTCGCGGCGTTCGGCCTGTTCATGGGCTACTTGCTGCCGACCGAGAACGTCATGCAGTTCCTCGGCTTCGCGCTGCTGTTGTTCTCCTTCGGCGGCGGCCTGTTCATCCCGCTTAGCCAGTACCCGCACGCGCTCCAGACGCTGGCCAAGTTCACCCCGCTCTACGGGCTGAACCAGCTGGTGCACGCACCGCTGCTCGGCGAGGGCGTGCAGTGGACCTGGGCGGTCAACGCCATCGTCTGGCTGGCCATCTTCGCGGTCGGCGCGGTCTGGCGGTTCCGCAAGGACACCGCCCGAGTCTGAGCATGGAACCGCCCGCGGGCCGGTGCAGTCAGCTGCACCGGCCCGCGGGCGGGCTTGTGCTGGGGGTTAGCTGACCAGGCAGCCGGTGCTGTGCCCGCTGTCCGGGAACGCATGGGCCAGAGCGCGGGCTATCAGCCGGGCCCGGGCGGCATACCCGGCCGAGGTGTAGTGGATCCCGTCCGAGCTGAACCAGTCGTCCTGGGCTACCGCGGCCCAGTCGAAGACGCGCAGGTTCGGGTACTGGTGACAGGCCTGGGTCAGCGCCGCGTTCCAGAGCCGCATGTTGGACTCGGCCGAGGGACCGTCCGGGTCCAGGGTCTTCACGTTGACCCACAGCACCGGGGCGCCGTGCGCGACCGACATGAGTTCGGCGATCCGGGCCAGCCGGCCCACCTTCGAGCCGACCGACACGTTCGCGGTGTCGTTGGTGCCGAGCGCGACCACCCAGCAGCCACGAAACCCGGCAGTGGCCATCTGGCGTGCCGTGTCGTAGCCATTGACCTGCCCGGGCAGTGCTTCCACCATCGAGCGCCCGCCGGACGCGTTGATCGTGGCGTGCCGGACGCCGACGTCGGCGTACTGGGCCGCCAGCCGCTGCGCCGAGTTGGGCAGGTAGTCGGCCGACACCAGGCCGACCGAAGTCGAGTCGCCGATGTGCGCGACCGCCCGGCACGACGTGCGCAGCCGGTGTCCCGGTGCCGCGCTGTTGGCCAGCTTGGTGGCCGCCGCCCGGTGGTTGGGCCCCGGCTGCGATCCGGTACTGGCCGCGGAAACGATCTCAGCCAGCCCGAGGCCGCCGATAACCAGCGCGAGCACCACCGCAGTCATCGCCCCCGGAACCCACCCCGGACTCCGGCGCAGCGCCTGCCACCATCGAGAAATTGGAGTCATTAGAGGCCGCGCTGGAAGACGACGAGTTCGCGGCCCGGGCCGTTGTAGTCGGGGACCGGGTCGCTGACTGTGAAGCCCATCGCCTGGTGGAACCGGATCGAGGTGGCGTTGCCCGGCGCGGTGACCGCGCTGACCGCGCTCCGGCCGTTGGCCCGGGCCAGCGCGAAGAACTCGGTGTACAGCAGGCCGGCCAGCCGCTGGCGGCGCAGCGCCGGGGCCACCCCGACGAAGTGGATGTAGGCCTGCCGTCGGTCGGCCGGGGACAGGATGCCGACCAGGAAGGCCACCGGCCCGCCGGCCCCATCCACGACCAGGCTTGAGTGGTGGAAGAGATCCAGGAACAGCCGCGGCAGCGCGGCCAGCACCGGACGGCCCCACCACTCATCGATGGCCGCGGCGATCGCGTCGTAGTCGCCCGGCTGCGCGGCGCGCGGCCGGTACTCAGTCACCGCGCTCGCGGCGGCGCTCAATCTGCTTCAGCAGCACGAGCACCAGCACGATGAAGACGATGAGCGCGCCCGCAATCAGCCAGTCGCCCATAACCGCCCCTTCATCCGGATTCACGGATCCTAGCAATCACCGCGGACCGCCCGGCGCCGCCACGGCCGCGGGCGCCGGGCTGGTCCACAGGCTGGTCCGGTCGAGCAGCGGCGTGCGGCACGGCGCGCCCGCCGCCACCTGTACCTGGGGCAGCCCATCGGCCGGCACGCTGACGATCATGGCGGACCGGGTGCCGTACTGCGCGGTGTGCACGCAGGCGGCGGATATCTCGGCCGGCCGGGGCAGGCCACCCGGCAGCGGCGGCTGCGGGCCAGCCGCGGGCTGATGGTCGCACAGCACGGTGGCCAGCGCGGCCGCCGTGGCCTGGCCACCGTCCGCGGCCAGCGCCGCGTCGACCAGCGCGGCCACCTGCTGCTGCTTGGCCGACTCGCGGCGCAGCGGCGCGTTTTCCAGCACGTAGTTGCCGGGCGGCAGTTCCCGCACCGCGGGCCGGGACCCGCCGGTCAGGTCGATGGAGAACAGCGTGTACCGGTCGCCGACCAGCAGCCAGCACGGGTTGTAGTCGGCCGGGTCCAGCCGCCCGCACACCTCGGCCACCGCGGTGGCCGCGTCCGGGTATGAGGCGAACATGAGCGGCAGCTCACCCCGCGACCGCTTGGTCGCGTCCCGGCTGGCCGAGGGCTGGTTGGTCAGCCCGGCCAGCACGCCATGTGAGTTGACCGCCAGCCAGGTCCCGTCGGCTACTTCGTCCCGGCCGCCCAGGATCCGCGGCTGGTCGCCGCGCAGCACCGTGATCGGTTCGGCCGGCCGGGCATACAGCTCGTCCCGGTTGGCCGCGACCAGCAACGGCGTGCCGGGGATCGTCCGGGACAGCGCGATGAGCAAGCACACAACTGTGACGGTACCGCCCGGTGCGCGGCCCGCCAGCCCAGCCTCGGGGGGACCGGTGAGCCGTCCGGGCGGGCGCGCTACGTTGTGACCGTCTGAGCCTGCACCGGACCACTCGCTGACCGCCCGGAGGAATGAGCAGATGCCGACCACTCCCCTTCGCCAGCGCCCGGCTTGGAAGGCACTGGAACAGCACTACGCCGAGATCGCTCCACAGCACCTGCGCGACCTGTTCGCGGCGGACCCCGGGCGTGGCGAACGGCTCACCGCCGAAGCGGCCGGCCTGTACCTGGACTACGCCAAGAACCGGATCACCGACGAGACCATGGCGCTGCTGGTCCAGCTGGCCCAGGAGTGCGGCATCGAGCAGCGCCGGGACATGATGTTCCGCGGCGACCCGATCAACGTGTCGGAGCACCGCGCGGTGCTGCACGTCGCGTTGCGCATGCCGAAGGGCAGCTCGCTCATGGTCGGCGGGGTGGACGTGGTCGCCCAGGTGCACGAGGTGCTGGACCGGATGGCCGGCTTCGCGGAACGGATCCGGTCCGGCGAATGGAAGGGCTACACCGGCAAGCCGATCAGGAACGTGGTCAACGTCGGCATCGGCGGCTCTGACCTCGGGCCGGTGATGGCCTACGAAGCGCTGCGCTACTACTCCCGGCGCGACCTGACGTTCCGCTTCGTGTCCAACGTGGACTCCACCGACTTCGTCGAGGCGACCCGCGACCTGTCCGCCGACGAGACGCTGTTCATCATCTCCTCCAAGACGTTCGGCACGCTGGAGACGCTGACCAACGCGCACTCGGCCCGGGACTGGGTGCTCGGCCAGCTGGGCAGCCAGGACGCGATCGCCAAGCACTTCGTCGCGGTGTCCACCAACGCCGAGCGGGTGGCCGAGTTCGGCATCGACACCGCGAACATGTTCGGCTTCTGGGACTGGGTGGGCGGCCGGTACTCGATGGACTCCGCGATCGGGCTGTCCACCATGGTCGCCATCGGGCCGGCGAACTTCGCCGAGATGCTGGCCGGCTTCCACGAGATGGACGAGCACTTCCGGGCCGCGCCGCTGGCCCGGAACCTACCGGTGCTGATGGGCCTACTCGCGGTGTGGTACGGGGATTTCTTCGGCGCGCAGACCTACGGCGTGATGCCGTACGAGCAGTACCTCAAGCGATTCCCGGCCTACCTCCAGCAGCTCACCATGGAGTCGAACGGCAAGCACGTCACGCTCGAGGGCACCGAGGTGGACTACGACACCGGCGCGGTGTTCTGGGGTGAGCCGGGCACCAACGGACAGCACAGCTTCTACCAGCTCATCCACCAGGGCACGAAGTTGATCCCGGTGGACCTGATCGGCTTCGGCAAGAGCCTCAACCCGCTGCGGAATCACCACGACATCCTGTCCTCCAACGTGTTCGCCCAGGCCCAGGCACTGGCGTTCGGAAAAACAATCCAGGAGGTGCTCGCGGAGGGGACCGCGCCGGACGTCGCGCCGCACCGGGTCATGCCGGGCAACCGGCCGACCAACGTGCTGCTGGCCGAGAAGCTCACCCCGCGGCTGCTCGGCACGCTGGTCGCGCTGTACGAGCACAGCGTGTTCACCCAGGGGGTCATCTGGGATATCGATTCCTTCGACCAGTGGGGGGTAGAGCTAGGCAAGGTGCTCGCCGTGCAGATCCTGCCCGAGCTGGAGAGCCGGGACGAGCCTGAGCTCAGCCACGATTCGTCGACCAACGCGCTGATCCGCCGCTACCGCAGCCTGAAGAGCTAGGAGAACCCCATGACCACGGACAGGCCCACGCAGCTCGGCATGGTCGGGCTCGGCCGGATGGGCGCCAACCTCAGCCGGCGGCTGATGCGCGACGGCCACCGGGTCGTCGCGTACGACCACACCGAGGCGCACGTCAAGCAGCTGGCGGGCGAGGGCGCGACCGGTGCGACCACGCTGGAAGAGTTCGTCGCCAAGCTGGAGAAGCCCCGGGCGGCCTGGGTCATGCTGCCCGCCTCGGTCACCGGGCAGGTCGTCGAGCAACTGGCTGACCTGATGGAGCCGGGCGACACCATCATCGACGGCGGCAACACGTACTACCGGGACGACATCGACCGGGCCAAGCAGCTCATCCCGAGGGATCTGCACTACATCGACGTCGGCACCTCAGGTGGCGTGTTCGGCCTGGAGCGCGGCTTCTGCCTGATGATCGGCGGCGAGGACGGGCCGGTTGAGCGGCTCGACCCGGTCTTCAAGTCGCTCGCGCCGGGGCAGGGCACGGCCGAGCCGACACCGGGCCGGACCCGGGCCGGCACCGCACCCGAGGGATACCTGCACTGCGGGCCGGCCGGGGCCGGGCACTTCGTCAAGATGGTGCACAACGGCATCGAGTACGGCATGATGGCCGCGATCGCCGAGGGCCTGTCCATCATCAAGCACGCCAACGCGGGCAAGGCTGGGATGCAGGTGGCGGACGCGGAGACCACCCCGCTGCGCGACCCGCAGTACTACCAGTACAACATCGACGTGGGCGAGGTGGCCGAGGTGTGGCGGCGCGGCTCGGTGATCAGCTCCTGGCTGATCGACCTGGCCGCCGACGCGCTGGCCCGCTCGCCGCAGCTGGACGACTTCGCCGGGCGCGTGTCCGACTCGGGCGAGGGCCGCTGGACGGTGATGGCCGCAATCGAGGAGGGTGTGCCTGCCGCGGTCATCACCGCGTCGTTGTATGAGCGGTTCGAGTCACGCGGGCTCGGCGAGTTCAGCTACAAGCTGCTGTCGGCGCTGCGCAACGAGTTCGGCGGGCACCAGGAGAAGCCGGCCCACTAGCCGCCGGGCAGACGGGCCGGTACCGGGATCCGGCTCAGGTCGCGGGCCAGCACCACCTGGCCGCCGAACACGCTGGCCGCCTCCCCGGCCAGCCGCTGGCTGTCCTCGGCGTCGTAGCGCTGTGAGAAGTGGGTCAGCACGAGTAGCCGGGCTCGCGACTCGGCCGCGATCCGGCCCGCCTGGCTGGCGGTCAGGTGGCCATACTCGCGGGCCAGCGCGGCTTCCGCGTCGGCGAACGTGGACTCGCAGACCAGCATGTCGGCCCGGTCGGCCAGTTCGAACGCTGCCTCGCACAGCCCGGTATCCATGATGAACGCGAACCGCTGGCCCGTCCGCGGCTCGCTGACCTGGTCGACCGTGACCCGGCGGCCGCCGGTCAGCAACTCGCCCTGCTGCTTGAGCAGGCCGACGTCCGGACCGGTGATGCCCAGCGCGAGCAGCTTGTCCGGCAGCATCCGCCGCCCGTCCGGCTCGACCAGCCGGTAGCCGAACGTCGGCACGCTGTGCCGCAGCGGACGAGCCTCCAGGCTGAACGCCGGTGTGCTGGCCACGATGCCAGCCGCCCGGACCGGCCGCTCCCGGAGGTTGGCCGCGTCCCGGTACAACGCGGCATGCCGGAGCCGCCGAAAGACCGGCTCGCTCTCGGCCGGGTAGTGGATATCGACCTGGTGCGGCACCTGGTCCAGGGATATCCGCGCCAGCACCCCAGGCAGGCCCAGGCAGTGGTCGCCGTGGAAGTGGGTGATGCAGATCCGGGTGATCTGGCTCGCGGTGACCCCGGCGAACAGCATCTGCCGCTGGGTGCCCTCGCCGGGGTCGAAGAGCAGCCCGTCAGTCTCCCAGCGGAGCAGGTAGCCGTTGTGGTTGCGGATGCGGGTCGGCGTCTGGCTCGCCGTGCCGAGCACCACCAGCTCACGGTTGGGCACGGGATCTGACCCTACGCCGGGGCAGGCTGGCTCGCTGCGGTAGCCAGGGGTAGTCCTGGGGACGATGACCGGCGGTCCCAGGCGGTCGTAGCCTCGTATCGGCGATGAAACGATGAACTGGCCGGTGGGTGTGACCACACGGGCGAGGCAGCTGACCGCAGCGGCCACGCCCGGTGACGTCTTTCTGGCCACGGTCACGGCGCTGGTGCAGCTGGGCGCGTCGGCGGCCATCGCCGGACACCACGGCCGGCCAATCAGCCTCCTCGGCTACCTGCTGCTCGCCGCCGGGCCGGCCGCGCTGCTGGTCCGGCGCCAGTTCCCGGCCACGGTGTGGTGGGTGACGGTGGCCGCGGCGGTGGGCTTCGCCGCGCTGGAACCGGCCCCCGGGCTGCCCTACCTGGCGCTGATCATCGCGTTCGTGAACGTGGTGCTGGCCGGGCGCCGGTGGGCCGCCATCACCGGGCTGGTGGTCAGCTACCTGGGCATCCTGTGGCTGCCCGGGCTGACCGGTACCGGGCATTTCCCGGGCGCCGCGCTGGCCCTCGGCGTCGCCGCCTGGCACCTGGCCCTGCTCAGCGGGTCTGAGTGGTACCGCGGCCGCCGCCAGCGGGCGGCGGCGCTGGCCCAGGGCAGGCAGGAGGCGGAGCGGCGCCGGGCCAGCGAGGAACGGCTGCATATGGCCCGTGACCTGCACGACGTGGTGGCGCACAGCCTGGCCGTGATCAACGTGCAGGCCAACACGGCCCTGCACCTGATCGACCAGCAGCCGGACCGGGCCCGGTCCACCCTGTCGGTCATCAACGACGTGAGCAAGCAGGCCCTGGTGGAACTGCGCGCGGTGCTCGGCGTGCTCCGCCAGGACGACGACGAGCTGCCCCGCTCCCCCGCGCCCAGCCTGGCCCGGGTCAGCGAGCTGATCTCCGGGGCCACCGCGGCGGGCATCACGGTGCAGGTCAGCGAGGAGGGGGCGAAACGGGCCCTGCCCGCCAACGTGGACCTGGCCGGGTACCGCATCCTGCAGGAGGCGCTGACCAACAGCGCCCGGCACGCGGCCGGTGCGGCGGTGGCGGTGCGGCTGGTCTACGGCCCGGGCGACCTGGTCATCCAGGTGGACAACGACGGCGCTGGCCAGCACGCCGGCCCGAACGGGACCAGCCCGAACGGCACTGGCCCGAACGGGACCGTCCGCAACGGAGCTGGCGGCGGGAACGGCATCCCGGGCATGACCGAGCGGGCCCGGGCGCTGGGCGGTACGCTGCGCGCCGGACCACGCCCGGACGGCGGCTTCCGGGTCCGCGCCTGGCTGCCCCTGCGGGTCCCCGCGTCATGATCCGGGTGCTGCTCGCCGACGACCAGCAGCTGGTCCGGGCCGGGTTCGCGGCACTGCTCGACGCCGCGGACGGCATCGAGGTGGTCGGCGAGGCGGCGGACGGCAGCGAGGCGGTCCAGCTGGCCAGCCGGCTGCAGCCGGACGTGGTGCTGATGGACATCCGGATGCCGCAGCTGGACGGCATCGAGGCGACCAGGAAGATCGCCGCGCAGCCCGCCCTGGCCGCCGTGCACGTGGTCATTCTCACCACATTCGACCTGGACGAGTACGTCTTCGAGGGGCTGCGTGCGGGCGCGGCCGGGTTCCTGGTCAAGGACACCGACGCGGCCGAGCTGATCCGGGCCGTCCGGGTGGCGGCCGACGGCGGGGCGCTGATGTCGCCCACCGTGACCCGCCGCCTCATCGCCGAGTTCGCCAGCCGGACCGCCAACGCGGCCAAGGTGCCCGGAGCGGCCGACCTCACCCCGCGGGAACGTGAGGTGGTCACGCTGGTCGCCCGCGGCCTGTCCAACGAGGAGATCGCGGGCCACCTGTACATGAGCGTGTCCACGGTGAAGACGCACGCGACCCGGGCCATGGCCAAGCTCGGCGCCAGGGACCGGGCCCAGCTCGTGGTGCGGGCTTACGAGGCCGCGCTGGTCCGCCCGGGCTGGTCCGGCTGAGCGCAGCCCAAGCCCGCCAGGGTCGTCCCCAGCAGTAGCCAGCCCTGTCCCGCTGGCCGACGACAGCGGCATAACCGCCGCCACATGCTGCCGTCATGGTCATTACCCACATCCAGGCCGCCATCCGAGCGGTCACCCTCAGCAAGGTGTACGGCTCCGGCGACACCGCGGTCCGCGCCCTCGACGCGGTCAGCGCTGACTTCGCCGAGCAGCAGTTCACTGCGATCATGGGACCGTCCGGCTCCGGCAAGTCGACGCTGCTGCACTGCCTGGCCGGGCTGGACACGCCCACCTCCGGCCAGGTGTTCCTGGGCGACATGGAGCTGGGCGCGCTGTCCGACACCCAGCTGACCCGGCTGCGCCGGGACCATGTCGGGTTCATCTTCCAGTCGTTCAACCTGCTGCCCGCGCTGACCGTGGCAGAGAACATCACGCTGCCGGTGCTGCTGGCTGGCCGCAGGCCAGCGAAACAATGGCTGGACGACGTGGTCAGCCTGGTCGGCCTCGGTGACCGGCTGGGCCACCGGCCGTCCGAGCTGTCCGGCGGCCAGCAGCAGCGGGTCGCGGTGGCCCGCGCGCTGGCCAGCCAGCCGGAGATCATCTTTGCCGACGAGCCCACCGGCAACCTGGACTCGCGGGCCTCCGCCCAGCTCCTCGGCTACCTGCGCACCGCGGTCAGCGAACTCGGCCAGACCATCGTCATGGTCACGCACAACCCGGCCGCCGCTGCCCTGTCCGACGGGGTGCTGTTCCTGGCCGACGGCCGGATCGCGGGCCGGCTGGACCGGCCCACCCCGGACTCGGTGCTCGACTGGCTGAAGTCGCTCGGCGGGGAGGGACTGTGATGCCGGCCACCATGACCATCGCGGGCATCACGGCCAAGGAAGCGTGGGCCCGGAAACGAAGACTGGCCGGGATCCTGATCGCGGTCGGGCTCGGCGTGGCCTTCCTGGCCGGCGCGCTCACCTTCGGCGACACGCTGACCGCGAACTTCAACCAGCTGTTCAGCACGGCCACCTCGGGCACCAGCGCGGTGGTGCGCAGCGCCACCGCCACCGGCCGCGGGATCACCGCCCCGCGGCCGCCCATCCCGGCGTCCCTGCTGGCCACGGTGCGCGGGGTGCCCGGGGTGGCCGATGCCCAGCCGTCCATCGCCGGGGCGGCCACGCTGCTCGGTGCGGACGGCAAGGCGGTCGGCGGGCTCGGCCCGCCCCGGGCGGCCGGGAACTGGATCGCCGACCCGGCGCTCACCCCGTACCGGCTGGCCACCGGGCACGCCCCACACGGCCTGCACCAGGTGGTCATCAACCAGGGCGCGGCCACCGCCGGACGGCTGCACCTCGGCTCGGTGACCACCGTGCTGGCGCCGCGGCCGGTCCGGGTCCAGGTGGTCGGGCTGGCCACGTTCGGCCGTGCGGCTGGCTTCGGCGGTGCGCCGTATGTGGCGTTTAGCTACCAAGGCGCGCAGCGGTATCTGACCCGCAGCGGGGCTACCGGCGGGACCGCCGCCCTGGTGTCCTCCATCCAGGTCAGCGCGGCCCGCGGGGTCAGCCCGGAGGTGCTGGCCGCCCGGCTGGACCGGGCCCTGCCGCACAGCGTGCAGGCGATCACCGGGGCCCAGCTGACCAGCGACAACCTGGCCGCGCTCAACTCCGGGTTCCTCACCGCGCTGCGCGTCATCCTGGTCGTGTTCGCCGGGATCGCCCTGCTGGTGGCGGCGTTCTCCATCGCCAGCACGTTCGGCATCCTGGTCGCCCAGCGGACCCGGGAGGCGGCGCTGCTGCGCGCCCTCGGCGCCAGCCGCGGCCAGGTGCTGCGCAGCGTGCTGGCCGAGGCGGTGGCCGTGGGCACCGTCGGATCGGTCCTCGGCGTGGCCGCCGGGCTGGGCATCGCGCAGCTGCTCAAGGCCCTGTTCGACGCGGCCGGCTTCGCGCTGCCCGCGGGTGGGCTGGTGGTGACCGGCGGCTCGATAGCGGTCAGCCTGCTGACCGGGATCGTGGTCACCACCGCGGTCGGCCTGCTGCCCGCGCTCCGCGCGTCGCGGGTCTCGCCGCTGGAGGCGCTCCGCGAATCCGCCGCGACCACCAGCCCGGCGCCGCGCGGCCGGCTGGCCGCCGGCCTGGTGCTGCTGCTGGCCGGGGTGGGCCTGGTCCTGGCCAGCCTGACCGGAACCAGCACCCGGACCCTGTCACTGACCGGCCTGGGCGCGCTGGGCACCGCGCTGGGCATGGTCGCGCTGGGCCCGGCCGTGGCCCGGCCGGTCACCCGGTTGCTGGCCCGGCCGCTGGCCAGCTGGCGCGGGGTGAGCGGGACGCTGGCCGGGCGGAGCGCGACCCGCAACCCTCGGCGCACCGCGGCGGCGGCCACCGCGCTGATGATCGGGGTGGCCGTGGTCACCCTGTTCACCGTGTACGCGGCATCGCTGCGCACGGCCGAGGTGTCCGGGGTCAGCGGGTCGTTCACCGGCGACATCGCGATCACCGAAGGCGGCTTCGGCGGCGGTCCCGGCGCCGGCGGCATGTCACTGGGCCTGGCCAGCACGGTATCCCGGATCCCCGGCGTGGCCACGGTCAGCGGCCTGGCCAGCGGGCAGGCGGAGATCGGCGGCCAGTCCGAATCGGTCACCGCGGTACCGCCCGCCACCATCGGCCAGGTGCTGAACCTGCACGTCACGGCGGGCTCGATCGGCCGGCTCGGCCCGGACCAGATCGCGGTGTCCAGCATCCAGGCCACCGACCGGGGCTGGCGGCTGGGCACGCCGGCCGCCCTGGTGCTGCCGGACGGAACGACCCACCGGGTCACCGTGGGCGCCATCTACACGTCGCGCAATCTGGTCGGTGACTATGTGCTGCCGCTGCCGCTGTGGGCGCCGCACACCGCCCAGCTGACCGCGTCGGCCATCTTCGTGAAGCTGGCCCCGGGCGGCCAGGCGGCCGCCGTGCAGGCGGCCGTCACCCACGCCGCGGCCAGCTACGGCAAGCTGACCGTGGCCGACCGGGCCACGTTCGTGGCCGATGCCGGGAAAGCGGTCAGCACCGTGCTGGCCATCGTCTACGCGCTGCTGGTGCTGGCCATCGTGATCGCGGTGTCCGGGATCGGCAACACGCTGTCCCTGTCGGTCTACGAGCGGACCCGCGAGATCGGCCTGCTCCGCGCGGTCGGCCAGACCCGGGCCCAGCTCCGGTCCATGGTCCGGCTGGAGTCGGTGCTGGTCGCGGCGTTCGGCACGGTGGGCGGGCTGGCCCTCGGCGGCTTCCTGGGCTGGGCGCTGGCCGAGGCGGGCGCCCGGTCCTCGGGGCTGACTCAGCCCAGCTTCCCGGCCGCCCAGCTCATCCTGATCGCCGTGCTCGGCGAGCTGGCGGGCGTCATCGCCGCCATCCGCCCGGCTCGCCGTGCCGCCCGGCTGCCGCTGCTGGCCGCGATCGCGGCTGACTGACCATGCCGGGGAGCGTGGCCCGCCCCCGCGGCGGCCACGCTCCCCCGGCTGGGTCAGCCCGCGGGCCAGGCCGGCTCGCGGCCGGCCAGGCCGGCCAGTTGCTGGGCGGCTGGGCCCAGATCCACGATGTCCATGCCAGCTAGGACGCTGGCGGCGCCCCGAACTCACCGGTGCCGGCCAGCGCGCCACCGAGCGCTGCAGCGACCACACTTACCTAACGCCGGCGCGTGGCTCGGCTGGGTTCATTACCCGGATGTCGAGATCGCGCGGCGGGCTGCGACGTTTCAGGTGAGCCGCCAGCGGGGCGGCCGGAATGGAGGGTTCCGATGCTGATCAAGTCGCGGATGGGCGTCAGTGTGGACGGGTTCGTGGCCAACGCCGACGGGGTGCCGGTCATCGCGCTGGCGACTGGCTTCGACCCGGGTGAGTCACACGGCTTTCCGGAGTTCATCGCGGGCTGCGACGCGGTGGTCATGGGCCGCAACACGTTCCTGCCTGCCCTCGGGGCAGGCCAGTGGCCGTGGTCGGGCCTGCAGGTGTACGTGCTGACCACCCGGCCGCTGCCGGACGGCACCCCGCCGGACGTGATCGCGGTGCCGGATCCAGCCACACTGGCCGAGGCACTGCGGTCCCGGGACAGCGGCGGCGACGTGCACCTGGTCGGCGGCCCGCAGACGATCCGGGCGTTCAGCAGCATCGGCGCGCTGGACCGGCTGGGGGTCGTGCTGGTACCGGTGCTGTTGGGCACCGGGGTACCGCTGTCCCCCACCGGGGCGCCCGCGCTGCCGCTGCGCCTGCTCCGCGCGGACCGGGTCTTTCCGGACGGGTCCGCGGAACTCGTCTACACACCCGGGAGCTGAGCCGTATTTCCCGATTCATACGGTAGCTCCCGGCGTCGCCCGGTGCGCCGCCGCTATCCGTGGCGCAGCGGGCAAACGCGGCGCGGCTACCCGCCCGGCCGGCCACTTCTCCCGGTGGCCGGCCGTCGTGGTATACCGGATGTGGGCAGGTAAATCGGCCATAACGGGGCCGCCGGTGAGCCTACGGGGTGTGGGTACAAGTGGCAATTTGCCAGATAATTAATAAAACTATTCGCATTCTTTTGACATTTGTTACCCGCTCGTGGTTGACCCGGAGCCGGCACGTCCAGAATTGCTTAGCTATGGCATTATGCATCGGTGATCTGGCGGCAGTTGATCAGCGGCGGAAATGGGCAACAGTATGAGCAGAAGGCTGCGTGGTAGCAACAGATGGGCATGACCACGGACACCAGCGGCGAGCGGGAGCCCGCGGTCTACACCACAGATGAACCGCAGCTGATCACATCGGCGCGACCGCTGACCAGGGAGCCGGCCCCGGCCCAGCCGGGTGGCCGCGGGTCACGGCGCAGCGGCACCGCACTGGCCGCCAGCCCGGTCGCCCGCCAGTTGGCCCTCCTGGTCGGTTACCTGGTCGCCGGCGTCGCGGTGACCTGGCCCCGGGTCAGCTACCTGGTGGACGGGAAGGTGCAGGCCACCCGGGACGGCGGCGTATACGTGTGGGACTTCTGGTGGATCGCGCATCAGATCGAGCACCTGGGCAACCCCTGGTACACCCGGCTCATCGCCGCGCCGGTCGGCGCGCAGCTCGGCTACCACGCGCTGATGCCGCTGGAGGGCGTGGTCATGTTCCCGGTGACCGTGCTGTTCGGCCCCAGTGTCTCGTACAACCTGCTCACCGTGCTGATGCCCGGGCTGACCGGCTACGCCATGTACCGGGCCGCCCGGCTGTGGCTGCCCGGGCAGCTCGGCCCGATCGCGGCCGGGGCGTTCCTCGGGCTGTCCTCGGAGATCGCCTGGCACGCCTGGTTCCAGCTGAACATCTCGGCCGGTGTGCTGTTCCTGCCCATCGCGCTGGAGGCGGTCATCCGGCTGCGCCGCAGCCCGCGCTGGCCACAGGCCCTGTTCGTCGGCCTGGCCGTGGCTGGCGGCCTGCTCAGCGACCAGCAGTCCGCCGTCCTGGTGATCATCCTGGTCGCGGTGATCCTGCTGCCCTGGCTGCTCGGCGCCCGTGGCTGGGACGGCTGTGCCGGGCCGGATCCGGGCAGCGCGGCCCAGCCGGTGCAGCCGGTGCGGACCAAGCTGGCCATGACCGGGCTGGCCGTGCTGATCGCCGGGGTAGTGGCCAGCCCGCAGATCGCGGCGATGGTGGCGCAGACCCGGTCCGGCGGCGCGTACATGCCGCCCGACCTGGTGTCCCGCTACTACACGACCTCCGGCTCCTACCTGCCCGGCGTGTTCACGCCCTCACCCCGGGTGGCACTGTACGGGCTGACCGGGCTGAAACCGATCGTCTATGGGGGCCACACCGGCGACGGGGTACCCACGTTCGGCCTCGTGCTCAGCTTGCTGGCGCTGCTCGGCCTGATCACCGCCTGGCGCCGGGGCAACGCCTGGCTGCTGGCCGCGCTCTGGCTGGGCAGCGCCGCGCTCGGCCTGGGCGCCACGCTGCACCTGGGGAACACCACGTACGTGCCGCTGGCCACGATCTGGCACGGCGTCCGGGTGTCCATGATCATGCCGTTCACCTGGTTCGTGCAGCTGCCCGGGATGGCCGGCTTCCGGGAAGCGGCGCGCATCCTGATGCTCGGCTTCGTGCCCGCCGCCATGCTGGCTGGCGCGGGCGTCACCTGGCTGCGCGACCACGCCCCGCTGGTGCTCATCCCGGTGCTGCTGGCCGGCGCGCTGGAGCTGGGCTGGCCGAGCACCAGCGGGCTGGCCACGATGCACACCGCACTGCCGGATCTGGACCGCCCGATCGCCGCCGATCACTCCTCGTCGATCGTGGTGGACGTGCCGTTCGGCATCCGGGGTGGCGTGACGCTGCCCGGCGAGGGAGCGGCCTTCGATCCGCACGCCCAGGTGCTGGCGACCGCCGACGGGCATCCGCGGGCCGTCGCCTACCTGTCCCGGATCCCGAGGAAGACGCTGCGTGACATCATCGGGCACCCGTTCTACAGTGACCTGCTCGCGGTGCAGCGGCATGAGTACCCGATCCGGGCCGCGCTGGCCGGCCGGCCCAAGCACCAGTCGCTGCTGACCGCCGCGCGGCTGGACGCCCGGCGGATGGACGTCGGCTGGATCATCGTCTGGCACCCGGTGGCCGGCCTCGCCCAGTACCTGACCAGGACCGGCTTCCGGTTCGACTACCGGGTGGGCGGCATCCCCGTCTACCGGGCCGTCGGCCATGGCTGAACCGACGCGGGCGGGCCCGGATAGGGCGGCCGGGCACGGGTAGCAGCGGCCGTGTGGCAGAGCCTGGGCAGGTGCTGGACGGCAGGTACCGGCTCGATGCACCCATCGCGGCCGGCGGCATGGGTGAGGTGTGGCGCGGCACCGACCTCGCGCTCAGCCGGGCCGTGGCGGTCAAACTGCTGCACCCCGAGCAGGCTAGCCAGGCGGACGGCCTGGCCCGGTTCCGGGCCGAGGCCCAGCATGCCGGGTCGCTCTCGCACCCGAACATCGCCCAGGTCTATGACTACTGCGAGCCAGCCCCGCCGGACCCGGCGTACCTGGTGCTAGAACTGGTCGATGGGCCGTCGCTGGCCCGGCAACTGGACGGCGGGCCGATCAGCCCGGAACGCGCCCTGGACGTCATCGAGCAGGCGGCCAGCGGGCTGGCTGCGGCGCACCGGTCCGGCCTGCTGCACCGGGACATCAAGCCGGGAAACCTGCTGCTCAGCCGGGACGGGCTGATCAAGATCACCGATTTCGGGATCGCCCGGTTGGCCGGATCAGCCGGGCAGACCCGGACCGGCGCGCTGACCGGGACGCCCGCCTACCTGGCCCCGGAGCGGGTCACCGGCACCCCGGCGACCGCCGCGGCCGATCTCTACGCGCTCGGCGTCGTCGCGCACCAGTGCCTGACCGGGCAGGTCCCGTTCGCCGGGGAGCCGCTGGTGGTGGCGCTGGCCCAGGTGGAGCGGGACATGCCGCCGCTGCCCGGCTCGGTGCCGGCCGGCCTGGCCGCCCTGGTCGCTGACCTCACCCGCAAGGACCCGCAGGCCAGGCCACCGTCGGCCGACGCGGTGCTGACCCGGGCCGGCCTGATACGTGCCGCCCTGTCCGGAACTAGTCCCGCCGAAACTAGTACTGCGGCAAGGACCGTGGCCGGGGCCCCGGCGTGGGACGCCGCCGCCGGGGACAGCCCGGCCGGGGACACCGCCTGGGACGCCTGGGACGCCGCCGGGAACGGTGCGGCTGGGGACACCGCCTGGGACGCCGCCGCCGGGGACAGCCCGGCTGGGGACAGTGCCTGGGACGCCGCCGGGAACGGTGCGGCCGGGGGCGCCGGGCCGACCGCGGCCCAACCCGGTGCGGCCGAAGGCGCCGCGCTGCGCGGTGCTGCGCCTGGCCGTCGCGCGCCTCGCTGGGGTACGCCGCGCCGGGCCGTCCTGGTGCTGGCCGGCCTGGCCGCGGCCAGCCTGGCCAGCGTGATCATCTGGCTGCTGACCAGCGGCCCCGGGATCGGGTCAGCGGGCCGCGGATCACCCAGCCGGGGTCCGGCGGCCCAGCAGGCCAGCCCGCAGCACCCGGCGGGCCCGCAGCGGGCGGCGGCTCATGCTGGCGCCGATCGGCCGGGCGGCCATGGCGCCTCGGCCCACCCGAGAACCGAGCACCGGCGCGGCCACCGGACCGGGCCCGGCCCCGCCCAGCCGTCACCAACGGTCAGCACAACCACGCCCAGCACCTCGCCCACGCCCACCGCGCCGGCCGCTTCCCCGACGGCCAGCCCACCGGCCGCCACGCCGAGCGCAAGCGTCAGCAACAGCGGCGGCGCGCCGTCCGGCGGGCTGGCGCTGGATAGCCGCTCCAGCCGCTGAATCCGCGCCCGCGAGACACGCCGCAAGCCGTTCCAGCGCCTCATTCCGGCTTCTTGCGCTCACGCCGAGTTACCGTAGGAAATGTGTTCGCATACACTGTTCCGCCCCGAGTGCCAAGCTCGTCCGGCGTGGCGCCACGGATGGCGGTAACCCGGATCACCCGGTGGCCGGATGCCAGCTGCGGATGATCCCGGGAAACCCGGGCCGCTGCCCGCCGATCACGCTGGCAGCGTGCTGTGCCGTCTCCTGATCAGCCACCCCGATGTCATTGACATCGAGATCCTCGGCCAGAGCGAGATCCTTGACGGGATCACCTCCTACTCGCTGGGCGTGCTGCTGCCCGGCGGCCGGGAACTGTACATCGACGTCGAGGACGCAGTCGAGCCGATGCGGGCCCGGGCCGGGTCGCAGCCTGGAGCGTGATCGCCGGGCGCCGCCGGCCGCCCGAATTGTCGGTAGCGGGTGGCATTCTTGGTAGATATGAGCCCCCGGATGAGCAGCCCGGCCCTGGTTGGCCGAGCTGAGTACCTGGCGGAGCTGGACGCCGCGCTGGGCCGGGCCCGGGAAGGTGGGCCATCCGCGCTGCTCATCGGCGGTGAGGCCGGGATCGGTAAGACTCGCCTGATCAGCGAGTTCGCGGCCGCGGCGGGTGGCAGCGGCGCCCGGGTGCTCGCCGGGGGGTGCCTGGATCTGGGCGCCGATGGGCTGCCGTTCGCCCCGTTCGCCGCGATGCTCCGTGAGCTGGTCCGGGACATCGGCGCCGCGGGCGTGGCGGCGCTGCTGCCCGGGCGGGCCACCCGGGAGTTCGCCCGGCTGCTGCCCGAGTTCGGCGAGGCGGCGCCGGAGCCAGACCCTGGAGTGGCCCGGGCCCGGCTGTTCGAGCAGATGCTCACGCTGCTCGAACGGCTGTCCGAGGCCGGTCCGGCGGTACTGATCATCGAGGACGCGCACTGGGCCGACCGGTCGACCCGGGACCTGATCGCCTTCCTCATCGGCAGCCAGCAGGTGCTGGACCGGGTGCTGATCATCGTCAGCTACCGATCGGATGAGCTGCATCGCACCCATCCGCTGCGCCCGCTGCTGGCCGAGCTGAGCCGGCACCCCTGGGTGCGCCGGATCGAGCTGCCCCGGCTGGGCCGGTTGGACGCCGATGAGCTGGTGGCCCGGATCATCGGCCGCGAACCGGAGCCGTGGCTGGCGGACGAGGTGTACCGGCGCGGCGAAGGAAACCCGCTGTTCGTCGAGGAATTGCTGGGCGGCGACGGCGGGCTGAGCAGCGAGCTGCCCGAGTCCCTGCGCGACCTGCTGCTCGCCGCGGTGCGGCGGCTGCCTGTGCAGACCCAGGAACTGCTCGGTGCGGCCAGCGCGGGCGGGCAGCGCACCGGGCACGCGCTGCTGGCCGCGGTGACCGGGCTGGCCAACGAAGACCTGATGCGCGGGCTGCGGCCCGCGGTGGCCGGCAACGTGCTAACCGCCGACGAGCACGGTTACGCGTTCCGCCACGCGCTGATCCGCGAAGCGGTCTACGACGACCTGCTGCCCGGTGAGCGCACCCGGCTGCACAGCCGGTTCGCCGACGTGCTCAGCTCCAGCCCGGACCTGGTGGCGCCGGGCCGGGGGCTGATCGAGGAGGCGCACCACTGGTATCACGCGCACGACACCACCTGGGCGCTGATCAGCGCGTGGCAGGCGGCGGCCGTGGCGGAGCACGCCCTGGCGCACGCCGAGCAGCTCACCCTGCTGGCCCGCGTTCTCGAGCTGTGGGACAAGGTGCCGGACGCCGCGGACCGGATCGGCGCCAGTCGCCTGGTCGTGCTGGAGCGGGCCACTGCGGCGGCGGACGAAGCTGACGAGAACGAGCGCGGGATCGCGTTCGCGTCGGCCGCGCTAAAGGAGATCGACCCGGCCGCCGAGCCGGCCCGGGCCGCGCTGCTGCTGGAGATGCGCGCCATGCTGGGCAAGCATTCCGGCCGCCTCGATCCGGCCCCAGACCTGCGGGCCGCGCTGGCCCTGGTGCCGGCCGGCCTGGACGACGCGGCGCGGGCCCGGGTACTGGTCAGCGAGGCCCGGTACCTGGTCCAGCCATACAGCCCGCAAGCCAAGATCGCCGCCACCGAGGCGCTGTCTCTGGCCCGTCAGCAGGGCGCCGCGGAAACCCAGGTCAGCGCCCTGTGCGAGCTGGCCATGATCGAGGCGAACGATGGACGTGACGCGGCCGCGCTGCGGCTGTTCGGCGAGGCGCGCGCGCTGGCCGGGCGCAATGGCGCACTGCGCCCGCTCGTCCACGCGGCCATCAACGAATCTCATGTGCTGGAGGGCATCGGCGAGCATGAGCGGGCCGCGCAGGTGGCCAGGGACGGCATCACCAGTGCGGCGGATTATGGCCTGGCCCGGACCGCCGGCACGTTCCTGGCCATCAACGTGGCCGAGCCGCTCGTCTCGCTCGGGCTCTGGGACGAGGCCACCGAGGTCATCGAGCATGCCCTGGCGCTGTCCCCACCGCGGCTCAACCGGCTCGCGCTGCGCATCGTGGCCGGCGGTATCGCGGTGCACCGTGGTGATCTGGCGGCGGCGCGAGCGGTGGCCGAGGCCACCCGGGCTTCGCTCAGCCGCGCGCCGTACCGGGGTCACCGGGCTGGCCAGTACTACCTGCCGCAGGCTGAGCTAGAAGCGGAGGTCGGCGCGGCCGACGGCCGGACGGCCGGGGCGCTGGATGCCATCGCGGCCATGGACGATCAGTTCGACCTGGCCCGTGAACGGCGGTATACCTGGCCACTGCTCACCGTCGGCGCCCGGATCTGCGCCGCGGCTGGCCGGGCTGGGCGGGACCGGGCGGTGGCCCAGCGGGCCGCCGACCTGCTCGCCCGGCTGATCGAGCTGGCCGGCAAGATGGACGCGCTGGGCCCGGTGCAGCACGCCTGGCGGCTGACGTTCGCCGCGGCTACCTACGCCGGGCCCGGTGGTCAGGCGCTGCCACAATGGGACGCGGCGGTGGCGGCGTGGCGCCAGCTGGCCGAGCCTTACCAGGAAGCAACCGCGCTGCGGCACGCCGCGCAGGCCGCGCTGGCCGCCGGCGACCGGGACGGCGCGGCGCGGCGGCTGCACCGCGCCGCGCCGCTGGCCGATCAGCTGGGCGCGCGGCCGCTGGGCGCCGAGATCGCGGCGCTGGCCCGGCATGCCCGGCTGGACCTGGGCGTGGGCCGGCCGGCTAGCGGGCCCGGACCGGACCGGCTGGGCCTGACCGCCCGCGAGTTCGAGGTGCTCCGCCTGGTGGCCGCGGGCCGGTCGAACGCAGAGATCGCCGCCGAGCTGTTCATCGCGGCCAAGACGGCCAGCGTGCACGTGTCCAACATCCTGGCCAAGCTCGGCGTGAGCAGCCGCGTCGAGGCCGCCGCCACCGCGCACCGGCTCCGTCTGTTCGACCCGGAGCCAGCCCGGTAATCGGAACCAGCACCAGGCACCGGGACGGGAGTTCCTGACCCCCCGGCCGAGCGAAACTGCCGCGCCGTGGATGTTTCCGCCGGGCCAGATGGGAACAACAAGGGCCATCAGGGCGCAGTACGGGAGGAGGCTGGATCAGCGCCATGAGCGGCACAGACCACAGCCAGCAGCCTCCGCCACTGGAACTGACCTTCCCGCCGGATCCGGCCCAGCTGGCGCCGGTCCGGGCGGCGCTGCGCAGCTGGCTGGGCCGGTCCGGGCTGAGCCGCCGGGCGGCCACGGATGTGCTGATCGCCGCGGGCGAAGCCTGCGCCAACGCGGTCGAGCATGGGCTGCGCAACGCGACCGGGCAGATCCGGCTGACCGCTGAGGTGTCCGTCACCCGGCTCCGGCTGACCATCAGGGACTCCGGGCGGTGGCAGCCGGCCCAGCGGCGCGGCGAGCCCTATCGCGGCTACGGCATCCGGCTGATGCGCACGCTCATGCACCGGGTGGACATTCACCGTAGTGCCGACGGCACCACGGTGGAGATGCAGCGCAGGATCGGCTAGCCGGGCTGGGCCGGCGCGTAGCTGACCAGCGTCTGGTCGGGCTGGTCGGCCACCTGGAGCACCACGTGGGTGTACTCGACGGGCCCGAGGCGCGGATGCCACAGCTTCTTCGACCCGCTGCCCACCGCGGCCACGTCGTGCCGGGGCCACCAGTCCCGGACGTGCGCACTGTCCCGGTGCAGCCCGGAGATCAGGTCCCGGAAACCGGGATCAGCCGGGTGGCGCGCCGCGGCCAGCCGGAACCGGCCTAGCATGGCCCGGGCTTCCGGTTCCCACTCCAGGTACACCTCGCGGGCCCGGCTGGACAGGAACATCCAGCGCACCAGGTTGCGCTGACCGCGGGGCAGCGCCGTCCAGTCGGTGAACAGCTCCTGCGCGGCCTGGTTGGCGGCCAGCACATCCCAGCGGCGGCCCTTGACCAGCGCAGGGAACGGGTCCAGCCGGTGCACCAGATCGGTCACGGCGGGCGCGAGTTCCTCCGGCGGCGCCTCGTCCGGGCCGGCTGCACCGGCGCCGTCCGGCCCGTGCGCCAGCACCTCCAGGTAGCGCCGCTCCGCGGCCGACATCCGCAGCGCCGCCGCCAGAGCGTCCAGCACCTGGGCCGAGGGCCGTACCGGGCGGCCCTGCTCCAGGAACGTGTAGTAGGTGGTGGACAGGCTGGCCAGCAGGGCCACCTCTTCCCGGCGCAGGCCAGCGGTGCGGCGGCGGCTGCCCGGCGGCAGCCCGACGTCGGCCGGCCGGAGCCGTTCCCGCCGCGATCTGAGCAGCTGCCCGAGCGCCTTGGGATCCCCGCCAGGAGGCATGACATCCAGGGTACTCACGCCATTACCAGTAACAGGCTGCTCTGGTTACCAGTGCTGGCGGCCCGCAGGATGGCAGCCATGACGACGACAGAAGCAGCCATCCAGATCCCGGTCGGCGACGGCACGGAGCTGCCGGCCTACCTGGCCCGCCCCGCGGCCCGGCCGGCCCCGGCCGGGGTGATCGTGGCGCACGAGCTGTTCGGGGTCAACCCGGACATCCGCCAGGTGGCCGACGACTGTGCCGCAGCTGGCTACCTGACCATCGCACCGGAGTTCTACCACCGGGACACCCAGCCCGGGCACTGGCTGGAGCGCAGCGACGCCGGGCGGCAGCAGGGGTTCAGCCTGCTGCACAAGCTCACCCGGGAGCAGGCGCTGGCCGACGTGGCCGCCGCCATCCGCTGGCTGCGCGCGGCACCGGGGATCGAGCGCATCGCCATGATCGGCTTCAGCGCGGGCGGGCACCTGAGCTACCTGGCGGCCTGCCGGCTGCCGCTCAGCCGCACGGCGGTGCTCTACGGCGGCTGGCTGACCAGCACCGACATCCCGCTGAGCCAGCCCAGGCCGACGCTGAAGCTGACCCCGGGCATCACCGGGCGGCTGCTCTACCTGGTCGGCGAGGAGGACAGCCTGATCGGCGCCGGCCAGCGCGGCCAGATCCGCGACGCGCTGCGGGCCGCGGGTATCGACCACGAACTGGTCGTCTACCCCGGCACCGGGCACGCGTTCTTCTGGCCGGATACCCCAGCCTTCCAGCAGGCGGCCCGGGACGACGCCTGGACGCGGATCCTGGCCCTGCTGGCCAATTGACGGCCGACGCCGGTCACCAGGGCACTCGGTTACCAGGGCACTGGGCCAGTGCTGCTGAAGAAACCGCCGGACGGGCCGGCCGGGCCGATCGTGGCGTACTGAACGATGACCCGGGCACCCTCGGAAACCGTTTGGCTGCCGCGGTGCTGGTTGAGGTCGGTGGCCGTGAACCCGGGATCGACGGCGTTCACCCGCATGTCCGGGAACGCGGCAGCGTACTTGACGGTCAGCATGTTGAGTGCCGCCTTGGCCGAGGAATACTCCATGGCGAACGCCGCCCATGGGCTGCCCGGCTCGGCCGCGGTGCTGATCGACCCGAGGCCACTGGACACGTTCACCACCACGGGCCGCGCGGATTTCTGCAAGATCGGCAGGAAGGCATGCAGCACGCGCACCGGCCCGAACACGTTCGTCTCGTAGACGCGGCGCAGGTGCGCCGCGGTTGTCTGGGCCGGCTCCGTCCGCTCTCCCGCGATGCCCGCGTTGTTGACCAGGACGTCGAGGTCGCCGACGCTGTGCGCCGCGGCCGCGACCGAGGCGTCGTCCGTGACGTCGAGCTGGACGAACTGCGCGTTCAGCGCGTCGGCCGCCTGTTTGCCGCGGTCCGGATCGCGGGCACCGATCCAGACCTGGTGGCCGGCCGCGACCAGCTGCCGGGCGGCTTCAAAGCCGAGCCCTTTGTTCGCTCCGGTAATGAGAGTCACCGTCATGGCAGCCACCATGGCGCGAAAGTCGGGCTAAGACAATCGGCGGGGCAGGGCGATCTCACACCACACCACCTTGCCGCCGGGACCGGACGGCTGGCCGGGATTTAGGGCAGGGGCCGCTGGATGTCCCCGGCCGACTGAGCCCGGCCGTCGAGCGCCGCCCCGCCGGGCGCCTCGCTGGACACGTCGCTGGGCACCCCAGCCGCCGGGCCGGGCACCGTCTCGCCGTCGGCCGCAGCGCCGCCCGCACTGGGCGCCTCGCGCGGGCCGCGGGCGCCGATTTCGGCCTCGCGGGCCAGGAACCGCAGCCGGGCCGCCCGGCATCCCAGGCATAGACGACGGTGGTGCCGGCGATGAGGTCGTGCAGGGCGCGGTGCTCGTGCTGCACCAGGATGCCGAGGAAGCCCAGGCCCAGCAGCAGGAAGCTGAGCGGGAACACCAGGGCGCGCACCACGCCCTGGCGGGGGATGATTTCGGTGCCGTCGGCCCGGACCACCCGCAGGCCGAGCACGTACATACCGAAGCTTCGGCTGGCCACCGCCCAGGAATAACCGAAGTAGAAGAACTGCCAGACCACGAACAGCACGGCGACCAAGGTGTCAGACCCGGTCCAGGTCACCCTGTGGCTGGTCACCACCTGTATCACGAAGGCGACGCCCGCCAGGGCCAGGGTGAAGACCACAGTGCTGGCCACGAGGTCGAGGGCGTAGGCCAGGAACCGGGACACCGAGCCCGCGTAGTTGCCCTGCGCGCTGACCACGCCCTCAGGGTGCTGCTCGGGCGTCATAGCTCGGCCCGGGCCGTGCGCAGCGCCGGGGGCGCGGCCGGCCATGGCTGCTTGCGCCGGGTCAGCCGCCCGACCCAGCGGTCGATGAACTGATCCAGCCCCACGGCCTGGCTGCGCAGCGCGTCCAGCGCCTCGCTGGCCACTCCGCCGGAGGACCGGGCGATGATCGCGCCGCCGCGGATGATGCCGCCGGTCAGCCGGGGCCCGGTCCGTTCCGGCACTCCCCGCGTGTCCCGGGGGATTTGTCTCACCCTGGTGAGATTCGGGCCGGGTGATGACATATCACCCGGCACCGGGAAAGAAAGTAGTCAGGCGGGCTGGCCGCGGAGCCGACACGGGGATGCTCGCCGGGCTAGAGGTGGCCAATGGCGTCGAGTACGTATGTCCCTGCACCGTCCAGCCCGGCCGCTGCGGCAGCCGAGGATCCGGTCCTGGTCTCCAAGATCATCAGACCGGTCCTGCCGGGCTGGGTGGTGGGGCGACCGCGGATCGACAAGCTCACCGAGCACGGGGCGCGTGGCCCGCTGACCATCCTGACCGGGCCGCCGGGGGCGGGCAAGACGATGGCCCTGGCCTCGTGGGCCGCGGGGGTGACCGGCCCGGGCCGGGTGGCCTGGATCACGCTGGACCGGTACGACAATCGGCCCACGGTGTTCTGGTCCTACGTCGTGGCCGCGTTGCGGCGAGCTGGCATCACGGTGCCACGGGTCGTGCCGGGGCCGGCCCGCGATGCCGTGGACCACGAATTCCTGCTCCGGCTGGCTTCGCTGCTGGCCGCGCACGACGCGCCGGTGGTGCTGGTCCTGGACGATTTCCACCTGGTGACCGAGCAGGCCATCCTGGATGGCGTCGGCTACCTGCTGCGGTCCGCCCACCCAACGCTGCACCTGGTGATCTCCTCGCGGATGGACCCACTGCTGCCGCTGCACCGGTTCCGGCTGGCCGGTGAGCTGACCGAGATCCGGGCCAGCGAACTGGCCTTTAGCGTGGCCGAGTCCAGCCTGCTGCTGGCCCATCACGACATCAGCCTGTCCCGGGCCGCGGTGCAGCGGCTGACGCAGCGGACCGAGGGGTGGGCGGCCGGGCTGCGGCTGGCTGCGCTGTCCCTGGACGGCCACCCGGACCCCGAGCAGTTCGTCAAGGAACTCGAGGCCGAGGACAGCGCGGTCACCAGCTACCTGATCGACGAGGTGCTCAACGCCCAGCCGGCCGCGGTGCGGAACCTGCTGCTGCGCACCAGCATCCTGGACGTCGTCAGCACCGACCTGGCCAGCGAGTTCACCGGCGACCCGAACGCGGCCGACATGCTGAACTCATTGGCCCGGGCGAATGCCTTTGTCCAGCCACTCGGCCACGGCTGGTACCGCTACCACTCGCTGTTCGGTGCGGTGCTCCGGCTCAAGCTGCGGAACGACTGCCCGGACCGGATGCCCGGGCTGCACCGGCAGGCCGCCCGCTGGTATCAGCGGTGCGGCCGGCTGCCGGAGGCCGTGCAGCATGCGGCGGATGCCGATGACTGGCCGCTGGCCGCCGAGATCATCCTGGATGAGCTGGCCATTGGCCAGCTCATCGAACCACGCAGCGATCATTCGCTGGCCGACGTGTTCCGCCGGATGCCCCGGCCCGCGCCGGCGGCGCAGCCGCAGCAACTGCTCATGTCGGCCGCGATGGAACTGTCCGACGGCGCCCGCGACCTGTGCGACTCCTCGCTGGTCGCGGCCGAGACCGTGCTGGACCGGCTACCGCCCAAAGATGAGCTGCCCGGCCGGCTGGCCGCGGCGCTGACCCGGCTGGCCTGGGCTCGCCAGGTCGGCGATTTCGACGCCGCAGCGCGGGCGGTGGACCGGGCCGGCGCGCTGCTCCGCAGGCTGCCCGCCAGCCAGCTGACCCAGCATCCCGGGATCCGCGCCCAGGTGCTGGCGGGCCGCGGCATCGCGGAACTCTGGTCGGATTACCTCGATGACGCGGTGGCCAGTTTCGCGGCGGGCGCGGCTGCCGCGTGCGCCCAGGAGAGTGCCTTCGAGCGTGCCGACTGCCTCGGCTACCTAGCCCTGCTGAAGGCGCTCCGCGGGCAGCTCGGCAGCGCGGCCAGCCTGCTCGGCCAGGCCGCCGCGGCGGCCGAGAGCGGCAGCGGCGAACTGGCCGCCCGGCCCGGCCCGGCCGCGGCGGTGGCCGCGGCGTCGGTGCACCTGCAGCGCGCCCAGCTGCACCAGGCGCACAGTCAGCTGAAGCTGGCCGACGCCGCGTTGCGGGACAACCCGGACCGGCTGATCAGCGCGGTGGCCTGGCTGGTGGCGGCGCAGCTGCGGCTGGCCCAGGGACGCCCGGCCGCGGCCGCGGACATGATCCAGCGGGCCGCGCAGGGCTGGCAGCCGCCGCACTGGCTGGAACTCAGGCTGACCCTGCTCCGGTCGCGGGCCTGCGCGGCGGCCGGCGATGCGCAGGCCGCCGTCATCGCGGCCGGCCGGGCCGGGTCGCGAACCGGGCCCGCCGCGGTGACGCTGGCTCATGCCCGGCTGATGGCCGGCGACCACCAGGGTGCCCGGCAAGCGCTCGACGCGGCCCACGAGCGGACCGCCGCCGCCGAGGACGCCACCCTGGCGGCGTGCCTGGTCGAGGCCCGGCTCAGCTACGAGACCGACGATGCGGCCCGCGGCCGCCGGGCCCTGGAACGGGCCCTCCGGCTGGCCCGGCCGGAGCAGCTCAGGCTGCCGTTCGCGATGGAGCGGGCCTGGCTCCGGCCGGTGCTGCGCGGCGACCCTGAGCTGGCCCATGCCTACCGCGAGCTGCTCGAACCCAGTGTGGTCAGCCAGGCGGCCGGCCCGGTCCCGGCCGGGCAGCCGGACGGCCAGTCCGCTCCCCCGGTCATCGAGCCGCTCAGCGACCGGGAGCGGGAGGTGCTGCAGCATCTGGCCGGGATGCTCAGCACGGTAGAGATCGCCACCGAGATGTACATCTCGGTGAACACCGTCAAGACCCACCTGCGGAGCATCTACCGGAAGCTGTCGGTGGCCCATCGCGGCGAGGCAGTGCGCCGGGCCAGGCAGCTCAAGCTGCTCTGACCGGCCAGGCCGGCCCGCCGGCCGCCGGGCCCCACCGCGCTCACTGCTCCGGCTGGTCAGCGGCCGGGGGCGAGTCCTGCTGATCGTGCAGGCGGCGTACCTCCAGGACCTCGACGCCGAACGTCTGCAGCCGGGCCAGCAGCCCGTGCAGCGCGGCCTGATCCTGGAGCGGGCCATGGAGCACGGTCTCCACCGGTTCTACCGAGGCGGTCAGCCGATCGAAGTCCAGCAAGGCCTCCGGCGGCAGCACACCCGAGACCCTGATCTCGTAATACGGCGATGTCACGGGGCCCCCTGCAAGTCGGGATACGCGGTGCCTTCCCCACGCTGCCGGTTGACCGCCCGTCGCACCCCACTCATCACGGGTGAGATTCAGCCGGCTGAGATTGCTCGGCGCAGCCTTTATCACCCGTGACGGGTGGGCCGGGACCGGCACCAGGCTTGATGGACTGAATCGGTCCCCTGCTGGCCTGAGCACAGAAACCTGAGCACAGAAAAGAGAGCATTCATGGCTGACCTGATCGCGATTGGTTACCCGGACGAGGCCACCGCCGAGGAAGCGGCCGAAGAGGCCCGGCGGCTGTCCCGGGACCTGATCATCGAGCCAGACGCGATCGCGGTTATCGTCCGCGATCACGAAGGCAAGTACCACGTGCACACCAGTCACCACCCGGTCGGCGGCGGGGCGACCTGGGGGATGTTCTGGGGGCTGCTCTTCGGCATGCTGTTCTTCATCCCGGTCTTCGGCATGGCCGTGGGCGCGGGCATGGGTGCGCTGATGGGCAAGGTCACCAAGACCGGCATCGACAAGCAGTTCGAGGACCAGGTTCGCGGCATGATCCAGCCCGGCACTTCCGCGCTGTTCCTGATGGTGGAGAAGGTGACCCCGGACAAGGCCGTCGACGCGATGAGCAAGTACGGCGGCACGGTGCTGAAGACCTCGCTGTCCAAAGAGGGCGAGCAGGAGCTTCAGGAGGCGCTGCACGGCGGGAGCGCGTCCTAGCCAGCACTCAGCTAGTGCCGCACGGCACCGGCAGCGGGCCGGCCCGCCCGCTGCCGGTGGACGGCGGGCCGGCCCGCTGCTGTTCGTCCTGACTAGGGGCTAGCGCAGAATGTTCACCGCGCGGGCCACGACGAGCACCGCGACGACCAGCGAGACCGCTTCCTCCGCCATCATCATCAGCTTGGCCCACGGCCGGATCGGCGAGACGTCGGTGGGGCTGAAGGCCATCGCGGCGGAGAACGAGAGGTGCAGGTAGTCGAGGAACGTCGGTACCCAGCCGGGCCCAGCGAACTCAGGGCTGGTCATCTCGGGGAACACGAAGGCGGGTGGGCGGCCCTGCCCGCGGGCCCGCGCGGCCGCGCCGCCGCGGTCCAGGTCCCAGTACCACAGGCCGAACGCGATCACGTTGGTCAGCCAGATCGCGCCGCCGCTGGCCAGCAGGACGTTGGCGTCGTCGCTGAACGGGGCCACCCGGATGATCCCGCCCAGCAGTCGCACGGCGGCCACCGCGTTGACCGCGGTGATCAGGCCGATCAGTGACCCGGTCAGCACGCGCAGCCAGGTCTTGTCGCGGTCGATGCGGCCGGGGTCCCCGATGATCAGGATGCCGAGCATGACCGCGATGAGCACGACGTAGGCCCACCGGGCATCGCCGTTGCGGAGAGCAGCGGGCAGCACCGCGCGCAGGCCGCCCGCGGCCAGCACGGCCAGTGCCATCGGCCAGCGGCTCTCGCCCTGGCGTCGCGGCCGCGGCCCGGGACCGGGCGCAGCAGGCTGCTCAGAGCGCCGCATCGGCTAGCCAACCAGCAGGTAGAGACTCTTGCCGGCGAGCCAGAAGCCGAGCAGCAGGCAGATCCCGATGATCATCTGGTCGGTGTGTGTGTCCAGCCAGGTGCGCAGCTGCTGGAGCCGGGGCGCGGCGGCCTTGGGCGCGAACGTCGTGTACAGCTCCATGACCAGGTAGCTGGACGTGGCTAGCAGGCAGTACGCCAGCAGCATCAGGTAGCTGCCCGCGGTGTTCAGCTTGGCCTCGGCGATCGTCCCAGCGCCCGCCGCCACCAGCGTCCACGGCTGCAGGAACGCGGCCAGGCCGGCCACGGCCCAGAGCGACATGTGGTCCAGCCGGGACATCCAGGCCGGCGTCTTGCGGGGGCGGCTCCGCCGGCGGTGCTGCCGCACCGCGATCAGGATCAGCACGATGCCTATAGCGATCTTGAGCGCCAGCAGGGCATTCGACGGGGGGGTCTGCGGCTTGGGTGGCTGGTTCCCGGTGACCAGGAAGACGGCGGCGATCACCACGACCAGGCAGGCCAGCCAGCCGAGAATGAAGGCCAGCCCCTTATAAATGCCGCGCTCCGCGCTGAGCAGCAGGATGAAGCCGGTGATGGGGAACGGTTCCAGAGCGATGCCCAGGCCGATGAGCAGCAGATCGAGCCACATGCTTCCACCGCCTGCCGCACGGTCGGGGGCCATTGTCCCGTTCTTGGCCCGACCATGCCGCACCGCGATGGTGGCCCGCCTCATCCGGAGCGGATGATCAGCCGTCCCGGCCGGATCATCCAGCCCGGATGATGCGCGGCGGGCCACCTGAGCCGGAGGCTCGAGCCGATGAGCGCATCGGATCTCGCGATCGTTACCGCGCTGCTGTTCGGCTGGGGGACGCTCTCCGCGCGGCTGGAGCGGTTCGACGTCACCGCGCCGATCGCCTTCGTGCTGGCCGGCGTGCTGCTCACGCACGGCCCGCTGACCCCGCTGTCCATCGCCCCGACACCTCAGACGGTCAAGGCCCTGGCCGAGACGACCCTGGTTCTGGTCCTGTTCTCTGACGCGTCCCGGGTCGGCCTGCGGGACCTGCGCGACGACGCCGGCCTGTGCCTGCGGCTGCTCGGCATCGGGCTGCCGCTGACCATCGGCCTGGGCATGCTGCTGGCGCTGGCCCTGTTCCCCGGGCTAACCGGCTGGCTCGCCCTGCTGGTCGGCGCGGCGCTGGCCCCGACCGACGCCGCGCTCGGCGCCGGCCTGATGGTGAACCCAGCCGTGCCGGCCCGGATCCGGCGGCTGATAAATGTGGAGAGCGGGCTCAACGACGGGATCGCCACGCCGTTCGTGCTGGTCGCGCTGGCCGGGGCCGCGACCGCCGCGCACGAGCACAGCATTGGCCCGGCGGAAGCGGTGGCCGAGCTGGTGCTGGGCGTGCTGATCGGCGGGGTGGTCGGCGGCGTCGGCGGCTGGCTGGTCCAGGTGGCCCGCCGCCGGGACTGGGCCGCGGAGGGCTTTGCCGGCCCGGCCGTGCTGGCCCTGGCCGGCTGCGCCTACGCCGCCTCGCTGGCGCTGCACGGCAACGGGTTCATCGCCGCGTTCGTGGGTGGCCTGGCCTACCGCGCGCTGGGCGGCCCCCGCGGTGAGCGCCTGGTGCCGTTCGTCGAGGAGACCGGCGGCCTGGTATCGCTGCTGGTCTGGCTGGCCTTCGGGGCCATCGCCGTGGTGCCCGCGATACAGGCCCTGTCCTGGGCCACGGCCGGCTATGCGCTGCTCAGCCTGACCGTGATCCGGATGGTGCCGGTGGCGCTGGCACTGGCTGGCCGGCGGCTCGGCTGGACGCCGGTGCTGTTCATCGGCTGGTTCGGCCCGCGCGGCCTGGCCTCTGTGGTCTTCGCCCTGCTCGCGCTGGAAGACCTCGGCTCGGCCGTGGCGGAACGCCCGGTCGCCATCATCTCCTTCACCGTGCTGCTCAGCGTGCTGCTGCACGGGGTCAGCGCCGACCCGCTGGCCCGCCGGTACGGGCCAGCGCTGACCCTGGCGCCCAGTGACCCGGATCTGCCGCAGTTGGCCGAGCGCAGGCTCATCCGGCACCGCCGCGCCGGCTGATCCGGCCGCCTGACCGGGTGGGCCTAGACCTGAGTCAGTTGCCGCTGCGCCGCGTGCCGCAGGATGAACCCCCCAATGATCTCGAAGATGCCCATGATGATGAACCAGATGCCGAGCAGCACGGCCAGCACGGTGAGCGAGGACGCCGGGGTGGCCGCGACGACGATGCCCGCGATCAGGCTGACCACGCCGAACACGATCCACCAGGCGCGGCCCTCGCGGGCCCCGCCGATCCCGGCGATCAGCGCGGTCAGCCCCTGCACGATCCAGGTGACGCCGATGATCAGGCCGATCAGCGACCTGGTCAGGTGCAGGTGGCGGATCAGCACCACCCCGATGACGATGAACAGCAGGCCGGCGATGCCGAGCCAGATCCGGTTCGGTTCGCGCGGGTCGAACACCCGGATCAGGTGGAAGATTCCGGACAGGATGAGCAGGATGCCGAGCAGGACCGCGAGCACGTTGAGCGATCCGGTCGGATGGGCGGTGACGATGATGCCCAGGATCAGCGTCAGCGCACCGAGCAACATGGCTGCCTGCCACGAGCCGGTCAGCAGGGCCGGTGCAGGCGATGGCGGGTCATTGTCCCCGGTCGTCATGATCTGCTCCGCTGCGCGGCGGTCACGTGCCGAGCAGCTTGGCTTTGGCCGCGGCGAACTCGGCGTCAGTCAGCACACCCTGCTGGTGTAGTTCGGCGAGTTGTTTCAGCTGGTCGATGGTGGCGGAACTGGCCGCTGGGGCCGCCGCGGGCGCGGCCGGCGCGGGCGGCGCTTGCTGCTGCGACTCCAGGTCGCTGAGCCGCTGGTTCTGATCCGCCTCCGCCGCGCCCTGCTCGTCCCGGCTGCGGGCCATATGCTTGCCCGCCATGTATGCGCCACCACCGACAACGGCCGCGCGCAACAGGGGACGTCGCCGCCTGAACATGTCTGGCTCCTTTCGCCGCGGGGCCTAGGACGCAGCGGAGTCGTCGGGCCCGGGGGGCAGGGACAGGCCGAGGGCGACCATGAGCTCCGGCGCGGCCGCCACGACTCTCGGGCCACCGACCTGCGGGGCGATGGCGAACAGCACACCGACCAGGTCGGCTGGGGTGGCCCCGGCATCCAGGGCGTTGCTCACCTGCCATAGGTAGGACGCGGGCGGGGCGTCCAGGGCGATCAGCGCGGCCAGCTTGACCAGCGCGTAGCTCCGGCCGTCCAGGCCGCTCTTGGCCTGCCACTCGGCCCGCAGTTCCAGGCCTTCGGCCAGCAGGTCCAGTTCGCCCAGGGCCAGCCCATTCAGCGCCTGCTGGCTGGCCTCGTCCACATCCACTTGCGCGGGCATGTTCATGATCAGGTCCTTCCCCGGTCACGGCGTCATGGGCAGGCTGCGG
>DASXIN010000049.1:0-9271 GCA_036497945.1 Streptosporangiaceae bacterium | reverse complement strand
TCTCGGGGTGGCGTTACGGATGGGGCAGCTTGGACCACACGGGCGCGGCGTGCCCGGCCAGCCGCGACGGCGCAGCGCTTCTCCGACCTCGGCGGCGACCAAGCACGGGCGCTGGGTGACGTCGGTCCAGCTGTAGCGCTGGGTAACCAGGCCGTCAGCCGCCGCGGCGTTGTCCCGGTGACGGTCCTGCCAGCGTTGCTCAAGCGGATGGGCCACCTTGCCGTCTGTTTCTACTACCACCCCGTAATCCGCGTACAGGGCGTCCCGGTGGCGGGTTCGTCCCCCGCTGACCGCCCGCGCCTGGCGTTGCGCTCGGGGCAGCCGGTGCGGCCGCTCCACCCGCCGGATGTAACGCAACTCGAGGATGGAGTGAGCACCGTCGCGGATGTCGTCCAGTGCCACACCTAGTTCCCTGCGCCAGCGCAGCCGTGCCCGGCTGTCCATGGCCTCCCGCAGCAGGTCCGGCGTAGTCAGTTGGGCGCCGCAGGCCCGGGCCAGCCAGGCCAGTGCGTCATCGAGGGTCCGGCTGCACTGGGTCAGGTCAACAGTGGTCTCGTCGATGCGGGTACGCGGCGGTAACGTGCCAATGTGCCGGGCCTGATCAATCCGGCTGGACCGATGCAGGACGACACCGGGGATCGGGCACAGATGCTGCTGCCGGGGCACGGTGACATGGATGGGGGAGCTCCGCTGGGTGGTGATCTTGGCTAATTCGGCGGCGGTGTAATGGCTCAGCACTGCTTCCGGCCCGGCCCGGCGCAGCGCCGCCCACAGCCGGACCTCCCAGCCCGGCTCGCCGGTGAAGGTGCCGTACACACCTCGCTGCAGCCGCTGCCAGTGGCCGGCCAGCAGCCGTGCCCGGACGGTTTTGGGTCCCACTCCGCAGTCCAGGGCCTGGGCCCGGGACAGTACTCCGCGCTGGAGATCCAGGATGTTGAGGCAGTCATCGGGGAGTTCTCGTGGCATGTGGTCAGCGTGTCCAACCCCGCGCTGTCGCGGAAGACCAACTTCCCCACCTGTGGATAACCCGGCAAAGACGTCAGCGCGGTGAGTTATGCCCCACGGATGGGGCATGACTCACCGCGCTGTTGTGATTCAGGCGTCGGTGCAGTCGTCGGCTAGGACGGGGACCGGCTCTGGGGCGAGAGCGCGGACCGGGTCTGGGGCCGGGACACGGACCGGGGCTTCCTTGGGCACCAACTGGCGGCGCGCGGACAGCAGGCCGCTGAGTGCGGTCAGCGCGCCGAGCGCGGAGACCGCGGTGATCACGGCTAGGGCGGGCTTGTAGGCGCCTAGGGTGGCCTGCGCGGAGGTGATCCGGCTAGCTCCGCCCGCGTCTACCACCGCGGTCACGATGGCCAGCACGATCGCCCCGCCCACCTGGAAGGACGTCTGGAACAGGCTGGCCGCCAGGCCCTGCTCCCGATCCGGGATGCCTGCCGTCGCGGCCAGGCTGAGCGCGGAGAAGCCGAGGCCGAAGGCGATCCCGATAAGGACCACCGCGGGCAGGATCACCGCCGGGTAGTCCGGGCTGACGCCGACCCGGAGGAACACCGCATACCCGGTCACCAGGCTCATGAAGGCGAGCACGGTGACCCGGGTCGTCCCGAAGCGCCCGATGATCGCGCTCATCCGGGCGGACAGCAGCGCAACCACCACACCGGCGGGCAGGAAGGCCAGCGCGGTGGACAGCGCGCTCCAGCCGGCCAGGGTCTGCAGATACTGGGTGACCAGGAACTGGAACGAGACGTATGAGCCGAACAGTGTCATGGCGCCGATGTTGGCCCTGGTCAGCCCCCTGGAGCGGAAGATACCCAGCGGCACGAGCGGATCGCTGCTGCGCCGCTCGATGGCCACGAACCCGGCCAGCAGCGCGGCGACGGCCGCGAACGAGCCGATGGTCCGGGCCGACGCCCAGCCGGCCTGCTGCGCGGACACCACGGTGTAGACGAGCAGCAGCATCGCACCGGTGACGGTGACCGCGCCCGGGATATCGAACCGGCGGCCGCCGCGGACGGCCCGCTCGCCGCGCGGGATGACCTTAACCGCGGCGATCAGCGTGAGCAGCGCCACCGGCGCGGGCACCAGCAGCGTCCACCGCCAGCTCACCTCGGTGAGAAGGCCGGACAGCACCAGGCCGAGCGAGAAGCCGCTCGCGCCGAACGCCGAGTAGATGCTGATCGCCCGGTTGCGCATCGGGCCTTCGTGGAACGTGGTGGTGAGCAGGGACAGCCCGGCCGGGGCGGTGAACGCGGCCGCGATGCCCTTGACGAAGCGCGCGCCGATCAGCAATGCCGGGCTGCTGACCAGCCCGCCGAACAGCGACGCTACGGCGAACAGGGCCAGCGCAGCGAGGAACACCCGACGCCGGCCGAGCAGGTCGGCGGCGCGGCCGCCGAGCAGCAGCAGGCCGCCGTAGCCGAGCACGTAGCCGCTCACCACCCACTGCAGTGAGGACGTGGTCAGGCCCAGGCTGGCGCGGATGTCCGGCAGGGCCACGCCGACCATCGACACGTCGAGCGCATCGAGGAACAGCGCGCCGCACAGCACGATCAGGATGGCCCACAGGCGGGGACTCCAGCGCGGGGCCACGGCAGCGTGGGCTGGGGCTGCCGGTGGCTGGACGGACGGGAGGCGACGGGAAGCCTCAGTACGGCTTGATGACTCCATGGTTTGAGAGACTATGCATGCACGCGCACTAGATGCAAGTACAATTAATGTAGTTGCATCTATCCCGTCGGCGCGTTATGCTGCGCCCGTGAGCGTGACAGAGCCTGGCCTGGTCCGGCAGGACCCGTCCGGTGTACGGGCCGGCGTGCCGGTGTGCCCGGAGCCGCCAGCCGGCGCCCCTGCCGGTGGGGCCACCGAGTCGGCGGTGACCGCCTGGCGCGCCCTGGCGGCCAGTTATGCCGCGGCGTGGGCCGCCCTCGAGCATGAGCTGGGCAAGCAGCACGGGCTCGGGGTGAGCGAGTTCGAAGTGCTGGACCGGCTGGCCGAGCACCCGGAGCGCAACTTCCGAGCCCAGGAACTGGCCGGTGCCGTGCACCTGAGCCAGAGCGCGCTGTCCCGGCTGATCGACCGGCTGGAGAAGCATGGGCTGGTCGAGCGGTGCCTGTGCGGCGAGGACCGGCGCGGCATCTATGTCGCGCTGACCCCGGTCGGCCAGCAACGGCACGCCGAAGCGGCCCCGACGCACCGTAGCGTCCTGGCCGCCGTACTCCCCGCCGCGCCCTCCGCTACTTAACGCCAACGCCGGGCCGGTCGCGTCGCTCCCGTCCCCGCCGTGTCACGGTACCGTGCGGATCTTCCAGACGAACGCCGAGCCCGCCGCGGTGATGACGGCAACCGACATATATAGAGTTGAGTACCCGCCGAACTGGCTGACCAGCGGCGCGGCGATCGCCGGGGCCAGTACCTGCGGCCCGGAGTTGGCGATGTTGATGATGCCCAGGTCCTTGGCCCGGGCCGCGGCCGACGGCAGCACCTGGGTGACCAGCGCCTGGTCCACGGACAGGTACACGCCGTAGCCCAGGCCCATCAGCGCGGCCGCGGCGATGGCCACTGGCCAGCTTGGCCACAGCGCGAGCATGACTGCGGGAATCGTCATGACCAGCCCGGCCACGGTGACCAGCACCTTGCGGCGGCCGGTCCGGTCCGAGACAATGCCGCCGGTCACCGCGGTCAGCACGGTCGTGACCAGGTAGGCCGAGATCAGGATGAGCAGGCCGTCCTGGGCCGTCTGGCCGGGGAACAGCCGGCGTAGTGCAGCCGGTCGCGCAGGAAGTACAGCAGGTACAGCACGGCCATGGCGTTGCCGAGGGTGACCGCGAACCTGGTCAGCCAGGCCCAGGCGAAGTCCGGGTGCCGCCGTGGGCTGACCCAGAACGAGCGGGCAAAGGCCCGCCAGGCGAACGGCGGCCGGTCGGCACGGGCCAGCGGCGGGTCCGGGGTGGTCAGCGCGAACGGCAGCGCGCAGACCACCACGAGCCCGGCGATCAGCAAGTAGCCAGCGTTGCCGGTGACGGCCACCGTGAGCAGCGCCACGGCCAGCACCACGCCAAGCGTCTGCGGCATGCCGATCCAGCCGGACACCGCGCCACGCTGCTCGACCGGCACGTGATCCGGCACCCCCGCGGTCACGCTGGCCTGCATCGCGTTGAGGCCCGCCTGGGCCAGGCACCAGCCGACGATCAGGCCGGCGATGGTGTGCTGGCCGGCCAGCAGGGCCAGCGCGGCGGCCCCGCCCAGCGCGCCGCACACCGTCCACGGGTGCCGCCGCCCGAACCGTCCGGTGGTGCGGTCGGACAGCGCCCCGGCCACCGGGTTGGCGATCATGGCTACGGCCGCGCCGATGCCGGTGACCCAGCCGAGCACGACCACCTTGTGCGCGGATCCGGCCACCGCCTGGACCTGGTTGGGCAGCAGCACCTCGAGCGGCCCGAAATACCCGAGGTACAGCCCGAGATTGGCCAGCGCGATGAGGGTGATCCAGCGTTTCCCGACCCGCTGGGTTGGTTCGGCAGCCGGGCTGAGCACCCGGCCGACGGCCGGGACACCAGTCATGGCCGGCCGTCAGTCCCGGCCACGAATGGCCGCGCCGAATGGCATGGTGGAACCGTAGCCTGCCGGCTGGGCGCAGGAAATGGGCGGCGAGGCAACATGATGGGCGACGGCGAGCAACCAATCCGGCGGCCGGGCGTGCAAGAGATATGAGCTACCCACTGTCCGGGGCGGGACGGCCCGCTGACCACGGCGAGGTGGTGGCCTGGACTGCGGCCGAGACAGCCCAGCACGAATCGGATGTGTCCAGCGTGACCGGCGTGTTCCGGTCGCACCACGCGGAACTGGTCCGGCTGGCCGTGCTGCTGCTCGGCGACCGCCCGTCGGCTGAGGACGTCGTACAGGACGTCTTCACCCGGCTCTGCGGGCGGGACCTGCTGCCCGCCGGCGACGGCGCGGTCGCCTATGTGCGGGCGGCGGTGCTGAACCGGTGCCGCAGCGCGCTGCGCCGCCGGGCACTGGCCCGACGGATCGGCGCTGGACGTGACCTGCCCGGCTGGGAGGCCAGCCAGCATTCCGTGGAACACGAAGTCATCCTGGCCGAAGACCGCAGGCAGGTGCTGGCTGCGCTGGCCGGGCTCCCGCGCAGGCGCCGCGAAGTGCTGGTGCTCCGGTACTGGCTCGGCCTGCCCGAGGCCGAGATCGCCCAGATGCTGGGGATCCGCCCGGGCACGGTCAAGTCCACCGCCGCGCGAGGGCTCGCCGCCCTGGCCCGTGATCTCGGGGAGCCATCATGACCAGGACAGAAGACCGGCTGGCCGACGCGCTCGACGCGGCGGCCCGCGCGGTGCCGGAGGAATCCCTCCGCCCGCTCGTCGCCCCGCAGCACCGCCGGCCCCGGCTAGGCCGACCGGGCTGGCTGGCGCCGGTCGCCGCGGCCGTGGGTGTCGCCCTGGTGATCGGGCTGGCCGTCGTGGTCGGCTGGATCACTGGCGGGCACCCTGGCCAGACGGTCGCCATGTCGGCCGGAGTACCCCGCTACTACGTGCAGACCGGCCTGGATGGCGGGCGCCCGGTGATCCGGTCTACCGTCACCGGCGCGGTGACCAGCACGGTCCCGGTCCCGACGTCCGACAACGCCCCCGGCTACGCCATCGTCTCGGCGGCGGACGCCAGCGGCACCTTCTTCGTCGCCGCCTACTCGCCTGCCGACCGGGGGGAGCGGCTCTATCAGTTCCGGCTGACCCGGGACGGGCGGGTGACCGGGTTCTCCGCCGTGCCGGGGGGCAGGCTGGCCAGCGGCGAGTGGGCCGCCAACACCCTGGCCGTCTCGCCGGACGGGTCGCGGATCGCCGTGGGGATGAGTTTCACCGGCCCAAGCGGACCGTGCGGTGGGGCGGGTCAGCGCGCCTGCCCGCGGCGGCGACCGGACTACATCATGGCCATCAGCACGTCAACGGGGGCGAAAACCGTCTGGCGGAACGCGGCTGGCGCCCCCCACTCTTGGTTCAGCGTGGGCAGCCTGTCCTGGACGAGCGACGACCGGGAGCTTGTGGTGCTCGGCGAATGGTGCCCGACGGCTGCGGCCAGCGAGGGCTGCGGGCCAAACCGGCTCGCCGAGGTCCGGGCGCTCGACCCAGCATCCGGCGGCGGGTCGGTTTACAGCGGGCGACTCCTGCTCCGGCAGTCGGCCCGGTTCCCCTACCCGGTGCAGGCGCTGATCAGCCCGGACGGCGCCACGATCACGGCCGTCGTGCTGCGCGGCCGGGTCGTCGGCAACAGCCAGATCAGCGGCGGGGTCCCCGAGGACCTGTCCGTGGTGCGCTTCTCGGTCAGTGCCGGGCAGCCACTAGCCGTGCTCTATCAGCGCCGGCTGGGCGATACCTCCGGAGTGAACGGCGCTCCCCATTTCCTGGGCCTCACCCAGGACGCCTCGGGTGAGCACCTGATGCTCAACATCGGCCTCTGCGTGGGGCACTGCACGGACGGGGCCAACGGCTGGATCCACGACGGGCGGCTGATACCGCTGGCGCCGGCTGACGGCCGGGAGGCGGACCAGGCGTGGTGATCCAGGCCCCGGGGGTTCACCCGGTAAATCTGCCTAGGTGGGCAGGTCAGTCCGCAGGCACGGGCGTTAGGCAGGGATATTGGTAGGGCTGGGGCAGCAATCCTTGTGATCTCACCGTAACCTGGGGCGATGGGCATGATGATGGCCGTCAGTTTCGAGCGGTACGGGCGGCTCTACTACCTGGATCCCGGCTCGTACACGCCCGCGGTGGGTGACAAGGTGCTCGTGCCCACGGACGCCGGCCCCGAGGTGGCCGAGTGCATCTGGGCCCCGCAGTGGGTGTCCGACGAGGTGGACGGGCTGCCGGTGTGCGCCGGGCTGGCCACCGAGGAGCAGCTCAGCCGGGACGAGACAAACCGGTCCCGGCGGGCCGAGGCCCGGGTGGCGGCGCGGCGACTGGTCCGCGAGCACGGCCTGCCGATGAAGGTCATCGGCGTGGACTACGTGGATTCGCCCAGCGTGTTCACGGTGTACTTCAGCGCGCCGGGCCGGGTGGACTTCCGCGCGCTGGTCCGCGACCTGGCCGGCCGGCTGCGCGGCCGGGTCGAACTGCGGCAGATCGGCCCGCGCGACGAGGCCCGGCTGCAGGGCGGCATCGGGCCGTGCGGGCGTGACCTGTGCTGCGCCACGTTCCTCAAGGATTTCGAGCCGGTGTCGGTGCGGATGGCCAAGGACCAGGACCTGCCGGTCAACCCGCTGCGGATCGCCGGCGCCTGCGGCCGGCTGATGTGCTGCTTGAAGTACGAGCACCCGCTCTACCAGGACTTCCGCAAGGAAGCCCCGGCCGTCGGTGAGTCGGTGGACACCCCGGATGGGCCCGGCGTGGTGACCGGGCATAGCGTTCCCGGGGACAAGGTCGTGGTGAAACTGACGAGGGATGGCCGGAAGTGCGCCTGCCCGAAAGCGAGCGTTTGCGGATCGCGGCAGGCTTACGAGGCGAAGTACGGGGAGTGAAGCTGGGCCGGGCGCTGCCCGCCATCCTGTGCGCGGTCCTGGCCGTCGGGTGCAGCAGCAGCGCCACCGTGCGCCCGGCCCGGGCGCCGTCCCGTCCCGGCGGTCGCAGCGCCGCCGTCCTCGGCCCAGCCGGGCCGCCGCCGACCACGCTGGCCGGCTACTACGCGCAAAAGCTCCGATGGGTGACCTGCGACAAGGTGTTCCAGTGCGCGCGGCTGCTGGTTCCATTCGACTACTCGCGGCCGGTCGGGCGCCGTTTCTCGCTGCCCGTGATCAGGCTGCCGGCCTCCCATCCTGCGCAACGAATAGGTTCGTTGCTGGTCAACCCGGGGGGTCCGGGGGGATCCGGGGTGGCCTACGCCCTGCAGGCGCGTTCGGAGATCGCGGCTCCGGTGCGGGCGCGGTTCGACATCGTGGGCTTCGACCCGCGCGGCGTTGGCGGCAGCGAGCCTGCTGTGCACTGCCTGAGCGGGCCGGAGCTGGACAAGTACTTCGCCACCAATGACACGCCTGGTTCGGCGGCGCAACAGCGGGCAGTGGTGGCCGAGTCCCGGCTGTTCGCGCGGGGCTGCGAACGGAACTCGGGTGCACTGCTGCGCTACGTCGGGACCCGGAACGCGGCCCGGGATATGGACGTGCTGCGCGCGGCGCTGGGCCAGGCCAAGCTGACCTTCCTGGGCAAGTCCTACGGCACCTACCTGGGTACCTGGTACGCGGCGCTGTTCCCCAAGCACGTCCGCGCGCTGGTGCTGGACGGGGCGATCGACCCGGTCAGCAGCGGGCTCAGTATGAACACGGTGCAGGCGCAGGGGTTCGAAGTCGCGCTGCGCGCGTTCATCGCCAACTGCGAGGCGTCGGCCAGCTGCCCGCTGGGTCAGGCCAGCGTGGCGGCCGGGCTGGCCCGGATCCAGGCGCTGCTGGCCCGCGCCTCGGCGCACCCGCTGGCCAACGATCTGGACGCCCAGCCGGCCAACGGCGCCATGCTGCTCAACTGGATCGCCACCGCGCTGTACAACCAGGCGTACTGGTGGACGCTGCGTTCGGCCCTGGCGGCCGCGTTCCGCGGCAACGGGACCGTGCTGGTGGAGCTGGCCAATGCCCTGTTCGAGCGGAACTCGGCGGGTCAGTACAGCAACCTGGCCGACGCGGAGACCGCGGTGGACTGCCTGGACCGGCCGTGGCCGCGGTCGCTGGCCAGCTGGCGTTCGGCCGCTGCGGCCGCCGCCCGGGCCGCGCCGGTGTTCGGCTCTGCGATCATGTGGGGCAGCCTGCCCTGCGCGTACTGGCCGGTGCGGTCCTATCCGGGGCTGCACACGCTGAGCGCGGCGGGCCATGGTCAGCTGGTGCTGGGGCCCGGTGACCGGTCGGCGTTGGGCGCCGGGGCACCGCCCATCCTGGTCGTGGGCAACCTGCGCGACCCGGCCACGCCGTACCGGTGGGCGCAGGCGCTGTCCCGGGACCTGCCGTCTGGTGTGCTGCTGGGCTGGGACGGCAACGGGCACACCGCGTACATGATGGGCAGTTCGTGCGTGGACAACGTGGTGAATAAGTACCTGATCTCGCTGGCTGTACCGCGGAGCGGCACCGTCTGCCGGTGAGCTGCGCGCGGTTGACGGTGGCAGCGCGGCGGGCGAGCCGGACCGGTAGACTCGACGGGCCGCCGTCGGGCGGCATGCCGCCTTAGCTCAGTCGGTCAGAGCGACGCACTCGTAATGCGTAGGTCATCGGTTCGATTCCGATAGGCGGCTC
>DASXIN010000048.1:0-112408 GCA_036497945.1 Streptosporangiaceae bacterium | reverse complement strand
CCCGGGCCAGTTCGCCGGCCACGGCGGCGGTCAGCCCGACCGCGTCCAGGGCCGAGTTGACCCGCAGGGTGATCCAGCCCGCCACGTAGTCATAGCCCAGGCCGGCCGCGTCCGCCTCGTGCTGCGGCAGGACCAGGGTGCGCCCCTCCGGCTCGGTCACGGTGACGACCGGCTGAACGCCCGGCGGTACCGGGCCGGCCACCGTGGTGAACACGAATCGGCCCGGGTTCAGCACCGGGCGCAGCGCGCGGAGCAGCCGGGTGAGGTCACGTTCTGCCGCCATGATGCCGCATCGTAACCAGCACAGCAGCCGCCCGCCCCGCGGGAGCCACCGTGCAGCAACCGCAATTACCAGCTATTAAAGAAACGCAATTGTAATTCCCTAGCCCTTTCAGTAATTATTATTTTGTGATACGGTTTTAATACTGTCGGATATTGTCCGCAGCGTGCAAATACAACACCTGCCGAGCCAGACCGCACTTACCGCGGCGGCCGCCCGCGCGGCCCACCTCATCGTCGACCAGCCACCCCTTATCTTCGAAGACCGCCTGGCGGCAGCCCTGCTTGGCGAGCAGGCCGACGAGTTCATCAGCTATCACCGGGCGCACGGCGAGCACCTGGTGCTGTCCGCCGCCCGGACCCAGGTGACCTGCCGCAGCCGGTACACCGAGGACCAGCTGGCGGACGCGGCCACCCGGGGCGTCACCCAGTACCTGATCCTGGGCGCCGGGCTGGACTCGTTCGCGTACCGCTCCGCCCTGGCCAGCGGGTCCCGCGTCCGGGTCTTCGAGGTCGACCACCCAGCCACCCAGGAGTGGAAGTGCGAGCAGCTAGCCAAGGCCGGGATACCGATACCGGACAGCGCTGCCCTCGTACCGACCGATTTCGAGCGCGACTCACTGGCCGGGCCGCTAACGACGGCCGGCTTCGACCCTGGCCGGCCCGCGCTGGTCAGCTGGCTGGGCGTCACCATGTACCTGACCCAGCCGGCCATCGGCCGGACCCTGGCGGAGATCAGCGGGTTCGCGGCGGGCACCGAGCTGATCACCGACTACATGCTGCCCGCCAGCCTGCGCGACGCCACCGGCCAGAGCTACGCCGACCAGGTCGCGCCGGTCGCCGCGCAGCGCGGCGAGCCCTGGCTGACCTGCCTGGCCCCGGACGAGATGTCCGCCCTGCTGGACAGCAACGGCTTCGGCCGAATCGAGCACGTCAGCCAGCGGGACTCGATCAGCGCCGCACTCTGGGACCGGTCCGACACGCTCCACCCGATCCGCCTGTCCATGCTGGCCCGCGCCGCGGTCCGCGGCTAAGCACCGCGGCCTTGCCCGCGTAAAGTCGGGGCATGCCGGAAATCGAGCTGGCCCGCCGTCAGCGTCTGCAGCCCATGGTGGCTGCGCTCGGTGCCGACGCCGCGCTGATCACCAGCCTGCCCAACGTCCGCTACCTGACCGGCCTGGCCAGCTCCAACGCGGCCCTGCTGCTGCCCGCGGACGGCGACGCGGCGGTGCTGGCCACCGATTCCCGGTACGCCGGGGCCGCCCGCCGCGATGCTCCCGACCTGGAGCTGCTCACCGAGCGGTTCATCGAGCCCGCGCTGGCCCAGTTGGCCGAAGCTCGCGGCCTGAAGCGGCTCGCCTTCGAGGCACACGAGATGACCGTGCAGCGGCACCAGGAGTTCGCCGCCGCCGTCCCCGGCCTGGACCTGGTGCCGCTGGGACAGGCGGTGGAGCAGTTGCGGATGGTCAAGGACGAAACCGAGATCGCCCGGCTGGCCCAGGCCTGCGCGATCACCTCGCAAGCGGTCGACCAGATCCTGGCCAGCATCCGGCCCGGCCTGACCGAACGCGACGTGGCCGTACTCGTCGAGCGCGCCATGGCCGACCTGGGGGCAGAATGCCCCGCCTTCGAAACCATCGTGGCCAGTGGCCCGAACGGCGCCATCCCGCATCATGTGCCGTCCAGCCGGCCGCTGGCCGCCGGCGACCTGATCACCATCGACTGCGGGGCCCGGTACGCGGGCTACCACGCGGACATGACCCGGACCGTCGCGCTCGGCCCGCCCGCCGACTGGCAGCGCGACATCTACCAGTTGGTGGCCGCGGCCCAGCAGGCCGGTATCGAGGCGGCCGTGCCCGGCGCGGACGTCGCCCAGGTGGACGGCGCGGCCCGCGGGCTGATCGGCCAGGCCGGGTACGGCGACCAGTTCCCGCACGGCCTCGGCCATGGTGTGGGCCTGGAGATCCACGAGGCACCGATCATCGGCTACGGGCGGCCGGGTACACTCGGGGACCGGGTCCCCATCACCGTCGAGCCCGGTATCTACCTGCCGGAGCGTGGCGGCGTCAGGATCGAGGACACCCTGGTGGTGCGCGCCGCGGCGGGGACGGCGGCACCGCAGGAGCTTCTCACTACTACCACCCGGGAACTGCTCGTCCTGTAACCGGCAGGCGGGTGTACCCGTACGCAGGAGATAGACAGACGTGGCCACCACGAACGACCTCAAGAACGGCATGACGCTGAACATCGACGGCCAGCTCTGGACCGTCGTCGACTTCCAGCACGTCAAGCCGGGCAAGGGCGGTGCCTTTGTCCGCTCCAAGCTGAAGAACGTGCTCTCCGGGAAGGTCGTGGACCGCACCTTCAACGCCGGGGTCAAGGTCGACGTGGCCAACGTCGACCGGCGGGAGATGCAGTATCTCTACCGCGAGGGCGACGACTTCGTCTTCATGGACACCCAGGACTACGACCAGCCGCATATCCCCAAGGACACGGTGGGCGATGCCGCGGACTACCTGCTCGAGGAGCAGACCGCGACGGTCGCGTTCAACGACGGCACCCCGCTGTACGTCGAGCTGCCCGCCTCGGTGGAGCTGACCGTCAGCCAGACCGACCCCGGTGTGCAGGGCGACCGGTCCACCGGCGGCACCAAGCCGGCCACGCTGGAGACCGGCGCGCAGGTCCAGGTGCCGCTGTTCATCACTACCGGGGAAAGGGTCAAGGTGGACACCCGCACGGGTGGCTACCTCGGCCGCGCCTGACCAGCCGGTGCCCGCGCGCAGTAAGGCCCGCAAACGGGCCCTTGACATCCTGTTCGAGGCCGAGGTGCGCGGTGAGCCCGTGCTCTCTGTACTGGAGCAGCGCATCATCGCGGATAGCCCGCCGGTCAGCGAGTACGCCCAGGAACTGGTCCGCGGCGTCCAGGCGCACCGCGAGCGCATCGACGAGCTGCTGGCCGAGTACGCCCAGGGCTGGTCGCTGGACCGGATGCCGGCGGTGGACCGTAACGTGCTGCGCATCGGCCTCTACGAGCTGCTCTGGGCGGACGACGTGCCGGATGCGGTGGCCATCAGCGAGGCGGTGCTGCTGGCCCGCGACCTGTCCACCGACGCGTCCCCCGCGTTCGTGAACGGCCTGCTCGGCCGCCTGCTCGAACTCAAGCCCACGCTGAGCGTCTGAGTCACGCTTTCCGGCCTATACCGGCTAGCGTGCAGAATTTTTTTGCTTAACGCCGGCTAGGCGGCAGCGAACTTGAGTTGCAGCCCGTGCTTACGCAGTACGGAAATGAACCACACTACGGATGCGCCGATGCCCGCTACGGTCAGGGCGATCGTGGCCACGGTGGAAAGCATCAGGAACATGCTGGCCGTCTCGGTCACCATCATCACGCCCAGGCTGGCGGTGAGGACCAGGAAGATGCCGGACCAGAGCCAGGTGGCGCCCTGGAAGAACCGGTGCAGCCCCGCGTGGTAGGCCGGATGGCGCAGCGCCACGACCTCGGCGGCCAGCTTGGCCACGATCGGGTTCGGGCCGCGCGCGGTCCGGGCGAACAGGAAGAACATGATCAGGTAGCCGAGCGGGAACTGGAGCAGGAAGATCCACAGTTCACCGGTGGCCAGCACCAGCACGGTCTGCAGCGTGAGCACGATGGCTGAGATGGTCAGCAGGCTGGGCACCGAACCCGAGAAGATCTTGCGGATCAGCGCGGTGGCCCAGATCGCCCCGGTTCCCGCCAGCAGCCCGATGGTCTGGCCACCGAGCCAGGCACCGAGGACGTAGACCACGAGGGGAAGGCCGACGGACTCGCTCAGGCTCAGTCCGGTGCAGCGGAGCAACCGCAGTGGCCGGGGGAGCTCAAGGTGCTCGTGCATGGGGGAGAGCCTAGGGGTTGCGTCGTGGACGCGAGGCCGGTTTGGACATCGATGACCATTCTCCTAGGCAGCTCAGAGCTAAGCGGCAGATACCCCAAAGGCCCCCGCCATGCTGGCGTAGTTCTGCCCGCCGTGGCCGGTGCTAATCCAAGTAGTAAAAGGCGTGCGCCGACTGGGGTTTCGTCGGGAACCGCTGCTATCACCACGGTTTCTGGCCAAGCATGGTTCACCGCGACCGAGGGCGCGTCCCGGGATTGTCGTTGATCAGCACTACATTGGGAGCAGGGTGACCGAGGAGGGGTGGCCGTGCAGGCACAGCCTGGGCAGGCACAGTACGCGGATGACCGGCCCGCGGCGGAGCGGGGCGTGCCGGGCCACCGGATGGACAGGTACGACGACGCGCGCACCATGGTGGTCCGCGATGTGCTGGCGGCGGTGACCGCCGAGCTGACCGCGCAGACCGGCCGGGCCCGGCTGGACATCATCGACGCCGGCGGCGGGACCGGCGGCTTCGCGGTGCCGCTGGCCGCGGCCGGGCACACGGTCACGGTGCTCGACCCGAGCCCGGACTCGCTGGCCGCCGCGCAGCGCCGGGCGGCGGAGATGTCGGTGCCGCTGCGCGCGGTCCAGGGGGACGTCACCGACCTGGCCGCGCTGGCCGGCGGGCAGGGTGCCGATCTGGTGCTGTGCCACAGCGTCCTGGAGTACGTGGATTCCCCCGCCGCCGCGATGACCGCGGTGGCCAGTGTGCTGCGGCCGGGCGGCGCGGTGAGCGTGCTGGCCGCCAGCGCGGTCGCGGCGGTCATCCACCGTGCCCTGGCCGGGCGGTTCGACGAGGCGCGGCGGCTGCTCGCCGCGGTCAGCACAGCGGGCACGGTGGCCCCGCGCCGGTTCACCCTGGCTGAGGTGACTGGGCTGATCGAGGAGGCCGGGCTGCGTCCCGGCCCGGCGCACGGCATCCGGGTGTTCACCGATCTCGTCCCCGGCTCGTTCGCCGATGTCGACCCCGGGGCCGTGGACGCCCTGCTGGCGCTGGAGCGGGCCACCTCGGTGCACCCAGCCTTCCATGACATCGCGGCGCAGTTCCATGTCCTCGGATTCCGCTGAGCCAGCCGCCGCGGACGACCGCGGCTGCCACATCCTGCACGTGGACATGGACGCGTTCTATGCCAGCGTGGAACTCCGGGACCGGCCGGAACTGGCCGGGCAGCCGGTGATCGTGGGCGCCACCTCCAGCCGTGGCGTAGTGCTCTCCGCGTCCTACGAGGCGCGGGTGTTCGGGGTGCGCTCGGCGATGCCGGTGACCCGGGCCCGTCGGCTGTGCCCGCAGGCCGTCTTCATCCCGCCCCGGCACGGGAGCTATGCCGCCGTGTCCCGGGAAGTCATGGCGGTGTTCCGGTCGGTCACCCCGGAGGTGGAGCCGCTCGCGCTGGACGAGGCCTTCCTCGACGTCTCCGGGGCGATCCGGCGGCTCGGCCCGCCGGCCCAGATCGGCCAGCTGATCCGGGCCACGATCGCCGAGCAGCAGGGCATCACCTGCTCGGTCGGGGTCGCTTCGTGCAAGTTCGTGGCCAAGCTGGCCTCGGCGCGGTGCAAGCCGGACGGGCTGCTGGTGGTGCCCGCCGATGGCGTGCTGGACTTCCTGCACCCGCTCCCGCTGGCCGCGCTGTGGGGGGTAGGCGAGCAGACCGGCCAGGTGCTGGCCCGGCTCGGGCTGCGCACGGTCGGGGACATCGCGCAGATCCCGGTGGCCACCCTGCAGCGTGAGCTTGGCCCGGCCGCCGGTGCCCACCTGGCCGCGCTGGCCTGGGGACGCGATGAGCGCCCGGTGGTCAGCCGGACTCCGGAGAAGAGCATCGGCGCGGAGGAGACGTTCCCCAGCGACGTGGATGACCCGGAAGTGATCCGCCGCGAGCTGCTCCGGCTCTCCGGGCGGACCGCCCGCGGCCTGCGCTCGGCCGATGCGCTGGCCCGGACCGTGGTGATCAAGCTCAGGCTGGCCAACTTCACCACCATCACCCGGTCACGCACGCTGCCCGAGCCAACCGATGTGGCGCAGATCATCTACGCGACCGCCTGCGCGCTCTACAGCGCGTCCGGTCTCGACGCGCGGGCCCGGCTCCGCCTGGTCGGGGTGCGCGCGAACGGCTTGGTCCCGGCGTCCCGGGCGGCTACCCAGCTGGCTTTCGGCCAGCGGGTGGCCGGCTGGCGCGACGCGGAACGGGCGCTGGACCAGATCAGCGGGCGGTTCGGCGCCGATTCGGTGCGGCCGGCCGCCCTGGTGACCGGGCAGCAGCCCGGGCCGCCGCCACGGCCGCCGGAAGAAGGCTGATATGCTCGCCCCTAATGGCATGAATTCGAATACCCGTTTGGTTGGACCCTGGCTTGGTGGGGACCGGAACCCCTTTACCCTTCCACTACCCTTCCACCCAGAGCGGCCAGGCTCGTATTCTTGAAGAACCTGGACCGTGAGATGAAGTCATCGCACCCGTCCCCGCGCGCAAGGTTTCATGGGAGGCGCCGTGCCGCTGTCTGAGCACGAGCAGCGTCAGCTCGAGCAGATCGAGCGTGCGCTCTATGCTGAGGATCCAAAGTTCGCGCAGGCTGTGCGCGCGAAGGATCCCCGGGTGCACTACAAGCGCCGGATCGTCGAGGCGGCGATCGGGTTCCTGCTCGGCGTCGGCCTGCTGCTGGCCGGTGTCGTGTCCAAGCTCACTGTGGTCGGCGTAGCTGGCTTCGTGGTCATGCTGGCCTGCTCGATGTGGGCGCTGTCCAGTTGGCGGCACATGTCCGGTGGCGCGGTCGGGCGCAGCCCGGCCCGGGACCGGCGGGACCGGCGGGCCCGGTCCTCGGCTGGTCCACGGACCCGGTTCATGGAACGGCTCGAAGAGCGCTGGCGCCGCCGCCAAGAGCGGGATCGCTAGCTCGCGCCGCGCCAAAGGGCCGCGCCGCCGACTGGACCGAGGAGCGCGGCGCGAGGAACGAGCGCCAGGCGACGAGGGAAGTCGGCGGGTACAAGCCCCCCGGAGGCGCTAGGAAGCAGAGTCGGCCCGGCGGACCATGCCGCTGATCCGGTGTGCGGCCACGTCCATCCAGCCGAACACGTCCAGCGCGTGCTGCAGCCCGGTGCGCAGCGGGCGCAGCGCTGACCGCGGCAGCAGCCGGGCCTGCCAGCGCACCCGCCGGCTGGCCTGCCCGGCGAGCGCCCGCCTGACCTGCTCGGTGTCGGCCCGCAGGCTGGCCGAGTCGGCCGGCTCCGGGGCATACCGGGCCCGCTCGGCTGCCTGGGCGATCCGGGTCAGGGCGTCGTCCTGCGCCCGGGCCATCGGCCGGTCCGCGCTGACCTGGCGGGCCAGCGCGCGCGGCGAGGCACTGGGCGACCAGGCAATCTGGTAATCGGTCAGGTCATCCACTAGTTCAGACCAGGCCGCCTCGGCCCGGTCGCGGTCGCCCGCCGCGCCGCGCCAGCGCCACCGGCGGCGGACCGACCGGACGGTCCGCGGCGTGACGAGCGCCAGCACGGCCAGCGCCGCCAGCGACAGCAGCCAGTACGGTGCCAGGCTCCGCGACGACACCGTGCCGCCCACGCCGACCTCACCGGGCACTTCGCCCAGCTTGGCCAGCGGGCCGGTGCGGGCCTTGCTCGAGCCCAGCTGCGGGGCGGTGGTCCCGGGGGTCGGCACCGTGGCCGCCCCCCCGGCCGATGGGGCCAGGATCGGCGGCAGGCTGTAGTTGGGCGCGATGGCCGTGGCCTGGCCGCCCGAGCCGGCCGGGGTGGGCTCGAAGCGCAGCCAGCCGGCGCCCTGGAAGTACAGTTCCGGCCAGGCGTGCGCGTCGCTGGTCTTGACCACCCACCGGTCGTGCCCCACCGGCGTGCCCGCGGTGTAGCCGACCGCCACCCGGGACGGGATGCCGAGCAGCCGGGCCAGCACCGCCATGGCGAACGCGAATTGCTGGCAGTACCCGCGGCGCTGGGTGGTCAGGAACCGGATCAGCGCCTGCGGGCTGGCCGGCTCCTGCACGTCGAGGCTGTAGGTGAACTTGCCGGAACTGGTGAACCAGTGCTGCAGCGCTACGGCCTGGTTGTAGCTCGAGGTCTGGCCGCGGGTGATCTTCTCGGCCAGCGTGGTCAGCCCCCGGAACACCTTCGGCACGCTGAGGTAGTTGTTGGTGATGCTGGTCGGCGTGGGCCCGGCATCGTGCTCCAGTTCCTGCGCGGCCGGGGTCACTTCCCGGCTGCCCACCGAGTACTGCAGGCCGGACAGGTCCTGCCCGGAGAACACGGTCAGCGTGCGCGGGTCGACCCGCCAGTCCCCGTCCACGTTCACCGTGCGCGCGGGATACGGCATCGGCAGGAAGCTCGCGGTCCGCTGGCTCCCCGACAGGCCCTTGGCCAGGGTGATCGTGGTGCGCTCGGCGTTGGTCGGGGTGCCCCTGGTCAGCCCGGGGGTGGCGGGCAGCTTCCCGTCGTGCAGCGACTGGCCGGGGGTGGGCGCCAGCGTCCAGGTCTGGGTGTTCAGGTTGCTCAGCACATAGACCTGGAGATACTGCGGATCCGGATCGCTCGTCTGGTAGCTGAGCACGTCGGTCGCGTCGGTGCGGTGCAGCTGGGTGTTCATCTGGACCAGCGGGTTGGGCAGCGAGATCTGCCGGGCACCCGGGCCGTCACCCGCTCCGGAGCTGGCGAACAGCTTGTGCTGGGCCAGCCCCGGCACGAGCAGCGGGACGAACAACGCGATCACCACGGCGGCCAGCGCGATCCGGCGCCCGGCCGCGGCCAGGTCCTTGGTGTCCGGCCCGGTCCGGTCCGGCCCAGTCGCGTCGTCCCCGCGCTGCCAGACGGTGACCAGCCGGCCCCACAGCCGCAGCCGTTCCCGCCCGTCCACTGCCAGCAGGGTCAGGTACCCAGCCATGCCCAGGCAGAACACGGCCATCTCACCCGCCGCGCCCTGGTGCACGCTGGTGGTCAGCGGCACGCAGAACAGCACCAGCAGCGGCAGCCCGGCCACCGCCGGGCGGCGCAGCCGGACCGCGATCAGGTCGGTGGCCACGGCCACTATGCCGATCCCGGTCACGGTCAAGATCAGGATGGCCGGGTAGGGCGGGGCGGGCGGTGCGAACCGGTCGGTCTCCTGCAGCCCCAGGCTGGCCAGCACGCGCAGTTGGTGCAGCGAGGCCCAGGTCGGCAGCAGCCGGCCGGCTGACTTGGCGCTGGCGAACTGGATGTTGAGGAATAGCAGCAGCGCGGCCAGTTCGGCCAGCGCGCACACCACGACCGGCAGCCGCCGCAGCCGGGTCAGCGTACCGACCACGGCGATCGTGATCACCGCGCCGAACCCGACCCAGAACCAGTGCCACCCGGCAACCACCGGGTAGAGCGAAAGCGAGGCGGTCAGGGTGGCCAGCGCCGCGGCCAGCGTCATCCGGTTGCTCATCGGCTGGCCCCTGCCGGGCCGGCCATCCGGCCCGCGTAGCCGGGCAGCTCGGGGGCGTGCCGCAGCTGGTTCCAGGCCGTCGGGAGCGAGGTGTCCGCGGTGACTTTGACGACCCGCCAGCCGGCCGCCCGGAGCATCCCGGCGGCCGTGTCCACCTCGCCCGGGTCCGCTGGCAGCCGGCCTGCTGGCGGGGCCCAGGTGGACACGGCCAGCAGCAGGGCCATAGCTGGGCCGGTGTCCCGCCGGGCCGCGGCCAGCCGGCGGGCCTCTTCGGCGGACAGCCGCCCGGCCACCACCAGGAACAGCCCGCCGGTCCCGCCAGTCACCCGGTCCAGCCCGCGGGCCAGGTTGCTGCCCCGGGATTGTTTGATCACGGCGAGCGAGTCGAGCAGCGTGTCCTCGAACGAGCCCGGCGCGGACACCGGGCCCTGGTCGGTGACCAGCTGCCCGTCCAGCCCGGCCCGGGTCAGGTAGACCCCGATGGACGCCATCGCGCTGGCCGCGAACTCGAAGGAGGAGCCTGCCCCTGGGCCGCTGTGCGCCCGGGTCCGGGTATCCAGCAGCAGCACCGCGCGATTGCGCGAGTGCTGCTCCTCACGGCGGACCATCAGCTCGCCGTGCCGCGCGGTGGACCGCCAGTGCACCCGGCGCAGCTCGTCGCCGTCCCGGTAGGGCCGTGGGATGACGTCGTCTTCGCCCGCCGTGTCCGCGGTCCGGGTCCGGCCGCCGCCGCCCTCCCCACGCCAGCTGCCGGCCAGCGGACCGGTGGGCAGCGGGATGATCGGCGGGGTGACCACCAGCGTGCTGCGCGAGGCGAACGACCGGGTCAGCTCGACCAGCCCGAACGCGTCGGTCACCCGCACCTGGAGCGGCCCGATGGTGAACTTGCCCCGGGTCCCGGACAGCATTGGGTAGTGCAGCTCCCGCCAGCCGCCCGGCTCGATCCGCTCCAGCACGAAGCGGCGCCGGACGCCCAGCGAGTACGGCAGGGTGTCCTCGGCCAGCAGCAGGCCGGTGGGCAGCCGGGACACGTTCTCCAGCCGCAGCGTGACCGTGGCGCTCTGCCCGGCTGATACCCGCAGCGGGGTTACCCGGCGGGTGCAGCGGATCCGGTACCGGGCCCGGCTGGTGGCTAGCACGGCGAGCAGCGGCAGCGCGACCAGCACGATGCCGATGCTGAGCAGGGCCCGCTCGCCGAGGCCCAGCCCGAAGGCACCGGCGGCGATACCCGCCGCCAGGAATGACTTGCCGCGTGTGGTGAATCCGGCGAACAGCGCCCGCATACTGGCCCTTTCTCCAGACCCTGTCTAACTTACGTCAGGACCGGGGTGGCCGGGGGCGGCCGGTTAGCGCAGCCGGGGCAGCGGGAGCCGTTCCACGATGCCGGCCACCACCCGGTCGGGCAGCTGGCGTTCCGCCATCGCCTCGGCCGAGGGCAGCAGCCGGTGCGCGAGCACCGGCCCGGCTAGCGCCTGCACGTCGTCCGGGATCACGAAGTCGCGGCCGTCCAGCGCGGCCCGGGCCCGGCTGGCCCGCAGCAGATGCAGCGTGGCCCGAGGTGAGGCGCCGAGCCGCAGATCCGGGGCGGTCCTGGTCGCGCTGACCAGGCTGATGACGTACTGCTTGAGCGGGTCGGCCACGTGCACCCGGCGCACGGCGGCGATCAGCTCGCGCACATCGGCCGCGCTGGCCACCGGTTCCAGCGAGTCCAGCGGGGACGAGGAGCCGTGCAGGTCGAGCATGGCCAGCTCGGCCTCGGCGCTCGGGTAGCCGATGAAGATCCGGGCGGTGAACCGGTCCCGCTGCGCCTCGGGCAGCGGGTAGGTGCCTTCCATCTCCACCGGGTTCTGGGTGGCGATGACCATGAACGGCCGTTCCAGCGGATAGCTGGTGCCATCCACCGTCACCTGCCGTTCTTCCATGCATTCCAGCAGCGCTGACTGGGTCTTCGGGGAAGCCCGGTTGATCTCGTCGCCGACCACGATGTTCGCGAACACCGGCCCGGGCTTGAACTCGAACTCGCGGCGCTCCTGGTTGTACGCGCTCACCCCGGTGATGTCGCTGGGCAGCAGATCGGGGGTGAACTGGATGCGCTGCACGGTGCAATGGGTGGACTTGGCCAGCGCCTTGGCCAGCATCGTCTTGCCCACCCCGGGGACGTCCTCGATCAGCACATGCCCCTCGGCCAGCAGCACGGTCAGCGCCAGGCGGACCGCATCTGGCTTGCCCTCGATCACCGACTCGATGGCCTCGCCGATCCGGTGCGCTATCTCGACCAGGTCGTCGAGCGTGCGCTCGGCACCTGCCCCCATCTCCACGACCACGCTGTCCTCCTGTGCTGTTCTGCCGCGCGTTCCGACAGTACGTCCTGCGCGTGCGGCATGCGATGTCAGCACCGCAGATGCGGATGTCGGCCCGCACCCTGGGCGCAGGCCCCACTTTCCTCCCAGGCTCTGACCTGCGGATTCATCGAGAATGTGCCGGTCCGGGCAGGTGTGAAGCGTTGACCGTGGGGGAATGTGGAGTACAGTGGAGCCCGGTGGGGCGGACTGGTCACGGGCGGGAGGTGAGGGCCTGTGTTCTTGGGCACTCACACACCGCGCCTCGACGAGAAAGGCCGGTTGTTCCTTCCTGCCAAGTACCGCGAGGAACTCGCTGGAGGGCTAGTGATCACCAAAGGTCAGGAGCGCTGCCTCTACGTGTTCCCGGTGGACGAGTTCGCCAGGATCACCGAGGCGCTGCGCACCGCCCCGGTGACCGCGAAGTCAGTACGGGATTACAGCCGGGTCTTCTTTGCCAGCGCGTCCGACGAGATCCCCGACAAGCAGGGCAGGATCACCATCCCGCCAGGCCTGCGCGACTACGCGGCGCTGAGCCGCGACTGCGTGGTGATCGGCGCTAACACGCGCCTGGAGATCTGGGACTCCACCGCGTGGGAGTCCTACCTGGCGAATCAGGAGGACGCTTTCTCCGCGGCGTCGGAGGAGGTATTGCCAGGGGTGCTCTGAGCGGCACCGGCCTACCGGTGCCGCGTCTTCGGCGAGGTCTCCGCCCGCGGCTGGGGCAATCACGTTGGCTGGCGTCACTTCCCCGGCGCCAGGCAGCGCGGTTACTCCGCGCAGCACGCGGATGGAGACCTAGCCGAGAGCACTCAGGCAAGCAGGCCGTCTGCCGCATCCCCCGGGATGCGGCGGGACGAGAGGGGGTCGGATGGGCGAGCCGGCGGCCGGCCATCTGCCGGTCATGGTCGAGGAGGTGCTCGCCCTGTTCGGGCCGGCCCTGCAGCCTCGTGGCGCGATCCTGGTGGACGCCACCCTGGGCCGGGCCGGGCACGCCCGGGCGCTGCTCGACGCGCATCCCGGACTGGCGCTGATCGGGGTGGACACCGACACCCAGGCCATCGAGGAGTCGCGGCGGCTGCTCGCCCCGTACGCCGACCGGGTGACCCTGGTGCACGGCCGCTACGACCAGATCCCTGAGCTGCTGTCGATCCGCGGCGACCGGCAGGTCCAGGGCATCCTGTTCGACCTGGGCGTGTCCTCCCCGCAACTCGACGATCCGGCCCGTGGCTTCGCCTACTCCTATGACGCGCCGCTGGACATGCGGATGGACCAGAGCAACCCGCTGACCGCGGCCGACGTGCTCAATACCTACCCGGCTGGGCAGCTCGCCCGGGTGCTGCGCGACTACGGGGAAGAGCGGTTCGCGCGGCGGATCGCGGACGCCGTGGTCCGGGCCCGAGCCCGCGCTCCACTTCGCTCCACCGGGCAGCTGGCTGAGATCGTCCGCGACTCCATTCCCGCGCCGGCCCGGCGGACCGGGGGCAATCCGGCCAAGCGAACGTTCCAGGCGCTGCGCATCGAGGTCAACGGGGAACTCGACGTGCTGCACTCGGCGCTGCCGGCCGCCCTGGACGGCCTGGCCGTGGGCGGCCGCATCGTCGTGCTCGCCTACCACTCGCTGGAGGACCGCGCGGTCAAGACCGTGCTGGGCCAGGCCGCGGCGGACCGGACACCGCCCGGGCTGCCGGTCCCGCTGGACTCGGCCCGGCCCACGTTCCGCCTGCTCACCCGAGGTGCGCAGCGCCCCACCGAGGCGGAACTGGCAGCCAACCCGCGAGCCGCCCCAGCCCGCCTCCGGGCCGCCGAGCGGATCAGAGCAGCGGCATGAGTACGGGCACCAGTAACTGGGGGGTTAGGGAATGAGCGTGCGCACCGACACCAAGACGAAGACCCGGCCGCGGGTAGCGCCGGGACGATCCGCGGCGCCCGCGCCCACGCGAGTCAGATCCGTCGCCCCTGCCCCCGCCCCACCCCGGCCCGTACGCGGCGGCGTGCCGCCGCTCGGCGCGGAGCGGCGATCGGGGGGTCCGGGGGGTCGCCCCCCCGGGTCAGCAGCAGCGGCGGCGCGGACACCGTTCATGCTATTTGTGCTCGGGTTGCTCGGCGGCGGGCTGATCTGCCTGCTGGTGATCAACACGGTGCTGGCGTCGGGTTCCTACCAGATCAGCTCGCTGCAGCAGGCCGAGACCACACGGCAGCAACAGGTCCAAGTCCTGCAGCAGCAGGTAGCGGCGGACTCCGCCCCGTCGGTGATCGCCCGCCGGGCGCGCCAGCTCGGCATGGTGGCACCACCGCTGACCAAGTTCCTCAACCTGCGCACCGGACGGATCATCGGCCAGCCGACTCGCGAAGCAGGGGTGCTGCCCGTGCCCGGGTACGTTCCGTGAGGGGAGGCCAGGGGGACGGGCCGGGCAGTCGGCCAGGGCCCCGGGCGGGTGGCCGGCCGCCCGCGTCGGCTGGCCCGCGCCGCCCGGCCGCGACCCGGCGAACTCGGGCTGGCGGGCCCGGGCACCCGCCCGGGGACGGCGGGCCGGACCGGGCGACCCGGCCCGGCCCAGCCCGGCGGCCGCCATCGGGCAGCCGGCCGCGGGGCACCCCGCAGCCTGAGCCGCCGCGCCGAAGGGGGCGCGGCGCCGACTGGACTGAGGAGCGAAGGAGCGAGGGACGAGCGACCGAGCGACGAGGGAAGGCGGCGCCTCGAAGCGCCCCCGGAGGCGCAAAGAAGCGGAGCCCGCGCCGGGCCGTACTGGCCCGCGGCAACCCGGCCCGCCGGCTCCGGGTCACCATGCTGTGCATCGGATTCGTATTCTCCCTGGTGGGTGGCAGGCTGGTGCAGCTGCAGGCGATGGAGGGCCCGTCGCTGAGCACGCATGCCGAGGCGTTCCGGCTGAATACCGTCACCGTGCCCGCCGTACGCGGGTCGATCAGCACGGCCGACGGCACCACGCTGGCCATGACCGTGCAGACCGACCTGGTGCACGCCGACCCGCCGATGATCATCGAGGCGAAGCGGTCGCTCAGCTCAGTGGCCAGCGCGCTGGCCGGGCCGCTCGGGATGACCCCGGCGGCCATCCTGGCCCTGCTGCAGAACCCGACATCCCTGGACTACGTGGCGCTCAAGCGGAGCGTCCCGGCCGCCACCGCGGCCCGCATCGCCGCGCTCAACCTGCCCGGCGTCGCGCTGACGCCGTCCTATACCCGGGTGTACCCGAACGGGGACCTGGCCGCCAACATCGTCGGCTTCACCACCAGCAACGTCAAGGGTGACCCGGTCGGCCAGGCCGGCATCGAGCAGTCGGACAACGGGCTGCTGGCCGGCCGGGACGGCAGCCAGGAGGTGCAGAACAGCAGCAACGGCCAGCCCATCCCGGTGGCTGGCCAGACCAGCCGGTCCGTGGTCCCCGGGCGCAACGTCCGGCTGACCGTCCTGGCCAGCCTGCAGTGGCAGGCGGAACAGGCCTGCGCGCAGCGGGTCAAGGAGACCAACGCGAGCAACTGCACCGTGGTGGTGATGGATCCGCGCACCGGGCAGATCCTGGCCATGGCGCAGGCCCCGTCCTTCAACCCGGCGCACCCGGACAACCTGGCCAACACCGCGGACCTGCCGGTGAGCGACGTGTTCGACCCGGGCAGCACGGCCAAGGTGATCACCGCCGCGGCCGCCTTCGAGCACGGCGGCCAGACCCCGATGAGCGGCTACACGGTCCCGGACCAGATCGTGGTGGACGGCTTCCCATTCCACGACGCCGAGTACCACCCGACCGAGCGGTGGACCATCGCCGGGATCATCGCGCACTCCAGCAACGTGGGCATGGTCCAGGTGGTGCAGCACGTCAGCCCGCAGACCCAGTACGACTACTTCCGCAGCTTCGGCATCGGCCAGCCGAGCCTGCCGCAGATGCCCGCCGACAGCAACGGCCTCCTGTCCCCGACGTCGCAGTGGTCCGGCGACACGCGGTACACGATGGCGTTCGGCCAGGGCGTCGCGGTCACCGCGGTGCAGATGGCCAGCGTCTACGCGACGATCGCGAACGGCGGGATCCGGGTCACCCCGACCATCGTGGCGGGCACCACCAACACCAGCGGCCAGTATGTGCCGGCCCGGAAGCCCGCCCAGCACCGGGTCATCCAGGCCAAGACCGCGCACCAGCTGATGGACATCCTGCAGCAAGTGCCGTGGGTGGACGCGCAGGTCGGCGAGCCGTGGGCGGAGATACCGGGCTACTCGGTGGCGGCCAAGACCGGCACCGCGCAGATCGCCGACCCGGCCAAGGGCGGCTGTCTCTGCCTGTACGGGTCGAGCGTCATCGGCGCCGCCCCGGCCAGCAACCCACAGCTGGTCGTCGCGGTCAACGTGCAGAACCCGCGCAAGGGCAGCTACTTCGGCATCGAGGTGGCGGGGCCGGTGTTCAACAAGATGATGGAGTTCGCGCTGCGCACCCTGAAGATCCCGCCGGACGGGGCCCAGCGTCCCCACGTGAGGCTCACGGCGCGGTGATCAGAGGTAACCTCGGCGCGTGCCTGCGGCTCTGCTTCCACGCGACGTTCCGCCGCGTCCGCTGTCCGGGCTGGCCATGCTGCTCGGGCTGACCACCGGGCAGGCCGGGCCGGACCCGTTCGCCGGGCCGGGTGGTCCGGTCACCGTGTCCGGCGTGACGCACGACTCGCGCCGGGTCCAGCCGGGTGACCTGTACGCCGCGCTGCCCGGCAGCCAGCACCACGGCGCGGCGTTCTGCGATGACGCCGCGGCCGCGGGCGCGGTGGCCGTGCTCACCGACCCGGACGGCAAGAGCCTGGCCGCACACTGCGGGCTGCCCGTGTTCGTGGTGGCCGACCCGCGGGCCCGGCTCGGCGAGGTCGCCTCCTGGGTGTACGGCGACCCGTCCAGCCGGCTGATGCTCATCGGGGTCACCGGCACCAGCGGCAAGTCGACCAGCACGTTCCTGCTGGAGTCCGGGCTGCGGATGGCCGGCCACCTGACCGGGCTGGCCGGCGGGGTGCAGACCCGGGTGGCCGGCCAGGTACGGCCCAGCCTGCTCACCACCCCGGAAGCCACCGACCTGCAGGCGCTGCTGGCCGAGATGGTGCGGCACAAGGTGACCGCCGCCGCCATGGAGGTGTCCAGCCACGCGCTGGCTCTGGGCCGGGTCGCGGGCACCAGCTACGAGGTGGCCGTGTTCACCAACCTGTCCCAGGACCACCTGGACTTCCACGCCGGCATGGAGGACTACTTCGCGGCCAAGGCCAGCCTGTTCACTCCGGGCTACGCCCGGATCGGGGTGGTGAACATCGACGACGCCTGGGGCCGCAAACTGGCCGCCGCGCCGCAGATCCCGCTGACCACGTTTTCTGCCGACGGCCGGGCCGCGGCCGACTGGCGGGCCACCGACGTGCGCAGCGGCGCCGACGGGAGCACGTTCCGGGTGATCGGCCCCGGCGGCGTGTCCGCCGACGCGTCGGTGGCGCTGCCCGGGCCGTTCAACGTGGCCAACGCGCTCGGCGCCATCGTCGCGCTGGTCGAGGCCGGGGTCAGCCTGGCCGCCGCGGTGGCTGGGGTGGCCGCCTGCCCGGGGGTGCCCGGCCGCTTGGAGCGGGTGGACCGCGGCCAGGACTTCACCGTGCTGGTGGACTACTCGCACAAGCCCGGCGCGGTCGAGGCGGTGCTGCGCGCGCTCCGGCCGGTGACCGAGGGCCGGCTGTGCATCGTGCTCGGCTGTGGCGGCGACCGGGACCGGGCCAAACGCCCGCTGATGGGAGCGGCCGCCGTGGCCCTGGCCGACCTGGCCATTCTGACCAGCGACAACCCGCGCTCGGAGGACCCACTGGCCATCCTGGCCGAGATGCTGCAGGGCGTGCTCACCGTGCCCGCCGGGCAGCGCGGCCGGCTGATAATCGAGCCGGACCGGGCCGCGGCCATCGGCCTGGCCATCATGGGCGCGGGCAAGGGCGACATCGTCGTGGTGGCGGGCAAGGGGCACGAGCGCGGCCAGTACGTGGCCGGGTCGGTCATCCCGTTCGACGACCGGGAGGTGGCCGCCGCGGCACTGGCCGGGCTGCCCAGTGCTATTCCGGACGGGGCCATTCCGGACGGGGCCGGGCCGGGGGAGCCGCCCATCGAGCAGAGCCTGATCGAGCAGGGCCTGATCAGATACCGGGCACCGGGCAGGCAGGAGGACGCGTGATCCCGCTCTCGCTGAGCGACATCGCCGGCATCACCGGCGCGCGCCTGGACGAGGTGGCCGACCCGGCGGCCATGGTAACCGGCCCGGTGACCCTGGACTCGCGGGCCGCCGAACCCGGAGCGCTGTTCGCCGCGCTGCCCGGCAGCCGGGCCGACGGGCACGACTTCGCCGCCCAGGCGGTGGCCGCGGGGGCCACCGCGGTGCTGGCCAGCCGGCCGTGCCAGGCGCCGGCGCTGATCGTGCCCGACGTCGCGGCGGCCCTCGGCCTGCTGGCCCGCGCCGTGGTGGACCGGCTGCCCCGGCTGGAGATCGCCGGGATCACCGGGTCGGCGGGCAAGACCACCACCAAGGACCTGGCCGCCCAGCTGGTCGAGGCGCTCGGGCCGACGGTGGCCCCGCGGGCCTCGTGGAACAACGAGATCGGCCATCCGCTCACCGTGCTGCGCGCCACCGCGGACACCCGCTACCTGGTGCTGGAGCTGTCCGCGCGCGGCCCAGGGCACATCGCCCAGCTGTGCCGGATCGCCCCGCCCCGGCTCGGCGTGGTGCTCTGCGTCGGGCATGCGCACGAAGGGGAGTTCGGCAGCATCGAGGCGGTGGCTGAGGCCAAGGGAGAACTGCCCGCGGCGCTCCCCAGCAGCGGCATCGCACTGCTTAACGCCGATGACCGGCGGGTCATGGCCATGGCCGCGCGGACCCAGGCGCGGGTGGTCACGTTCGGCCAGGCGGCCGGCGCCGACGTCCGGGCCGGCGAAGTCCGGCTTGATGAGCGCGGACGGCCGGGGTTCCAGCTCAACATCACCGGCGCCGCACCGGCGTTCATTCAAATGCGGCTTTTTGGGGTGCACAACGTGCAGAACGCCCTCGCGGCAGCCGCGCTGGCCAGCGAGCTGGGCATGCCGCCCGGCGAGATCGCCGAGCGGCTGTCGGCGGCCGAGCCGCGCAGCCGGTGGCGGATGGAGGTGACCGACCGCGCGGACGGGGTCACCGTGCTGAACGACGCGTACAACGCCAACCCCGAAGCGGTCCGGGCCGCGCTGGACACGCTGGCTGTGCTGGCCCGTGGCCGGCGCGCGTTCGCGCTGCTCGGGCCGATGAGCGAGCTCGGCGCCAGCGCCGCGGCCCGGCACGAGGAGGCCGGGGGGTACGCGGCGCGGTCCGGGCTGGCCGGCCTTATCGTGGTCGGGGACGAAGCCGCGCCCATGCTGACCGGCGCTAAAGCGGAGCCCGGGTGGGCCGGCGAGCTGATCCACGCAGCCGACGCGGACGCAGCCCTGGAGCTGTTGCAGAACCACTTGGCCCCGGGAGACGTCGTCTTGGTGAAGGCATCTCGCAGCGCCGGGCTGGAACGGGTTGCCCTCGCCCTGACCGGGGAGCCCGTGGTTCCGGAGAGGACTGCGCAGTGAGGACGATCCTGCTATCGGCCGGGGTATCGCTGCTGCTCTCGCTGTTCGGCACGCCGCTGGCCATCAAGGTCTTCCGGCGGCACGGCTACGGCCAGCTGATCCGCGAGGAGGGCCCGGCCGGGCACGCCACCAAGCGCGGCACCCCGACCATGGGTGGCACGGTGATCGTGATCGCGTCCGTGCTGGGCTACGTGGTTGGCAACCTGTTCACCGGCGGGCGGCCGTCCGTGTCCGGCGTGCTGGTCGTGCTGCTGATGGTGGGCCTGGGCGTGGTCGGCTTCCTGGACGACTTCATCAAGATCTACAAGCAGCGCAGCCTGGGCCTGCGCAGCGGGGCCAAGCTGGCCGGCCAGGCCGTGGTGGGCGCGCTGTTCGCCGCGCTGGTCGTGCAGCAGCACTTCGCCGACGGGTACGACCTGACCCCAGCCGATGCGCACCTCTCCTTCCTGCGCGACTTCGGCCCGTCGCTCGGCGTCACCGCGTTCATGCTGTGGATCATCCTGCTCATCTCCGGGGTGTCCAACGCGGTCAACCTGACCGACGGGCTGGACGGGCTGGCCGCCGGCTGTACCTGCCTGGTGCTGTCCGCCTACGTGCTGATCGGGATCTGGCAGGAGCGCAACGACTGCACGCTCAACCTCGCGCCGCAGTGCTATGACGTGCGCGATCCGCTGGACCTGGCGGTGGTGGCCGCGTCGGTGCTCGGCGCCTGCTTCGGGTTCCTGTGGTGGAACGCGCCGCCGGCCCGGATCTTCATGGGCGACACCGGGTCGCTGGCCCTGGGCGGGGTGCTGGCCGGGCTGGCCGTGTGCACCAAGACCCAGCTGCTGCTGGCCATCCTGGGCGGCCTGTTCGTGGTCATCACGCTGTCGGTGATCATCCAGGTCGGCTCGTTCAAGATGACCGGTAAACGGGTGTTCCGGATGGCGCCGCTGCAGCATCACTTCGAGCTGACCGGCTGGGCGGAAACCACCATTGTGATCAGATTCTGGCTGATCTCGGCCATGTTCGTCGCACTCGGCCTCGGCATCTTCTACGTGGAATGGATGCCTAAGTAGGCTTTTACGGGGGGTTCGGGGGGTCGTCCCCCCGGGGCCAATACTGCGACACGCGCTGGATGTTCCGGGGTTTGCGGCTGGCCAGGCCCGAAACTGGGATCATGGACCAAGTAGCGCCTGCCGCGGCTGCATCCCGCGCTCCGGTGTCCTGGACCGGGCAGGCGCGGGACCGGATGGCCGCCCGGTTCGGTTTTCTGGACCGCCCGCTCACCGACTTCTACCTGGTCCTCGGCATCACCACGCTGCTGGTCGCGCTCGGCCTGGTGATGGTGCTGTCCACCTCGTCCGCGGCCGACCTGATGGCGGGCAGCTCACCGTGGTCCGGTCTGCAGCACCAGCTGCTCGGGGTGCTGATCGGGCTGCCCTGCCTGTGGCTGGCCGCGCGGTCCTCGCCGGGCCGGTACCGCGCCGCCGCATACCCGCTGATGTTCATCTCGCTGCTCGGGCTGGTCGTCGTGCTGTTCGTGACCCCGACGCAGGGCAGCGGCGGGGCGGCCCGCTGGCTGCAGATCGCCGGCTTCCAGTTCCAGCCGTCCGAGCTGGCCAAGTTCGCGTTCCTGCTCTGGGGCGCGGATCTGCTGACCCGCAAGGAGAAGCTGAACCAGCTGGGCGACTGGCGGCAGCTGCTCATCCCGCTGCTGCCCGGGGTCGGCTTCCTGGCCATGCTGGTCATGCTGGGTGACGACCTGGGCACCACGTTCGTGCTGCTGATCATCTTCCTCACGCTGTTGTGGATCATCGGCACGCCCGGCCGGGTGTTCGCCGGCATCCTGGTGCTGATCGGCCTGGCCCTGCTGGCCATGGTGGTGGTCGCGCCGTACCGGATAGAGCGGCTGCTCGGTTTCTTTCATGCCAGCGGCAACCCGGTCGGCCAGAACCAGCAGCCCATCCAGGGCAAGTGGGCGGTGGGCTCCGGCGGCTGGTTCGGCGTGGGGCTCGGCGCCAGCCGGGAAAAGTGGGGTTGGGTACCCGAGTCCACGACCGACTTCATCTTCGCCATCCTGGGCGAGGAACTCGGCCTGGTCGGCACCCTCTGCGTGACGTTCATGTACGCCGGGCTGGCCTACGCCGGGCTGCGCATCGCCCGCCGGGTGCAGGACACGTTCATGCGGCTGGCCGCGGGCGGGGCCACCGCCTGGATCGTCGGCCAGGCGCTGGTGAATATCTGCGCGGTCATCGGGCTGCTGCCGATTACCGGCGTTCCGCTGCCGCTGGTCTCCGAAGGGCTGTCTTCCCTGCTGGTGACCATGGTGGCGCTCGGCATGCTGATGTCTTTCGCCAAGCGGGAGCCCGGCGCCAGCCAGGCCCTTACCGAGGCGGGCCCCGGAGCCGGGCCGCGCGTCCTAAGCTGGCTGGGCCTGGCCGGCCGGCGCAAAACGCCAGCCGGGCCCGGGCGCCGTCGGTGAGGGAGGAGTCCGGGCCATGAGCGTCGTACTGGCGGGGGGTGGCACAGCCGGTCATATCGAGCCTGCGCTGGCCGTGGCGGATGCGCTGCGCCGGGCCGATCCAGAGCTCGGCATCGTGTGCCTGGGCACCGAGCGTGGCCTGGAGACCCGGCTGGTCCCGATGCGCGGCTACGAGCTCGCCCTGATCCCGCCGGTGCCAATGCCGCGCAAGATCACTCCGGAGCTGATGGGCGTGCCAGGGCGGCTGAACGCCTCGGTGGCGGCGGCCGGGCGGGTGCTGGAGCAGGCCCGGGCCCAGGTGCTGATCGGCTTCGGCGGGTATGTGGCCACCCCGGCCTACCTGGCCGCGCGGCGGCGGCACGTGCCGATCGTGGTGCACGAGGCGAACGCGCGGCCCGGGCTGGCCAACCGGATCGGCGCCCGGTTCACCCGGCACGTGTTCACCGGTCAGCCGGACACCAAGCTGCCGCACGCCAGCTACGTGGGCATCCCGTTGCGCCGGGAGATCGCCGGCCTGGACCGGCTGGCGCTGGCCGACAAGGCCCGGGCGCATTTCGGGCTCCGTCCCGACCTGCCGGTGCTGCTGGTCACCGGCGGCTCGCAGGGCGCCCGGACGCTGAACTACGCGGTGCTGGACGCGGCCGAGGCGATCCGCGCAGCCGGCATCCAGGTGCTGCACATCCTCGGGCCGCGCAGCGACATCCAGGTGCAGATGCCGCCCACCGGGCCGCCGTACGTCACGTTGCCGTACCTCGACCGGATGGACCTGGCCTACGCCGCGGCCGACTTCGCGATCTGCCGCAGCGGCGCGATGACCTGCGCCGAGCTGACCGCGGTGGGGCTGCCCGCGGTGTATGTGCCGCTGCCGCACGGCAACGGCGAGCAGCGGCTCAACGCGCTGCCGGTGGCGGCGGCCGGCGGCGGCCTGATCATGGCCGACGCCGAGCTGACCCCGGACTGGATCCGCTCCGACCTGCTGCCGATCCTGACCGACGCCCAGCTGGTGGCGGCCATGTCGCAGGCCGCCGCGGCGATCGGGCACCGGGACACCGACGTGCGGCTGGCCGCTGAGGTGCTGAGTCTGATCCGTGGCGGTCCTGGCGGCCCGGTCGGCCCGGGCCGGGCCGGCCGCGGGGAGCACGGGGATGGGCGGGGGCGCCATGGCGGGGGCCGGGCATCCGGCGGGCGGTCTGCCGACCCGGGGCGGCCGGCCGGTGGGTATGAGCAGCCGGGGCAGTATGACGATCCGCGGCGGCCTGGTCCGGGATACCAGGACCCGGGGCGGTACGACGAGCCGCGCGGGTACGACGATCCCGGGCGGTACGACGATCCCGGGCGGTACGACGAGCCGGGGCAGTATGACGGCCCGGGGGCACCGGGCGGGCGGTATGACGACCCGCGGGCGCCGGGCGGAGGCAGCCGCCGGGCGGGCGGCCGAGGCCGGCGCCGGGCGTGACCATGCGGCAGATGAGGATGACGGCATGGGCCTGGTAACTCCGACAGACCCGGTTCCGCTCGACCAGCTGGGCCGGGTGCACTTCACCGGGATCGGCGGCGCGGGCATGTCCGGCATCGCCCGCATCATGCTGGCCCGCGGCGTCCGGGTGTCCGGCACCGACGCGGCCGGGTCGGCACTGCTCGATGAGCTGGCCGCGGTCGGCGCGCAAGTACACGTCGGGCACGACGCGGCGCACCTGGCCGGCGCGGACACCCTGGTGGTGTCCACCGCGATCCGGCCGGACAACCCCGAGCTGGTCGCGGCCCGGCAGCAGGGCCTCCGGGTGCTGCACCGGGCGGCCGCGCTGGCCTCGGTCATGCTCGGCAAGCGGACCGTGGCGGTGGCCGGCACGCACGGCAAGACCACCACCACCTCCATGCTGACCACGGTGCTGCGCGAGTGTGGCGCGGACCCGTCCTACGTGATCGGCGGCATCCTGGCCGAGACCGGCCGCGGCGCGGACGAGGGCAGCGGCGAGCTGTTCGTGGCCGAGGCGGACGAGAGTGACGGCTCGTTCCTCATGTTCGCCCCGGCGGCGGCCATCGTCACCGGCGTCGAAGCGGACCATCTGGACAACTACCCGGGCCTGGCCGAGATCGAGGCCGCGTTCGCGGCGTTCGCCGGGCGGATCACCCGCGGCGGGCTGCTGGTGGCCTGTGCCGATGACCCGGGGGCACGCGCCCTGGCCGATGCCGCCGGTGAGCTGCCCATCCGGGTGCGCACCTACGGCGAAGCGGCCGACGCCGACTACCGGATCACCGGCATCACGCCGCGCGGCATGACGGTGGGCTTCCAGGTCACCGGGGGCCCGGACGCGCCCGGCCCGGACGTGGCCAGCTCGCCACCGGCCCAGGTGCTGCTGGCCGTGCCCGGGCGGCACAACGCGCTGAACGCTGCGGCGGTCCTGGCCACCTGTGCCGAGCTGGGCTTCCCGGTCGACGAGGTGACCCTCGGGCTGGCTGCCTACCGGGGCGCGCGGCGCCGCCTGGAACTTAAGGGGGAGGCCGACGGCGTCCGGGTGCTGGACAGCTACGCACACCACCCCACCGAGCTGGCCGCCGATCTCACCGCGGCCCGGGACATCGCCGAGGGGGGCCGGGTCATCGCCATTTTCCAGCCCCACCTGTTCAGCCGGACCAGGATCTTCGCCGCCCAGCTGGGCGCCGCCCTGGGCCTGGCCGACGAGGCCCTGGTGCTGGACGTCTACCCGGCCCGGGAGGATCCGGTGCCCGGGGTGACCGGCGAGCTGGTCGCCGCGGTGGTGCCCGGCGGGCAGGCCCGGTTCCTGCCGGACAAGGCCACGGTGGCCGCGGCCGTGGCGGCCACGGCCAAGCCCGGTGACCTGGTGCTGACCATGGGCGCCGGCGACGTCACCACGCTCGGCGAGCCGGTGCTCGCCGCGCTGCGCGCCCGCGGCGGGCCAGCCGGATGACCGCCGGGCGGGCCGGATGACCGGGCAGGCCGCTGGCGTGGCCGGGACTGGCACCCAGCCGCCGGCCGCCGCCGCGCCTGGCCCGCGACGCCAGCCGTGGCGGGCCGCGTTCTTCGTGCTGATGGTGCTCGCGATCGTCGCCGGGGTGGCCTGGGCGCTACTCGAATCCCGGTTGTTCGTGGTCCGTGGTGTCGAGGTGACCGGCACCCACCTGGTCACCCCGGCCCAGGTGCGCAGCGCGGCCGATATCCCGGCCGGGCTGCCGCTGATCCGGGTGAACGAAGCCGCGGTGGCGCACCGGGTCGAGCGACTCCGCCAGGTCGAGTCCGCACAGGTCAGCCGGGACTGGCCGAACCGGATGCTGATCTCGGTCACCGAGCGGGTGCCAGCCCTGGCCGTGCCCGGCAGCCAGGGGTATGACCTCGTCGACAAGCACGGCGTGGTGGTGGAAACGGTGTCCGAGCAGCCGCTGGACACGCCCATCCTCGCGCTGCCCGGTGGGTCGGCCCAGCCGTCCGCGCTGCGCGGCAACCCGGCGGTGTACGCGGCGGCGGTGGTCGTCCGGGAACTTCCCCGCTACCTGGCTAAGTCCCTGGTGTCGGTGCGCGCGCCTAGCGCGATCGAGGTGACGCTGCGGCTCAGGAACGGGGTCAGCATCGTATGGGGCGGCACGGACCGGCCGGCTGAGAAGGCGAAAGAACTGGCCGTGCTGATGCGCACGCACGCCCGGTCGTACGACGTGAGCGCACCCGGAACCGCGGTGACCAGCGGATGAGCAGCGGCAGGACGCGGGCAGCCGGGCTGCGACCGGTCGGCCTGTCTCGCGCGTGTCTAGTTGACCCTGGTCCCGGGCCACCCTACTGTCCGTATCAATCGCCAGGATGACATAACTGTAAATCTCAAGTTGAGAGTGAGGGTTGGCTCCCTGGAAATCGCGTGACGCGGTCGGCCGAAGCAATTGGGGGCGCATTTCGGCAGGCGGCTGAAACGCTGGTTTTGGTGGTGGTTTCCAGGAAAGACGCCCTCCGCGGGCGCTCTCTCCGGCTGCGAAAACTGTGAGCCGGAAGTCAGTGAAGGTAAACGAGCGGAAAGGGCCCTCCTCGTGGCAGCACCGCAGAACTATTTGGCGGTCATCAAGGTCGTCGGTATCGGTGGGGGCGGCGTCAACGCCGTGAACCGGATGATCGAAGAGGGGCTCAAGGGCGTTGAGTTCATCGCGATCAACACGGACGCCCAGGCGCTCCTGATGAGTGATGCCGATGTCAAACTGGACGTCGGCCGTGAGCTCACCCGCGGCCTGGGCGCCGGGGCCAACCCCGAAGTCGGGGCCAAGGCCGCGGAAGACCACCGGGAGGAGATCGAGGAGGTCCTCAAGGGGGCTGACATGGTCTTCGTCACTGCCGGTGAGGGTGGCGGGACGGGCACCGGCGGCGCGCCGATCGTCGCCGACGTGGCCCGCTCACTGGGCGCGCTCACCATTGGCGTGGTCACCCGGCCGTTCGGCTTCGAGGGGAAGCGCCGGGCATCCCAGGCCGAGCTGGGCATTGAGCGGCTGCGCAGCGAGGTGGACACGCTGATCGTTATCCCGAACGACCGGCTGCTGTCCATCTCGGACCGGCACGTCAGCGTGCTGGACGCATTTAAGGCCGCTGACCAGGTGCTGCTCTCCGGCGTGCAGGGAATTACCGACTTGATCACCACGCCCGGGCTGATCAACCTGGACTTCGCCGACGTGAAATCGGTGATGTCCGGGGCCGGCTCGGCGCTGATGGGAATCGGCTCGTCGCGCGGCGACGACCGCAGCGTCGCGGCCGCCGAGATGGCCATCTCAAGCCCGCTGCTGGAAGCCAGCATCGACGGCGCGCACGGCGTGCTGCTGTCCATCCAGGGCGGGTCTGACCTGGGCCTGTTCGAAATCAACGAGGCGGCCCAGCTGGTCTCCAACTCGGCCGCCCCGGAAGCCAACATCATCTTTGGCGCGGTCATCGACGATGCGCTCGGCGACGAGGTCCGGGTCACCGTGATCGCGGCCGGCTTCGACGAAGGCGGCCGCCGGGCCCGGCCGCCGCGGGCCGTCACCGGCTTCACCGCGGACAGCAGCCCGGCGCCGGTCCCGGCGGCGGACAGTTACCGCTCCCCGGTCAGCTCCGCGCCGTCGGTGCTCGCCTCGTCTTCGGCCACGGCGGACGGCTGGGCCAGCACGGCCGCGGACGAGCCAGCCGCCGAGTCCCGGGCAGACGGGCTGGCTGCTGCCGGATCGGCCGACTCGGCCGCCCGGCTGGCCGAGGATGCGGCCGGCCTGGCCCAGGACGCCGCCGGGCTGGCGGGCGACGCGGCCCAGCTGGCTTCGGCCGACGGCACCGGGCCGGGCGAGGTGCCCGCCCGACGGCTGGCCGACCCGGAGCCGACCGCCGGGGAACCGGCCGAGCCGCGGCCGCGCCCGGATGCCCGTGGCGTGTTCGACGCGGCCACCACCCGGCGCCGCTCGGTCGTGTTCGAAGAGGAAGACGAGCTCGACGTCCCTGACTTCCTCAAGTAGTGACCAGCCTGGCCCGCGGACCGGGCGGCGGGCGCCTCGCTGAGATCGCCACGTCGCTGACCGCGGTCCGGGCCCGGATCGCGGCTGCCTGCCAGGCGGCCGGCCGGAGCACCGATGCGGTCACCCTGATCGCCATCACCAAGACCTTCCCGGCCACTGATATCCGCATCCTGAGCAGCCTCGGGGTGCGTGACGTGGGGGAGAACCGCGATCAGGAGGCAGCGCCCAAAGCCGCCGAGGTCGCGGACCTGCGCGATGAGCTCACCTGGCACTTCGTCGGCCAGTTGCAGACCAACAAAGCGGCCAGCGTGGCCCGCTACGCCGACGTGATCCACTCGGTGGACCGGCTCCGGCTGGTGACCGCGCTCGGTGCGGCCGCCCGGAAGGCAGGCCGCCCGCTGCGCTGCCTGGTGCAGGTGAGCCTGGATGACGAGCCCGGCCGTGCCGGTGCCCCAGCCGACCAGGTGCTGGCCATCGCCGGCGCGGTGGCCAGCCAGACCGGCCTCGAGCTGGGCGGCGTGATGGCGGTGGCGCCACTGGCCGCCGAGTCGGTGCCGGGCGCGCCACGGGCCGCCTTCGAGCGGCTGGCTGGGATCGCGGCGCTGGTCCGCGCCCAGCACCCCGGGGCGGTGATGATCTCCGCGGGGATGAGCGGGGACCTGGAAGACGCGATTGCGGCCGGCGCGACACACGTGCGGGTCGGTACGGCGTTGCTCGGCGGCCGGCCGGGCTTCGTCAGGTAATGTCCGACCCAGCGTGGCCGCGTGAGAGTTGATGACGGAGGGCTGACCGATGGCCGGCACGATGCACAAAATGGCGGTCTACCTCGGCCTCGTCGAGGACGATCCGCACTTCGACGACGGCTATGAACCGTACGAGGAGTATGACGAGTACGGGGACACGGCTGACCAGCCAGAGCCGGAAGCCGATCGCCCCAGCCCGCGCGGCAGCCGCGCGGAATTCGCCGCCGAGCCGGCCCCGCCGCCGGTGTCCCGGGGCGGCGGCACCGCCACGGTGACCACCCATGCCACCGATCTCGCGCGTATCACCACCTTGCACCCGCGCACGTACAATGAAGCCCGTACCATCGGAGAGCACTTCCGTGAGGGTATTCCGGTGATCATGAACTTGACCGAGATGGTCGACAGTGACGCCAAGCGTCTCGTCGACTTCGCGGCAGGACTGATCTTCGGGCTGCACGGGAGCATCGACCGGGTCACCAACAGGGTGTTCCTGCTCTGTCCGGCCAACGTCGAAGTGACGGCGGAGGACCGGGCCCGGATAGCTGAACGAGGGTTCTTCAATCAGAGTTAGATGCGCAGGTCGTGAACACGCTCGGTGACGAGCACTCAGCAACGGCGCCCGCGGTGCTTATCCCGGCGTCCGTGAAGGCAGGCAGGGCAGGGCTGTGGGGATTGTAAAGATCGTTCTGTTCTACGTGCTCTCGATATATCTCGTGATTCTGCTCGGGAGGCTCATCCTCAGCTGGATACAGGCTTTCTCACGGTCGTGGACCCCCACGGGCATCGTGCTCATCCTCGCTGAGTTCATCTTCACCGCGACGGACCCGCCACTGAGATTGCTAAGGCGGTACATACCCACGCTCCGTCTCGGTACTGTGGCCTTGGACCTCAGCTTCATGGTGCTCTTCTTCGTGATCATTTTCGCGATGCAGGCCGTGCAGCTGCTCTGATCGGGTAGCGTCCGACAGGAATACCGTTCAAGCGCGCCGAGGAGACGAGAATGCCGCTGACGCCCGCGGATGTGCGGAACAAGCAGTTCAGTACCACCCGGCTCAGGCCTGGCTACGACGAGGAAGAGGTCGACGCCTTCCTCGACGAGGTCGAGGTCGAGCTGGACCGGCTGATCCAGGAGAACGAAGAGCTCCGGGCGAAGCTGGCCGAGAGCCTGCGTGGGGGCAAAGTTCCGATGTCCGCGCTCAGCTCGCCGCTCGGTGAGCAGGCCCCCGACATGATGGCGCCGGAGCCACTGCGGCCGCCTGAGCCGGAGCGGATGCCGGAGCCGCCGCGGATGATGCAACCGGTCGAGGACAACATGGACACGGCCGCCCGCGTCCTGGCCCTCGCCCAGCAGACCGCCGACCAGGCGATCGCCGACGCGCGGCGTGAGGCCGACGAGACGCTCGGCCGGGCCCGCCGCGAGGCCGACGACATCCTGGGCAAGGCGCGCCGCCAGGCCGAGCAGATCACCAGCGACGCGCGCGCCCGGGCGGAGAGCCTGGAGCGGGACGCGCAGGAGCGGCACCGTCAGGCCATGGGCTCCCTGGTGCAGCAGCGCGAGGAACTGGAGCGCCGGGTCGACGACCTGCGTGCCTTCGAGCGCGAGTACCGCAGCAGGCTCAAGGCGTACCTGGAAGGCCAGATGCGCGACCTGGAAGCGGGTGCGACCGACAGCGGTGCCTTCCCGGCCATGGGCGGGCCTGACTCGTCCGTCTCCTCGGGCATGTCCCGTCTGGACAGCCGGAACGGCCAGCCGTCCATCGGCGCCTACGCGGGCGCGCCGGAGCCGGTTTCGCACGGTGGCTTCCACCCGTCGGATGGCTCGCCGCACGACCACCGCTGATCAGCGGTTGTCGGTAGCGAGGCCAGACACGGCACGTTACGTTCAGCAGATAAACAGCTCAGCAGCATCTCCTCGGTTGGCAGCATGACCCGCACGGCCTGGGGGGAGCGCAAGTGATTAGGTTCAGCGCTCTCCTGGTTGCCCTGGCCATCGGCCTGCTGGTTGCTGGCGTCGCAGCCAGCAGCCTGCCGTTGGTCTACGTGTCCATCGCGGTGTGCGCGATGGCCGCGCTCCTCCTGGTGGCCGGTGTGCTGCGGCACTGGCCGGAAATTTTCGGCAGCGGGACCAAGCGAACGGTCAGTCCGTTCGCGGCCAGCAGGCCGGTGCCCAGCCCGGCCAGCGCCGGGCTGCCCGCCGTCGGCCCGGCCGCAGCTGGGCTGGCCGCAGCCGGGCAGGCTGGAGCTGGGCTGGCCGCAGCCGGGCCGTCCGGACAGGCGACTGGTCCGGGGCTGGCCGGCTTCCGGGCGGACGCTGGGGCCGGTCCGGTGTCTCGCCGGGCGGCGGAGCCGACCGCGGTCACCGGCCGCGATCCGGCTGGAGCAGATCAGGCCCTCCCAGCGGCGAGCGCACGACCTGGCCAGGAGGAGGTGGATCAAGCCTCAGGCGGCGACCGGCGAGCCGGGCGCAAGGGCTGGCCATCCCGGCGCCCGGCCGAACCCGAGCCTGAGCCAGCAGCGGCCGCGGCGGCGGAACCCATTCACGCGGCCGCCACCGACGACTTGTGGGACCGGGTCAACGAGGAACTCGAGTCGGCCGGCAAGCGCGACTCGGGCCGGCTGTCCTGGCCAGCTGGTGACTTCTCGATACCGTCCGGGATGTCGCTGCCCACCGAGCCCCCCAGTCAGGAGACGCTCGGCGGGCTCAGCCCGGCCGGGGGCGAGGACCTGTGGCAGCCGGCCGCCGGCTGGCAGCCGCCCACCACCCCGCACAGCAACTGGCCGTTCACGCCACCTGCGGAGGCGGCCAGCGCCGGGCCGGTGGGCCGGGACACCGATCGCGAGGTCCCCGAACCGGAGCCGGCTACCCCGGAAGCGGCCGCGCCGGAGTCCGCGGGCTGGGCCGGGCCGTCCGGCCCAGCCGAGGCCACGCGCAATGTTCCCGCCTGGGATGCGCCCACCCGGGCGGCCACTGGCCGCAGTACGGCCGCTCAGGATGAAACGGCTGGCGGCGACGGCGCCCCGGACGAGACCGACTCGGCTGACCAGGGTGCGGCCCCGACGTGGACGATCCGGCCGCAGGCGGGCCCGGGTACCGAGTCCACCGTGGTATCCACGCCGCCGGTGCTGACCCCGTCGGCCTGGACACCGGAGGCGAGTCGGCCCGCCGAGCCAGCCAAGCCGGCCAAGGCCCGCGAGGCGACTGAGGCGGCTGAGCCCGCCGAGCACACCGAAGCGGCCGGGGCCACCGAAGCGGCCGAGCGGACCGAAGCGGCCGGGGCCTTCGAAGCCGTCGAGCGCAAGGAAGCGGCCGAGCGGACCGAGTTGTCCGAGGCGGCTGAGCCCGACCTGGCGGCCGGGGCGGTCAAGGCGGCCGAGCCGGTTAAGGCGGCCGAGGCGGCGGGGTCCCGTCAAGCCGATGAGCCGACCCCGGCCGATAAACCGGGCGCGGACGTCAAGCCGGGGACGGACGCCAAGCGGGCCGAGGCTGCTGCGCCGGACTCGGCGGTCACCCGGGTCGGGGCGACCCAGGTCGGCGCCACCCAGGTCAGCTCTGCGCCGAAGGCGCCGGCCGCCGAGCCCGGGGCCGGTGCCGCAGCCGCCGCACCGGATGAGCCGGCCGAGCAACCGGCGGCCGGCGACTCAGCCCAGACCCGCGGCACCGGGCAAGTCCAGGTCACCGTGGTGCCCGGGGTGGCCCGCTACCACCGCAGCGAGTGCATCCTGATCAGGTTCCTGGGCCAGGACGACCTGGAGATCATGTCCAAGCAGGAGGCCGTCTCATCCGGCCTGATCGCCTGCCGCGCCTGCCAGCCCGACCAGCTCCCCGACACCTGACCCCAGCTCTCCGACACCTGACCCGTCACCACCGCCCCAGGCGGCACGGGCCGTCGGGCCGCGCGGGTCAGGCGCGGCCTAGCCAGAAGGTGAGGGCTAGGTCGGGGTGGGTGTGCTGATGCGCGTTCGGCGCGTCCGCGGCTGTGCCGGGGCCGAACTCGTCGGCCAGCACCTCACCGGCGATCAGCTCGCCGTGCTCGGTCAGCGCGGCGGACAGTTCCGGTTCGCTGGTCTCCCAGCGCACCCGGATCCGGTCGCTGACGTGCAGCCCGTCGTTCTTCCTGGCCTCCTGGACCAGCCGGATGACTTCCCGGGCCAGCCCTTCGCGGCGTAGCTCGGGGGTGATCTCGACTTCGAGGCCGACGGTCTCGCCCCCGTCCGAGGCCACCGTCCAGCCGGAGCGCGGCGTCTGGGTCACGATCAGCTCGTCCGGGCCGAGTGGCAGCTCCGCGCCGTCCACCTGCACCGAGACCTTCTCAGCCGACCGCAGTTCCGCGGCCAGCACGGCCGGATCGGCCGCGGCGATGGCTGCGGCCACCGCCTGGGTGCCTTTGCCGAACCGCTTGCCCAGCGCCCGGAAGTTGGGCTTCACCACGTAATCAACCAGGTCGTCGCCGACCGCCGCCATCGGGTCCAGCGAGCGCACGTTGAGCTCGCTGGCCACCTCGGCGCGTAGTTCTGGGGCCAGGTCGGCGAACCCGGCCGCGCTGACCACGGCGCGGGCCAGTGGCTGGCGGACCGGCAGCGACGCGGCCGCGCGGGCCGACCGGCCGAGTTCCACCAGCCGCCGGGTCAGCGCCATCTGCCCGGACAGCCGGGCATCGACCAGCACGGGGTCGGCGGTGGGCCACTGAGCCAGGTGCACCGACTCCGGGTCATCCGCACCGCGCAGCGCCGCCCACACGTGATCGGCCAGGAACGGCGTGATCGGGGCCATCAGCCGGGTCAGCACGTGCAGGGACTCATACAGGGTGGCGAACGCGGCCGCGCCGTCCGGGCTCGCCGGGCCGTCCCAGAACCGTCGCCGGGAGCGCCGCACGTACCAGTTCGACATGTCGTCGATGAATGCGGCCAGCCGCCGTCCGGCCGCGGCGGTGTCGAATGCCTCCAGCGCGTCGGTGACTTCGCCGACCGTGGCGTGCAGTTCGCTGAGCAGCCACCGGTCGAGCAGTGGCCGGTCCGCGGGCGGCGGCGCGCTGGCCGCCTGGCCGGGACGCCAGGCCTGCCCCTGCGCCGCCGCGGCATTGGCGTACAGCACCAGGAAGGAGACCGTGTGCCAGTAGGTGAGCAGCACCTTGCGGACGATCTCGTCCAGCGTCGCGTCGCCGATCCGCCGGGTGGACCAGGGCGAGCCGGACGCCGCGAAGAACCAGCGCACCGCGTCCGCGCCGTGCGCCTCCATCAGCGGGATCGGCTCGAGCACGTTGCCCAGGTGCTTGCTCATCTTGCGGCCGCGCTCGTCCACCACCAGGCCGAGACACACCACGTTCTCATAGGAGGACCGGCCGAACACCAGCACGCCGACCGCCATCAGCGAGTAGAACCAGCCCCGGGTCTGGTCGATCGCCTCGCAGATGAACTGGGCCGGATAGGCCCGTTCGAACTGCTCCAGGTTCTGGTACGGGGCAGCGAGCCGGGCGAACGGCATCGACCCGGAGTCGTACCAGGCGTCGATCACCTCGGGCACCCGGCGGGCCTGGCTGCCGCACTCGGGGCAGGTGATCGTCACCGCGTCCACGTAGGGCCGGTGCGGATCCAGGTCATGCAGGTCCTGCCCGGCCAGTTCGCTCAGCTCGGCCAGGGACCCGATGGCGGTCAGGTGCTGCTTGCCGCACTCCCAGATAGGCAGCGGGGTGCCCCAGTACCGGGTCCGGGACAGCGCCCAGTCCACGTTGTTGCGCAGCCACTCGCCGTACCGGCCGTGCTTGATGGTGGGCGGCTGCCAGTTGGTCCGCTCGTTCTCGGCCAGCATCTGATCCTTGACCTGGGTGGTCCGGATGTACCAGGACGGCAGCGCGTAGTAGAGCAGCGGCGTGTGGCAGCGCCAGCAGTGCGGATAACTGTGCTGATACTGCTCGACCCGGAACAGCGCGCCGCGGTCAGCTAGGTCACGGACCAGCACGTCGTCGGCGTCCTTGAAGAACATCCCGCCGACCATCGGCACCCAGTCCTCGAAGTGGCCGTCCGGCCGGATCGGGTTGACCACCGGCAGCCCGTACGCCCGGCCGGTCTCCATGTCGTCCGCACCGAAGGCCGGGGCCATGTGCACCAGCCCGGTGCCGTCCTCGGTGGTGACGAACGCCCCCGGCACCACCACGTGCCCACCCACGATCTCGACCAGGTTCAGCGGCGGCCGGTAGGTCGCGCCGACCAGTTCCGAGCCCGGCACCGTGGCCAGCACGTGCCAGCCCTCGCCGAGCACCCGGGACACCAGCGCCTCGGCCACCACCACGGTGTCACCGTCGCCGGGCTTGCGCGCGATCGCGTAACTCTCGTCCGGGTGCACGGCGACCGCGGTGTTGGACACCAGCGTCCATGGCGTGGTCGTCCACACCAGCAGGTCGGCTCCGGCCAGCAGTGGGTTGGCCGCGGCCGGCAGGGCGAGCAGCGGGAACCGCACGGTGACCGCCGGGTCGGTCACCGGGCGGTACACGTCGGGCTGGCCCATCTCGTGGTCGGACAGCGGGGTCTCGCAGCGCGGGCAGTACGGGCTGATCCGGAAGTCCTTGACCAGCAGGCCCTTGCCGAAGATCTCCTTGAGCGACCACCACACCGACTCGATGTAGCTGGTGTCCATGGTCAGGTACGCGTGCGGCAGGTCCACCCAGTAGCCGAGCCGGATGGTCAGCTCCTCGAACGCGTCCACATGCCGCTGGGCCGACTCGCGGCAGCGCGCGTTGAACTCGGCGATGCCGTAGGCCTCGATGGCCTTCTTGCCGGACAGCCCGAGTTCGCGTTCCACGGCCACCTCGACCGGCAGCCCGTGGCAGTCCCAGCCGGCCTGGCGCGGGACATGGAACCCCTGCATGGTCTTGAACCGCGGGAAGACGTCCTTGAACACGCGCGCCTCGATGTGGTGGACGCCGGGCATGCCGTTAGTAGTCGGCGGCCCCTCGTAGAACGTCCACAGCGGACGGCCCTCGGTGGCGTCCAGGGACCGCTCGAAGAACTTCCCGTCCTGCCAGCGAGCCAGCACGTCGTGTTCCATGGCGGGCAGGTCGATGGCCGCGGGCAGGTCGGGGAAGTAGGTCTGGCTGTCCGCTACGTCAGGCATGGCGGGTGGTCCTCCGGCGGTGCTCGCCTGCAGCTGACATTGCTCCAGGCAAGGGGTTCGCTGGAGGGACGAGGCTCGCCGGCGGCGGCCCCGCGGTACCACCCTCCTTGGCCGCGGCCGCCCTCGGGGAGCAGCGCGCGGCCCGCTCATTCATGTCGTGCGGCCGGTTCTACTGGGCTCTCGCCGTTCTTCCGGCAGCTCCGGGGTGATCTGGTCCGCTGCGCCTGCCCCGGGCTCGCACCAACCCCGGTTCGCTCCTGGCCACGTTCAGCGGCAGCTGTCCCCATCCACGCTGTGCCGACACTTAACGATAGCCGATGCCCTGGATTATTGGCGTGACCAGATGTGTTTGCAGTCCCGGGGACACCGATCTATTCTCCGGTGACTGCCCGCGTTCAAGATCGATTGGTGGCAGGAATAGTGGACATCACGTACGAGGGGGCGGCGATGACAGCAGCAGCACACCCGGGTGCCGCCGCGCTGCCCGTCCGGCCTGGTGAGAAGCCCTGGACAGGGCAGGAAGTGGCCGAGATCCGCAAGGAACTCGAGGCCGAGGCGGCCGGGCTTCGCGAGGACATCTCCACTGCCGAGTCAGAGATCGCAGAACGGCTGGGCGACGCGGTCGGCGATGCGGGCGACGACTCCGCCGACGCGGGGGCCAAGACCTTCCAGCGGGAGCATGAGCTCGCGCTGACCCAGAACGCGCGGGAACTGCTGGCCCAGACCGAGCGGGCGCTGGCCCGGATCGAGGACGGCAGCTACGGCGTCTGCGAATCGTGCGGCCAGCCGATCGGGAAGGCGCGGCTGCAGGCGTTTCCCCGTGCGGTACTGTGCGTGAGCTGTAAGCAGCGGGAGGAACGGCGCTGAACGGATCCGCGGCACCTGGCGTGCCAGACCGGCCGGCCGGGGACATCATGGATGGCCCGGACGGTGGGCAGCGGCCGCGCCGGGTCCGGCTGCTGTTCCTGGTGGCGGCGCTGGTGCTGGTGGCCGACCTGGTGAGCAAGACGATCGTGGTGGCCACGCTCTCGCACCGGCCGCCGATCCGGCTGCTCGGCGGCCTGCTCAGGCTCACTGAGCTGCGCAACAGCGGCGCGGCGTTCAGCATCGGGGCGTCCAGTGCCGTGCTGACCGTGATCTTCAGCCTGATCGCGGTGGGGGTCATCATCGCCATCCTGCGCACCTCACGGCGGCTGCGCAGCGCCCCCTGGGCGATCACCCTGGGCTTGCTGCTCGGCGGGGCGGCCGGCAACCTGGGGGACCGGATCTTCCGCTCGCCCGGCCCGTTCCGCGGCGACGTGGTGGACTGGATCCAGTTGCCGCACTGGCCGGTGTTCAACGTGGCCGACTCGTGCATAGTCTGCGGCGGCGTGCTGGCCGTGCTGTTGGCCGCGCGCAGCGTCCCGCTGGAGGGCACCCGCCCCGTGCTAGCCCCAGGGGACGACCCCCCACAGCCACCCGATCGCCGCTCCGCGTCGAGCGGCGGCCAGCCGCCGCAGTATGGGCTGGCCGACCACGATCCAGCCGGAGACGGTAGCCGGTGACCCAGTCCAGTCAGCGCCGGGTGCCGGTCCCGGAAGGGCTGGACGGCGAGCGGCTGGACGCCGCGCTGGCCCGGATGTTCGGGCTGTCCCGGGCCAGTGCCGCGGAACTGATCAGCAGCGGCCAGGTGCTGCTCGGCGGCCGGACAGCGGCCAAGTCCGAGCGGGTACCCGCGGGGGAGTGGCTCGATGTGACGCTGCCCGCGGCGGCGCCCGCGGTCCCGGTGCCGCGGGCGGTGCCCGGCCTGGCCGTGGTCTACGAGGACGACGACATCGTGGTGGTGGACAAGCCGCGCGGGGTGGCCGCTCACCCGACACCCGGCTGGACCGGCCCGACCGTGCTGGAAGGACTGCTCGCCGCCGGGCACACCATCGCGACCAGCGGCGCGGCCGAGCGCCAGGGCATCGTGCACCGACTGGACGCCAACACTACTGGGCTGATGGTGCTGGCCAAGAGCGAGCCCGCCTATAGCGCGCTGAAACAGGCGTTCCGCGAGCGCGAGGTGGACAAGCGGTACCACGCGCTGGTGCAGGGGCATCCGGACCCGCTGCGTGGCACGATCGACGCGCCGATCGCCCGGCATCCGGCCGGGGATGGCCGGTTCGCGGTGGTGGCCGACGGCCGGCCCAGCGTCACGCACTACGACACGCTGGAAGCGTTCCGCGGCGCCAGCCTGGCCGAGATCATCCTGGAGACCGGGCGCACCCACCAGATCCGGGTGCACATGGCCGCGCTACGCCATCCCTGTGTCGGTGACCGGCTGTACGGCGCCGACCCGGTGTTCGCCGAGCACCTGGGGCTGACCCGGCAGTGGCTGCACGCGGTCGAACTCGGTTTCGCCCACCCAGCGGACGGCCGCCGGGTGGAGTTCTCCAGCCGCTACCCGGACGACCTGGCGCACGCCCTGGACGTGCTCCGCGCGGAAAGCTGACGGCTCACAGCGGCAGCGTGTACTTCAGCACGAAGTTCAGCGCGACCGCCCACACCAGGTACATCAGCCACAGCCCGGTACCCAGGTGGAAGAAGCCGAGCGCCTTCTCGCCCGGCCGGCTCAGCCGTGGCACGTCCGGTCCCAGGGTGGCGAAGAACTCGGAGACGTAGACGCAGGCCAGCCCGATGAACAGGCCGCCGACCGGGTCGTCGCCGGACTTGAAGAACACGACTATGCCGAGGACCGAGATGAGCAGGAAGGCGACCGTCATGCCGATGTTGGCCCGGGCGTCGGCGCCGCGCAGCCGGATCCAGCCGAGCGCGAACCAGTGCACGCCGTACGCGGTGAAGGCCAGCGCGGCCATGTACAGCGGCGGGGCCGAGGTGAACGTGCCGAACAGGGTGAGCCCGGCGAACAGGTAGATGCCGGTGATGAACTGCATGAAGCCCGGCATCCAGATGCCCCAGATACCCACCGCCCGGTCGACCCGCTCGTCCCGCTTGGGATAGCTGAACAGCTCCTCGGTTCCGTAGATCAGGTAGCCGGTACCCAGCCCGAAGAAACCGACCGCCAGCGGTGGGAACGGCGACGCTGGCAGGCTGAACTGGACGCTGGCCAAGGCAATCGACATCCTGGACTCCTCACGGGTACACGACTGGGGGCCCGGAGAGCAGCCTTCGACATGATTGTGCCTAATATGCCCGGGTTTCGCATCAGCAAGATGACTAGATAATGAACTCGTGATCTAACTAACCGATCAACTACCTCATTGGTGACATTGTTAGCGCCGCGCCAAAGGCACGCGCCGCCGACTGGACTGAGGAGCAAGGGAGCGAGGGACGAGCGACCGAGCGACGAGGGAAGTCGGCGGGTCAAGCGCGCCGGCGGCGCAAAGAAATACTGTCGGTGGCGGCCGGTAGCGTTCCTGCCGTGAACCGCACCGATCGGCTCTACGCCCTGGTCGAGGACCTGCGGGCCAGCGCGCCCCGGCCGCGGTCAGCCCGGCAGCTGGCCGCGCGGTACGAAGTCAGCTCGCGGACCATCGAGCGGGACATCCTGGCCCTGCAGGAGTCCGGCGTGCCGGTCTATCCGGAGCCCGGCCGCCGGGGCGGCTACGCCATCGACAAGACGATGACGCTGCCGCCGGTCAACTTCACCGCGGCCGAGATGGTGGCGATCGCCGTGGCGCTGGCCCGGGACGAGCGGACACCGTTCGCCGCGGCCACCCGGAGCGCGCTGCGCAAGGTACTCGCGGTCGCCTCGGCCGCGCAGACGGCGGAGGCGGCACAGCTCATCGACCGGGTCCGGCTGATCGGCCCGGCCCGCGCCGGGGACTCGCGCCAGGCGGAAGTCCCGGTGCCAGCCGCGACCGCGGCGGGGCACCCGGGCCGGGCCGCGCCTGCGACGGCACTACCCGCGACTGCGCCACCCGCGACGGGCGCCCGGACCGGGTCCGCGCGGGAGAAGGCGGCCAGCCGGTGGGGCGGCCCGCAGCCAGCCGGCGTGCCGCTGGTCATCCAGGAGGCCATCACGGCCGGCCATGTGCTGCGGCTCGACTACCGGGACCGGCGCGACCAGGTGACCGTGCGCGAGGTGGAGCCGGTGGTGTTCATGGCCACCCGGAACCAGTGGTACCTGATGGCGTGGTGCCGGCTGCGCGAGGGCAGCCGGGCGTTCCGGCTGGACCGGATCCTAGCCGCGGTGGACACTGGTGCGCCGGCTCCGCCGCGCTCCTACCGCGACCTGGACGTGGACATCCCGGACGCGGTGATCAGCCGCCCCGACCTGCACGTGTGATCGGGCGCCAGAACGCCCGGAAACACCGACATAACGGTGTCGCGGGGCCCGGGCAAGCTGGCACCAGACACATTGTCCATGACTGGAGGAACTCATGTCAGCTCCCGCTGCCAACACCGTCGCCTGGTTCGAGATCGGCGCCCCGGACGTCTCGGCGGCCAAGGACTTCTACGGGCCGCTGTTCGGCTGGACGTTCGCGCCAGACGGCGACTACACGCTGATCACCGCGGCCGGGGCGGACGGTCCGTCCGGCGGCATCTTCAACACCGGCGCCAACATCCCGCCGTACGCCGTGTTCGTGGTCCGGGTCACCGACGTAGCCGCCACCGCGGCGCGCACCGAGGAACTCGGCGGCAAGGTCGTCGTAGCGCCGATGACACTGCCCGACGGGATGGTCACCGCGTACCTCACCGACCCCAACGGCAGCATGTTCGCGCTGTTCAGCCCCCGGCCGGAAAGCTGACCAGCGGCCGGCCGGGGCCGGCGGCCCTGGGCGGGTACTGGCGTTAAGCAGCCGAATTGGTGGGCAGGGTGCCGGTATGGCTGTGCTGAGAGCTATCGCGCGCCCGATGCTGGCGTCCATCTTCGTGGTCCAGGGCTACCAGACCTGGCGGTGGCCGGAGCGGGTCGCCGGGCGGGCTGAACCGGTGGTCCGCCCGGTCGCCGACCGGGTGGCCGTGCTGCCGGACGAGACCGAGCAGACGGTGCGGCTCAGCGGCGCGGTGCAGTGCGTGGCCGGCGCGATGCTGGCCGTCGGCTGGTGGCCGCGGCTGGCCGCGGCCGCGCTGGCCGGCACGCTGGTGCCGACCACGCTGGCCGGGCACCGCTTCTGGGAAGTCGAGGACAAACAGGAGCGGGCCCAGCAGCGGATCCACTTCCTGAAGAACGTCGCCATCCTGGGCGGGCTGCTGATCGCCGCGGCGGATACCGCCGGGAACCCGTCGCTGGCCTGGCGAGGCCGGCACGCGGCCCGGGACGTGCACCGGGACGTGGCGCTGGCCACCCGGACGGCCCGGATATCGGGCAAGACCGGGGCCAGGGCGGGCCGGGCCGCGGCCGGGTGAACCGGGCTGCTGGCCGGTGCGCTCTGGCTGGCCGGTTCCGACTACCTGGTCGCGGTCAAGAGCACCACCACCGCGCGGCAGCACGGCAGCACACCGATCATCGTGTTGCTCAAGGACTGCCTGCTGTGGGGCGCGCTGCCGTTCGCGCTCGCGGTGATCGGCTCGGTAACGTACGCGATGCAGCCGCGCACCGAGCCCGGCGAGCAGATCGCGCCGCCGGGTAGCCGGGTGCACCGGATCGTGCTCGGCGTGGTGCTCACCGGGACCGCCCTGCTCGCCCCGCTGGACCAGATCCACTTGCACACCGACGTGTCGTTCCAGAAGCACATCGGGTTCGGGCTGTTCTTCGCCGCGCCGATGGCCGGGATCGGCCTGGCCCGGATCGTCGGCGCGCACTTCCACCGGGCGCAATTCGGGGTCGTGGTGTGGGGCGGCTGCCTGCTGCTCGGCATGGTGCAGGCCGGTCACTTCTACGATTCCTGGCCCAGCGCCCGGCCGGTGGTCGCCGAGCTCTCCCGTTACCTGGCGCCGGGGGCGCACACTACCTAGTCGAGGTGTCCGAGGTACCGACGTATTACCTGATGTACAACCGGGACGCCCGGGCGGATCAGTTCAGCTCCACGTTCTTCATCTCCTATACGGATAAGAACGGGACGACGCTGACCGGGGACGCAGGCTACGAGCAGGCCGTCCGGGACGGCTACTTCCGGGTGATCGCGTACGACGACTCGGTCACCGTGCCGCTGGATCACATCCTGGCCCGGATGCTGGTCGCCGACCCGCAGTACCGGCTGGCCGCCACGCTGCCCAACTCGGACGGCCTGGGCACCTACTACGTCTGGGTCAAGCGCTAGCCGGCCGGGTCAGCCTGCCAGGCCGGCCAGCGTGCCGAGGCGGCCGGCGCCGCCGCCGGTCAGCCCGGTTCGGCTTCGAGGATGCCGGCCACCGGGCGCTGCGCCCCCGCCCGGGCCGGGATAGCGGTGAGCCCGGTCACCACGAGCACGGTCCCCAGCACCGCGACGATCAGCCACCAGGCGGGCGGCTGGCTCGCGGTACCTCCCTGGCTCGCGACGGAAAAGAGCAGGTATCCGCCCGGAATGCCGAGCAGGGCGCCCGCCAGTGCGGGCAGGACCTGCGCCGCGGACAGCCCGGCGGTGACCTGCTGGGGGGTCGCGCCCAGGGCCCGGGTCACGGCGGCCGGTTGCCTGGTGTCCTGCACTGTCGCCTGAGTGATGAAGATGGCGTTGACGGCGGCCAGGGCGGCCAGCAGGATCGTGACGATCAGCAGCACCTGGTTCTCTCGCTGCGCCCGCGAGGCAAAGCCCACATCGAACAGGTTGGGGTTGGCTGAGCCTGCGGACACGCCGAACTGCGAGACGGCCAGCGTCGCGTGGGCGAAGAGCACGGCGACGATGCCGCTCACCGTGACGGTGATGCTGAGCGCGCTGACCAGCAGGCGCCGGGGCCGCCGGGCGGTCAGCCGGATCGCGAGCAGCAGCGGCACGGGCAGCCGGGCCGACCCCTTGATCAGCCACGCCCGGCGGCGCGGCGGGTGGGCCGCGTCGGCCAGGGCGCGGACCGTGCTGCCCCGCGCGGCGCGGACGGCCGGGACGAACGTCGCCACGATCGCCACCGCCAGGGCCACGCCCACCACCACGGCCACGGTGGCCGGAGTGAGCGAGGGGGCACCCGCCGTACCGAGGAGCCCGGCGCCGGGACTCGTGAGCAGCGGGGCGGCCAGCCGGCCAGCCACCAGCCCAGCCACGGCCGCCAGCAGGGCCACCGCGAGATGCTCGGCCAGCAGGATGCTCGCGACCAGGGCGGGGCTACTGCCGACCGCCTTGAGCAGGCCGACCCGGCGCACCTGGTCCGCCATCCGCCCGCCGACCAGTATCACCAGGCTGGCTACGGCCAGCAGAGCCAGCAGCCAGCTGCCCACCAGCAGGATGGCCTGCTCGCTGCGCACCAGAGCGGCGTCCTGCCTGCTGATTGTCTGCCACGGGATCAGGTACGGATTGCCGTTGTTGCTACTGGCGTTGCCGCCCGCGGTGTACCGGTTGGCGAACGCTTCCGCCCCGGCCCGGTGGGCGAGCCTGACATTGAGCAGGTAGCCGAGCGGATGGGCAGACGTGGCCAGGCGCCGGGCGGCCGTCTCGGTCAGCCAGATCAGCCCCGGATTGGGCCACTGGGGGCTGCCTTCGGCAAACCCGATGCCCGAGGTCGGCAACGCCGCGGTGACCGCGACCCCGGCGACCCGGAAGGGCCGGCCGTTCAGGGTGACCCGGTCGCCGGCGTGGATGCCGAGCGCGTCGGCGAAGCTGCGCTCCACCACGATGCCGCCGTTCCGCAGCCAGCTGCCCTGGGTCAGTTTCGGCTGGTCGACTGACGCGGGGGCGAGCCCGCGGCCTTCGGCGAGCACCGCGTCGGTGTGGCCATGTGCGCGTAGCACGGGGAACGCCACCGGAAATGGCCCGCTACGGCGGACCACACCTGGTGCCCGGGCCAGCGGGGCGACGTCGGCCAGCGCGGCCAGGTCTGCCGCCGGGCCGGTGCGCAGCGGGAAGGCGGTGGCCAGCACGTCCGGGCCGCGGGTCGCCGCCCGGGTGCGCTGGTAAGGCTGGGCCGTTACCCCGCGCAGGGCCAGCCCCAGGGTCAGCGCGGTCGTGGCCGCCGTCATGACGAGGAGCAGCAGCACGCCCTGGGCTGGGCGGTACCGCAAATCCCGGCTCGCGAGCCGGCTGACGAGCAGGATCCGGCCCATGGTCAGCCATCCAGCCGGTCCAGGCCGGCCAGTGCGCCGAGGCTTCCGGTGCTGCCGCCGGTCAGCCGGGTCTCGTCGATGAACGCCCCGTCCCGCATCGAGATCAGCCGGTCCGCGGTGGCCGCGATCCGCGCGTCATGGGTGACGATGACCAGGGTCTGCCCGGCCGCGTGCAGGCTCTCGAACAGCCGGAGCACGTCCAGGGTGGCCTCGCTGTCCAGGTTCCCGGTGGGTTCGTCGGCCAGCAGTACCTTCGGTTCATTGGCCAGCGCCCGGGCGATGGCCACCCGCTGGCGCTGGCCCCCGGACAGCGCCGACGGCAGGTGCCGGGCCCGGCCAGCCAGACCTCCCCGTCGGACGGGCGGTCCAGGCCGCCGAGCAGGTGCAGCAGGGTGGATTTCCCGCAGCCGCTCGGGCCCATCACCGCCACCGTCTCGCCGGTGCCGACGTCCAGGTCGACCCCGTCCACCGCGCGGACCAGGGCCGGTTCCCGGCCGTAGTACCGGCGCAGCGCGCGGGCGCCCAGCATGGCTGGGCGGCCTGCCTTGCTCATGATTGACCCCTTCGCCCGGTCCAGGTTCGCTCGCAGGTCTCCAGCCAGCGCAGGTCGGCCTGGAGCCGGAGCACGATGCCCTCCAGCAGCAGCCCGGCCGGGGAGCCGGCCGGCTCGTCCAGCGCGGCACGCTGCGCGTCGCGCAGCCGGCGCAGCAGTTCGCGGCGCTGGGCATCCACGATGGCCAGCGGGTCGGCCAGCCCGGCGGCCGCCGCGGCGATCAGCTTCAGATGGAATTCGGCCAGGTCGGGCTTGGGCCAGCTGACTTCGGCCAGCCACTCGGCCACTCGCTGCTGGCCGGCCGCGGTCAGCGCGTACATCTTCCGGTCGGGCCGTTCCGGCCGGCCCGCCGACTGCTCGGCGGTGACCAGCCCGGCCTTCTCCAGCCGGGTCAGCGTGACGTATACCTGGCCGTCGTTCATCGCCTCGCCGAGCGGGCCGAGCGCGTGCCGCAGCCGGGCCCGCAGCTGGTAGCCGTGGGACGGTTCCTTGGCCAGCATGGCCAGCACCGCTTCCTGCTGCACTCGTCACCTCCGTGCGCCGAGCCCTAACGGTTAGCTAATAGATAACGGTTATCCGCGCGGGTGTCAAGCGGCTGGGCTGCGCCGGCTGGGTGGTGGGCGACAGCCGACGCCGGCGGCGGGCAAAACGGGGAAAGCCACCCATCCGGCGCGCCGTGTCGCCGGCCGCCGCCGCCGCTCAGTAAGCTCAACAGAGCCGGGCTGGTGCGCCGCCCGTGCTGGGGCCGCTCCGCCGGGCGCGGGACCCCCAGCCGGGTAAGAGCGGCACCGGCCACTTCCCCCGGCCCTGGTCCACCCGGCGCCCGCGAGGGTGCCGTCGCGCATGCCCGAAGGAGGCGGTACTTTCATGACGGCAGCCGCGACGGAGCGCAGCGGGGACGGTTTCGTCCACCTGCACGTCCACACCGAGTATTCGATGCTGGACGGGGCCGCGCGGCTGAAGGACCTGTTCACCGAGTGCGAACGGGCGGGCATGCCGGCCGTGGCCATGACCGACCACGGCAACTTGTACGGCGCCTACGACTTCTGGTCCAAGGCGACCAAGGCCGGCATCAAGCCGATCATCGGCATCGAGGCCTACCTGGCCCCGGAGCACCGCCGGCACCGCCAGCCGGTGCGCTGGGGCACCCCGGCGCAGAAGGACGACGACGTGTCCGGGGCCGGCGCGTACACGCACATGACGCTGCTGGCCGAGACCACCGAGGGCATGCACAACCTGTTCCGGCTGTCCTCGCTGGCCTCGCTGGAAGGGTTTTTCCGCAAGCCGCGGATGGACCGGGAACTGCTGGCCGCGCACGCCAAGGGAGTCATCGCCACCACCGGCTGCGTGAGCGGCGAGGTGCAGACCCGGCTCCGGCTCGGCCAGTACCCGCAGGCTCTGGAGGCGGCCGCCGCGTACAAGGACATCTTCGGCGCGGGGAATTTCTTCGTCGAGATCATGGACCACGGGCTGTCCATCGAGCAGCGGGTCCGGGACGGGCTGCGGCGCATCGCCCGCGAGCTGGACCTGCCGTTCCTGGTCACCAACGACTCGCACTACACGGTCGAGGCCGACGCCAAGGCGCACGAGGTGCTGCTCTGCGTCCAGACCCAGGCGACCATGGCCGACCCGGGCCGGTTCAAGTTCGACGGATCCGGTTACTACATGAAGAGCCCGCGGGAGATGCGCGCCCAGTTCAGTGACGAGGAGTGGCAGTCCGGCTGTGACTCCACGCTGCTCATCGCCGAGCGGGCCGACGTGACGTTCGAGTCCAGGAACCTGATGCCGTCGTTCGACCTGCCGGACGGGGAGACCGAGGAGAGCTGGCTGCGCCAGGAAGTCTGGCGTGGCATGGACCGGCGTTACCCGGACGGCTACGACGGGCGGCGCCGCGACCAGGTCGAGTACGAGATCGGCATCATCTCGCAGATGGGCTTCTGCTCGTACTTCCTGGTCGTGGCCGACTTCATCATGTGGGCCAAGCGGAACGGGGTCGGCGTCGGCCCGGGCCGCGGCTCGGCCGCGGGCTGCCTGGTCGCCTACGCCCTCGGCATCACCGACCTGGACCCGCTGCAGCACGGCCTGATCTTCGAGCGGTTCCTGAACCCGGAACGCGTCTCCATGCCGGACATCGACATCGACTTCGATGAACGTCGGCGGGGTGACGTGATCCGTTACGTCACCGAGAAGTGGGGCGAGGACCGGGTCGCGCAGATCATCACCTACGGCACGATCAAGGCCAAGGCGGCGGTCAAGGACTCGGCCCGGGTGCTCGGCTTCCCCTACGCGCTCGGCGACCGGATCACCAAGGCGTTCCCGCCCCCGGTGATGGGCAAGGACATCCCGCTGACCGGGATCTTCGACGAGACGCACCCGCGGTACGGCGAGGCGGGCGAGATCCGCGCGCTGTACGAAGCCGAGGCTGAGGTCCGCCAGGTCATCGACACCGCGCGCGGGCTGGAGGGGCTGATCCGGCAGGCCGGGGTGCACGCGGCCGGCGTGATCATGAGCAGCGAGCCGATCGTCGACCACGTGCCGGTGTGGAAGCGGGAAGCCGACGGCGCGGTCATCACCCAGTTCGACTACCCGGCGTGCGAGTCGCTCGGCCTGCTCAAGATGGACTTCCTCGGCCTGCGCAACCTGACCGTGCTGGACGACGCGGTCCGCGGCGTGCAGTCCAACCGGGGCGTCGAGGTCGACCTGAACGCGCTGCCGCTGGACGACCAGCCCACCTACGACCTGCTGGCCCGGGGCGACACGCTGGGCATCTTCCAGTTCGACGGCGGGCCGATGCGGGCCCTGCTGCGCAGCATGCGGCCGGACAACTTCGAGGACATCTCCGCGGTCGGCGCGCTGTACCGGCCCGGCCCGATGGGCGCCAACGCGCACAACGAATACGCGGACCGGAAGAACCAGCGCAAACCGGTGGTGCCGATCCATCCCGAGCTGGCCGAGCCGCTGGCCGACATCCTGGGCGACACCTACGGGCTGATCGTCTACCAGGAGCAGGTGATGGCCATCGCGCAGAAGGTGGCCGGGTACAGCCTGGGCAGCGCGGACCTGCTCCGCCGGGCCATGGGCAAGAAGAAAAAGGAGATCCTGGACAAGGAGTTCAAGCCGTTCGAGGCCGGGATGAAGGCCAACGGCTACTCTGCCGCGGCGGTCAAGACCCTGTGGGACATCCTGGTCCCGTTCTCCGACTACGCGTTCAACAAGGCGCACAGCGCGGCCTACGGCCTGGTGTCCTACTGGACCGCCTACCTCAAGGCGAATTACCCGCCGGAGTACATGGCCGCCCTGCTCACCTCGGTCTCCGGGGACAAGGACAAGAGCGCGCTGTACCTGAACGAGTGCCGCCGGATGGGCATCACCGTGCTGCCGCCCGACGTCAACGCGTCCGACGCTACGTTCACCCCCGTGGGCAACGACATCAGGTTCGGCCTGGCCGCGATCCGCAACGTCGGGACCAACGTCGTGGACGCCATCGTGGACACCCGGACCAGGAAGGGGGCGTTCAGCAGCTTCGCTGACTTCCTGCGCAAGGTCCCGGTGAACGTGTGCAACAAGCGGGTCATCGAATCACTGGTCAAGGCGGGTGCGTTCGACTCGCTGAAGCACCCGCGCAAGGGCCTGGTCATCATCCACGAGCAGGCCATCGACACCGTCATCGACGTCAAGCGGAACGAGGCCATGGGCCAGGACTCGCTGTTCGGCGGGGACGCGGAGACGGAGGCCAGCTTCGAGGTCCCGGTGCCGGACGGTGAGTGGGACAAGACCACCCTGCTGGCCTTCGAGCGGGAGATGCTCGGCCTGTACGTCTCGGACCATCCGCTGCTCGGCGTGGAGCACCTCGTGGCCGCGAACACCGATTGTTCCGTGGCCGAGCTGCTCAGCTCCGCCGCCGACGATACCGAACGCCAGCAACGGGGTGGCCGGGCCGACGGCCAGCTGGTCACCGTCGGCGGGATCCTGTCCGGGGTGCAGCGGAAAGTCACCCGGCAGGGCAACCCGTGGGCCACCGCCACCCTGGAGGACCTGGAAGGCGCCATCGAGGTGCTTTTCTTCCCGGCCAGCTACCAGCAGTGCTCGGTGCTGCTGGCCGAGGACGCCATCCTGGTCGTCAAGGGACGGCTGGACCGGCGGGAGGAAACGCCCAAGCTGATCGCATCGGAGGTGACCGCGCCGGACCTGTCGGCCGACGAGAGCGGCCCTTTTGTCGTGTCGATCCCGGTGCAGCGGTGCGTCGCGCCCGTGGTGGACCGGCTGCGCGAGGTGCTGTGCACCCACCCGGGGCTGGCCGAGGTACACCTCAGACTCTGCAATGGCCCACGGGCGACGATCGTCCGGCTGGATGACAAGCTCCGGGTCAAGCCGTCACCGGCACTGGCCGCCGACCTGAAACAGCTACTCGGGCCGGCCTGCGTGCGCTAGCGCTGGCCCGGTAGATCGTCGCCGGGCTGGGAAGACTGGGGGTAGTCCGGTCTGCGGAGGGCGCCGTGATTCGCCGCATCTACGTGTCGGGCCACCACCGGGAGGTGCTGCGCACCAACCTGTGGCTGGTCCCGGGGCTTCTGGTGCTGGCCGCGATCGGCCTGTTCGTGATCACGCTGCTGATCGACCAGGCCGCGTTCCACGGCGACTTCACGCTGCCCTCCTGGGTGATCAGCGGGTCAGCCGACGCGGCCCGGCAGATCCTCACCACGATCGCCGCCGCGATCATCACCGTGGTCGGCGTGGTGTTCTCCATCGTGATCGTGGCCCTGACCCTGGTGTCCACCCAGTTCGGCCCGCGAATGCTGCGCACCTTCATCCGGGACCGCGGCACCCAGCTGACCCTGGGCACGTTCGTGGCCACGTTCGTCTACGCGGTGCTCGCCCTGGTATCGATCGGCGGTCCGGGCCCGCGCGGGCCCTTTGTGCCGCATATCAGCATCACCGTCACCCTGGCGCTCACCGTGGTCGACCTGGCCGTGCTGATCTATTTCATCCACCACATCGCCACGCAGATCCAGCTGCCCGAGGTGATCGCCTCGATCTCCGCCGACCTGTCCGCGGCCATCGAGGACTACGTGGGCGAAGGGGCGGCCCGGCCGGGTGACCCCACGGTGGCCGCCGTGCTGGCCAGCCTGCCCGAGGAGGGCGGTGATGTGCTGGCCTCGGACAGTGGCTACCTGCAGTACATCCACCGGCGGACGTTGCTGCGCATCGCCGAGCAGGGCGACGCGGTGATCTTCCTGCGCTACCGGCCCGGGCATTTCCTGGCTCAGGGCAGCCCGCTGGCCACAGTCTGGCCGGCCAGCGCGGCGCCCGGGGTAACCCGCGAACTCACCCGCGCCCACCTGACCGGCCCGTACCGGACGCTCGCCCAGGACGTCTCGTTCGGCATCGACCAGCTGGTAGAGATCGCCATCCGCGCCCTGTCGTCGGCCATCAACGACACGTTCACGGGACTGACCTGCATCGACTGGCTTTCGGACAGCCTGTGCAAGGTGGCCGGCCGGTGGCAGCCCGCCCAGGTGCACCGGGACCAGGCGGGCACGGTGCGGGTGATCACCCCCGAGCCCACCTACGACCGGCTGGTCCAGCGCGCGTTCGAGAAGATCCGGCAGAGCGGCCGGGGGAATCCGGCCGTGCTGATCCGGCTGCTCGACGCCCTGGCCAGGATCATGGAGCGGACCACTGCCGAGGATCAGCGCCGGGTGCTGCTCGACCAGGCGGCCATGATCATCCAGGCCAGCGATGAATCGGTGCCCGACGCGCCGGACCGGGCCGACGTGCGCCGGAAGTACGAGGCGCTGCTCGCGGTCCGGGCCCACCTGGCCGATGAGCCCCTGGCCGCCAGCTAGCCAGCTAGCCCTGGCCGCTGGCGGCTAGCGGGCGGCCAAGGGTCGGGCCATCCGGTCAGGCGTCGCGGCGCTGCAGCAGGTAGGCGCCCGCGGCCAGCAGCACAGCGGTCCACAGGCAGAACACGCCGAACCCCTGCCAGGCGGACAGCAGCTGGTCAGAGGTCTGGTGCGCGCTGTAGATCAGCGAGCCCGCCTGCTCGGGCAGGTAGGCGTTGATGTGCGCGCCCCAGCTGCCGGGCAGCAGGCCGGACAGGATGGGCAGCACGAGCACGATGCCAATGACCGTGGTGATGCCGGCCGCGGTGTGCCGGAGCAGCAGGCCCACAGCCAGCGCGAACAGGCCGAGCACGGCCAGGTAGAGGCCCGCGCCGAGCACCGCGCGCAGCACGTTCTGGTCGCTTATCGTCACCGGCACCTTGCTGTGCAGGATGGAGGAGCCGAGGAAGAAGCAGGCGAACGAGACGATTTCCGCAAGGACCACAATCAGCAGGGCGAACACCGCGGCCTTGGCGGCCAGCATGGGCAGCCGCTTGGGCACGGCCAGCAGCGAGGAGCGGATCACCCCGGTGGAGTACTCGCTGGTGATCACGAGCACGCCGAGCACGCAGATGGTGAGCTGGCCGAGGCCGATGCCGGCGCCGAGGATGAAGCCGACCGGGTTGGCCACGATAGTGGCGTCCCGGTCGGCCGCGTGCGGGCCGGTCCAGTTCGACTCGGTCAGCCAGGTGAACAGACCGGTGAAACCGATCGTGATCACCACGAACAGCAGCAGGGTCCACACAGTGGACCGGACCGAGCGGATCTTCGTCCATTCGGCCAGCATGAGGTGGCCGAAGCCCACGTGATGGGTGGCTGGCGGAGCGGCTATCGGCGCGGCGGACGGCGCGGCCGGGCTGGTGGTGGTCATTGGCTGTCCTGCCCCGTGGTCGATGACCCTGTGGTTGATGACGCCGTGGTTGCGGAGGCTGCGGTCGTCGATGCGGTGGTCTGCAGCGCGGCCGGCGTCGCGCCGGCGCCGAACTCGGAGCTGTCCGCGGTCAGTTCCATGTAGGCCTCCTCCAGCGAGGCCAGCCGCGGGGTGAGCTCGTGCAGCACGACCCGGTCGGCGGCGGCCAGTTCGCCGATGCGCGCCGCGTCCAGGCCGGTCACCCGGAGCAGGCCGGAGTGGCTGTTGCCCTCGCCCTGCGGCTCGGCCTTGCCGCCCTCGGCGGCGATCACGTCGGCCAGCCGGGCCGCGTCCGGCGAGCGGACCAGCACGTATTTGTCGGAACTGCGCTCGATGAATTCCTGGGTGCTGGACTCGGCGATCAGCTTGCCCCGGCCGATCACGATCAGATGGTCGGCCGTGACCGCCATCTCATTCATCAGATGGCTGGACACAAAAATGGTGCGGCCTTCGGCCGCGAGTTGTTTCATCAGGTTCCTGATCCACAGGATGCCCTCCGGGTCGAGCCCGTTCACCGGCTCGTCCAGCAGCAGCACCTGCGGGTCGCCCAGCATGGCCACGGCGATGCCGACCCGCTGCCCCATGCCGAGGGAGTACCCCCCGGTCCGCTTGCGGGCCACCTCACCCAGCCCGACCAGATCGAGCACGTGGTCCACCCGGGACCGGGGCAGCCCTTGCGTCTGGGCCAGGAAGAGCAGGTGGTTGTAGGCGCTGCGGCCCGGGTGCATGGCCTTGGCCTCGAGCAGCGCGCCTACCGTGCGCAGCGGCTGGTCCAGGTCGGCGTACTTCCGGCCGTCGATCGTCGCGGTCCCAGCGTGCGGCCGGTCCAGGCCCAGGATGAGCCGCATCGTGGTCGACTTGCCCGCGCCATTCGGCCCCAGGAACCCGGTGACCCGGCCTGCTTCGACATTGAATGACAAATGGTCAACTGCGGTTTTGTCCCCGTAGCGCTTGGTGAGGTCCCGTGCCTCGATCATGAATGTCCCCTTGAGACGGCTTGGCCGACTTGCTTCCCCCGCGCGCTCAAACTCTAAGGTAGCAAGGTCGGCGGAGTGACCTGGTTTTAGCACGGCCCGCCCCAGTGCGCGAATGCCGGGCCGGTCGCGTACGCTGCTGCGCATCATGACGCAGCCCATGGACCCGGTCGGGACGGCCGCCCAGCCCACGCGGCGCGGAACGCTGCGCGGCTGGCTGACCGCGGTGCTGGTCACGCTGCTGCTCGGGGTGGCTGCGGGCTTCCTCTGGGCGGCGGTGGCACCGCGGCCCTACCTGGTGATGACCGGCCCGGGTGCGGCCCAGGTGACCAGCGCCGAGTCGAGCGCGTTCATCGGCGGGGACGGCTGGTACTGCCTGATCTGCCTGGTCGGCGGGATCATTTCCGGGCTGGCCGGCTACCTGCTCGCGGTGCGCGGCCATCACCCGGTCGGGATGGCCCTGGTGCTGCTCAGCGGGCTCGCGGCCGCCCTGATCGCGCTGCAGATCGGCCAGCACTCCGGGCAGGCCAGCTACCATCACCTGCTCAGCACGCTGCCGGCCGGCCGGCACCTCAGCGCGTCGCTGTCGCTCGGCGCGCGCAGCGCGATCGCGCTCTGGCCGCTGGCGGCCGGCATCATGGCCGGCGCCCTCGAACTGAACGACGTGCTGCGCGACCGGAAGCGGGGTACCCAGGAGGGCCGCGCCCTCGCCCTCGACTGACCCGCCGGGTGTCCGCCATTTGGACACCCCAGCCAGGGTGCGGGCAGCCTTCATAGACTGGGCGGGTGCTGCCTCGAATCGATCTCCGTGGCCAGGCTCCGACCGGCTTGAGCAGGGTGAAGCTGACTGGCGTGCTGCCCCGCGCCGAGCTCGACGTGATGGCCGCGGTGGCCGCCGTCGCCCCGGTCTGCGCCGACGTCCGGGCGCGCGGCGCCGCGGCGGTCCGGGAGCATACCGCCCGGTTCGACGGCGTGGACCTGCCCACCACCCGGGTGCCGGCCGACGCGCTGCCCGCGGCGCTGGCCGCGCTCGACCCGGCCGTGCGGGCCGCGCTGGAGGAGGCCATCCGGCGGGTCCGGCTAGTGCACAAGGCGCAGCTGCCGCCGGAGCACCGTACGTCGGTCAGCGCGGGGGCGACCGTCACCGAACGCTACGTCCCGGTCAGCCGGGCCGGCGTGTACGTGCCGGGCGGCCTGGTGACCTATCCCTCGTCGGTGGTCATGAATGTGGTGCCGGCCCAGGTGGCCGGGGTGACCGAGATCGCCGTGGCGTCCCCGCCACGGGACGGCGGCCTGCCGTCGCCCACGGTGCTGGCCGCCTGCGCGCTGCTCGGCATCGAGGAAGTACACGCGGCCGGGGGAGCACAGGCCATCGCCATGTTCGGCTACGGCACCGAGGACTGCGCGCCGGCCGACGTGGTCACCGGGCCGGGCAACGTATATGTGGCCGCGGCCAAGCGGCTGCTGCGCGGCGTGGTCAGCACCGACGCGGAAGCCGGCCCGACCGAGATCGCGATCATCGCCGACGGCACCGCCGATCCGGAGTTCGTGGCGGCCGACCTGGTCGCCCAGGCCGAGCACGACCCGCTGGCCGCCTGCCTGCTGATCACCACCGACTCCGGGCTGGCCGACCAGGTGGACAAGGCGCTCGGCCCGCAGGTGGCCGCGGCGCGGCACCGGGACCGGGTGCAGGCCGCGCTGGCCGGGCAGTCGGCCACCGTGCTGGTGGACGACCTGGCCGCGGCGGTGGCGGTGAGCGACGCCTGGGCGCCGGAGCACCTGGAGATCCAGACCGCCGACGCGGCCGGGCTGGCCCGCCAGATTCATAACGCCGGTGCCATCTTCACCGGTCCCTACGCACCCGTGTCGCTGGGCGACTACCTGGCTGGCTCTAATCACGTGCTGCCCACCGGGGGCACCGCCCGGCACACCGGCGGGCTGTCCACGCTGTCCTTCCTGCGCGGCATCCACGTGGTGGAGTGCAGCCGGGACGCGCTGGCCGGGGTGGCCCGGCACATCGACGCGCTGGGCGGCGCGGAAGACCTCGCCGCCCACGTCGAGGCCGTCCGGGTGCGGATTCCGCGCGGAACCGAGCCGGCATGACGCTGCCAGCATGGCTGCCGCTCCGGGCTGACCTGGCCGGGCGCGAGCCGTACGGAGCGCCGCAGATCGACGTGCCGGTCCGGCTGAACACCAACGAGAACCCGTACCCGCCGTCAGCCGCGCTGGCCAGCGCGATCACGGCAGCGGTCGGCGACGTGGCGGGCACGCTCAACCGCTACCCGGACCGGGACGCCACCGCGCTGCGCGCCGACCTGGCCGGCTACCTCGGCCACGGGCTGGATGGCGGCGCCGTCTGGGCGGCCAACGGATCGAACGAGATCATCCAGCAGCTGCTGCAGGCGTTTGGCGGCCCGGGTCGCACTGCCCTGGGTTTCGAGCCGTCCTACTCCATGCACCCGCTCATCTCGCTGTCCACCGGCACCCGGTGGGTCAGCGGCGCCCGGGAGGCTGACTTCGGCCTGGACCCGGATCGCGCGGCCGCGGTCATCGCCGCCGAGCGGCCGGACGTGGTGTTCCTGACCTCACCCAACAACCCGACCGGCACCGCCCTGCCGCTGCCGGTCATCCGGGGCATCTGCGCGGCTGCCCCGGGCATCGTGGTGGTGGACGAGGCCTACGCGGAGTTCGCCCGGGATGGGTCGCCCAGTGCGCTGGCCCTGCTGCCGGAGTTCCGCCGACTGGCCGTCACCCGCACCATGTCCAAGGCGTTCGCGTTGGCCGGCGCGCGGGTCGGCTACCTGGCGGCGGACCCCGCCGTGATCCAGGCGCTGCTGCTGGTCCGGCTGCCGTATCACCTGTCCAGCGTGACCCAGGCGGTGGCCCGTGCGGCGCTGGCGCACCGGGCCGAGCCGCTGGCCACCGTCAAGGCGCTGCGGGACGAGCGGGACGCCCTGGTGGCCTGGCTCCGCCAGCGTGGCCTGGCCGTGGCCGACTCGGATGCCAACTTCGTGCTGTTCGGTCACTTCGCCGACCGGCACCGGGTGTGGCAGGAACTGCTGGATCAGGGGGTGCTGATCCGGGAGACCGGCCCGGACGGCTGGCTGCGGGTCACCGTGGGCCTGCCCGCCGAGATGGCCGCCTTCCGGGACGCCCTGGACAAGGTGCTGGAGGCCTGATGAGCGAGCGCGGCCGGACCGCCCGGGTAGAGCGGGTCACCAAGGAGACCAGCGTGCTGGTCGAGCTGGACCTGGATGGCACCGGCCTGACCGAGGTCAGCACCGGCGTGCCGTTCTTCGACCACATGCTGGCCCAGCTGGGCAAGCACGGCCTGCTTGACCTGAGCGTGCAGGCCAGCGGGGACATCGAGATCGACGCGCACCACACGGTGGAGGACACCGCGCTGGCGCTAGGCCAGGCGCTGCGCGAGGCACTGGGCGACAAGGCAGGCATCTGCCGGTTCGGCGACGCGGCCGTGCCGCTGGACGAGACGCTGGCCCGGGCGGCCATCGACCTGTCCGGACGGCCCTACCTGGTGCACGCCGAGCCGGCCGGCCTGGCCCCGCTGATCGGCAGTTACGACACCACGCTGACCCGGCACTTCTTCGAGTCGGTGACCGCCACGGCCGGCATCTGCCTGCATCTGGAGGTGACCGGGCGCAACCCGCATCACATCGTGGAAGCCCAGTTCAAGGCGGTGGCCCGGGCGCTGCGCGCCGCGCTGGCGGTAGACCCCCGGGCGCCCGGCGTGCCCAGCACCAAAGGCGTCCTGTGACCAGCCGCCAACCACACGTCGCGGTGCTCGACTACGGTTCCGGCAACATTCGTTCGGCAGAAAAAGCGCTGCAGCGGGTCGGCGCGGACACCGTGGTGACCGCGGATGCGGAAACGGCGCTGGGGGCTGACGGGCTGGTGGTGCCGGGCGTCGGCGCGTTCGCGGCCTGCATGGCCGGGCTGCGCGCGGTGCGTGGGGACCAGGTCATCGACCGGCGGCTGGCCGGGTCCCGCCCGGTGCTCGGCATCTGCGTCGGCATGCAGGTGCTGTTCGCCGAGGGGGTCGAGCACGGCGTACGCACCACCGGCTGCGGTCAGTGGCCGGGCGTGGTGGAGCGGCTGAAAGCGCCGGTGCTGCCGCACATGGGCTGGAACACGCTCGACGTGCCCGCCGGGTCGCGGCTGCTGGCCGGCCTCGACCCGGCCGAGCGGTTCTACTTCGTGCACTCGTACGCGGCCCGGGCGCTGCCGCTGCCGCCATCGAGGCGGATGACCCCGCCGCTGATCAGCTGGGCGACGCACGGCGAGCCGTTCATCGCGGTAGTGGAGAACGGCCCGCTGTGCGCGACCCAGTTCCACCCCGAGAAATCCGGCGACGCGGGTGCAGCGCTGCTGGCGAACTGGCTGGAGATGATCCGATGAGCAACGCTGCGCTCATCCTGCTGCCCGCGGTGGATGTGTCCGGCGGCCAGGCGGTCCGGATGGTGCACGGCGCGGCCGGCACCGAGACCGGGTACGGCGACGCGATGCAGGCCGCGCTGGCCTGGCAGGCGGCCGGGGCGCAATGGGTGCACCTGGTCGACCTGGACGCCGCGTTCGGCCGCGGGTCGAACGCGGAGCTGCTGGCCACGATCGTGGGCCGGCTGGACGTCGCGGTGGAGCTGTCCGGCGGGATCCGGGACGACGCCGCGCTGGCCGCCGCGCTGGCCACCGGGTGCGCCCTGGTGAACATCGGCACCGCCGCGCTGGAGGACCCGGACTGGGTGCACGGCGCCATCGCCAGTCACGGCGACAAGATCGCCGTGGGGCTGGACGTGCGCGGCACCACGCTGTCCGCCCGGGGCTGGACCCGGGACGGCGGCGAGCTGGACGACGCGCTGGACCGGCTGGACGAGGCGGGCTGCGCCCGGTACGTGGTCACCGACATCAACCGGGACGGCACGCTGACCGGGCCCAACCTGGACCTGCTGCGCCACGTCACCGGCCGGACCAGCGCGCCGGTGATCGCCAGTGGCGGGGTGTCCAGCCTGGACGATCTGGCCGCCATCGCCACCCTGGTGGACTCGGGGGTGGAGGGCGCGATCGTGGGCAAGGCGCTGTACGCCGGGGCGTTCACCCTGGAGGAGGCGCTGCAGGCGGTGGCGGCATGACCCGGAAGATCTCCACCGGCACCCGGTGGGAGCCGGTGGTCGGGTACAGCCGCGCGGTCGCGGCCGGGGACTTCGTGTTCGTGGCCGGCTGCACCTCGGTGGACGGCGCGCAGTTCGTGCACGAGGACGACGCGTACGCCCAGACCGAGCAGGCGCTGCGCAACGTGGCCGACGCGCTGGACCGGCTCGGGCTCGGGCTGGCCGACGTGGTCAGCACCCGGATCTACGTCACCGACATCGCCCGGTGGGAGGAGTACGGCCGGGCTCACGGCGCCGCGTTCGGCGACATCATGCCCGCCGCGACCATGATCGAGATTTCCGCGCTGGTCGACCCCCGGATGCTGGTCGAGGTGGAGGCGGTCGCCTACCGCGCGGGGATCGGCAGCTGATGTCCGGGCCCAGTGGCCGCCGATCAGCGGTGTACATTTCTGCCCCTATAAGGGCACGGATGTACACCGCTAACGCACGCTGGGTCCGGTGGGACCACCGTGGCCAGAGTGGTTGTGGCTGGTGGGATTGGTGGGGGCAGTGAGCGTCGCGGTTCGGGTGATTCCTTGCCTGGACGTGGACGCCGGGCGGGTCGTCAAGGGCGTCAACTTCCGTGACCTGCGGGACGCCGGTGACCCGGTGCAGCTGGCCGCGGCGTACGACGCGGAGGGCGCCGACGAGCTGGTGTTCCTGGACATCACCGCGTCCAGCGGCGACCGGCAGACCATGATCGACGTGGTCCGGCGCACCGCCGACCAGGTGTTCATCCCGCTCACCGTGGGGGGCGGGGTGCGCAGCACCGAGGACGTGGACCGGCTGCTGCGGGCCGGCGCGGACAAGGTGTCGCTGAACACGGCGGCGATCGGCCGCCCGGAGCTGCTCGGCGAGGCGGCGCAACGGTTCGGCTCGCAGTGCGTGGTGCTGTCGGTGGACGCCCGCCGGGTCGCCCCCCCGGGCCAGCACGGCGCCTCCTTCGAGGTGACCACGCACGGCGGGCGGCGTGGCACCGGGATCGACGCGGTGCGGTGGGCGGTGCGCGGCGCCGAGCTGGGCGTGGGTGAGATCCTGCTCAACTCGATGGACGCGGACGGCACCAAGACCGGCTTCGACCTCGAGCTGATCCGCGCCGTGCGCGCCGTGCTGGACGTACCCATCATCGCCAGCGGCGGGGCGGGCGAACTGGCCCATTTCCCGGCCGCCGTCGACGCGGGCGCCGACGCCGTGCTGGCGGCCAGCGTGTTCCACTTCGGCCAGCTCCGGATCGGCGAGGTCAAGGACGTGCTGCGCGTCGCCGGCGCCGAGGTCCGCTGAGTCAGGCCGGCCGCCCAGCACGGGCCGGCTGGGTCAGGCCGGCCGCCAGCCCGGCGCCGACGATGCCGGCGTCGTTGTGCAGCGCGGCGGGCACCACGGTGGCTCGCAGGCCAGTCAGGAGAGGCAGGAACCTGTCCGCCTTCCGGCTGATCCCGCCGCCGATGATGATCAGGTCCGGGGCGGTCAGCCGCTCCATGGCGTGCAGGTACTCGTCCACCCGCTCGGCCCACTTCTCCCAGCTCAGGGCGTGCTGCTCCTTGGCCCGCTCCGAGGCGCGGTGCTCGGCGTCCCGGCCGCGGATCTCGATGTGGCCGAACTCGGTATTGGGCACCAGCAGGCCGGCCCGGAACAGCGCGCTGCCGATTCCGGTGCCGAACGTCACCATCAGCACCGTGCCCTGCTGCCCGGCTCCCGCGCCGAAGGACATCTCGGCCAGGCCGGCCGCGTCGGCGTCGTTGATCAGTGTCGTGCTCAGCCCGGTGACTTTGCTGAACAGGGCACGCGTGTCCAGCCCGATCCAGGCCGGGTCCAGGTTGGCGGCGGTCAGCGTCTTCCCGTCCACCACCACGCCGGGGAACGTGATGCCGGTCGGCCCGGTCCAGCTGAACGCCTCCACCAACTGGCCGACCGTCTTGGCCACCGCGCCGGGCACGGCCGGCTGGGGGGTTTCCAGCTTGACCCGCTCGGCGAGCAGCTTGCCCGGTTTGGTGTCCACAGGAGCTGCCTTGATCCCGGAGCCGCCAATATCGATGCCGAGTACCTGCACTGCGTAGCCTCCATTCGGCTCATCCGACCCCGGCGCGGCCAAGCCACGCCCTGCCCCGGCACGCCGGGGCCTGAACCACTACGCCTTACCCTTGCACGGTGCGGCCACGCAGGCAGGCTCTCCCATGGTGTGCCCCGCCGCGCCGGACAGCGAACGGCTCCGTCCGGATTGTCACGCTTGTCCGGATGTTTCCGCGTGTTGGGGTACCTGGTACCAGGTGTAACTCTTGGCGGCGTGGACCGCTCAGATCCGCCAGCGGATCTCGGTCAGCCGGCGCAGCGCGGCATCGGCGCCGTCCAGCCGCACCTGCGCGGCCGCGGTCCGGCCGAGCGCCCACAGCGTGAGCTCGGCCGGGCTGCCGGTGACGGTGACCACCGGCGTGCGTGCCCTGGCGGTGATCCGCACTCGCGCCCCGGCTGGGTCCGGGCCGATGTCATCGCGGACCAGTTCCACCCCGACCGGGGCCTTGCGCAGCACGAACCGGGCCATGCTGAGCCGCCGCCAGAGCGCTTCGGACAGCGCGGGGGTCACCTTGCGCTCCGGCCAGTCCGGCTCGCCGCGGCGGACGTCCTCGTGATGCACGAAAAACTCGACCAGGTTGGCCCGCTCGTCCACGCCGGGCAGGCTGAACGGGGAGAGCCGGGGCGGCCCGTTGCGGATGGCCGCGACCAGGCTGCTGAACGAGCCGCGCCGGGCCAGGGTGCGCTGCACCCGCCGGGTGTACCCGGCCAGCGGGCGGACCACGATGCCGGCCGCGGCATCTAGCCGGCGCTCCCGCAGCACCAGATGGGCGGCCAGGTCGAGGGTTGTCCAGCCGTCGCATAGCGTGAGCGCGTGCGGGCCGGTCTGATCGAGCAGCGCGCAGAGGGCTAGGCGCTCATCGCGGGCGAGGGTCATCCCGCGATGGTAACCACCGCGGGCCGGCAGCGGAATGGGCTGCGCTACCCGGCCCGGCCCGGTGCTGGTGAACCCCCGGGGAAAGTAGCAGTGCCGGGAAGCGGTGCGGGGAAGCTGAGAGGATATGGCCATGAACAGTGTGGTGAGGGCACGGTGAGCGATCCCCGCAGTCCGTCCCGGCTCGACCCGGAGATCGCGGCCCGGCTGAAGCGGGACGCGGCCGGGCTGGTCCCCGCGGTAGCCCAGCAGTACGACACCGGTGAGGTACTGATGGTCGGCTGGATGGACGATGAGGCGCTGCACCGCACGCTGACCACCGGGCGCTGCACGTACTGGTCGCGCAGCCGCCAGGAGTACTGGGTCAAGGGCGAGACCTCCGGGCACACCCAGCAGGTCAAGTCGGTCGCCCTGGACTGCGACGGGGACACCCTGCTGGTCAAGGTGGACCAGGTCGGCGGGGCCTGCCACAGCGGCGACCGGACCTGCTTCGACGCCGCTCCGCTGCCGGCGGTGGTGGTGGTGTCGGGTTGAGGTCACCGCGGCGGGAGTACCTCGGCACGCTGCTGCTCGGTGCGGTGGGCGCGGCGGTGGTGCTCATCGCGGTCCGGCAGGACTGGGCCCGGGTGCTGACCGTTCAGCCGCGCCCGCTGCCGGCCAGCACCGCCGTGGTGCGCGGCCAGGACCTGCTGCCCGCGGCCGGCGCGCTCGGCCTGGCCGCGCTGGCCGGCCTGGCTGCCCTGGTGGCCACCCGGCGGCTGGCCCGGCGGCTGGTCGGCGGCGTGCTGGCCGTGTTCGGCGTGGCCATCATCGTGGCGCTGAGCATGCCGGTGACCGACGCCCAGGTGCGCGGCGCGGTGACCGGTTCGGCGGGCACGGCCAGTTCGGTGCCGGGCGGGAGCACGGTCGGCGGCGGCACCACCCCGGGCGGCGGGGTGGCCGGGATCAGCCTGGCCAGCCACGTCACAATGGCCGCGTTCCCGTGGCGCTGGGTGGCGCTGGCCGGTGCGCTGCTCATCGTCGCGGCCGGGCTGCTGGCCGCCTGGCGGGGCGCCCGCTGGCCGGTCATGTCCAGCCGGTACGACCGGCCGGCCGACCGGACGGGAGGGCGGCGCCCGCCGCCCGGGACCGACCCGGCCACCCTATGGGAGGCACTGAGCCAGGGCATCGACCCCACGGTGTCTGCCCGGGGGGACGACCACCCGGAGCCCCCCGATCGCCGCTCCGCGCCGAGCGGCGGCAAGCGCCGCGGCAAGCGGGGGGACGACCCCTCAGGGCCTCCCGGTCGCCGCTTCGCGGCGCGCAGCGAGGCTGGTCAGCCGCAGGATCCAAACCGGCCAGGGACCAGCGGCGCGGCGCGAACCGGGTTACTCTGACGCTCATGTCAGAGAATCGCCCGGCGAGCCCGGATGAGCAGCGCGGCACGCTCGTCCGGCTGGTCACCAGGCTGATCGTGGCGCAGGCCGCGGTGGCCGCCGCGATCGGGCTGTTCTTCAGCAAGCGGCACCTGCCGTCGATCCTGTTCACCCTGGCCATCGTGGCCGTGCTGTGTGGGCTGGCGGTGGCCAGCCGGACTAGCAGCCACGCGGTGTGGGTGGCCGCGCTGGCCGCGGAAAGCGCCCTGGTGCTGTTCGGCGTGCTTCGATTCATGACCGCCCGGTACGTCGGCGGCACGCTGCTGGCCATCATCACCGCCGCGGTGCTCATTCATCCCGCGGTCGCCCGGGCCTACGGCTCCGCACCCCAGCCGGGCGGGGAAGCCCTGGCCGAGGAGCCGCTCGGCGAGACTGGCCCCGGTTAGCAGGCACCGGGTAGCGATCCTCCGGCGAGGGGGCCCGCCGGCACACAGAGACAGTCTCGCTACCATCGGGTGCGCAAGCAAACCAAGACAAGGGCCCGGAGGGGACTGCGAAGTCGCGTGAGCGTGCTCAACGAGATCCTTGACGGAGTCCGCGCCGATCTCGCTGCCCGGCAGCGGGATGTCACGCTGGACCAGCTCAAGGACATGGCCGGGCGTGCGCCATCGCCCAAGGACCCGATGCCCGCGCTGCGCGGCGAGGATGTAGTGGTCATCGCCGAAGTCAAGCGGGCCAGCCCGTCCAAGGGCGCGATGGCGGCTATCGCCGACCCGGCCGCGCTGGCCATGGACTACGAGGCCGGCGGGGCCAGCGTGATCAGCGTGCTGACCGAGCCGCGCAAGTTCGGCGGCAGCCTGGAGGACCTGGCCGCGGTGCGCGCGGTGGTCGCCGTCCCGGTGCTGCAGAAGGACTTCGTGGTCAGCTCCTACCAGCTGTGGGAGGCCCGGGCGCACGGCGCCGACCTGGTGCTGCTGATCGTGGCCGGGCTGGAGCAGAACGCGCTCATCTCGCTGGTCGAACGGGCCGCCTCGATCGGGCTGGTCCCGCTGGTCGAGGTGCACACCGAAGACGAGCTGGACCGGGCGGTAGACGCCGGAGCGCAGATCATCGGCATCAACGCGCGGAACCTGGCCACCCTGGAGGTGGACCGCGGCGTGTTCAGCCGGCTGGCCCCGCTGGTCCCGGAGGGCATCGTCAAGATCGCCGAGTCCGGTGTCCGCGGGCCGCATGACCTGCTCGCCTACGCCGCGGCCGGGGCGGACGCGGTGCTGGTGGGGGAGAGCCTGGTCACCGGCAAGGACCCGCGTAGCGCGGTGGCCGACCTGGTCACCGCGGGCTCACACCCGGCGCTGCGCGGGGACCGCGGATGACCGGACCGGCGGCCGCGCCCGCCACGTCCGCCACCGCGCCCGGGGCGGCGATTCGGAAGAGCCAGGCGGGGCACTTCGGCCCGTACGGCGGCCGGTTCGCGCCCGAGGCGCTGATGTCCGCGCTGGCCGAACTGGCCCGCGAATATGCGTCGGCCACGGCCGACCCGGCGTTCCAGGCCGACCTCACCGCCCTGCTCACCGGGTACGCCGGACGGCCCACCCTGGTCACCGAGGTGCCGCGGTTCGCCGCCCGGGCCGGGGACTGCCGGATCCTGCTCAAGCGGGAGGACCTGGCGCACACCGGCTCACACAAGATCAACAATGTGCTGGGCCAGGCGCTGCTCACCAAGCGGATGGGCAAGCGGCGGATGATCGCCGAGACCGGGGCCGGCCAGCACGGTGTGGCCACCGCGACCGCGTGTGCGCTGCTCGGCCTGGACTGCGTGGTCTACATGGGCGAGGAGGACACCGAGCGGCAGGCGCTGAACGTGGCCCGGATGCGGCTGCTCGGCGCCGAGGTGGTGCCGGTCGCGACGGGCAGCCGGACCCTCAAGGACGCCATCAACGAGGCGTTCCGCGACTGGGTGACCACGGTCGAGACGACGCACTACTGCATCGGCTCGGTGATGGGCCCGGACCCGTTCCCGACCATGGTGCGCGACTTCCAGCGGATCATCGGGGTGGAGGCCCGGGCGCAGGTGCTGGCCATGACCGGCCGGCTGCCGGACGCGGTGATCGCCTGCGTGGGCGGCGGCTCGAACGCCATCGGGGTGTTCCACAGTTTCATCCCAGACGAGACGGTGCGGCTGATCGGCTGCGAGGCGGGCGGCGACGGCCCGGAGAGCGGGCATAACGCGGCCACCCTGGTGGCCGGGTCGGCCGGGATCATCCACGGCATGCGCACCTATCTCTTGCAGGACGCCGACGGGCAGACGCTGCCCACCCACTCGGTGTCGGCCGGGCTGGACTACCCCGGTGTCGGCCCGGAGCACTCCTGGCTGCACGACACCGGCCGGGCCAGCTACCGGGCGGTCTCCGACCAGCAGGCGATGGACGCGTTCTCGCTGCTGTGCCAGACCGAGGGCATCATCCCGGCTATCGAGTCGGCGCACGCCCTGGCCGGCGCCCTGCAGGTGGCCGGGGAACTGGACCCGGGCGCACTGCTGCTGGTTAACCTGTCTGGCCGGGGGGACAAGGACGTCGGCATCGCGGGCCGCTGGTTCGGCCACCTGGACCCGGGTGCGGCCACATGACGGCGGTGAGCACCGCGTTCGAGAAGGCGGCGGCCGAGGGCCGGGCCGCGCTGGTCGGCTACCTGCCGGCCGGCTTCCCCTCGGTGGACGGCGCGATCGAGGCCGCGGTGGCGATGGCCGAGTCCGGCGCGGATGTGCTGGAGATCGGCCTGCCCTACTCCGACCCGCTGATGGACGGCCCGGTCATCCAGGAAGCCACGCAGCGGGCGCTAGCCGCCGGGACCCGGGTGACCGACGTGCTGCGCACGGTCGAGGCAGTCGCGGGTACCGGCGTTCCGCTGCTGGTCATGACGTACTGGAATCCAGTGGATCACTATGGCGTCACGTCCTTCGCCGCCGACCTGGCTTCGGCCGGCGGGGCCGGCCTGATCACTCCGGACCTGCCGCCGGAAGAGGCCGGGGAATGGCTGTCCGCCGCGGACGAGCACGGGCTGGACCGGGTCTTCCTGGTGGCGCCGAGTTCGTCGGGCGAGCGGATCGCGCGGATCACCGCGGCCTGCCGCGGCTTCGTCTACGCGGCGTCGCTGATGGGCACGACCGGGGCCCGGGACGCGGTCGGCTCGGCGGCGGCCGGGTTGGTCGGCCGGGTCAGGGAGGTCACCAGCCTGCCGGTCGCGGTGGGCCTGGGGGTGCGCGACGGCGGCCAGGCCGCGCAGGTGGCCGGCTTCGCCGACGGTGTCATCGTCGGGTCGGCGTTCGTGCAGCGACTGCTGGCCGCGCCGGACGCGGCGGCCGGGCTAGCCGCGGTGCGCGAACTGGCCGCCGAACTGGCCGCCGGGGTCCGCTCGGCCGCGCCCGCGCGGGGCTGACTGCTGGGTTTGCCGGTGCCGCCCCGCGGGCACACCCAGAGCGCAAATTTTGCACGAAGCGGATGTTTCCAGCGGGTCAGGTGTTTCGCGAACCGCATCAGGCGGGGATGATTGACCTGGTGGCGTAATCTCCGTGTAACCTACGAGCTCTAGCTCGGGGAAGCCACACCGCGCTCAGCGGGTTCCGTGGCAGGGCCAACGTCGTCCCGACCGCATGCGAGAACGCAGATCCGGATCGGACGACAGGAGTGCGGATGGCACCTGCCGCGTCAGCGAGCACGGGGGGACTGTACGACAGCAGCTTCGAGCACGACGCGTGCGGCGTCGGCTTCGTCGCGGACCTGTCCGGGCTGCCCAGCCACGACACAGTGGCCAAAGCGCTGACCGTGCTCCGCAATCTGGAGCATCGCGGCGCCCAGGGCAGCGATCCCAACACGGGCGACGGCGCGGGCATCCTGACCCAGATCCCGGACGCCTTCTTCCGTGCGGTGTGCGACTTCGAGCTGCCCCCGGCCGGCTGCTACGCAGCCGGCCTGGTGTTCCTGCCCGCCGACGGCCGAGACGAGGCGGCGATGGCGGCGGTGGAGCGGCTGGCCGCCGACGAAGGGCTGACCGTCCTCGGCTGGCGCGACGTGCCCGCCGAGCTGGAGCACTGCGGCGAGGGCGCACGGGCCGTGCTGCCGGTGCTCCGCCAGCTGTTCGTCACCGCTCCCGGGGAGAGCGGCATCGCGCTGGACCGGCGGGCGTTCTGCCTGCGCAAGCGCGTGGAGCACGAGGCGGGCTGCTATCCGGTCAGCCTGTCCTCGCGGACCATCGGCTACAAGGGCATGCTGACCGCGCCGCAGCTGGGGCCGTTCTACCCGGACCTGTCCGACCCGCGGTACACGTCCGCGCTGGCCCTGGTGCACTCGCGGTTCTCCACCAACACGTTCCCGTCCTGGCCGCTGGCCCATCCGTACCGCTACATCGCGCACAACGGTGAGATCAACACGGTCCGGGGCAACCGGAACTGGATGCGGGCCCGGGAGGCCATGCTGGACAGCGGGCTGTTCCCGCGGTCCGCGGATGGCCGGGGCATGGAGCGGCTGCTGCCCATTCTGGATGAAGGCGACAGCGACTCGGCCAGCTTCGACGAGTGCCTGGAACTGCTGCACCTGGGCGGCCGCTCGCTGCCGCACGCGATCCTGATGATGATCCCCGAGCCGTGGGAGAACCACGATGAGATGGACCCGGCCCGGCGGGCGTTCTACCGGTTCCACTCCACGCTGATGGAGCCGTGGGACGGTCCGGCCTGCGTGGCCTTCACCGACGGCACGGTGATCGGGGCGGTGCTGGACCGCAACGGGCTGCGCCCGGGCCGGTACTGGGTGACCAGAGACGGGCTGGTCGTGCTGGCCAGCGAGGTCGGTGTGCTGGACATCGACCCGGCCGACGTGGTGCGCAAGGGCCGGCTGCAGCCCGGCCGGGTGTTCCTGGCTGACACCGGCCGCCGCCGGATCCTGGAGGACGCGGACGTCAAATCCGCCCTGGCCTATGAGCACCCCTATGAGGACTGGCTGCACGCCGGCCTGATGCACCTCGATGACCTGCCGGACCGGGTCCGGGCGCTGCCCGGCGCGGCCGAGCTGACCACCCAGCAGCAGCTGTTCGGGTACACCGAAGAGGAACTGCGGGTGCTGCTGGCCCCTATGGCCTGGACCGGCGCCGAGCCGATCGGGTCGATGGGCACGGACACGCCGATCGCGGTGCTGTCGGACCGGCCCCGGCTGCTGTTCGACTACTTCTCGCAGCTGTTCGCGCAGGTGACGAACCCGCCGCTGGACGCCATCCGGGAAGAGCTGGTCACCTCGCTGGAGTCCTCGACCGGCCCGGAGGGAAACCTGTTCGAGCCGGGCCCGGCTTCCTGCCGCCAGGTCGTGCTGCCCTACCCGGTGATCAGCGACAACGACCTCAACAAGATCATCCACATCAACGAGGACGGGGACCTGCCCGGGTTCGCCTCATACGTGGTGGATGGCCGCTACCCGGTGGCGGGTGGCGGCGACAGTCTGCGCGAGCGGCTGGCCGAGATCTGCGCCGACGTGTCCGTGGCCATCGCCGACGGCGCGCGGATCATCGTGCTGTCCGACCGGTGCGCCGGGGCTGACCCGGCCGGCGGGCTGGCACCGATCCCGTCGCTGCTGCTCACCGCCGCGGTGCACCATCACCTGATCCGGGAGCGGACCCGGACCCGGGCCGGGCTGATCGTGGAGTCCGGCGACGCCCGGGAATGCCACCACATCGCGCTGCTCATCGGCTACGGCGCCGCGGCGGTGAACCCGTACGTGGCCCTGGAGACGGTGCAGGACATGGTGCGCCGCGGCGTGCTCGAGGGGGTCACCGCCCGGAAGGCGGCGGAGAACCTGATCAAGGCGCTGGGCAAGGGCCTGCTGAAGATCATGTCGAAGATGGGCGTGTCCACCGTGGCCTCCTACACCGGGGCGCAGATCTTCGAGGCGGTCGGGCTGGGCCCGGACGTGATCAGCAGCTGCTTCACCGGCACCACGTCCCGGCTGGGCGGCGTGGGCTTCGATGTGCTGGCCGCGGAGACCGCCGCGCGATACCGCCGGGCGGTGCCGGCCCGCGGCACCGGGCCCGATCACCGGCGGCTGGACACCGGTGGCGACTACCAGTGGCGCCGCGAGGGCGAGCCGCACCTGTTCAACCCGGAGACGGTATTCAAGCTGCAGCACGCCACCCGGACCCGGCGCTACGAGATCTTCAAGGAGTACACCCGGCTGGTGGACGACCAGTCCGCCCGGCTGATGACGCTGCGCGGGATGTTCCGCATCCGCGGCGTCGAGCCGCCCGGCGTCGAGCCGGCCGCTGGGGAAACCACCGAGCCACGTGGGCTGGGCGCAGCGTCGCACCCGGCCCGCGTGCCCATGGCGGGCACGCCAGCTGGGCGCGCGCCCATCCCTATTGAGGCTGTCGAGCCGGTGTCGGCCATCGTGCGCCGGTTCTCCACCGGCGCCATGTCCTACGGGTCCATCTCGGCTGAGGCGCACCAGACCCTGGCCATCGCGATGAACCGGCTCGGCGCCCGGTCCAACACCGGCGAGGGCGGCGAGGACCCGGACCGGTTCGTCCCCGACGCCAACGGGGACCTGCGCCGGTCCGCGGTCAAGCAGGTGGCCAGCGGCCGGTTCGGGGTGACCAGCGAGTACCTGGTCAACAGCGACGACCTGCAGATCAAGATGGCCCAGGGGGCCAAGCCAGGGGAGGGCGGCCAGCTGCCCGGGCACAAGGTCTACCCTTGGATCGCCAAGACCCGGTACTCCACCCCCGGGGTAGGGCTCATCTCCCCGCCGCCGCACCACGACATCTACTCGATCGAGGACCTGGCCCAGCTGATCCACGACCTGAAGAACGCCAACCCGCGGGCCCGGGTGCACGTCAAGCTGGTGGCCGAGGTGGGCGTCGGCACCGTGGCGGCCGGGGTGTCCAAGGCGCACGCCGACGTGGTGCTCATCTCCGGGCACGACGGCGGCACCGGTGCCGCGCCGCTGACCAGCATCAAGCACGCGGGCGCGCCGTGGGAGCTCGGGCTGGCCGAGACCCAGCAGACGCTGCTCCGGTCCCGGCTGCGGGACCGGATCGTGGTGCAGACCGACGGCCAGCTCAAGACCGGCCGGGATGTGATCATCGCCGCGCTGCTCGGCGCCGAGGAGTTCGGCTTCGCCAGCGCCCCGCTGGTCGTCTCCGGCTGCATCATGATGCGGGTCTGCCACCTGGACACCTGCCCGGTGGGGGTGGCCACGCAGAACCCGGAACTGCGCCGGCGGTTCACCGGCCAGCCGGAGTTCGTGGTCAACTTCTTCGAGTTCATCGCCGAAGAAGTGCGCGAGTACCTGGCCGCGCTCGGCTTCCGCACCCTGGACGAGGCGATCGGCCGGGTTGAGCTGCTCGACGCCGAGCAGGCGATCGGCCACTGGAAGGCGGCCGGGCTGGACATCTCGCCGATGCTGCACCTGCCGGAGCTGGCTGACGGCGCGGCGCGGCACAACACGACGAGCCAGGATCACGGCATCGACCGGGCGCTGGACAATACGCTGATCCAGCTGGCCGAGGGCGCGCTGGCCGACGGCACCCCGGTCACCCTGGACCTGCCGGTGCGGAACGTGAACCGCACCGTGGGCACCATGCTCGGCTACGAGGTGACCCGGCGGTGGGGCGGCGCGGGCCTGCCCGACGACACCATCCAGCTTCGCTTCCGCGGCTCGGCCGGCCAGTCCTTCGGCGCTTTCCTGCCCCGCGGCATCACCCTGCGGCTGGCCGGCGACGCCAACGACTACCTGGGCAAGGGCCTGTCCGGCGGGCGGATCATCGTGGCCCCCGAGCCGGAGGTCACGTTCCACGCCGAGGAGCAGATCATCGCGGGCAACGTGATCGGCTACGGCGCCACCGGCGGCGAGATGTTCCTGCGCGGCGTGGTCGGCGAGCGGTTCTGCGTGCGTAACTCGGGCGCCATCGCAGTGGCCGAAGGAACGGGCGACCACGGCTGCGAATACATGACGGGCGGGCTGGTCGCGGTGCTCGGGCCGGTCGGCCGCAACTTCGCGGCCGGCATGTCCGGTGGCATCGCCTACCTGCTCGACCCCGACCCGGTCCGGGTCAACACCGACATGGCCGACCTGGAGGAGCTGGATGAGTCCGATGCCGCCCAACTGCAGACGCTGGTCGAGCGGCATTACGCGGAGACCGGTTCGGCGGTGGCGGCCCGGCTGCTGGCCGACTGGGATGCGGCCGTGCCGGCGTTCGGCAAAGTGATGCCGAAGGACTACAAGCGGGTGCTGCTCGCGGCGCGGGCCGCAGAACGCGAGGGGCGCGACGTCAACCAGGCCGTGATGTCCGCGGCGCACGGCTGAGCAGGGGGTTAACTAGCGATGGCTGACCCCAAGGGGTTCCTGAGCACACCGCGGGAGACGCCGGCCCGCCGTCCGGTAGACGTGCGGATCCGCGACTGGCGCGAGGTGTACGCCGACTTCTCCCCGATGGCACTGGAGGCGCAGGCCGGGCGGTGCATGGACTGCGGGATTCCGTTCTGCCACCAGGGCTGCCCGCTGGGCAACCTGATCCCGGAGTGGAACGACCTGGTCTGGCGGCACGACTGGCGGGAGGCCGCGGAGCGGCTGCACGCGACCAACAACTTCCCGGAGTTCACCGGGCGGCTCTGCCCGGCGCCCTGTGAGAGTGCCTGCGTGCTGGGCATCAACGCCGACCCAGTGACCATCAAGCAGGTCGAGGTAGAGATCATCGACCGGGCCTGGGCCGAGGGCTGGGTGGGCCCGCGGCCGCCCGCTCCGGCCGCGGTGGCGGTGGGCCGGCGGGTGGCGGTGATCGGCTCTGGGCCGGCCGGGCTGGCCGCCGCCCAGCAGCTCACCCGGGCCGGGCACGAGGTGACCGTGTTCGAGCGGGCCGACGCCCCCGGCGGGCTGCTCCGCTACGGCATTCCCGAGTTCAAGATGGAGAAGCGGCACCTGGACCGGCGGCTGTGGCAGATGCAGGCCGAGGGTACCGTGTTCCGCTGCGGGGTGCTGGCCGGGCGGGATGTCACGGCCGCTGCGCTGCGCGCGGAGTACGACGCGGTGGTGCTGTGCGGCGGGGCCACGGTGGCCCGCGGGCTGCCGGTGCCGGGCGCGTCGCTGGCCGGCGTGCACCAGGCCATGGAGTACCTGCCCCAGTCCAACCGGGCGGTGGCCGCGTCGCTGGTGTCCGGCGGCGGGCCGACGTCGCCCGGGCCGGTGCCGGAGCCGCCGATCAGCGCCCGGGGCAAGCACGTGGTCATCATCGGCGGCGGCGACACCGGCGCCGACTGCCTGGGCACCGCGCACCGGCAGGGTGCCCGGTCGGTGACCCAGCTGGAGATCATGCCCCGGCCGCCTGCTGGCCGGCCCGGCCAGCAGCCGTGGCCCACCTACCCGATGATCTACCGGGTGTCCAGCGCGCACGAGGAGGGCGGCGACCGGGTCTACGCCGTGTCCACGCAGGCGTTCCTGGGCGATTCGGCTGGGCGGCTGCGGGCGCTGCGGCTGGTCGAGGTCGAGCTGTCCGACGGGCGGTTCGCCGAGGTCCCCGGCACGGTGCGGGAACTGCCCTGCGAGCTCGTCCTGCTGGCCATGGGCTTCACCGGCGCGCAGCGCGAGGGGCTGCTGACCGACCTGGGCGTCGACTTCGACGCGCGCGGCAACGTGGCCCGGGACGCCGCGTTCGCCACCTCGGTCCCGGGTGTGTTCGTGGCCGGTGACATGGGCCGTGGCCAGTCGCTGATCGTCTGGGCCATCGCCGAGGGCCGGGCCGCGGCCGCCGCGGTGGACGCGTACCTGGGCGGCGACACCGTGCTGCCCACCCCCATCGCCCCCACTACCCGCTCCATGGCGTAAGACCGCCCGGCCATGGCGTAAGGCGGGCCCGGGCCGCGCGGCCTACCCCAGCCGCGCCACCCGGGCCGCCCGGTGGCCCGGTGGCGGCGTCGCGCGAGAACGACACGCAAGTCATGAACACGATTGCAGGACACCGGCGTGGCGCGCCATTACCCGCGGGTAGCCGGGTGGGTGCGCGGGGAAAGGCGCGCACTATGGCGCTGGAGTAGCCCGCGGACCAACGGGTTTTCCACAGGCGTACGCTTCGCTGCGCCTTTTTCCACAGCGGTTAGAACGGTCTACGCCGCCGTGGCTGGCCGGTCGGAATGGACATAACCCGGCAAACCGGGCGCCGGCCCGCCGCCAGTCGGGACGGTCGCCGCTCCGTTCCGCTCTCCGCGGCCGCCGCCGCGCCCACGGCCGCCGCCGCGCCCACGGCGGTCGCGTGGCGCCCACGGCGGCCGCCGCGCCGGGCCGGATCGGCGGCGCGATGTCGGCCAGGTAACGGGTCCGGACATCGGATGACTGTTGGGTGAATTGTGCCCGGCCAGCCTCGGCAGCTGGGCTGCCCCATGTCACAGTGGTTTAGACCAATCGGGCCAGCATGGCGGTGCGCGGCGGGCAGCGGCCAGGTGCGCGGCGAGCAGTGGGCAGGTGACAGGCGACATGACCAGCAGCCGCCGGGCGAAGATCGTCTGCACGCTTGGTCCCGCGACCAGCACCCCGGACCAGGTGGCCGGGCTGGTGGCCGCGGGGATGGACGTGGCCCGGCTGAACATGAGCCATGGCCGCCAGGACAGCCACCTGGCCGTCTACCAGCAGGTCCGGGCGGCGTCCGACGCCTCGGGGCACAGCGTGGGCGTGCTGGTGGACCTGCAGGGCCCGAAGATCCGGCTGGGCACGTTCGCCGCCGGACCGGTCCGGCTGGCGAACGGCCAGGAGTTCACCATCAGCGTGCCGCCGGTCGCCGGGGACCAGCACGAGGCATCCACCACTTATTCAGGGCTAGCCGACGACGTGCGGCCCGGGGACACGGTGCTGGTGGACGATGGCCGGGTCGTGCTCGAAGTCACCGCTGTGCACGGCGAACGGGTGCACACCACGGTGATCACCGGCGGCGTGCTGTCCGACCACAAGGGGCTCAACCTGCCCGGCGTCAAGGTCAGCGTGCCCGCGCTGACCGCTAAGGACGAAGCCGACCTGCGCTGGGCGCTCAGGCTGCGCGCCGACCTGATCGCGCTGTCCTTCGTCCAGGGGCCCGCGGATGCCGACGCTGCCCGGCGGATCATGGACGAGACGGGCATCCGGCTGCCACTGATCGCGAAGATCGAGAAACCGCAGGCCATGGACACCCTGGCCGAGATCGTGGACAGTTTCGACGGGATCATGGTCGCCCGCGGCGACCTTGGGGTGGAACTCCCGCTGGAACAGGTGCCGATGGCCCAGAAGCGAATCATCACCCGGGCCAGGGACAAGGACAAGCCGGTCATCGTGGCCACCCAGATGCTCGAGTCGATGATCTCCGCGCCCCGCCCCACCCGGGCCGAAGCATCCGATGTGGCCAACGCGGTGCTGGACGGTGCGGACGCGCTGATGCTGTCCGCCGAGACGAGCGTCGGTGCGTACCCGGCCGAGACGGTGGCCACTATGGCCCGCATCATCAGCGCGGCCGAACACGACTATCTCCGCCCCGCCCCCTCGCTGCCCCGGATGCCGACCACCACCGGGGGCGCCATCGCCTGGGCCGCGGCCGAGGTCGGCGCGGTGGTCGGGGCCAGGGCGCTGGTCGCGTTCACCATCACCGGGGAGACCGCCCGGCGGCTGGCCAGGCACCGGTCGCCGATCCCGCTGCTCGCGTTCACCCCGCAGCCCGCCACGCGCAGCCAGCTGGCGCTGAGCTGGGGGGTGGAAACGTTCATCGTGCCCCCGGCCCGGCACACCGACGAGATGGTCCGCCAGGTGGAGGACGCGCTGCTGCAGATCGGCCGGTGTGAGAAAGGTGACCGGGTGGTCATCGTGGCTGGCAGCCCGCCGGGCAGCCCGGGCCGGACCAACGCGCTGCGGGTGCACACCATCGGCGACGCCGCTGCGCTCGGCGCGGGGCTGGCATGACCCCGGCCAGCGGTGCCCAGACTGGCCTGACCCCTGCCAGCGGGCCCCAGCACGGCCCAGGTGCCCCGGGTGGGATTCGAACCCACACTGCATGGTTTTTGAGACCATGGACTCTGCCTGTTGGTCTACCGGGGCGTGGCCGGACCGCGCGGAGCGGCCTCGGCGCAGCGTCAATCTACCTGCTGCCGGTACGCTCATGAGCGTGAGTCAGACCCCATTGCGTGTTTTGATCGCCGAAGACGAGGCACTGATCCGGCTCGACCTCAAGGAGATGCTGGAGGAAGAGGGCTACGCCGTGGTCGCCGAGGCCGGGGACGGCCAGGCGGCCGTGGACCTGGCTGCCCAGCACCACCCGGACCTGGTCATCCTCGACGTCAAGATGCCCGTGCTGGACGGCATCTCGGCCGCCGAGCGGATCGCCGCCGAGCACATCGCCCCGGTGGTCATCCTGACCGCGTTCTCCCAGCGCGAGCTGGTCGAGCGGGCACGCGACGCGGGCGCCATGGCCTACCTGGTCAAGCCGTTCACCAAGGCGGACCTGGTGCCGGCCATAGAGATCGCGGTCAGCCGGTTCCAGGAGGTGTCCGCGCTCGAGGGTGAGGTCGGCACGCTGAAGGACCGGCTCGAGGTGCGCAAGCTGCTCGACCGGGCCAAGGGCAAGCTGCAGACCGAGCACGGGATGACCGAGCCGGACAGTTTCCGCTGGATCCAGAAGACCTCGATGGACCAGCGGATGGCCATGCGGGCGGTGGCCGAGCGGGTGCTGGACGGCGCGATGTCCCCGGCGAGCGCCGCAGCCGGGACGGCGGATCCGCCGACTCCAGCGGGCTGACCTGGGACTCTCTGGTAGTCCAGGAGAGAACCCGGGGAGCCTTTGGTGCCGTGTCGGCCTTCCCCGGGCCGACATGTTCTCTACTCAGCTCCCCGGGCTCTGCCCCACCACGGTAGCGAGAGGCTTCCCCGGGCGCAAAGGGCCGGACATTCCCTGGCCAGTTTGTGATAAGCGCACCGTCACGTGCGGTTTCCCCCGTTCTGTGCCCGCTACGGCCAGTTCAGCGGGCCGGCCGTAGCCAGCGCGGCCCCATGCTGCCTAACGCCGGTGCCTGGCCAGCCCACCGCGGCCCCGCTCAGCCGCTGCGGGCCATGGCGTTCCCGCCGGGCGGCATCTGGTCGCGGAGCAGGCAGGTGAGCCGGGCGGTGCATACCCGGCGGCCCTGGTCGTCGCTGATCACGATTTCGTAGCTGGTGATGGTCCGGCCCGCGTGCAGTCGGGTGGCCACGCCGGTGACCCGGCCACTGGCCGCCCCGCGGTGGTGCGTCGCGCTGATCTCCACGCCGACCGCGAACCGCCCCGGGCCCGCCGTCAGCGCGGCGCCCAGCGAGCCGAGCGTCTCGGCCAGCACGCAGGACGCGCCGCCGTGCAGCAGGCCGTACGGCTGGGTGTTGCCGTGCACCGGCATCGAACCGGTGACCTGCTCCGCGCTGGCCGCGGTGATGGTCACGCCCATCCGGCCGACCAGCGTGTCCCGGCTGACGTTCGTGAAGTGGGCAATGATCCGATCTGGGCTGTCCCACTCCTGGTCCGTTTCCCGCTGCACCCGCGCCTCCGAATGATCGGCCCGCGCTGCCGCGCGGTACCGGCAGCCTAGGTAGTCGGCTGGCCGGCCAGTCAGCCGGGCTGGCGGCCCAGACCGCCGCCTCGGGTGACCGTTACCCCTGTTGCGTACGTGACCCAAATTACCTGTGTGGCTGTGCACAGCGGATACGACCTTTGTCAGTCCACACCGGGTATGTCTGATCGACCGCTATTTATGACCCTGGCCCGGGTGAAAGATCGGACATTCTGCGCCCAAATACTGGCGTGTCGTATAGGTGAGCGTTAACAATGCCCCCTGGGGGTCGTCTGTGCCGGCCTCCGGGAAAACCCAACGAAGGGAGTTCTCCATGCGCCAGGTGTTGAGAGGACGGCTGAACTCGTCAGCCGTGCGCCTCGGCACGGCGGCCGCCGTCGCGGTGGCCGTGGCCGGGACGCTCGGTGTGACGGCCGCCTCAGCCAGCCCGCAGGGCGGCGGCTGCTCCGGCCCGACCGTCAGCAAGCAGTTCTTTGGTAGCGTAAGCGGCCAATCGGTGTTCCGCTTCACGCTGACGAACTGCCGTGGCATGCAGGTCAAGATCCTCAGCTACGGTGCCATCACCCAGTCGATCACCGTCCCGTCGCGGCACGGTGTCAAGGCCGACGTGGTGCTGGGCTTCAAGACGCTCCAGGACTACGTGAACTTCGACAGCCCGCCGGTGACCTCCGGCGGCGGCCCCTACTTCGGCGAGACCGTCGGCCGGTACGCCAACCGCATTGCCAAGGGCACCTTCCACCTCAACGGCAAGACGTACACGCTGCAGATCAACAACGGCGTGAACAGCCTGCACGGCGGCCTGGTTGGCTTCGGCAACAAGGTCTGGGCGGCCAAGGCAGTGGTCAGCTCGGGTTCGGCCGGCGTGCGGCTCAGGCTGGTCAGCCCCAACGGTGACGGCAGTGGCGCGGCTGGGTCCCCCGGCTGCACCGCCGCGTGCACCGGGTACCCCGCCCAGCTGACCACGGTGGTCACCTACACGCTGAACAACAAGGATCAGCTCGGCATCCACTACAACGCGCGCAACGACGACAAGAAGCTGTCCACGGTGCTCAACCTCACCAACCACAGCTACTTCAACCTGGCCGGCGAGGCCTCGGCCGCGGGCTCGGCCTACCGCCAGTTCGTCCAGATCAACGCGAACAGGTACTCGCCGACCGACAGCACGCAGATCCCGCTGCCGCTGCCCAACGGCGTTCCGGTCGCGGGCACGCCGTTCGACTTCCGCGCGCCACACACCATCGGCTCGCGGATCAGCGACGTGAGCGCGCCGGACAACGTGCCGGCCAGCTTCGCGACGGCCACCGGCGGCAAGAGCCAGCTGCTCATCGCCCAGGGCTACGACCACAACTGGATCCTGAACCCTGGTCACTCCGGCCCCGGTGGGCTCAACCTGGCCGCCCGCGCATTCGACCCGTCCAGCGGGCGTGCGCTGACCGTCTGGACCGACCAGCCGGGCGTGCAGTTCTACAGCGGCAACTTCCTCAACGGCACGCTGGTGGGTATCAGCGGGCACACCTACCGGCAGGGTGCGGGGTACACGTTCGAGACCCAGCACTTCCCGGACTCGCCGAACCAGCCGGCCTTCCCCTCGACCACGCTCGGCCCGGGGAAGACCTTCGTCTCGACGACCATCTTCGCCTTCAACTCCTAAGGCCAGTCAGTAAGGCCAGTCCGGGCCGGCCGGGGCAGCCGTAGCTGCCCTGGTAGCGGACTGGCGCCGCCGCGGCCCGGTGGCCGGTGCTTCGTCGCCGGTCACCGGCCCGCGGCATGCCTGGCGACGGCCGGCCAGGGCGCTGCCTCCTGCCCGCCGCTGTCCGAGCCGGCCACTAGACTTCCTGCGTGGCGACGAAGCCGATCCAGGCATCAGCATCCGCATCCGGCCCGGCGAGCCAGGGCAGCTCGGCAGGTGGGTCCGGGCCTGCCCGGGACCGGCTGCTGCTGCTCGACGGGCACTCGCTGGCCTACCGGGCGTTCTTCGCGCTGCCACCGGAGAACTTCTCCACCACCACCGGGCAGCCGACCAACGCGGTCTACGGCTTCACCGCCATGCTCATCAACGTGCTGCGCGACGAGCAGCCCACGCACGTGGCGGTGGCCTTCGACCGCGGTGAGCCCACCTTCCGGCACGAGCAGTACGTGGACTACAAGGCGAACCGGCGGGAAACCCCGGCCGACTTCCGCAGCCAGCTCAGCCTGATCTTCGAAGTGCTCGACGCGCTCGGCGTCGCGCGGCTGTCCGTGCCCGGGTACGAGGCCGACGACATCATCGCCACGTTGGCCACCGAGGCGGAAGCCAGCGGCATGGACGTCATCATCGTGACCGGCGACCGGGATGCGTTCCAGCTGATCAGCGACGCGGTCACGGTGCTGAAGACGGGCCGCGGGGTGAGTGAGACCACCCGCTTCACCCCCGAGGTGCTGCTGGCCACCTACGGGCTCACCCCGGCCCAGTACCCGGACTTCGCCGCGGTCCGCGGCGACCCCAGCGACAACCTGCCCAACATTCCCGGCGTGGGGGAGAAGACCGCGGCCAAGTGGATCACCGAGTTCGGCTCGCTGACCGAGCTGGCCGACCGGGTGGACGAGGTCAAGGGCAAGGCGGGCGACAAGCTGCGCGAGCACCTGGGCAACGTGCTGCGCAACCGGCAGCTCACCGAACTGGCCCGGGACGTGCCGCTCGAGGCCGGCCTGCCCGACCTACGGCCGGCGCCCTGGGACCGGGAGCAGATCCACCAGCTGTTCGACACGCTGCAGTTCCGGGTGCTGCGCGACCGGCTCTACACCACGCTGCCGAACGGCATCGGGGTGTCCGCCACCGCCGAGGCCGCGGCGGCCGAGCCGGGCGCGGCCTTCGACGTGGACGTGGCCCAGCCTGGCCCGGACGAGCTGGCTTCCTGGCTGGCCGAGCACACCGGCGGGGCGGGCCGTTCCGGGCTGGCCGCCAGCGGGGTCTGGGGCCGCGGCACCGGGCGGCTGGACGGGCTGGCGCTGGCCACCCCGGACGGCGCCGGGGCGTTCATCGACCCGGCCACTCTGACCGAGGACGACGAGCAGGCGCTGGCCGGCTGGCTGGCCGACCCGGCGCAGGCCAAGGCGCTGCACGATGCCAAGGGCCCGCTGCACGCGCTGGCCGCCCACGGGCTGCGGCTGGCCGGCCTCACCACGGACACCGCGCTGGCCGCCTACCTGGCGCTGCCCGGCCAGCGCACCTTCGACCTGGCCGACCTGGCGCTGCGCTACACGGGCAAGGAACTGGGCACGGCCAGCGGCACGCCGACCGGTCAGCTCACCCTCGACCTGGCCGGCGACGAGGACGGCGAGGCGGAGGCGGCCATGGCGTTGGTGCTGCGCGCCCGGGCCACCCTCGAACTGGCCGACGCGCTGGACGCCGACCTGGACCGGCGCGGCGCCCGTGAGCTGCTGCACGACGTCGAGCTGCCGCTGGTCAGCGTGCTGGCCGCGATGGAACAGGCGGGCATCGCCGCGGACAGCGATCACTTCGCGGCCATGTCGGCCAGCCTGGGCGGCGAGGTGAAAGCGGCCGAGCAGGCCGCGTTCGCCGCCGTTGGGCACGAATTCAACCTGGGCTCACCCAAGCAGCTGCAGGAAGTGCTGTTCACCGAGCTGGGCCTGCCCAAGACCAAGCGGATCAAGACCGGGTACACCACCGACTCCGAGGCGCTGACCAGCCTGCTCGCGCAGACCGAGCACCCGGTGCTGGCGCACCTGCTGCGCTACCGCGACGTGGCCAAGCTGAAGAGCATCGTGGACACGCTGATCCCGATGGCCGGCGACGACGGCCGCATCCACACCACGTACAACCAGATGATCGCGGCCACCGGCCGCCTGTCGTCCACCGACCCGAACCTGCAGAACATCCCGATCCGGACCGAGGAAGGCCGCCGGATCAGGCAGGGGTTCATCGTCGGCCCGGGCTACGAGACGCTGCTCACCGCGGACTACAGCCAGATCGAGCTGCGCATCATGGCCGACCTATCCGGCGACAGCGCGCTGGAGGAGGCGTTCAGCTCGGGTCGTGACTTCCACGCGGAGACCGCGTCCCGGGTCTTCCGGGTACCCGCCGACGAGGTCACCGGCGAGATGCGCAGCAAGATCAAGGCGATGAACTACGGGCTGGCCTACGGGCTGTCCGCGTACGGGCTGTCCCAGCAGCTGCGGATCTCCGCCGAAGAGGCCCGCGGCCTGATGGACGAGTACTTCGAGCAGTTCGGCGGCATCCGGGACTACCTGAACGAGGTAGTCGCCCAGGCGCGCCGGGAGGGCTACACCCAGACGATCATGGGCCGCCGCCGCTATCTGCCCGACCTGACCTCCGACAACCGGCAGCGCCGGGAAATGGCCGAGCGGATGGCGCTGAACGCGCCCATCCAGGGTTCGGCGGCCGACATCATCAAGGTGGCCATGCTGCGGGTGGACCAGGCGCTGCGGGCCCAGGGGCTGCGCTCCCGGATGCTGCTCCAGGTGCATGACGAGCTGCTCTTCGAGGTGGCCGAGGGCGAGCTCGACGCCCTGCGCACGCTGGTCACCGAGACCATGTGCAGCGCCTTTGACCTGCGCGTTCCGCTCGACGTCTCGGTGGGCACCGGGCGCAGCTGGGCCGACGCCGGACACTAGGCCCGGGACCCGCCTGCGGTCGGCCGACCCCGCGGCAAACCCGGGAGCAGCGCGGGTAACGATCATGCGGCGATCGGTGACTCAGATTGACCCACTGGCTGAGCTCTCATATCCTGAGCGCTGCGCCGTGTTCTGGTGCAGTCCCGCCATGGCCAGGCATGGCCGCAGCTGGCTGAGAGGCTAGCCGTGGCTCGCCAGGTCGGCCAGGCAAATCCAGTGCACTCCTGAAAGCCCAGGTGATGGGCTATCTGGTGAGCGCCGTCCAAATCCTACTTCCATGTCCGCCGGAGCCAACCAACACATGACGAGCAGCACAGAGGCCAGCCCGACCCCCAAGGTGGCGGTCAACGACATCGGGTCGCAGGAGGCCTTCCTCGCCGCGATCGACGAGACCATCAAGTACTTCAACGACGGTGACATTGTCGAAGGCACCGTCGTCAAGGTCGACCGAGACGAGGTCTTGCTCGACATCGGCTACAAGACGGAAGGGGTCATCCCCTCCCGCGAGCTGTCGATCAAGCACGATGTGGACCCGCACGACGTGGTCAAGGTCACCGACCACATCGAAGCCCTTGTCCTGCAGAAGGAGGACAAGGAAGGCCGCCTCATCCTGTCCAAGAAGCGCGCGCAGGACGAGCGGGCCTGGGGCACGATCGAGAAGATCAAGGATGACGACGGTGTGGTCACCGGCACCGTGATCGAGGTGGTCAAGGGTGGCCTGATCCTGGACATCGGGCTGCGCGGGTTCCTGCCCGCCTCGCTGGTCGAGATGCGCCGGGTCCGCGACCTGCAGCCGTATGTGGGCCGGGAGATCGAAGCCAAGATCATCGAGCTGGACAAGAACCGCAACAACGTGGTGCTGTCCCGGCGGGCCTGGCTGGAGCAGACCCAGTCCGAGGTGCGGCAGAATTTCCTGAACACGCTGCAGCGCGGCCAGATCCGCAAGGGCGTGGTGTCCTCCATCGTCAACTTCGGCGCGTTCGTGGACCTGGGCGGGGTAGACGGCCTGGTGCACGTGTCCGAGCTGTCCTGGAAGCACATCGACCACCCGGGCGAGGTCGTCGAGGTGGGCCAGGAGGTCACCGTCGAGGTGCTGGACGTCGACATGGACCGCGAGCGGGTGTCCCTCTCGCTCAAGTCGACCCAGGAAGACCCGTGGCAGCAGTTCGCCCGCACGCACCAGATCGGCCAGGTCGTCCCGGGCCGGGTCACCAAGCTGGTCCCGTTCGGCGCGTTCGTCCGGGTCGAGGAGGGCATCGAGGGCCTGGTGCACATCTCCGAGCTGGCCGACCGGCACGTGGAGATCCCCGAGCAGGTGGTGCAGGTCGGCGACGAGATCTTTGTCAAGATCATCGACATCGACCTGGACCGGCGCCGGATCAGCCTGTCGCTCAAGCAGGCCAACGAGGGCACCGTCGGCGAGGCGGTCGGCGACGACTTCGACCCGACCCTGTACGGCATGCCAGCCACCTATGACGAGCAGGGCAACTACGTCTACCCGGAGGGCTTCGACGCCGAGACCGGCGAGTGGCTCGAGGGCTACGACCAGCAGCGGGAAGAGTGGGAGCGGCAGTACGCCCAGGCACGTTCCCGGTTCGAGGCACACCGCCGCCAGGTCGCCGAGGCGCGTAAGGCGGACACCGGTGACGAGGCTGACAGCGAAGGCGGTTCCGGCGGCACGCACACCTCCGGCACTCCGGACCGCGCCGGGTCCACCGGCGGCGCGCTGGCCTCTGACGAGGCACTCGCTGCGCTGCGCGACAAGCTGTCCGGCGGGCAGAGCTAGCCTGCTTACTCCCTGGCCGGTGCCCGCGGTGCGCTCGCCGTCACCGCGGCCGGCTCCGCGGCATTGGCCGTCGGCCGGGGAGTGGCGGCATGCTTAAGGTCGGCCTGACCGGCGGCATCGGCTCCGGCAAGACCGAGGTGGCCCGGCGGCTGGCCGGGTACGGCGCGCTGATCATCGACGCCGACCAGATCGCCCGCGAGGTGGTCGAGCCGGGCACCCCGGGCCTGGCCCAGGTGGTCGGCCAATTCGGCACCGCGGTGCTGGCCAAGGACGGCACGCTGGACCGGCAGGCCCTAGGCGAGATCGTGTTCACCGACGCGGAGCTGCGCGGCAAGCTGAACGGGATCATCCATCCGCTGGTCGGCGCCCGGCTCCGGGAACTGGAGCAAGGCGCCGGCCCGGACGCGATCGTGATCGAGGACATCCCGCTGATCGCCGAGAACGACATGGCCGGCTTCTTCGACCTGGTCGTGGTGGTGGACGTGCCGCCGCGGATCCAGGAGGAGCGGCTGATCCGGGATCGCGAGCTGACCCGGGCCCAGGCGGCGGCCCGGATGGCCGCGCAGGCCAGCCGCGAGCAGCGGCTGGCCATCGCCGACATCGTGCTGGACAACTCCGGCTCACTGGCCGAGCTGGACCGGCAGGTCGGCGAGCTGTGGGCCGAGCTGTGCCGCCAGGCCAGGTCCGGCCCGGGCACTTTGTCGGACCCAGGAAATACAGTGGGCGGGTAATCGAGTTCAACCTTCCGGAAGGGGGCGGTGCCGTGCGGCCCGTAAGTGACCTGCACCGGCGGGTGGCGCCCTTCGAGGTGATCACCGACATGACGCCGGCGGGCGACCAGCCCCGGGCCATCGCTGAGATGGAACGCCGGATCGCCAGCGGCGAAAAGGACACCGTGCTGCTCGGCGCCACCGGGACCGGTAAGACCGCGACCGTGGCCTGGCTGGCCGAGCGGCTGCAGCGGCCGGTCCTTGTCATGCTGCCGAACAAGACGCTGGCCGCGCAGTTCGCCAACGAGCTGCGCGAGATGCTGCCGGAGAACGCGGTCGAGTACTTCGTCTCGTACTACGACTATTACCAGCCCGAGGCGTACATCCCGCAGACCGACACCTACATCGAGAAGGACTCCTCGATCAACGACGAGGTGGAGCGGCTGCGGCACTCAGCCACGAACTCGCTGCTCACCCGGCGGGACACGATCGTGGTGGCCTCGGTCTCCTGCATCTACGGCCTGGGCACGCCGCAGGAGTACGTGGACCGGATGGTCAAGCTGCGGGTCGGCGACACCACCGACCGGGACACGCTGCTGCGCCGCCTGGTCGGCATGCAGTACACCCGCAACGATCTGTCGTTCACCCGGGGCACGTTCCGGGTCCGCGGCGACACCATCGAGATCATCCCGGTCTACGAGGAACTGGCCGTGCGGATCGAGATGTTCGGCGACGAGATCGAGCGGCTCATGACGCTGCACCCGCTGACCGGCGAGGTGATCAGCGAAGACGAGGAGCTGTACATCTTCCCGGCCTCGCACTACGTGGCCGGGCCGGCCCGGATGGAGCGGGCCATCGCCGGCATCGAGGCCGAACTGGCCGAGCGGCTCGGCGAGCTGGACCGGGCGGGCAAGCTGCTCGAGGCGCAGCGGTTGCGCATGCGCACCACGTACGACATCGAGATGCTCCGCCAGGTGGGCAGCTGTGCCGGCATCGAGAACTACTCGCGGCACATCGACGGCCGCGAGGCGGGCAGCCCGCCGAACACCCTGCTCGACTACTTCCCGGAAGACTTCCTGCTGGTCATCGACGAATCGCACAACACCGTGCCGCAGATCGGCGCGATGTACGAAGGCGACGTGTCGCGGAAGCGGAACCTGGTAGAGCACGGCTTCCGGCTGCCCAGCGCGATCGACAACCGGCCGCTGACCTGGGATGAGTTCGGCGAGCGGATCGGGCAGACGGTGTACCTGTCGGCCACCCCCGGCCCGTACGAGCTGCAGCGGGTCAGCGGCGAGGTCGTCGAGCAGGTGATCAGGCCGACCGGGCTGGTCGATCCCCAGGTCATCGTCAAGCCGACCAAGGGCCAGATCGACGACCTGGTGCACGAGATCCGGGACCGCGCGGAGCGCTCGGAACGCGTGCTGGTCACCACGCTGACCAAGAAGATGGCCGAGGACCTCACCGACTACCTGCTGGAGCTCGGCATCCGGGCGCGCTACCTGCACAGCGAGGTGGACACGCTGCGCCGGGTGGAGCTGCTCCGCGAGTTGCGCGTTGGCGAGTACGACGTGCTGGTCGGCATCAACCTGCTCCGGGAGGGCCTGGACCTGCCCGAGGTGTCGCTGGTGTCGATCCTGGACGCGGACAAGGAAGGGTTCCTGCGCTCGGGCACCTCGCTGATCCAGACCATCGGCCGGGCCGCCCGGAACGTGTCCGGCCAGGTGCACATGTACGCCGACTCGGTCACCCCGTCGATGCAGCGGGCCATCGACGAGACGGACCGGCGGCGGGCCAAGCAGGTCGACTACAACACCGAGCACGGCATTGACCCGACGCCATTGCGCAAGCGGATCGCCGACATCCTGGACCAGCTGATCCGTGAGGACGCGGACACCGAGAAGCTGATCGGCGGGGCCGGCCGGCAGCAGAGCCGGGGCAAGACCCCGGTGCCCGGGCTGTCCTCCCGGGTGCGGGCCTCGGCCAGCGCGGCGGGCGAAGGCGAGGGCGACAGCAGCGCCGCGCGGGGCGACCTCATCGCGCTGATCAGCCAGCTCACTGACCAGATGCACGCGGCCGCGGCGGAGCTGCAATTCGAGGTGGCCGCCCGGATCCGCGACGAGATCAAGGAACTCAAGCACGAGCTGCGCGGCATGCAGGCGGCCGGAGTCTGACGGAACCAGCCGCGCCCGCGATACGTCAAAGCAGTAGTTCAGGGCACTGAGCGGTCCAGGCCGCCGCTCAGTGCCCTGGCTCTGCGCGGGCCGGAGCAGCGGCAGGAAAGAGGTGTGTCATGGGCATGCCCACGATGCGCTGGATGGCGGCCGCCCTGGCCGGCCTGGCGCTGGCCGCCTGCGGGACGCAGCAGGCCGTCACCACGTCCAGCGCCACCCAGCCGGCCAGCCCCGCCACCACCCCGGCCAGCCCGGCCCGGGCGGGCGGCGCGCTGTGCTCGGACGTGGCCGCGGTGACCCGGCTGGTGGTCACCCGGGTCGTCGCGCTGCCGCAGAACCACCTGCACTTCGCGATCCCGGCCGTGGTCACCATCTCTGACCCGGCCACCGCCCGCGGGGTGGCCCAGGCCATCTGCGGGTTGCCGGCCGCGCCGCGCAGCCTCATGAGATGCCCAGCCGACCTAGGGGTCAGCTACCGGCTGAGCTTCGCGGCCGCCCGGGCCGCGTTCCCAGTGGTGACCGCCTCGGCCGGCGGCTGTGGCGGGGTCAGCGGCGCCGGGCTGGCCCGACGGGCCGCCTCGGCCACGTTCTGGACCGAGCTGGCCCGCGCCCTGGGCGTCCCGCACCCGAGCAGCTCCGCCCTGCAGGGCACCAGCTAGCGAAGCGCTCTGCTTCCTTGCGCCTCCGGCGCCCCGCCCAGCTACCCCTGGCCGCCGGCCCGCCACTCGCGCAGCCGCGCCGCGTGCCGCGCGCTGGTAGGTTTCGCAGGGCCAGCCGCCGCCAGGAAGGGTGCGCATGACCTGGGTGCTATTCGACTACGGCAACGTCATCTGCCAGCCGCAGCCCGAGCCGGACATCGCCCGGCTGGCCGAGGCGGCCGGCTGCCCGGTGGCCGAGTTGCTGCCGCCGTACTGGGCCTACCGGCTGGACTACGACCGGGCCGCGCTGGATGTGACCAGCTACTGGCAGCAGGTCGCGGCCGACTTGGGCGGCAGCTTCACCGAGGCGCAGATCGCCGAGCTGAGCCGGCTGGACGCCGGGTCCTGGCTGCATCTGCGGCCCGGCAGCGTGCAGCTGGTGGCCGATCTGGCCGCGGCCGGGGTGCGCCTGGCCGTGCTGTCCAACGCACCGGGGGACACCGCACAGGCCGTGGCTGGTCTGCCGGTGGCGGCTCATTTCGAGCACCTGATGTTCAGCTGCGACCTGAAGCTGGCCAAGCCCGATCCGGAGTGCTTCCGGGCCGCGCTGGCCGTGCTGCGGGCCGCGCCGGCCGACGTCATCTTCCTCGATGACCGTCCGGACAACGTGGCCGGCGCCGCGGCGCTGGGCATCCGCAGCATCCATTTCACCGGCCCCGAGACAGCCCGGGCCGACCTAGCCCGCTACGGTGTGGAGCCCGCGCCGAAGGAGGGCGCCGCCGACTGGACAGTGAAGGGGGAATGGGGAGGCGGGTGTGGAGGGAGCGAGGAACGAGCGACCGAGCGACGAGGGAAGTCGGCGGGTACAAGCCCCCCGGAGGCGCAAGGCAAGCAGCGTCCGGGTTTTCCCTGATCTTTCCCCTACTCAGGGGGACCGCGCTGGCCGTTCAGGAAACCTTCAGCGTAGTGTCGTAGCTGTGTGGGCCAGTCTGGTGGCCGCGCTCGTGGCTGCCCTCTGTTACGGAGTCGCCTCCGTCATGCAGGCCGTGGCGGTACGCGCGGCCAGCCGGCGCACGGCCAACCGGAGCCAGCCGGCCAGTCCGCTCGGCGAGGTGGACCCCGGCCTGATCGTCCGGCTGCTCGGCCAGTGGCGCTTCCTGATCAGCCTCGGCCTCGACATGCTCGGCTTCGTCGCCCAGCTGGTCGCGCTGCGGCGGCTGCCGCTGTTCGCGGTGCAGGCCATCGTGGCCGGCAACCTGGCCGTCACCGCGGTCGTGGCTTCCTGGCTGATCAAGATCCAGCTGACCTGGCGGGAATGGCTGGCCGTGGCTGGCGTGGTGGTCGGCGTCGGCCTGCTCGGCCTCTCGGCTGGGGCTGAAGGGGCCACCGGGGTCAGCGAGGCATTCAAGCTGGCGCTGATCGTGGCCGTGGCCGGGGTGGCGGTAGCCGGGGTGGCCGCGTCCAAGCTGGGCAACCCGGCCCGCACCCTGGTGCTCGGCGCGGTGGCCGGCCTGGGCTACGGCGTGGTCGCGGTGGCGGCCCGGGTGCTGCCCGGGTTCTCGCTGAGCGAGCTGGTCCGCGATCCAGCCGCCTACGCGCTGGCCGCGGCGGGCATCGTGTCGTTCATGCTGTACGCCACCGCGCTGGAAGGCGGCAGCGTCACGGTGGCCACCGCCGCGGTGGTGCTGGCCGAGACCGCGCCGCCCGCCCTCATCGGCGTGATGTTCCTCGGCGACCACACCCGGCATGGCCTGACCGCGGTGGCGGTGCTGGCCTTCATCCTGGCCGTGGCCTGCGCGCTGCTGCTGGCCCGGTTCGGCGAAGCCGGTGACCACAGCGACCCGGCTGACCAGGACCGGCTGCGCTCGGCGGATGGCGAACCCAGCACATCGACCGTCTGCTGATATCCTGAAGTTCCGTGGACCGGCGGGTTCTCCGCATCAGACCGACCACGGGAGCCTTCACTTGGCTGCGTCACCGTACGTAACTCGGCAAGCCTCACGGCACGCACCGACCAGGTACCTCTTCGTCACCGGGGGAGTTGCTTCCAGCCTCGGCAAGGGCCTGACCGCTTCCAGCCTGGGCAGGCTGCTCAAGCTGCGTGGCCTGAACGTCACCATGCAGAAGCTGGACCCCTATCTGAACGTCGATCCCGGCACAATGAACCCCTTCCAGCACGGTGAGGTGTTCGTCACGGACGACGGGACCGAGACGGATCTGGACGTCGGGCACTACGAGCGGTTCCTGGACACCAGGCTGCGCGGCTCGGCCAACGTGACCACGGGGCAGATCTACTCCAGCGTCATCGCCAAAGAGCGCCGCGGCGACTACCTGGGCGACACCGTCCAGGTCATCCCGCACATCACCAACGAGATCAAGTCCCGCATCATCGAGATGGGCGGGTCGGACGTCGACGTGGTCATCACCGAGGTCGGCGGCACCGTCGGGGACATCGAGTCGCAGCCCTTCCTGGAAGCGATCCGGCAGATCCGGCACGAGATCGGCCGGGACCACTGCTTCTTCCTGCACGTCTCGCTGCTGCCCTACATCGGCCCGTCCGGGGAGCTGAAGACCAAGCCGACGCAGCACTCGGTGGCCGCGCTGCGCAGCATCGGTATCCAGCCGGACGCCATCGTCTGCCGCAGCGACCGGCCGATCAGCGACGGGCTGAAGCGGAAGATCAGCCTGATGTGCGACGTGGACGAGGAAGCGGTGGTGTCCGCCGTGGACGCCCCGTCCATCTACGACATCCCCAAGGTGCTGCACACCGAGGGGCTCGATGCCTACGTGGTGCGGCGGCTCGGCCTGCCGTTCCGCGACGTGGACTGGAGCGACTGGGACGAACTGCTGCGCCGGGTGCACCGGCCCGCGCACAGCGTCACGATCGCGCTGGTCGGCAAGTACGTTGACCTGCCCGATGCCTACCTGTCGCCCGCCGAGGCGCTGCGGGCCGGCGGATTCGCCAACGACGCCCGGGTGAACATCCGGTGGGTGACCAGCGACGACTGCCAGACCGCGGAGGGCGCGGCGCGGCATCTGGCCGACGTGGACGGCATCCTGATCCCGGGCGGGTTCGGGGTGCGCGGCATCGAGGGCAAGGTCGGCGCGATCCGGTTCGCCCGGGACAACGGCATCCCGCTGCTCGGCTTGTGCCTCGGCCTGCAGTGCCTGGCCATCGAGGTGGCCCGGGACGTGGCCGGGCTGGCCGACGCGAACAGCGCCGAGTTCGACCCGGACACCCCGCACCCGGTCATCGCGACCATGGCCGACCAGGAGGACGTGGTGGCCGGCGAGCGGGACATGGGCGGGACGATGCGGCTCGGCTTGTTCCCGGCCGTGCTGGCCGAGGGCTCCTTGGTCCGCGAGCTGTACGGCACCGACGTGGTGCAGGAACGACACCGGCACCGGTACGAGGTGAACAACTCCTACCGCCCCGCGCTGGAGGAGGCCGGGTTGATCGCGTCCGGCCTGTCGCAGGACGGCCGCCTGGTCGAGTTCGTCGAGCTACCGCGCAGCACGCACCCGTTCTTCGTGGCCACCCAGGCCCATCCGGAGTTCCTATCCCGGCCGACCCGGGCCCATCCGCTGTTCGCCGGCTTGGTCGCGGCGGCGCGCGAGCGGGCCAGGTCGGTCAGCCGGAGCGGGACAGCCATCGGCCAGCCCGCTGCGGCCAGCGCGTGACCTCCGCGGTGGATCGGCCCGGCCACGTCCCGCTGCGGGACGCGGCCGAAGGCTGGCCGGTGGTGTCGTCCACCGAGCAGGCCCGTGGGCCGATCGTGACGCTGCGCAGCGACCTGGTCCGGATGCCGGACGGCCACGTGGTGCCGCGGCAGGTGGTGCAGCACCCCGGCGCGGTGGCCGTGGCCGCCCTGGACGAGGCCGGCCAGGTGCTGCTGATCCGGCAGTACCGGCACCCGGTCGGCCGGCTGCTCTGGGAGATCCCGGCCGGCCTGCGCGACGTCGATGGTGAGCCGCTGCACGACACCGCGGCACGGGAACTGCTCGAGGAGACCGGGTACGCCGCGGCTGATTGGCGGGTGCTGGCCGACTACTACTCCTCGCCCGGGATCAGCACCGAGCGGATCCGGGTATTTCTGGCCCGTGAGCTGCGCCAGGTTCCGGAGGAGGAACGGAACTACGTCGCGTCGGATGAAGAGGCGCAACTCATGCTCCGCTGGGTGGACCTGGATACCGCGCTGCACCGGCTCATGGCGGGTGACCTGCACAATGGCGTCACCGCGGTGGGTATCTTGTCCGCGTATGCCGCTCGTTGCGGCGGGTTCGCGGGCCTCCGGCCCGCGGACGCGCCGGAGGACTGATCAGCTAGCGGCGGCGGGTCCGGCAGGACTCGGTGCGTCCGGCAACGGGGCCGGAGGCAGGAGTTACGAAGAAAGGGCTTGCGGCCGATGAAGGTAGGCATTCCCAAGGAAGTCAAGAACCACGAGTACCGGGTGGCGATCACCCCGGCCGGCGTGCACGAGCTGGTGCGCAGTGGCCATCAGGTGGTCGTCCAGGCCGGCGCCGGTACCGGGTCGTCCATCCCGGACGAGGACTTCGTCGTGGCCGGCGCGCAGATCCTGCCGACCGCGGACGACGTGTGGCAGGCCGGCGACTTGATCCTCAAGGTCAAGGAGCCGGTGGCCGAGGAGTACCACCGGATGCGCAAGGACCAGGTGCTGTTCACCTACCTGCACCTGGCCGCGTCCCGGCCGTGCACCGATGCGCTGCTCGAGTCCGGCATCACCTCGATCGCGTATGAGACCGTGCAGCTCCCGGACCGGACGCTGCCGCTGCTCGCGCCCATGTCTGAGGTGGCCGGCCGGATGGCGCCTCAGGTGGGCGCGCATCACCTGCAGCGGGACGGCGGCGGGCGCGGCGTGCTGATGGGCGGGGTGTCCGGCGTGTACGCGGCCAAGGTCGTGGTGCTCGGGGCGGGCGTGTCCGGGATGAACGCCGCCGCCATCGCGCTCGGCATGCAGGCCGAGGTGCTGCTGGTGGACAAGAACGTAGCCCGGCTGCGCGCGGCCGACGCGATCTACCAGGGGCACTGTCAGACGGTCGCGTCCAACCTGTACGAGGTCGAGCGCGCGGTGATCGACGCGGACCTGGTCATCGGCGCGGTGCTGGTACCCGGGGCCAAGGCGCCCATGCTGGTGTCCAACGAGCTGGTATCCCGGATGAAGCCCGGTTCGGTGCTGGTGGACATCTCGATCGACCAGGGTGGCTGTTTCGAGGACTCGCACGCGACCACGCACGCCGAGCCCACCTACCGGGTGCACGGGTCGGTGTTCTACTGCGTGGCCAACATGCCTGGTGCGGTGCCGCACACATCCACCTACGCGCTGACCAACGTCACCCTGCCCTACGTGATCGAGCTGGCCAACCGGGGCTGGCGCGACGCACTGCGCGCCGACCCGGCGCTGGCCCAGGGGCTGCACACCCATGAGGGGGCGCTGACCTGCCTGCCAGTCGCGGACGCACATGGCCTGCCGGCGACGCCGGTGAGCGAGGTGCTGAACTGACCGCCCTGGCGGGTGCCGTCGACCGTTACCTTGATCATCTGACCGTAGAGCGCGGCCTGGCCGCGCACACGCTGCAGGCCTACCGGCGCGACCTGCTCCGCTATCAGGGCATGCTGGCCGCCCGCGGCCGGACCGTGATCGGCGAGGTTACGACGGAGGATGTCGCGGCGTTCCTGGCCGGGCTGCGCGAGGGCGACGATGAGCACCTTCCGCTGGCGGCCAGCTCGGCCGGGCGGGCCGTGGTCGCGGTCCGCGGGCTGCACGCGTTCGCCGTGGCTGAAGGGCTGGCCGGGGCCGACCCGGCCAGCGCCGTGCACCCGCCCGCCGCACCCCGGAAGCTGCCCCGGGCCATCGCCGTGCCGGAGGTGGAGCGGCTCATCGCGGCGGCGGCGGCCGGCGACGGCGCCGACCAGTTGCGCCCGCTGCGCGACCGTGCGCTGCTGGAACTGCTCTACGGGACCGGCGCCCGGATCTCCGAAGCGGTCGGGCTCGACGTCGATGACCTCGGCTTCACCGCCGTGCCGCCGGGCGGGCGCCCGGACCGCCAGCAGCCGCCGGCCACCATCCGGCTGTCCGGCAAGGGCGGCCGGGACCGGCTGGTGCCGGTGGGCCGGTACGCCCGGGAGGCGCTGGAGGCGTATCTGGTTCGGGCGCGGCCGGCCCTGGCCGGTGCATCCCGCCGGGTGTCCGCCAGCCCGGCGCTGTTCCTGAACGCCCGCGGCGGGCGGCTCACCCGGCAGGGCGCGTGGGCCGTGCTCAAGGCGGCGGCGGCCCGGGCCGGCCTGGGCGCAGTGTCGCCGCACACGCTGCGCCACTCCTACGCCACGCACCTGCTGGACGGCGGAGCGGACGTGCGGGTGGTGCAGGAACTGCTCGGCCACGCCTCGGTCACCACCACGCAGATCTACACCATGGTCACGGTGGACAAGCTGCGTGAGGTGTATTCGGCCGCGCACCCGCGCGCCCTCGGCTAGTCGGCCGTCCAATCCTGCCAAGTCCTACGCGATTAGCTGGGCATACGGTGAGTCGGCTTGCCGGTCGGCGAGGCAGGGCCTAGTGTCCTGGTTCCAGCGGAGGCATTTTTGCCGAGTCCGCCGGGGAGGTGCGGCGCATGGCAGCAGGGACGCACGTGATGGAGCTGGAGCCCGGCATGATCGGACCCACTGGTCGGCCGCTGCCGGCTTTTCCCGACCCAGAGCCCTTGCTCAGCCACGGTCCCGCCCGCATCGTTGCCGTGTGCAATCAGAAGGGCGGGGTCGGCAAGACCACCACCACGATCAACTTGGGTGCCGCCCTGGCCGAGCGGGGCCGCCGGGTGCTGCTGGTGGACTTCGACCCGCAGGGCGCGCTGTCGGTCGGCCTGGGCATCCAGCCGCACGAGCTGGAGTACACCGTCTACAACCTGCTGATGGAGCGTGCGCTCAGCGCCACCGACGTGGTCTTCAAGACCAGCGTGAACGGCATGGACCTGCTGCCCAGCAACATCGACCTTTCTGGGGCGGAAGTCCAGCTGGTGCACGAGGTGGGCCGCGAGTTCGTGCTCGGCGGCGTGCTGCAGCCGGTGCTGCCCGAATACGACATCGTGCTCATCGACTGCCAGCCGTCCCTCGGCCTGCTCACCGTCAACGCGCTGGCCTGCGCGGCCGGCGTGCTGGTCCCGCTGGAGTGCGAGTACTTCGCGATGCGCGGGGTGGCCCTGCTGCTGGAGACCATCGACAAGGTATCCACCCGGCTGAACCCGCGGCTGGGCATCGACGGGCTGCTGGCCACCATGTATGACTCCCGGACACTGCACTCCCGGGAAGTCCTGGCCGAGGTGGTGAAGGGGTTCGGGGACAAGGTGTTCCACACGGTGATCAACCGCACCGTGCGCTTCCCCGACGCCACCGTGGCCGGCGAGCCGATCACCAGCTTCGACCCGTCGTCCACCGGCGCCAACTCCTACCGGGAACTTGCCCGCGAGGTGCTGGACCGGTGGCAGCGGCAGCAGTGACCCGGGACGTGCCGCGGGGCGGTCCCGGCCGCGCCGGGTGAGCCTGCCAGATCACCGTGTACCTGAAACGGGCCCGGCTCGCGCTGCCCGGGTACGGGATTACTGTGGATCGTGGCAGCTGGCTGGACGGTTGCGGGACATGACATGAGGCGGCGGATAACGGGGTGACGGGTGCGGTGACAGCGGAGCCAGGCGATGCGGCTGCGCAGGGCACCAGCTCGGCCGGGTTCGAGGTGCACCTCGACGTCTTTGAGGGCCCGTTCGACCTGCTGCTCGGCCTGATCTCCAAGCACAAGCTGGACATCACCGAGATCGCGCTGTCCCAGGTGACCGACGAGTTCATCGCCTACATCCGGGCCCGCGCCGATGGCTGGGATCTGGATCAGGCTAGCTACTTCCTGCTGGTCGCGGCGACCCTGCTCGACCTCAAAGCGGCCCGGCTGCTGCCCAGCGGCGAGGTCGAGGACGAGGAGGACCTGGCCCTGCTGGAGGCCAGGGACCTGCTGTTCGCCCGGCTGCTGCAATACCGGGCGTACAAGGAGGTGGCCGCGGTGTTCGCGGGCCGGATGACGGTCCAGGGGCGCAGGTTCGCCCGCCGGGTGCCGATGGAAGCACAGTTCGCCGAGCTGCTGCCGGAAGTGCTGCTCGGCCTTGGGCCGGCCGAGTTCGCCGCCATCGCCGCCCGCACGCTGGCGCCCCGGCCGGTGCCCGAGGTATCCACCGCGCACCTGCACATGCCCCAGACCACCGTCCGCGAGCAGGCGGCTATCCTGGCCAGCCAGCTCACCCGGCTGGGCCGGGCGACGTTCCGGCGGCTGGCCGCGGACTGCGCGGGGACCTACGAGGTGGTGGCCAGGTTCCTGGCCCTGCTCGAGCTGTACCGGGAAGGCAGCGTCAGCTTCGACCAGATCGCCCCGCTCGGCGAGCTGTACGTCACCTGGGTAGCGGATCAGCCGGCCACCCCACACCGGCCACCGACCGCCGGGGAAGGAAACGAGTGATCATGAGCGAGGTGCCCGGCCCAGGGCCAGATGACACCGTGCCGGGCCAGGGGCAGCCCGCGCCGCCCGAGGTGATCGCCGGGCCGGGGCTGCGGGCCAGCCTGGAGGCCATCCTGCTGGTGGTGGACGAGCCGGTGCCCGAGGTGGTCATCGCGCAGGTGCTGGAGCGGCCGCGCGGCGAGGTGGCGGCGGCGCTGCGCGACCTGGCCGCGTCCTACGACGCGGAGCAGCGCGGCTTCGACCTGCGCGAGGTGGCCGGCGGCTGGCGCTTCTACACCCGGGCCGACTGCGCGCCCGTGGTGGAGCGGTTCGTCCGGGACGGGCAGGAGGTGCGGCTCACTCAGGCGGCGCTGGAGACCCTGGCCGTGGTGGCCTACCGGCAGCCGGTGAGCCGGGCCCGGGTGTCCGCCGTGCGCGGCGTGAACTGCGATAGCGTGCTGCGTACCCTCACCCTGCGCGGCCTGGTCGAGGAAGCCGGGACCGACACCGAGACCGGGGCTATCCTCTACCGCACGACCGGGTACTTCCTGGAGCGGCTCGGCCTGGCCAGCCTGGGCGAGCTCCCGGAACTCGCGCCGTTCCTGCCCGAGCATGTCGAGGACGTTGAGGATGCCGTCGATGAGCACCACGGATCCTGAAGAAGAGGATGACGGCCGCGACAGCCTGACGGATGTGCCGGGTGGGGTCCGGCTGCAGAAGGTGCTGGCCGCGGCGGGGGTGGGCAGCCGCCGGCACTGTGAGGAACTGATCGGCGCGGGCCGGGTCGAGGTGGACGGCGAGATCGTGCGCCGGTACGGCGCCCGGGTGGACCCGCAGCACCAGGTCATCCGGGTGGACGGGCGGCGCATCCCGGCCCGGGAGGACCTGATCTACCTGGCGCTGAATAAGCCCGCCGGGGTGCTCACCACGATGTCCGACGACCGGGGCCGGCCCACCATCGCCGATTTCCTCGGCGACCAGGCGCAGCGGCTGTACCACGTGGGCCGGCTCGACTATGACACCGAGGGCCTGATGCTGCTGATGAACGACGGCGAGCTGGCCCACCGGCTGACCCATCCCAGCTACGGGGTGCTCAAGACGTACCTGGCCGATGTGCCCGGTCCGGTGTCCCGGGATACCGGCCGGCGGCTGCTCAGCGGCATCGAGCTGGCTGACGGCGTGGCCAGTGCGGACAAGTTCCGGGTGATCGAACGGGCCGGCTCGCGGGCCCTGGTGGAGATCACCCTGCACGAGGGACGCAAGCACATCGTGCGGCGCATGCTGGCCGAGGCCGGCCACCCGGTCAGCCGGCTGGTCCGCACCCACGTCGGCCCAGTCGCGCTGGGCTCGCTGCGGCCGGGCACCAGCCGCGCGCTCACCACCCGGGAAATAGGCGAGCTGTATTCCGCAGTTGGACTTTAACCAGGCCGGGCACGCTCACCCAGTTGGACTCTGACCTGCTGTGGAAGGATCGTGCCTGGTAACTCGCCGAGCTGACGGCATGAAGGAGCAGGCTGGTGGCGGTCAGGGCAATCCGCGGTGCGGTCCAGGTGGAGGCGAACGACCGGGAGGCCATCCTGGAGGGCACCACCGAACTGGTCACCGAGGTGATGGAGCGCAACAGCCTCCATCCCGACGACGTGATCAGCGTGGTGTTCACCGGGACGCCCGATCTGACCGCGGAGTTCCCGGCGCTGGCCGCGCGCAAGATCGGGTTCCAGGACGTGCCTCTGCTGTGCACCACCGAGATCGCGGTGCCGCACGGGATGCCCCGGGTGGTCCGGCTGCTCATGCACGTGGAGACGGCTAAGCCGCGCTCGGCCATGCAGCATGTGTACCTGCGCGGCGCGGCCGCGCTGCGGCTGGATATCGCGCAGTGAGCCAGCCAGCCGTGAGCCAGCCAGCCGGGAGCCCGCCAGAGGGCCCGGCCCCGGCCAGCGCGGTCATCATCGGGACCGGCCTGATCGGCACCTCGGTGGCGCTGGCCCTGCGGTTTCGCGGGGTGACCGTGTGGCTGGCCGACCGGGACCCGGCCGCGGCCCGGCTGGCCGCCGACATCGGTGCAGGAGAGTTGCTGCCGGAAGGCTGGCCGCCGCGAGAAGCGGAACCGCGGCGGCTTGCCGCCGCTCGGCGCGGAGTGGCGATCGGGGGGTCCGGGGGGTCGCCCCCCCGGGTCAGCACAGACATCGCGGTGATCGCGGTGCCCCCGGCGGCGGTGGCGGCCACGCTGGCGGCTGCGCAGGGCCGCGGCCTGGCCCGCTGGTACACCGACGTGGCCAGCGTCAAGAGCCAGCCGCTGGCCCAGGCCCGCGCGCTGGGCTGCGACCTGGCGTCCTTCGTGCCCGGGCACCCGCTGGCCGGGCGGGAGCGGTCCGGCCCGGCCGCGGCCCGGGCTGACCTGTTCCTCGGCCGTCCGTGGGTGGTCTGCCACGGGGGCAGCATCCCCGCTGCGGGCGTGGCCACTGTCGCCGCGCTGGCCCGGGTCTGTGGCGCCGAGCCGGTGCTGGCGGACCCGGCCGAGCACGACGCCTGGGTCGCGCTGGTCTCGCACGCGCCGCACGTGGTGTCCGCCGCGATGGCCGCCCGGCTGACTGAGGCGCGGGACGGCGCGCTGGCCCTGGCCGGCCAGGGGCTGCGCGACGTGACCCGGATAGCGGCCGGTGACACCCGGCTGTGGGCGCAGATCCTGGCGGCCAACGCGGCGCCGGTGGCGGACGTGCTGGCCGCGGTGGGCGCGGACCTGATCGCCGTGGCCGAGGAACTGGCCGGGGTGGCAGGCGGCGAAGCGCCCGGTACCGGGTCGGCCGCCGAGCTCAAGCTGCTGGCCGCGCTGCTGGACCAGGGCGTGGCGGGCGTGGCCCGGCTGCCCGGCAAGCGGGGTGGCCCGGCCCGGGCCGAGACCCAGGTCCAGGTGGTGATCCAGGACCAGCCCGGTGAGCTGGCCCGGCTGTTCCAGGCGGCGGGTGAGGCAGGGGTCAACATCGAGGACGTCGGCATCGAGCACTCACCCGGGCTGCCGGTCGGCGTGGCCGAACTGACCGTCCACCCGGACGCCGTCGGACCGCTCACGGAGGCACTCGCGGCGAATGGATGGCCGGTTCGCCGGTAGCATCGCCTGCGTGACCGACTGCCTGATTATCGCCGTGGATGGCCCGTCCGGATCGGGCAAGTCCACCGCGGCCCGCGGCGTTGCCACCAACCTCGGGCTGCGCTACCTGGACACCGGGGCAATGTACCGCGCCCTGACCTGGTGGATGCTGCAGCATGGCATCTTGGTGAGCAATGCCGAGGCGGTCGCCGAGCAGGCCGGGCAGCCGGTGCTCGAGGTGGGCTCCGACCCCGGGCAGCCCTGGATTACGGTGGACGGCACCGACGTGACCGGGCAGATCCGCACCCGGCAGGTATCCAACAGCGTCAGCGCCGTGGCCTCGGTCCCGGCCGTCCGGGCCCGGCTGGTCGCCATGCAGCAGGCCATCATCGCGCAGACCTGCGCGGCCGGGTCCGGGATCGTCGCCGAAGGCCGGGATATCGGCACGGTCGTCGCCCCGGATGCCCCGGTCAAAGTGTTCCTGATCGCCAGCGAAACGGCCCGGGCGGAGCGGCGCAGTGCCGACCTGGCCGCCGACCCCGGTGCGACCCCGGCGGTCACCCAGGCCGAGCAGCAGCGGCGGGACCGCGCGGATGCCCCGCAGACGGCTAAGGCAGCCGACGCGGTGCAGATCGACTCGACCCGGCTGGACCTGGCCGAAGTGATCAAGGCGATCATGGACCTGGCCCGGCAGCAGGCCGGGGCGGCGTGGTCGAGGTGACCGAGTGGGCACCGGGCACCGGTGGCACAGTGGACGACGACTTCGACCCGGAGCTCGCCGTCCCGGTGGTGGCCGTGGTCGGCCGGCCCAACGTGGGCAAGTCGACTCTGGTCAACCGGATTCTGGGCAGCAGGCAGGCGGTGGTGCAGGACGTCCCGGGGGTGACCAGGGACCGGGTGACCTACGACGCCACCTGGCGGGGCCGGGCGTTCACCCTGGTGGATACCGGCGGCTGGGAGCCGTTCCCGGGTTCTGAGGCAGGCCAGTCCAGCCGGGAGCTGGCCGAGCAGGTCACCGCGCAGGCCCGGATCGCGGTGGACGCCGCGGACGCGGTGCTGTTCGTGGTGGACGCGGTGGTCGGGGTGACCGACGCGGACGACGCGGTGGCCGCGGTGCTGCGCCGGTCCGGGAAGCCGGTGGTGCTGGCGGCCAACAAAGTGGACAGCGAGATCGCCGAGCCGGCCGCGGCCGCGCTGTGGTCGCTGGGTCTCGGTGAGCCACTGCCGGTCAGCGCGCTGCACGGCCGGGGCAGCGGCGACCTGCTCGACGTGGTGCTGGAGGCACTGCCCGAGGCGCCCCGCGAGCAGATCGGCGCCGAGGGCGGCCCACGGCGCATCGCCCTCATCGGCCGCCCCAACGTGGGCAAGTCCAGCCTGCTGAACAAGCTGGCCGGGCAGACCAGGGTGCTGGTAGACGCGGTAGCCGGGACGACCCGGGACCCGGTGGACGAGCTGATCGAGCTGGGCGGCACCACCTGGCGGTTCGTGGACACCGCGGGCATCCGGCGGCGGGCCAGCCAGAGCCAGGGTGCGGACTTCTACGCAGCGCTGCGCACCACCGGGGCGCTGGACCGGGCCGAGGTGGCGGTGGTCCTGGTGGACGCCAGCGAGCCGCTCACCGAGCAGGATCTGCGCATCGTGTCCATGGTGATCGAGGCCGGGCGCGCGCTGGTTATCGCGTACAACAAGTGGGACCTGGTAGACGAGGAGCGGCGGGCCCAGCTGGACCGGGAGATCGACCGCCAGCTGCACACCGCACGCTGGGCCCCGCGGGTCAACATCTCGGCCAAGACCGGGCGGCACGTGGACAAGCTGGTGCCCGCCATCGAGCTGGCCCTGGACAGCTGGGAAACTAGGGTGCCCACCGGCCGGCTGAACGCCTGGCTCACCGAGGTCGTCGCGGCCACCCCGCCGCCGGCCCGCGGCGGCCGCTCGCCGAAGATCCTGTTCGCTACGCAGGCCGGTATCCGGCCGCCGCACATCGTGCTGTTCACCACGGGTTTCCTGGAGGCTGGCTACCGCCGGTTCATCGAGCGGCGGCTGCGCGAGGAGTTCGGTTTCGAGGGCAGCCCGCTCCGGGTGTCCCTGCGGCTGCGGGACCGGCGGGCCGCCCGGCGCACCGGGCAATGAACCGGCCGCCCTCCCCCGGGGGCCGTGCGACTGCGCAATCGGGGAGGGTGGCCGGTGGCCTGGCTGGCGGCCGCTGGCCGCCGGTGCGGTTCAGCCGGTGAGCTGGAACCACACCGTGGTGCCGACCTGGTCCAGGACATAGCCCCAGCTGTCGGCCAGCTGCTCGACCAGGAACAGGCCGTGCCCATCGGACGCCAGCGCCTCGCCCTTCACCACCGGGGTGCTGGACGCAGACCCGTGGTCGATGACCTCGACCCAAACCGCGTCGGTGAGCTGGAGCACCACGATGGTGACCGTCCCACCGGGCTTTCCCGAGCTGGTGTGCACGACCGCGTTGGTGACGAGCTCAGAGCACAGTAAAACGGCGAGGTCGCAGCAGGGGTGCTTGGCACTCAGCGTTTTGGCCACGAACGCCCTGGCCTCGGCCACGTTCCGGGTCCGGCCGGGGAGGGTGAGGCTGCCCGCGATGACCGGCGCGGTGTTAGCCCGGGGGGACGCTCCCCCGGACCCCCCGATCGCCGCTTCGCGCCGAGTGGCGGCACTGCCGCCGCCATCAACCCCCGATCGCCGCTTCGCGCCGGGGCTCACGCCGGGGGTGGTCGCTGCCATCTCTGCTGCGCTCCTTCGGGGCCCGTCCACGTGCGCGGAGGCCATGCAGCACCCCGCTACGTCCCCGCAGGGCCCCCCCACAGCGCCGGTACCCGGATGTCTTAGCCCGCTTAGTAGCAGGTCAGATACGGCCTGTCAGACCCATGATGGTGAGGGTGTGCACCTCACGCAAGTGCGTAGCACAAATATGAGCTACGAAATTTCAGATGAGATATCATCCCCTTCGCAAGTCCAGTATCGTTATTTCGCATACCGCAGCCTGCGGTCGCGCCTGCCGCGAGCCTTTGGGTGGCGCCAGACCTGCCTGCCGGGGAGGGGAGGCGCTCGTGTCGATCGGTCCGACGGTCCGGCGGCGCCGGCTCGGCTCTGAGTTAAGGCGGCTGCGCGAGGTGCATTCCTTCAAGCTGGAAGAGGCCGCGGACAAACTGGGGCTGGCCGCGTCAACCCTGTCGCGCATCGAAACCGGCAAGGCGCCGACCCGGACCGCCTACCTGGCCACCATGTTCGAGATGTACGGCGTAGCCGACCCTGGGCAGCGCCAGGTGCTCACCGAGATGGCCCGGGAGGGTCACCGCAAAGGCTGGTGGGCGGTCTACGACGACGTGCTGCCGACCGGCTTCGACGTCTATGTCGGGCTGGAGGCCGAGGCGGCTGCGCTGCGCGTGTTCGAGGACCAGGTGGTGCATGGCCTGCTGCAGACCGAGGCCTACGCCCGGACGGTGATGACCTCGGTGCGGCGGCGGCAGCACCCCCGGCAGATCGAGCGCGCGGTGGAACTGCGCCTGGAGCGGCAGAAGGTGCTCACCCGCGCCGACCCGGTGAAGCTGTGGTGCATCCTGAATGAGCCGGTGATCTCCCGGTTGATCGGCGGGCCGGAGGTCATGCGCGGCCAGCTGGAACGGCTGCTCGAGGTGAGCCAGTGGCCGCACGTGACGCTGCAGGTGCTGCCGCTTTCCAGCGGTGTGCACCCGGCGCTTAACGGACCATTCTGCATTCTGGAGTTTCCGGAACGCAGTGATCCGGACGTGGTCTACTCGGAAAACGTCACTGGCCACGCCTATCTGGAAAGAGAATCGGACGTCCGAGCGTGCGCCGAGGTTTTTGACCTGCTCCGGGCCGCTGCGCTGTCCCCGGCCGATACCGTGAAATTGATCGGCAGAATGGCCGAGGGGCCCGCCTGACCAGAATTTCGCAAGGGTAGTCCTGCTAACAGCACAGAAGGGACATGGGGATGACCCCTGATTTCACCAATGCGCGCTGGTTCAAGAGCAGCGCCTCTAGCGTCAGCGGCTGCGTGGAGGTGGCGCACCTGCCCAATGGGCTGGTCGCGGTGCGCGACTCCAAAGACATCAGCAAGGCGCCGCACGTGTTCAACCGCCGCGAGTGGGTGGCGTTCCTGGCCGGGGTGCGGAACGGCGAGTTCGACCTGCCGGCCCGCTAAAGCGTGGTCCGCCGCTGCGGCCTGCCGGCCAGGACCGGGCACCTGGCGGCGGCACCGGCCGCCAGCTGGCGTTGAGCAAATTATTGGGTTCCGGCTACCCCGGTCAGGATGGCGCGGAGGATTTCCGCCAAGTCGGCGGGTGCCGCGCTGACCAGGCTGAGCCGTTCCAGCGCCAGCAGATACGGTTCCACCTCGGCCCGCTTGTCGATGTGGGTGCCGCTGTTCAGCTGCTCGGCGTAGACCATGTCCGGCAGGGCGGGGTCGGCGAAGCGCAGGATGCTGAACGAGCCGGGTGCGGCGTGACTCACCGCGGGGAACGGGGTGATCTGAATGGTGAGCCAGGGCTGGCCGCACAGTTCCCGGAGATACTCCAGCTGGCGGCCGAGCACCGCCGGGCCGCCGACCGGGCGGCGCAGCGCCACCTCGTCGATGATCGCCCACAGCCGGGTGCCGCCCGCAGCGAAGCGCCGCTGACGCTCCTTGCGCAGCACCACCAGGCGCTCCGCCTCGTTCAGCGAGAAGTCGCCCAAGGCCAGCACCGCGGCGGCGTACTCTTCGGTCTGCAGCAGGCCGGGCACTAACTGCGCGTGATAGCTGCGGATCGACTGGGCCGATTCTTCCAGCCCGATATAGGCCTGGAACCAGGGCGGCAGCACGTCGTGATACCGGTACCACCAGCCCGGCTGGTTGGCCCGGCTGGCCAGGGACAGCAATTGCTCGCGCTCCGCCTTGTCAGCTATGCCGTACAAGGTAAGCAGGTCGGCGATGTCAATCTCGCGGACGGCATTCCGGCCCAGCTCTATCCGGCTGATCTTGGATTCCGAGCCGCGGATTGCCCGCGCCGCGTCGCGGGCGCTGATTCCCTGGCTTTCGCGCAGGCGGCGCAACTGGGCCCGAGCAGCAGCCGCAGCACGGTCGGGCCGCCGACCGCATCTGCCATCGACCTACTTCCTCTCGCGAGAGCGCACCGGTCCGGCACCGGGGCTGCCTATCAGGAGGGGAAAGTGCGTGGCGGGGCCGCCCATTTCAGCAGCTTTCGGATTGTATCGCCTAGGCCATTGCCCGGCACCCCCGGCGCGCGATGCGTCCCTTGCTTGACCAGTTACCATCCATGCTCAGGGTCAGGTTCTCTCCAGCAGAGGCAGGGTCATGCGCTTCAGGTCGGTGAGTAACAGCGGGCTGCTCGTCTCGGTGGCCGGGCTCGGCTGTAACAACTTCGGCGGCCGGCTAGACCTGCAGCAGACCCGGGCCGTGGTAGACGCGGCCATCGACGCGGGCATCACCCTGTTCGACACGGCGGACATCTACGGCAACGGCGGTGGTTCCGAGGAGATGCTCGGCCAGTTGCTGGGCAGCCGCCGCGACCAGATCGTGCTGGCCAGCAAGTTCGGCCACCAGAAGGTGGACATGGGCTTCGGGCCCGCCGCCGGGGCCAAGGGCGGCCGGGCCTACATCCGCCGCGCCGTGACCGCCTCGCTGCGCCGCCTGCGCACCGACTACCTGGACCTCTACCAGCTGCACACCCCGGACCCGGAGACGCCGATCGAGGAGACCCTGCACGCGCTGAGCGAGCTGGTCACCGAGGGCAAGGTGCGCTATCTCGGTCACTCCAACCTGTCCGGCTGGCAGACCGCCGATGCCGCGCACCTGGCCCGGCAGGCCGGCACCGAGGCGTTCATCTCCGCGCAGAACGAATGGTCGCTGCTGGAGCGGGCGGCCGAAGCGGAACTGGTGCCCGCGGCCCGGCACTTCGGGCTGGGCGTGCTGCCCTACTACCCGCTGGCCAACGGGCTGCTCACCGGCAAGGTGCAGCGCGGCCAGCCGCCTGCCCCGGGCACCCGGCTGGCCAGCCGGCCGGGGTACGTCACCGAGCCGAAGCTGGACCGGGTGGCCGCGCTGACCACGTGGGCAGCCGAGCGCGGGGTCAGCCTGCTCGACGTGGCCATCGGCTGGCTGGCCGCGCAGCCCGGCTGCGCGTCGGTCATCGCCGGAGCCACCTCACCGGACCAGGTCAAGGCGAACGTGGCCGCGGCGGACTGGATCCCGGCCGCGGCCGAGCTGGGCGAGCTGGACGCGATCGTCCCGCCGCCGGGTGGCTGACACCGGCGGCTCAGTTCTTGGCCACGGCCTTGTTGTACAGCGCGCGCACCGAGGTGCCGAACCGGGCCGAGTAGGACACCGATGGGGTGTCCCCGCCCTGCTGGTAGCCGCCGATCACGCCGATGACCGTGCCCAGGCCGGTGGCCGGGTGCAGGTTGGCCAGGAACGGGCCGCCGCTGGTCCCGTTGGTGTACCCGCCGCAGTCGAACTCCATCTGGTGCGCGCCGAAGGCCCGGGTCTTCGAGGTGCAGGTGATCGGCCGTTGCCTGCTGTCCGGGTAGCCGATGACCTGGACCTTCTGCACCGCGCCCCAGCCGGTGCCGAGCTTCTCGCCGCCGGTCAGGTCCTGGATCGGGGTGGCGTCCCCGGACCGGGTGACCACCAGGAACGCGAAGTCGTCATTGGGGTTCTGCGACGAGGACCAGGCCCGGTCCACGAAGACCTGGGTGACCGTCCAGACGCCGAATGGGTGCTGGCTGCGGTGGTATTCCGGGACGAAGTCCACGTCGCCGGCCCGCTTGCCCTGCATGCAGTGCGCCGCGGTGATGATCAGATCACCGGCCGGGCTGGCCACCACGCTGCCGGTGCAGAAGTGCTGGCCCAGGTGACCGGAGCTGGTGGTGAACAGAGCGCCCACGGCCGGGGTGCCGTTATAAAACCGGCCGTGCAGCAGGGCAGGCGGCACCACCGGGGCCTTGCGGGGCAGCGACTTCACCGCGGCAGCCAGCCGGACGGCCAGCCGTTCCGCGCCCAGCCCGCTCGGTGACGCGGCCGCCACGACGATGAGCGCCGTGCTGGCTAGCCCGATGGTCCAGATCGCCCGCCTGGCCCGGAAGACCCGTCCGGTGAACGGAGTCCTCTTGCCATGTCGCCGCATCCATCCTCCTGCCTGGGATCTCCGGGGGCGGACCCAGCGATTGTGACCTGTTCTTAACATTGTGCGGGCGAGTCACGCCGAGGGCCATAGCGGCATGCCGGGAAGTTGCTGAGAGTCTGCTGTAACCGGGTTTTGCCGCCCGCTGTTTCCGGCAGGCTGGCCAGCGAGGACAATGCTTTCTGGCGGACGTCCGGCGCGTAGGATCGTGCCGTGTGATTTGCGCTGATGCGGCGCGGTGTCACCCCTCTGGGACCGGGAGTGGCAGTAATTGGTCGACCGGGGTGCATAAAAGGAGTCAAGTGGCATGTCCGGGATGGGCTCTTCCCTGCAGTTGACGAATCAAACGGTGGTGGCGGCGTTCCGGTCCGCGCTGATCCATCAGGGCATCATCGCGCTGCTGATCTTCTTCCTGCTGGCCATGCTGTGGGTGAGCGTCCGGGAGTGGATTCCGGCGGCCCGGCTCCGGCCCGGGGCGCAGCCGGCCGCGCTGGCCGCCGAGCCGGCCGGGCGGCGGCTGATCCGGATCGGCTTCGGCGTGCTGTGGCTGGTGGACGGCTTGCTCCAGATGCAGCCGGCCATGCCGCTCGGGCTGCCGGCCAACGTGACCGAGCCGGCCGCGGCGGGCGCTCCCGGCTGGGTACGGGACGTGGTCGACTGGGCGGCCAAGGGCTGGTCCTACCATCCGGTCAACGCGGCCGCCGCCGCGGTCTGGATCCAGATCGGCATCGGCATCTGGCTGCTCACCGCGGCGCGCGGCCGGTGGTCCCAGCTCGGCGGGCTGGCCAGCGTGGGCTGGGGTTTGCTGGTCTGGATCTTCGGTGAGGCCTTCGGCGGCATCTTCTCGCCCGGGCTGAGCTGGCTGTTCGGCGCGCCCGGCGCGGCGCTGCTGTACGCGGTGGCCGGGCTGCTGATAGCGCTGCCCGACCGGGCCTGGCTCGGTGACCAGCTGGGCCGGCGGCTGCTGGGCGGCGCGGGTGTGCTCCTGGCCGGCCTGGCCGTGCTGCAGGCCTGGCCGGGCCGCGGCTTCTGGTCCGGCACGTTGGCCGGCCAGCCGGGCAGCTTGACCAGCATGGTGCAGGACATGTCGCAGACGTCGCAGCCCGGGTTCCTGGCCAGCTTGGTGCGCGGGTTCGGCTCGTTCACCGCCGGGCACGGGTTCGTGGTCAACCTGGTCGTGGTGGTCGCCCTCGCGGTCACCGGCCTTGGCCTGGTGGCCGGGGCGCTGGTCAGCCGGTGGCGGCCGGTGCTGCGGCCGGCCGTCGGGCTGCTGCTCGTGCTGTCCGCCGCGGTCTGGGTGCTGGTCCAGGACCTGGGGGTGTTCGGTGGCCTGGGCACCGACCCGAACAGCATGATCCCGTTCGCGCTGCTCGTGCTGGGCGGCTACCTGGCGGTAGCCACGGCGCCTGCGGCCGCGACGGCGCCCGCGGCCGCGACGGCGACCGAGCCGGTGGCAGCCGCTGAGCCGGTGGCGGCTGAGCCAGTGGCGGCCGCTGAGCCGGTGGCGGTGCCCGTGGTCGGTCGGCGGGACCGGCTCCGGCCTCGCCAGCTGGCCCGTGCGCTGGGCACCGCGAGCCCGCGGACCGTGGCCGCCGTCGGCGCGCTCGGCGTCGCCATCATCGGCGTGGTGCCGATGATGGCCGCGTCGGCCAGCACCACCGCGTCGCCGATCATCGCCGAGGCACTGGACGGGTCGAGCGCCCCGCTGAACTTCCGGGCGCCCGCGTTCCAGCTGACCAACCAGGACGGACACCGGGTCAGCCTGGCCAGCCTGCGCGGCAAGGTGGTACTGCTCACCTTCCTCGACCCGGTGTGCACCTCCGACTGCCCGCTGATCGCGCAGGAGTTCCGCCAGGCCGACCAGTTGCTGGCCGGGCAGCAGCGCGGGGTGGAACTGGTCGCGGTGGTGGCCAACCCGGTCTACAACGCGCTGAGCTACACCCAGGCCTTCGACCGGCAGGAGCACATGAACACGCTGTCCAACTGGGACTACCTGACCGGCAGCGTGACCCAGCTCAGGAAGGTGTGGCGGCAGTACGGCATCGCCGCGCAGATCCTGCCGGCCGGCGGGATGATCGGGCACAGCGATGTGGCCTATGTGATCGACCGGTCCGGGCGCACCCGGACCGAGCTGAACTTCGACCCCGGCCCGGGCACCACCAGCTCCCAGGCCTCGTTCGCCAGTGAGCTGTTCACCGCGGCCCGGCAGAACCTGGGGGTCTCGTGACCAGCTGGCGTCGGTCGGCCACCGCGGTGACCGCGGCCCTGGCCGCCGTCGTGCTGGCCGGCTGCGGCAGCACCCGGGCCAGCGGCACTGGGCGGTCGACCGCCCCGGTCACCCCGTCCCTGGCCACCTCGGCCGGCTACCCCGACGGGACCTGGGCGGTGCTGGTCATGGGCGGGACCGCCGCCCAGCACAACGACTTCTGGCAGGTCTTCGTCCGGCCGGCCGGGAAGCAGGCCGCCTGGCAGCTGGCCACCCCGCTGGGCGTGGCCAGCAACGGCGGGATCGCGGTCGCCGCCACCGGCGGTCCGAACCTGTTCGCGGCACTGCTGCCCAGCCAGGACCTGCGCTTCTCGCCGCTGGCCCGGAGCACGGACAACGGGGCCAAGTGGGCGGCCGACGGCCTGCTCGACACGCCGCTGGCCGCGACGCCCAGCGCGCTGGCCGCCGCGCCCGGTGGCGGGCTGATCGCGCTGACCCGGACCGGCACGGTCGAGGTCGCCGCGCACCCCGGCGCATCCTGGAGCCGGCTGGCCACCAAGCGCTCGGTGGCCGGCTCGGCCGCCGCCCGGAGCTGCGGGCTGACCGGCCTCACCGCGGCTGGCTACACCGCCGCGGGGGCCGCGCTGCTGGGTGGGAGCTGCTCCCGTGGCGGCCACCTGGGCATCTTCGTGGGCGGGGCAGGCGGCTGGTTGGCCGCCGGCCCGGCGCGGCCCGCGACGCTGGCAGGCGGTCCGGTCGAGGTGATCCAGCTGGCCCGGTCCGGTGCCGCGGACGTGGCGTTGCTGCAGGCCGGCACCGGCCGCACGGCCAGCCTGCTCGGCGCCTGGTCCACGGGTAACGGCAGCCGCTGGCAGCTGTCCGCGCCATACCCGCTGGCCGGGGCGCAGCCGCGATCGGCCGCGGTGGCTGGCCAGGCGCTCGGCGTGCTGCTCAGCGGAGGCCGCGCGATCACCGTCACCGGCCCGGGCGCGGTCTGGCAGCCGCTGCCCGCGCTGCCCGCGGGCACCGGCGCGCTGCCCGCCGGCGCGGTGACCCTGGCGGCCGGCCCGTCCGGCCGCTTCCAGCTGCTGACCGGCCAGCGCAACCAACTGTCAGTGTGGGCGGCTGGCTCCGGCAGCTGGAACCGGTCCCAGGTCATCAAGGTTTCCATCCCGTACGGCTCGTCCGGGTGAGTGGAGCGCCGTGAACTACATCGTCGATCACTGGTCTTTCGACCCGTTCCTGATCCTGGTGCTGGTCCTGGTGGCCTGGCACGAGATCGGGCTGGCCCGGCTGGCCCGGCGGTCCCGGCCGGAGCGGACCCGGCAGCGCAGGCTGCGCTCGCTGCTCTTCTACAGCGGGCTGGCTGTGCTGCTCATCGCCGTCGAATCGCCCATCGACTACTGGTCGGACTACTACTTCTTCGTGCACATGACGCAGCACCTGCTGCTCATGTTCGCCGCGCCCACCCTGGTGGTGGCGGGCGCGCCGTGGCAGCCGCTGCTCGACGGCCTGCCCGGGCGGCTGGGCCGGAGCGCCACCGCGACCGCGTTGCGCGGCGGCTGGACCCGCCCGCTCCGGGCGGTGACCGGCTTCCTGCTCCGGCCGTGGGTAGCCGTGTTCACGTTCAGCTTCGTGATGGTGTTCTGGCACATCCCGGTGCTGTTCGACCTCGCGCAGAACAATCAGCTGGTGCACATCTGGCTGATGCACGCCACGTTCTTCCTGGCCGGCGTGCTGTTCTGGCTGCAGTTCATCCCGTCGCCGCCGTTCCGCCGCCGGATGCCGCTGGTCTCCCAGGCCGCCGCGCTGGTGGCGACCAACGTGGTCATGTGGGTGCTGGCCATGACGCTGAGCATCTTCTCCCAGACCGCCTGGTACTCGGTGTACAGCCACCTGCCCGGGATCACCCTGCCGCCGTTCGCCGACCAGGAGATCGGCGCGGCCATCCTGTGGGTCTGCGGCGACTTCTGGGCTATCCCGTCGCTGATCTACGTGATGCGCTGCCTTATCACCGAGGACGGCAGTGTGGCGTCGGCCGTGGAGCAGATCCTGCGCCGCGGCTCGGCCAGCCGCGGCGGCTGGGCGTCCGGCCGCAACCCGGTCGGCTCCAGCCCGCCGGCACCCCCCTCCACCGAGCCGTAGCGGCCTCCCGGGGTCCGTGATCAAACGACCGCCTGGCTAGCCAGCCGTCCCGCCCGGTGCGCCGGGGGGAGCGAGGTTAGCCGTTGTGCTTTTCTAGGTAGTCGAGGTAGACGGGGCGTAGCGCGTCCGCCACGTCGGCTGACTCGTGCCCGAACGCATCGTCGATCATCGCGGACAGCTGGGTGACGTCGGCCGCCGTCTGATCGGCATGGCCGGCCACCGCCTCGCCCTCCGGGATCTCCTTGAGCAGCTGCCATAGGAACCCGACGTCCAGGTGGTGCACGGCCCGGCGCACGGCTCGGTCGTGCAGTTCCTGGGAGGAGAGGGCTTCGAGATCCTGCCGGTCAGTCATGGCACGAACCTTACCCGGCACCACGCGGTCAGCGCCCGCCCGGCCAGCCGCTCTGCCCGGGGCCGGGCCAGCGCCCAGTGACTGTTAGCAGGCCGCTCCGTTGAATGAGCAGTGCGCCGGGCTGGCCGTCTGGCCGGCGGCGAAGAAGATGACCGACTCCCGCCGGCCCGGTGCGAGCTGCGCCCCGACCGAAGCAGGCTGCAGGACCAGCGCAGGATCCGCGAGGTCACCGCGAGCACGACGGCTCGTCGACGATCAGGATGGTCTCCCGCTGCTTCGGGCCGGCCGCCGGGATGACTGCCGGCGCCTGGGGGGCCATGGAGCGCACGGGACTGTCCCGGCCGGGCGGAACCGCCCAGGCCGGGACACAGTCCCCGGCGCAGCTGGGCCGCTAGCTGCCGCTGGCTGGCGACGCCTCGTTGGGCCCGACCAGCTTGAACCGGGCCCCGGTCGGGTCGGCCGCTTCGGCCAGGCGGCCGTACGGGGTGTCCTGGGCCGGGCTGAGCACCGAGCCGCCCAGCCGGGTGACTGCGGCCAGCGTGGCATCGGTGTCCGCCGCGCCGAAGTACACCGACCAGCGGGCCGGCTCGCCGGGCGGCAGGAAGCCGCTGGCGTCCATGATCCCGGCCAGCTGCTCGTCGCCGCGGACCATCAGGGTGTAGCGGAACTCCGGCGTGTCGCCGGCCACCTGGGTGTCCCAGCCGAACACGTCGCGGTAGAAGCTGACCGTAGCCGGGTAGTCCCGGGTGAACAGCTCGAACCAGCCTGGGGTGCCGGGCTCGGCCACCAGCCCGAACCCCTTGTGCAGGCCCGGCTGCCAGAGCCCGATGGCCGCCCCGCCGACGTCGGTGATCATCGCCATCGTGCCCAGCTCGCCGACCGGCGTGGCCGGGGCGAGGATCTGGCCACCGTGCGCCGCGGCCGCCTCCAGGGTCTTGGCCGCGTCGTCCACGGCCAGGTAGACCGACCAGATCTCCGGTGCGCCGGAGCCGGGTTCGCTGCCCATGCAGCCGGCCACCCGGACGCCGTCCCGGGCGAAGTTGAAGTAACCGCCGAAGTCCGGGTTGGGTTCCTCGGCCGTCCAGCCGAACAGCTGGGTGTAGAACTCCCGGCTGCGGCCGGGGTCCGAGGTCATCAGGTCGACCCAGCAGGGCGCCCCGGCGGGCGCGCTGTCGCGTGCGGGCATCGTGTCTCCCCTCGTCGTGCTCCGGTGCCTGATCCGGTCCGGTAGCAGGTACATCCTCTACGACGCCGCCGCGGGCCCGGACTCACCGGTCCGGCCCGCGTACCCTCAAAGGGTGTATCTGCCAGCACACTTCACCGCGCCGGACGCCGCCGGGGTCGCGGCGTTCGTGGCCGCCGTCGCCGCCGCCGATCTGGTCACGTTCGACGGGGCCAAGCCGGTCGCCAGCCTGATCCCGATCATCTGGGACCAGGACGCCGGCGAGCATGGCCGGCTGCTCGGCCATCTGGCCCTGGCCAACCCGCAGTGGCAGTCAGTGACGGCCGGGACCACCGCGCTGGCCATCGTGCACGGCCCGCAGGCGTACGTGTCGCCCGCCTGGTACCCGAGCAAGGCGCGGCACGGCCGGGTGGTGCCCACCTGGAACTACGTCACGGTGCACTTCACCGGGCCGCTCACCGTGCACCGTGACCCGGAGTGGCTCCGCGACGTGGTGACCCGGCTGACCCGGCGGCACGAGACCGGACGGCCCACCCCGTGGGCGGTGACCGACGCGCCACCCGACTACCTCAACGGCCAGTTGCGCGGCATCGTCGGCGTCGAGCTGACCATCGCCACCGTCGAGGCCAAGCACAAGCTGAGCCAGAACCGGAGCGCCGACGACCGCGCGTCGGTCGCCGAAGCGCTGCGGGCCGAGCCGGGCCCGGGCGCGGCCGAGATCTCGGCGCTGATGTCGGCCGGGGAGTAGCTACCTACCACCGGTCGTGGACCAGGGCCCGGATCCGCCGGTCGTACAGGTCCTCGATGGCGGCCAGCTCCGCGGTGCTGAGCGGCGGCAGGTCGGCGGCCGCGGCGTTCTGCTCGGCCTGGTCCGGGCGGCGGGCGCCGGGGATCACCGTGGTCACGCCGGGCTGCTGGATGACCCAGCGCAGCGCGAACTGCGCGGGTGTGACGCCTGCCGGGGCCAGTGCGGCGAACTCCTGGGCCGCCTCCACCCCGGTGTCGAAGTCCACCCCGGAGAACGTCTCCCCGACGTCGAACGCCTCGCCGTGCCGGTTGTAGCTGCGGTGGTCGTCGGCCGGGAACGCGGTGTCGTGGGTGTACCGGCCGGACAGCAGCCCGGAGGCCAGCGGCACCCGGGCCAGGATGCCCACCCCGGCGGCCTGGGCCGCGGGCAGCACCTTGTCCAGCGGCTTGCGGCGGAACGCGTTGAAGATGATCTGCACGCTGGCCACGCCGTCCCGGGCGATGGCGGTCAGCGCCTGGTCGGAGGTCTCCACGCTGACCCCGTAGGCGGCGATCCGCTGCTCGTCGACCAGCGTGTCGAGCGCGTCGAAGACCGCATCGGAGGAGTAGACGGCGGTCGGCGGGCAGTGCAGCTGCACCAGGTCCAGGGTGTCCACGCCCAGGTTGACCCGGGACCGATCGGTCCAGGTGCGGAAGTTCTCCAGGGTGTACACGGCCGGGTCCTGCGGGACCCGGCGGCCCATCTTGGTCGCCACGGTGAACTCGGCGCCCGGGTTGACTGCCATGAACCGCCCGATGAACTGCTCGCTGCGGCCGTCCCCGTACACGTCGGCCGTATCCAGCAGAGTGGTCCCGGCCGCCGCGGCCGCGTCCAGCACGGCCATCGCGTCCTTCTCGGCCACCTCGCCCCAGTCCGCGCCGAGCTGCCAGGTGCCGAGGCCGATCACCGAGACCGCTTTGCGGGTCCGGCCCAGAATGCGCTGTTCCATGGTTAGCGATCCTAATGGGCCCGGGCTCAGCTGGCCGCGGGCTCATGCTCTGCTTTCTTGCTCCTCCGGCGCGCTGTTACCCGCCGACTTCCCTCGTCGCTGTCGCTCGTTCCTCGCTCGGCTCCTCAGTCCAGTCGGCGGCGCGCGCCTTTGGCGCGGCGGCCAGGATCGCGTCGCTGATGCCGGCCAGCTGCTTGAGCTGCTCGGGGCTGAGCGCGTCGAACAGCACCCGGCGGACCTGCTCGACATGTCCCGGCGCGGCCGCGCTGAGCGCGGCGAAGCCTTCGTCGGTCAGCTGGGCAATCTGCCCGCGGCGGTCGGTCGGGCAGTCGCCCCGGCGGACCCAGCCGCGTTCCTCGAGCCGGGCGACGGCGTGCGACACCCGGCTCTTGCTGGACGCGGAGGCCGCCGCGAGCTGCGTCATGCGCAGCGCCGGGTCCGGGGCCTCGGACAGCCGGACCAGGATCTCGTAGTAGGCCAGGGGTATCCCGGCGTCGCGCTGCAGCTGGCCGTCCACGGCGGCGAAGAGCCACTGCCAGGCGGTCAGGGACGCGCGCCAGGTGCACTGCTCGTCGGCGCTCAGCCAGCGCGGCCCGGTGTTCTCCGGCGTGCTGGATGTGCTCATGTGTACAGTGTACCCGGAATAGTTGAGCGCTTGACAACGTTACCCAGACCGTGATAGTCGTTGAGCATTCAAATATGAACGACGTCACTATGACCGATAGGAGTATCACACATGACCACTAGTACCGAGGCCGGGGCCATCCCCGGTTACATCGCCGGTACCTGGGAGATCGACCCAGTGCACTCCGAGGTGGGCTTCATCGCCCGGCACATGATGGTCAGCAAGGTGCGCGGACGGTTCACGCAGTTCTCCGGCGAGTTCGTCACGGCGGACAACCCGCTGCAGTCTTCGGTGACCGCCACCATCGACCTGACCTCGATCCAGACCGGGAACGAGCAGCGTGACCAGCACATCCGGTCCGCCGACTTCTTCGAGGTGGACAAGTACAAGACGATGACCTACCGGTCCACCGGGCTGCGCGCCGCGGGCGACCACTACGTCCTGGACGGCGAGCTGACCCTCAAGGACGTGACCAAGGAAGTCCCGCTCACCCTGGAGCTGAACGGCTTCGGGCCGGACCCGTTCGGCGGCACCCGGGCCGGGTTCACCGCGACCGGTGAGATCAACCGCCGCGACTTCGGCGTGAACTTCAGCGCTCCGATGGAGACCGGCGGCGTTGTGGTGTCCGACAAGATCGCCCTCCAGCTGGAGATCGAGGCCGTGCTCAAGGCCTGAGCGCCAGCCGATCCTGAGTAACGCACCCCGGGCGGGGGCCGCCAGCATGGCGGCC
>DASXIN010000047.1:0-58345 GCA_036497945.1 Streptosporangiaceae bacterium | reverse complement strand
GGATCCTGCTCGGCACGCGGCTGCGCGATTTACGCGAATCGGCCGGGATCTCGCGGGATGACGCGGCGTACGCGATCCGCGGGTCCGCATCGAAGATCAGCCGCCTGGAGATGGGCCGGGTCCGCTGCAAGCTCCGGGACGTAAGCGATCTACTGGACATGTACGGCGTCCGCGACGACGCCGGGCGGACCCAGTTGCTGGACATGGCCGCGCAGGCCTGCGCACCGGCCTGGTGGCGGCCGTTCCGTGATGTGGTTCCCGGTTCGCTGGAGACCTGCCTGGGCCTGGAACCCTCGGCCAGTCTGATCCGCACCTACGACGCTGCGTTCATTCCGGCGCTGCTGCATACCCCCGACTACGCGCTGGCCGTGCATAGCATGGCCGCGGGTGATGCTGATGACGCCAGCGTCCGGCAGCGGGCCGGCCTGGTCACCCGGCGGCAGCAGATCCTGCACCGCCCCGAGCCGCCCAAGGTCTGGGCGCTGATCGACGAAGCGGCGCTGCGCCGCCCGGTCGGCGGCCCGGCCGTGCTGCGGGTCCAGCTCGAGTACCTGAGCCAGGCCATCACGATGGACAACGTCCGCATCCAGGTCATGCCGATCAGCGCGGGCATCGCGCTGCCCGGCGCGCCCATCACCCTGCTGCGTTTCCCGCACGACGGGCTGGGCGACGTGGTCTGCCTGGAGCAGCTCGGCACGGCCGAGTACCGCACCCGGCCGACCGAGACGCTTGGCTACTGGAGTGCGCTCAACCGGCTGGCCACCCTGGCCAGGCCACCGGCCGCCACGGCGAGCCTCCTCCAGGACGTCCTGGCCGGAACCTGACCGCCGCGGTCAGCGGCGGAGCCGGAGCGCGACGGCGATGACGGCCGCGCCGACCAGCAGCGCGACGATGTTCGGGATGACCAGCGCGGGCAGTCCGGCGGCCGCCCCGTAGCCGATCCAGAGCAGGAATCCGACCAGCAGGATGGCGAAATAACCGACCGACACGTCGCGTGATGACTGTGCCCGCAGCATGCGGCGGATCTGCAGGACGGGTGCGATACCCATCAGGACCGCCGACGACGATGCCGCGATAGCGAGAACGGATGGTGCCATGGCGCACTCCTCCGGATGAGGCGCCCTGGCGTACGGATCGTGCTCGCCAGTTGCCTGGTGAGGGGCGCAAGCACGACCGCTGCCATAGTAACGCGGAGCACAGGCACGGTGGAATAGCCCATTAAATGGAACGGCTCAACGGCGCTTAGAACAAATGGCTTCGGCAAGCGGGCTACGCTTGCTGCATATGGAGATCTCCCGGAAGGTAACCGAGGCCAGCAAGGCACCGTCCAGCCGGTTCACCGGCGACGCGTGGATGTGGGACAAGATCGGCGGGACCGCGCACACCGAAGTGCGCAGCGTGCTGTTTACGCCGGGTGCCCGCACCGCCTGGCACCGGCACCCAGGCGGCCAGGTGCTGCACGTCACCGAAGGGGCGGGCCTGGTCCAGTCGCGGGGCGGCGCGCGCGAGCAGATCCGGGCCGGTGACTCGGTGACCGCCGCCCCCGGCGAGTGGCACTGGCACGGCGCGGCGCCCGGCGCGTTCCTGGTTCACCTGGCCGTCTCCGACGGCACGACCGAGTGGGCCGAGCACGTCACCGACGACGAGTATCAGGCGTAGCCGATTCCCTGCAACACCCACGTGTTGCCGTCCGGGTCGGTGAAGTCGGCGAAGCTGGCGTAGTCGCGGCGTTTCGGGTCGGCGCCGGGCTGCCAGCCACCGGCCCACTCGTCCATGGGTGACTTGTGCCGGACCGCGCTGACCGGGACGCCGCGTGCGGTGAGTTCCTGGTGGGCGGCTTCGATGTCGGTGACGGCCAGGTAGCTGGCCCGGGCCGAGCCGGGTGCCGCGTCGGTCAGGCCGAGGCCGATCTGGATCGAGCAGGCCGAGCCGGGCGGGGTCAGCTGCACGACCCGGAAATGGCTGGCCGGGTGGTAGTCGACGTCGAGGTTAAAGCCAACCCTTTTCGTATAGAACGCCAGTGCCTGGTCAACGTCGCTGACCGGGATCGTCACAACCTGGAGTTCGTAGTTCATCAGGCGCCGACCAGTTCGCGGTAGCCGTCCGCATCGAGCAGGCTGGCCAGTTGCTGGTCCAGCGTGGCCGGGTCGGCTTCGACGTCAGCCAGCCAGCCCTGGCCGTAGGGGTCGGTGTTGACCAGTTCGGGCGTTCGGCTGAGCGCACCGTTGTGGCTGCGCACCGTCCCAGTGACGGGTGCGATCAAGTCGCTCAGGCTCTTGACCGATTCGATATCGCCACAGGCCTGCCCGGCCCGCACCGTGTCGCCCGGGTCGGGCAGCGTCACATCGACCACGTCACCGAGCGACTCCTGAGCGAAGTCGGTGACCCCGATGCGGACCAGGCTGCTGCCCGGATCACGGCAGGCCCACAGATGATCCTGGCCGTATCTCAGCTCAGCGGGGATGTCGGACATCGTGCCTCCTCGGCGGCAGACGACGGGTGGCCCGGCCGCCGGCCAGGTGTGCCGCCCGGGCTACCGCGCGGCAGAACAGGCCGACCGGGCCGGGCTGGCCCGGTGGCGGGACATAGATAGGCGGCAGCGGGCCCACGCCCGGGCTGACGGCCACGGGATCGGGTTTGGTCATGGTGGGTGCCTTACATGTCCAGGACGAGGTCGGAGGCGGGCTGCGCGCAGCAGATCAGCACCTGCCCGTCGGCGGGCGGTTCCAGCGGGTCCGGGCGGTAGCCCACCTGGCCGGACAGCAGCGGCGTCACACAGGTGTGGCAGACGCCGGTCCGGCAGCTCCACCGGGTGGGCACGTCGCAGCTGTCGGCCAGGTCGAGCACGCTGCGCCAGCCGCCGCCGAAGGCGGCCGAGATGCCACTGCGGGCGAACGTGACCAGCGGCCCGGGCCCGGGCGGCCCGGGCGGCTGGTGCGGTGGCCGCCGGTGCTGCCCGGTCAGCCCGGGGTTGACCGACGGCAGGGCGCCGAACAGCTCGGTGTGGACGCGTTCCAGGCCGACGCCGATCGCGATGCCGGTGTGAACGGTCTTGCCCTGCCAGGGCACGTCGCGGGGCAGGCCGACGTTCACCGACAGCAGCACTGGGGCGCTGGTCATGTCGGCCGGGGTGCGATCTCGTCGGTGCTGAGGTCGCGGTCCACGCCGTGCGGGATCACGGTCTGGCCGGGCTCGAGGCGGAGCCGGGCGCCGTCGATCCGCACGTCGATCTGGTCGGGCTCGAACGAGATCATCCCGGAGACGCGCCGGACTTCGGTGTAGGCGTCCGGGTAGCACCAGGCGGCCTTGGCCGCGTCGCCGATGTCGTAGTAGCTGCACACGCCCTTGTAGGGGCAGAAGGTCTGGCCCTCGGCCGGGGTGAGCGAAGCTTCGTCGACGTCGGCGCGTGGGACGTACCAGCGCGTCGCGAACCCGGACTCGTACAGCGCCAGCGGCCGCGTGGTGTCGGCCACGACCTGGTCGCCGTGCCGGACCACCAGGTGGCGGCTGGTCTGCCGGATGTCGATGCGGTGGTAGGCGTCGGCGGCGTGGCCGACGATCCGCTCGTCTTCCTCGTAGAACGCGTCCATCGCCCGCCAGGCGAACGCGGCCCGGCCCTTCAGCTGGCCGGCGTAGCCGGGCAGCCCGGTGTGCTCCCACGCCGCGCGCGGCTTGCTGTGCGCGCCGGCCCGCACCGTGTACCAGGCGGTCGGGCCGAGGTCACGGTGCGTGGTGGTGTGCTCGCTGGCCCGCAGCGCGTCTGGGAAGATGTCGCTGAGCGGGAAGTAGGCCACCGGGTAGCGGCCCGGCTCGTGCAGCAGCACGACGTCCTCGCTGTCCGCGATCCACGCCCCGCCGAACTTGACGCGCATCCGGCGGCGCAGCGGTTCGGCAAACAGCAGCCGTTCGGGCAGCGGGTCGGGGACCAGGAACCGGCCGATCGCGCCGGGGGCGAGCGGTCCTTGCTGCCAGGAGAGACCCATCGGTGTCGGTCCTTTCAGGTCAGCGGCTCGCCGCCGTCGATGTGCAGCGTCTGGCCGGTGAGGAACGTATTGGTCATGGCGAACACGACAGCCTGGGCGACGTCGGTGGGGGTGCCGATGCGCCGGGCCGGGTTGCGCTGTCTCATCTCGGCGAAGTAGTCGGCCTTGCCCTGCTCGCCGAGGCAGTCCCAGGCGCTGGTGTCGATGACGCCGGGAGAGATGGCGTTGACCCGGATCGGGGCCAGCTCCAGAGCCAGCGAGCGGGCCAGCGTGTCGGCGGCGGCGTTGGTGATGGCCACGGCCAGCGTGCCGACGGTGATCTTGGTGGCGGCGGCGCCGGAGAAGATGACGAACGAGCCGCCGTCGGTCATCCGGGGGGCCAGGTGCTTGGCCAGCATGAGCGGGCCGATCACCTTGGTGTCGAAGGACCGCCGGACCGCATCCCGCTCCAGGTCCGGGACCCGGCCGCGGGCCCGGGCCGACGCCGTGGAGACGACGTGGCCGACCGTGCCGAGCCGCTTGCCCAGCGCGGCGATGGACGCCTCGTCGGTGAGGTCGACGGTCTCGGTGCTGATGCCGGGCTCGCTGGCGTAGACGGCATCGAGCCCGGCCTGGTTCCGGCCGGCCGCGACGACCCGGGCGCCGGCGTCGCGGGCGGCCAGGCTGATGGCCTGGGCCAGCCCGCCGCCGCGGCCGACGACCAGCACAGTCTGGTCATGCAGCGCTGCGGTCATGGCTGCGTCCTGCCCAGGAAGGAGTGGATGTGGCCGGTGACCGCGTCGAGCTGGCTTTCCAGCAGGAAGTGGCCGCCGTCGAGGAGGTGGATCTCGGCGCCGGCTGCGTCGTCGGCGAACGCGCGGGCGCCGTCCGGGCCGAAGATCTCGTCGCCGCGGCCCCACACGGCCAGCACCGGCACCCGGCTGTCCCGCAGGTAGGCGTGCAGCTTCGGGTACAGCGGCAGGTTGGTCGCGTAGTCGGCGAACAGGGCCAGCTGGACCAGGTCGTTGCCGGGCCGGGACACCAGGTTGTAGTCGTGGTACCAGGTGTCCGGGCTGACCACGGTTTCATCGGGCACGCCGGTCAGGTACTGCCAGCGGATGACGTCCAGGGTCAGCGCCTGCCGGACCGGCGCCTCGGTCTGCGGGCTGGGGTCCCGCCAGAACTCCCGCACTGGCTTCCAGAAGCTCTCGGCGAATCCGGCGTCGTACCCGTTGCCGTTCTGGGTGATGATGGCCGACACCGCGCCCGGGCTGGCCAGCGCGAGCCGCCAGCCGATCGGCGCGCCGTAGTCATGGACGTACATGGCGTACCGGGTCACGCCCAGCTGGGCCAGCAGCTCCGCGGTCAGCCCGGCCAGCGCATCGAACGTGTAGCCGAACTCGGTCACCGGCGGCGCGTCGGACAGGCCGAAGCCGAGATGGTCCGGGGCGATCACGTGATACCGGCTGGCCAGCAGCGGGATCAGGTTGCGGAACATGAAGGAGCTGGACGGGAAGCCATGCAGCAGCAGCACTGCGGGCGCGTCCGGCGGGCCGGCCTCGCGGTAGAACAGCCGGTGCCCGCCGACCGTGGCGTAGCGGTGGTGGACGGTACTCGTCTCAGTCGGCATCTCTAACCTCCGTAGTGAGTTTCACCGGTTAGTAGTGGCAGTCAAGCATCAGTCGGCGTAACCTGTCAATTGCGTGATGACGGTTAGGGGGACTAGATGGCAGACGACCCGGTATCCGATGAGGGCTTCCTGCTCGCGCTGCTCAACAGCACCCCGGTCGTCGATGGGCGGCCAACCGACGAGCTGGCGGACACTACCCGGGCCCACGCCTGGCTGGCCAGCGCCGGCGGCCTGGGCGCCGAGGCGGAACGGCAGCAGGTGGTGCAGGTCCGGCAGTTGCTGCAGGCGGTAGTGCGCGGTGCGCAGCCACCGGAAGTGCTGGCCCCGGTGCTGCACGGCGTGGCCCGCGTGCCGGACATGACCGGCGGCCAGATCAGCTGGCGCCTCCGGGTGCCCCCGGAACGCGAGCTGGCCGTGCGGGCCGTGCTGGCCTGGGACGCGCTGGCCAAGAACAGCCCCGGGCGGCTGCGGCCGTGCGCCAACGACGAATGTCGCCTGTTCCTCATCGACCACAGCAAGGCTGGTACCGCCCGGTGGTGCTCGATGGCCGTCTGTGGCAACCGGATGAAGGCCCGCCGCCACTACCAGCGGGCCAGGGACACCTAGTTGGCCGAACGGGACAGGGTGATCGACATTCATGAAGTGCAGACTGTGGCAGGTCACACCGCGCTCGTATCCGCCAGTGGCCAGGCTCCATGGCCAGCGCGCCGGGCGGGTGGATAGCGTGGCAGTTGTGCACATGCACGGGGACTTGCCGCCATCGCGGCGCCCGGCGGGACTCATCGGCCGGCGTGCCGAGTGCGCCGTGCTCGACCAGCTGGCCGCGGCGGTCCGGGCCGGGGACAGCCGGGCGCTGGTCGTGCACGGCGAACCAAGGCGTAGGCAAGACGGCCCTGCTCGACTACCTGGCCGGGCGGGCGCCAGGCTGCCGGGTAGCGCGCGCCTCAGGCGCACAGTCGGAGATGCAGCTGGCGTTCGCCGGGCTGCACCAGCTGTGCGCGCCGATGCTGGACCATCTGGAGACGCTGCCAGTGCCGCAGCGGGACGCGCTGCGGACCGCGTTCGGCATCAGTGCCGGGCCAGCCCCGGACCGGTTCCTGGTCGGCCTGGCCGTGCTGAGCTTGCTCGCCGAGGTCGCCGCGGCGCAGCCGCTGATCTGCCTGGTCGATGACGAGCAGTGGCTGGATCACGCATCGGCGCAGGTCCTCGCGTTCGTCGCGCGCCGCCTGGGGGCGGAGTCGGTGGGCCTGGTGTTCGCGGCCCGGCTGCCCAGCTCCGACCTGAGGGGCCTGCCGGAGCTGGTGCTGGGCGGGCTGAGCGAGGCCGATGCCCGGGCGCTGCTGGATTCCGTGCTGCCCGCGCTGATCGATGCGCGGGTCCGGGACCAGATCGTGGCCGAGACCCGGGGCAACCCGCTGGCCCTGCTGGAGCTGCCCCGCGGTTTGACCCCGGCCCAGCTGGCCGGCGGGTTTGGGCTGCCCGGCGCGCCCGGCACGGTGCCGCTGGCGGGCAGCATCGAAGAGAGCTTCCGGCGCCGGATCGGCGCCCTGCCAGACCAGTCCCGGCAGCTGCTGCTGCTGGCCGCGGCCGACCCGACCGGCGACCCGGCCCTGGTCTGGCGGGCGGCGGAACGGCTGGGCATCGGCACCGAAGCAGCCGCGCCCGGATGCGAAGCCGATCTGGCCGAGTTCGGCACCCGGGTGTGGTTCCGCCATCCGCTGGTCCGCTCGGCGGCCTACCAGTCGGCGTCGGCCCAGGACCGGCGGCAGGTGCACTGCGCGCTGGCCGAGGTGACCGATCCGCGGCTCGATCCGGACCGGCGGGCCTGGCACCGGGCGCAGGCCGCACTCGGGCCGGATGAGGAGGTCGCGGCCGAGCTGGAACGGTCGGCCGACCGGGCGCAGGCCCGTGGTGGCCTGGGCGCGGCGGCGGCATTTCTGAAGCAGGCGGCCACGCTGACCCTCGACCCGGCCCACCGGGCCGGCTGGGCACTGGCCGCCGCGCGGCTCAAGGTTCAGGCGGGGGCGTTCGACGTAGCGCAGGATCTGCTGGAGATGGCCGAATCCGGGCCGCTCAGCGACTTGCAGCAGGCCCATGCCGACCTGGTCCGGGCCCAGCTCGCGTTCGTCACCAACCGGGGCAGCGATGCCCCACTGCTGCTGCTGAAGGCCGCCGTCCGGCTCAAGCCCATCGACGCCGAGCTGTCCCGCGCGACGTACCTGGACGCGCTGTCCGCCGGGATCTTCGCCGGCCGCCTGGCCAGCCCGGGCAGCAGTGTCCTGGAGGTGGCCCACGCGGTGAGTGCCGCGCCACCGCCCGAGCAGCCCCCGCGGGCCGCCGACCTGCTCCTCGATGGCCTGGCCGCGGAGTACAACGATGGGTGGGCGGCGGGACTGCCGAAGCTGCGCGCGGCGCTGGCCGCGTTCGGCGACGGCATGCTGCCCGACGAGGAGCTGCACTGGCTGTGGCTGGCCAGCGTGGCCGCGTTGCGGGTCTGGGACGACGATTGCTGGGCGACGCTCTCCGCCCGGTACCTCCAGTTGGCCCGCGAGTTGGGCGCGCTCAGCGAGCTGCCGCTGGCCCTCGTCTCCCGCGCCTACCTGCTGTTGTTCACCGGCGAGCTGACCGCCTCGGCCGAGCTGACCGACGAGGCGCAGGCAGTAAAGGACGCCACCGGGAGCAACCTCGCGCCGTACGGCGCGCTGGGCCTGGCCGCGTTCCGCGGCGACGAGGCCGGCGTCCGTGCCCTGGTCGAAGCGACCAAGGAGGAGGTGACCCGGCGCGGCGAGGGCGTCGGCATCACGTTCGCCGAATGGGCCAGCGCCGTGCTCAGCAACGGCCTTGGCCAGTACCACAACGCGCTGGCCGCGGCCCAGCGGGCCACCGCTTACGAGCTAGATCTCGGCTCGATAATCTGGCCAGTGGTCGAGCTGGTCGAGGCGGCCGCACGCTGCGGGATGACCGAAAGCGCAGCCGACGCCTACCGCAAGCTCGCGCAGATGACCAGCGCCAGCGGCTCCGATTGGGCGCTCGGCCTGCAGGCCCGGTCGGGCGCACTGCTGACCGAAGGCGCAGCGGCCGAGCGGCTCTACCAGGAGGCGATCACCAGGCTGGGCCGGACCCGGCAGCGGGTCGACCTGGCCCGCGCCCATCTGCTGTATGGGGAATGGCTGCGCCGGGAACGCCGCCGCGGCGACGCGCGGGAGCAGTTGCGCACCGCCCTCGGCATGCTGGAGACGATGGGCGTGGCGGCGTTCGCCGAGCGGGCCCGGCGGGAACTGCGGGCCACCGGCGAGACCGCGGTCCGGCGGTCCCGCACCGGCCGATATGAGGAGCTGACCGCCCAGGAAACCCAGATCGCCCGGCTGGCCCGGGACGGGCTGTCCAACCCGGAGATCGGCAGCCGGCTGTTCATCAGCGCCCGCACCGTCCAGTACCACCTGGGCAAGGTCTTCAGCAAGCTGGACATCAGCTCGCGCAGCCAGCTCGACCGCGCGCTGCCCACCGACCCGGCCCCGGTGTAGCAGCGGCCAGCCGGGTGGGCCGGGCCGGCCAATTTCCCGCGCCGTCTTGCCAGATTGGCAACATGGTTTGCTCAGATGGCAGACCGCCTCGCATAGTCGTGGCGGAGGTGGTCATCATGAGCGAGAAGCTGACAGACAGCTATGACGTGGTGGTGATAGGCGGCGGGGCCGCCGGATTGAATGGGGCGCTGATGCTGGCCCGGTCCCGCCGGTCAGTGCTGGTGATCGACGGCGGCACGCCGCGCAACGCACCCGCCGCGGCCGTGCATGGGCTGCTGGCCCGGGACGGGATGCCGCCCGCCGAACTGCTGGACCGCGGCCGGGCCGAGGTCCGCGGCTACGGCGGCCAGCTGACCGCCGGGCAGGTCGCCGCGGCCCACCAGGCAACAGACGGGTTCACTGTGACGCTGGCCGACGGCTGCTCGGTGCATGCCCGCCGGCTGCTGGTGGCCACCGGGCTGGCCGATGAACTGCCGGAGATCGCCGGGCTGCGCGAACGGTGGGGCCGGGACGTGGTGCACTGCCCGTACTGCCACGGCTGGGAGGTCCGCGACCAGGCCATCGGCGTGCTGGCCAGCGGGCCGACGGCGGTGCATCAGGCACTGCTGTTCCGCCAGCTGAGCGCCGACGTGGTGCTGCTCAGCCACACCCTGCCGCCGCCCTCCGGCCAGGACGCGCAGCAGTTGGCCGCCCGCGGCATCCGCGTGCTGCCCGGCGAGGTGGTGTCAGTGCAGATCACCGGCGACCGGCTGACCGGGGTCGAGCTGGCCGATGGCACGGTGCTGGCCCGTCAGGTGCTCGCCGTGGCCCCGCGGATGACGGGTCGGGCCGGCGTCCTGGCCACCCTCGGCCTGAAGCCGACCGCCCACCCGCTGGGCGTGGGCGAGTACATCGAAGCCGACCCGACCGGGCTGACCGCGGTTCCCGGGGTATGGGTGGCGGGCAACGTGACCGACCTGGCCGCCCAGGTCGGCGGGGCCGCCGCGGCCGGCGCGCTGGCGGGAGCGGCCATCAACGCGGATCTGGTGGCCGAGGAGGCCCAGCGGGCCGTAACCGCGTAACCAGGCACGATGATCTTATAGTCGTGGCATGGCAGCACCGGTTCGTGCGCGAGTGACCCTGGCCGAGTTGCTGGCCGTCCTGTCGCTGGCCACCGACCTGGGCATGGGCCAGCCGATGGAGCATGTGCTGCGGCAGTGCCTGATCGCGCTCCGGCTGGCGGGGCGGCTCGGCCTGGCCGAGGACGACCGGGAGGTCGTCTACTACACCGCGCTGGTCGCCTGGGTCGGCTGCCACGTCGACGCGTACGAGCAGGCCAAGTGGTTCGGCGACGACACGGCGCTGAAGACTGACTTCCGCCGGACCGACTTCGCCACCATGACGTCTAGGCCGCTGTTCATGCTCCGCCATCTCGGCGCCGGCCGGCCCGTCGCGGAGCGGACCCGGCTCGGGCTAACGTTCCTCGGCGAGGGCCGCAAGGCAGCCGAGGCCATGCTGGACAACCACTGGCTGGCCGCCGACGACCTGGCCGCCCAGCTCGGCCTGGCCCAGCGGGTCCGGGACAGCGTGGAGCAGACGTTCGAGCGCTGGGACGGCAAGGGCGTGCCGAAGGGCGTCCGGGGCGAGGAAATCCACCTCGCCGCGCGGCTGGTCGCGCTGGCCGACGTGGTCGAGGTGTTCCACCGCGCGGGCGGCGTGGATGCGGCGGCGGACGTGGCCCGGCAGCGGCGCGGCACTCAATTCGACCCGGCGATCGTGGACCTGTTCCTGGCCGAGGCACCCGGACTGTGCGCGGACCTGGATGACACCAGCACCTGGGACGCGGTGCTGACCGCCGAACCGGCCCGCGGTGCGGCGCTGAACGACCAGCAGGTCGAGGCCGCGCTGGCCGCCATCGCCGACTTCACCGACGTGAAGTCGCCGTACACCATCGGGCACTCCCGCCAGGTGGCCGATCTGGCCGGGCAGGCCGCGCTCGCGTTCGGGCTGAGCGATCCGGCCGCCCGGCAGATCCGGCTGGCCGGCCTGGTGCACGACCTCGGACGGCTCGGCGTGCCCAACACCATCTGGGACAAGCCAGGCCCGCTCAGCCACGCCGAGACCGAGCGGGTCCGGCTGCACCCGTACTACACCGAACGCATGCTCGCCTGCTCGGCCGCGCTGGCCCCACTGGCCGCCATCGCGGTCCAGCACCACGAGCGGATGGATGGCTCTGGCTATCCGCGCGGGCTGTCCGGCGCCGCGGTGAGCCCGGCCGGCCGGCTGCTGGCCGCGGCCGACTTCTACCAGTCGCGGACCGAACCGCGGCCGCACCGCCCGGCCTACCCGGCCGATGCGGCCGCCGCTGCGCTGCGGGACGAGGTCAGCGCGGGCCGCCTCGACGCCGAGGCAGCGGCCGCCGTGCTCGGCGCGGCCGGGCACCGGGTCGCCCGCCGGCCGGCCAGGCCGGACGGGCTGACCAGCCGCGAGATCGAGGTGCTCCGGCTGCTGGCCCAGGGCCTGTCCAACCGCGAGATCGCCGGCCGGCTGGTCATCTCGGCCAGGACGGCCAGCCACCACGTCGAGCACATCTACGCCAAGACGGGCACCGCGAACCGGGCCCGGGCCAGCCTGTACGCCGCCCGCCATGGCCTGATCGGCCCGCCTGAGGCTAGCCCGGCACCGGCTGATAGCCCGAGCACAGGACCCGCAGCCAGCTGATCCGCCCGCCCTCGGCGTTGTAGTACACCTGCTGCTCGACCAGATGGGCACCGGCCGCGTTGCGCACCCGCAGCAGATAACTGACCCGTTCCCGCCCCGGCAGCCGACTATTACTCAACGCCAGTACCGCCTCGATGTCGTCGGCCTCGTCGAACCAGGTGCCGAGTATCACGTCATCCACCACCGCACCGGGCGTGGCCGCCTGCCAGTGCCGGCGTGGCGTCAGCGCCTGAAAATCGACCGGGTCGGCCAGCAGTGCGATCAGCGCGGCGCGGTCTTTGGCGGCCAGCGCCCGGGCGAACCGCTCCCCCACGCTGGCCGCCGTCGTGGCTGCGGCGTCCTTAGTAGCTGAACGTAGTGGCTGGCTCATCGCCGATCCATTCCCACAGCGGCACCGTGCCGCCCAGCGAGGCGTTGGCCACCAGGGCCGCGTCGTCCAGTTGCTTGGCGGTGAAGCAGATCGGGCAGACCAGGTATCGGCCACCCGCGGCTTCGTAGCGTTTCGCCAGGTCGGCCAGGGGTGGGCAGCCCACGCAGGCGGTGCCGTACGCGACGCCGTCCAGCGCCAGGCGCACCGCCTCCTTGGTGCAGAACATCAGCGTCTGCCGCCCCTGTTCGGCCGCTCCCACGGCGACCAGGAACGCCACCGTCACCTTCTCCGCGTCCTCCAGCCCGGTGCTCAGGCTGATCACGGCTTTGCCGGCCATACCGTTCCCCTCATCCGCTAGCTCGGCCAGGCGGCGGGCCCGCCGGCTGCCTCCGAGCATGGCCAGGTAACGGTCAGCCGCGCATGGGGCAACCGCCCCATCTTCGCGACGGAATGGGATCGGGGGGCTGCGGTCAGCGCAGGTCGAACCGGCCGGACTTGATGCCAGCGGTGAAGGAGAGCCAGTCAGCCGGGGTGAACACCAACGCGGGCCGGTCCGGGTTCTTGCTGTCGCGCACGGCCACCACGCCCGGCAGGTTGCCCGCCACCTCGACACAGACACCGCCGTTCGCGCTGCTGTAGGACGATTTGCGCCACCCGCACCCTGGCCCGTCTCGCCGCCGCGCTCGGCCAGCCCCCGCCGCCCTCATTCGCGGCGATTGAGCCAATGCGGCGATGGTGATGTGCTGCGGTGACGCGTTTTACATATCGCGTCCCAGGGCGGCCGCGGCGGCCAGGATGTTGACGTAGTCGCGCAGCCGGGCGATCTGCCCGTTGCGCACGGTGAGCACAACGATGTTGGGAAGCGCGAACTCGCCGGTGGATGCGCTGGTCCCGAGGGCTTCCTGCTCGACGATGATCGTTTCCGGATCGCTGGTGTCGTGGATGGCCAGAGTACGGTAACGCTCATACTTCAGCGGGTTGGCCTTCCACCCTGCGGCTATCCAGTTCACGATTTCGTCCCGGCCGTCAAGCCGGGACGGCACACCTGGGCGGGTGAACGGGAACTCATGGACCGCGTCGACTGCGTACACACGGCTCATCTCATCGGCGGACTGGCTGATAGCGGCTTGGCGGAGGCGCTCCAGAACCGCACGCGCATCAGCTTCTTGCTCAAGCGCCATTGGGGCGGCCTTCCATGCTCTGGGTGAGTCATGCCAGTAAAGTGAGGCACAGTCCGGTTAGATCGACACGGTAGCGGACTGTGTCCCCGGTTAGCAAGGGTGCGGTGATTGCACTGGCAGGTCACGTTTCGCGGTCGCATGCCGGGAGTCCGAGGCGTGCCGACGCCCGGCGTAACTACGGGCAGTTGGTTGAGCAGGCGCGAATTACGTTCGCCGAGTCCGGCGTGGACGCCTCCTTGGACGAGATCGCCCGGCGGGCCGGGGTGGCCAGCGGGACGCTGTACCGGCATTTCCCCACCCGGCTGGATCTCATAGAGGCGGTGCTCGCCGGGCAGATAGCCGAGTTGGTCGGCCTTGGTCGCGGGCTGCTGACGGCCGAGGACGAATTCGACGCCTTGTTCACCTGGCTGCGCGCTGCGCTCATGCACGCCCTGACCTATCGAGGTCTGTCGGCCGCGGTGCTGAATTCGGCGCTGGACCACGAGAATGGCCTGGTATCGACCTGGCATGCCGAGCTGTTCGAGGTGGGGGCGGCGTTGCTGGCGCGGGCCCGGCAATCGGGCGTGGTCGCCGCCGATGCGGACGAAGCGGACGTGCTGAAGATGGTCGGCGCTATCGCCTGGGCCGCCCAGGGCACCCGGGACAGCTCAGCTCAAGCTGACCGGCTGCTTGCCCTCCTCATGAACGGACTACGTCCCCGCGGCGTCCGCCTATTGACCACGGAGTAGAAGTCAGCGCGCGAGCCGGGCGGTCAGCCGGGCCTTGACGCCGAGCCATTCGCCGATCAGCACGCTGTAGATGACCGAATCGCGGAACGTGCCGTCCTCGCGTTTCACGTGCCGTCGCATGATCCCCTCGCGCTGCGCGCCGAGCTTTTCGATGGCTGCCTGGGAGCGGGCGTTCCGCGTGTCGGTCTGGATCTTGACCCGGCCATACCCGCAGTCCTCGAAGCAGTGCGCCATCAGCAGCAACTTGGCTTCCGGGTTGACCTGCGTGCCCCACCAGCGGGAGCCGTACAGCGTCGAGCCGATGTGGATGCTCTCGTTGTGCAGGTCAGCCTCGGACAGCGCGGTCGTGCCGACCAGCGTCCCGGCCGGGCCGAGGTCGCCGTCCTGGCTGAGCCGGATCGCGTAGGCGGTGCGGCCGCCACCCCGGCCATCGGCCGCGCCCTGCTGGGCCAGGAACACCGACCGGACCAGGTCACGGGCGTCGGCCACCGAGCCTGGCCGGTGGTGCATCACGTAGCCGTGCCCGTACACGGCCGGGTCGGCCAGAATCGGGTACATCTCGTCCAGGTCCGGTTCGCCGAGCAGATCCAGCCGGACCCAGCGCCCGGCCAGCGGCCCAGCCGACGGCAGGGTCGTCACGACGAGCCTCCTCAGTGCTAGCCAGCAGGGAGTTTGACCATGGCAGATACGGCTGACTCCAGCAAACGCTGGGACACCGACGACCAGTACACCGGGGTGGCCGACGCCAGCAGCTTCGCCCCGGCCATCGACGAACTGGCCGCCCTGGCGCGCCGGCCAGGCTGGGTCGCCGAAAACCCGGAGATCCACCTGATCCCGCACCTGCAGGACGCTGACGTGCCTGGGCTCCGGGTGCTCGGCTGCCAGCCAGCCGGCGACGGGGTGCTGCACGTCACGGCCGAATACCGCACCGGCGACAGCCGCCGCGACATCCGCCTGCACACCTGGGCGCTGATCGCGGCGGTGGCCGAGCCTGCGGCCAGCGTGCGCGAGCACAACGACGGCAGCGTCATCATCTTCGACGTCGTGACCGGCATCCCCGAAAACGCGGGCCCGTTCGCGACACACGGTCACACCCTGCGGCTCACCCTTAACCCGCCGGCCGATCCGCTACGGTTATCTGCGGCAATTCGCCGTTCAGCGTGAGAAAGGTGGCCGCCGGTGGCCAACTCCCGGGGCCGGCCTGCCCGTCGAGCGCGTCCCGGACCTCCAGCACGACCTCGTCTCCCGGCTCGCAGCGCACCACCGGCGGGATGTCCGGGTGCCATCGGTTGTGCCCGGTGGACGGCTCCTGCAACAGGGTCTTGCTGCGGTCGATGCGGATCTCGTGACTAGCCATGAGGTCTCGCTGCGAACCGGCTCGGCGAGCGACTGACGTCCGCTGTATACGCGGCAGGGCGGACGGCGGGGGTCAGCGGAGCCGTCATCCGCTGCGCGCGGATTGTGCGGTTCTAGCGAAGAGTCTGGTTACTCGTTCGGCATTGTTGAAGGCCCGGCTTGCCTCCTAGCGTGGCAACCACACGCTCGTGTTCCGCGCGCTCGATTCCAGGGAGGGGACGGCCATGCCACCGGCACAGGGGGGCCCGCCGGATTGGGGTCCGCTGGACGCGAACATCTCCATGCTGTTCACCGAGCTGCCGCTGCTGGCCCGGCCGACCGCGGCCCGGGCGGCTGGGTTCACCGCGGTAGAGGCCTGGTGGCCGTTCGGCTCGGCCGTCCCGGCCGATGCCGAGGTGACCGCGTTCGAGCGCGCGGTACGGGATGCGGGCGTCCAGCTCATCGCGCTGAACGGGTTCGCCGGAGACATGCCCGCGGGTGACCGGGGCATCCTGTCCTGGCCCGGCCGCCAGCAGGAGTTCCTGGACAACCTGGACGTGCTGCTCGGGCTCGGTGCCCGGCTGGACTGCCGACGGTTCAACCTGCTATACGGCAGCCGGGTCGAGGGGGCGGCGGGCGGCGCGGCCGGGCAGGACGAGCTGGCGCTGTCGAATCTGACCGTGGCCGCCCAGGCGGCGCGGCGGGTCGGCGCCGTGATCCTGGTCGAGCCGCTCAGCGCGCTGCCGCACTACCCGCTGCGCACGGCGGCCGACGTGCTGGGCGTGCTCAACCGCCTGCCGGCCGACTGCGCGGACGCGGCCCGGCTGCTGGCCGACCTGTACCACCTGCGGGTCAACGGCGAGGACATCCCGGCCATGCTGGACCGGGTGTCGGGCCGTATCGGCCACGTGCAGGTGGCTGACGTGCCCGGGCGGCACGAACCCGGGACCGGCACGGCCGACCCGGACGGGTGGGTGGCGGCGCTGCGCGGGCTGGGCTACCAAGGCTGGATCGGGCTGGAGTACGCGCCGCTGGACAGCACGGCGGCCGGGCTGGGCCGGCTGGGGCTGGGCGGCGGGCCGTGTCATGGTCGGCGCGGCAGAGCTGAGCACTGAGGGAAGGGAGTACCTGTCGGTGGAGAGCGTGCGCACGGTGGCGTTCATCGGCCTGGGCATCATGGGCCGGCCGATGGCGGCCAACCTGGTCGCGGCCGGCTTCGACGTGGCGGGCTACTCCCGCCGCCGGGAATCGGCCGACGGGCTGGTCGCCGAAGGTGGCCGGTGGGCCGACAGCGTGGCCGCCGCGGTGCGGGACGCGGACGCGGTGATCACCATGCTGCCGGACTCCCCCGACGTGTCGGCCGTGGCGCTCGGGCCGGCTGGAGTGGTGGCTAACGCGCGGCCGGGTGCGCTGTTCATCGACATGAGCTCGATCCGGCCCGACGTGGCCCGCCAGGTGGCGGCGGCTGGCGCGGAACAGGGGCTGCGCTGTCTGGACGCACCGGTCAGCGGCGGTGAGCGGGGCGCGATCGACGGGACGCTGTCCATCATGGTCGGCGGCGCGGCCGATGACGTCGCGGCCGCCCGGCCGGTGCTCGACGCGCTGGGCAGCACGATCCAGCACGTCGGCCCGGCCGACGCAGGGCAGACGGTCAAGGCGGCCAACCAGCTCATCGTGGCGGGCAACATCGCGCTGGTGGCCGAGGCACTCGTGTTCCTCCAGGCCCAGGGGGTGGATGTGCCGGCCGCGGTCGACGTGCTGCAGGGCGGCCTGGCCGGCAGCACGGTGCTCACCCGGAAGGCCGGCCCGATGCTGGCCGGCGACTTCACCCCCGGATTCCGCATCGAACTGCACGACAAGGACCTGGCCATCTTCACCGCGGCAGCCCGCGAGGCCGGGGTCGTCACGCTGCTCGGCGCGCTGCTGGCCCAACTGACCGGCGCGGCCTACGCGCATGGCGATGGCGGCCTGGACCACTCGGCGCTCATCCGGGTCATCCAGCGGCTGGCCGGCCAGCAGCCGTGAGCCGCCAACTGCGCTGAACCGTTCCGGGCTCGGCTCCGTGTCCAGGTCAGGGGGTTGTTGCCCGGTCGGCAACGACCAGCACATATTCCGTACCTGGGGCGGCTCCCCTCCAGCCGCCCCACCCGGAGGGGCCGCAAGCACTTGGCGCATTGCGGTCGAGGCTGATCGCCTCGCCGGGGGTAGCGCCCGCGCCCCCGGCCCTCCACCTGGGCTGCACAGAGCCTCTGTCTCTACTGCACTCCGTTGCCTTCTACTCGATGTCACATCGATTGAGGAAGGGCGAGACATGAGTACCCAGCTCAACCCGTATCTCAGTTTCCGCGACAACGCCAGGGAGGCGATGGAGTTCTACCAGTCCGTGTTCGGCGGCGAGCTGACCATCAGCACGTTCGGGGAGTTCGAGGCCAGCGATGACCCGGCCGAGCAGGACAAGATCATGCACTCGATGCTCAGCACCGAAGGCGGCCTGGTGCTGATGGCGTCGGATACGCCGAACCAGATGGACTACACGCCGGGCAGCACTATTTCCATCTCACTCAGCGGCGCGGACGAGGCTGAGCTGCGTGGTTACTGGGAGAAGCTCTCGGCCGGCGGCACCGTCGGCATGCCGCTCGGCCCGGCGCCGTGGGGCGACACGTTCGGCATGTGCAGCGACAAGTACGGCGTCAGCTGGCTGGTCAACATCGCCGTGCCGGAAGGTGCGCTGCGCAGCTGACCTGGGCGGGGCTGGTGCTGGCGGGCGGCGCCGCCAGCACCAGCCTGCGGGCCCATACCGTCTGCACACAATCTGCACCCGGCCAGGTTAGGCTCCACTTGGCGTGCTTTGCGGAGGTGAAGCGCGCAACGCCATGACAGCCAGGGGGGCGGAGATGGCTGAAGATCGGCTTCCGGCGGCGATCGTCCTGGTCAGCAGCGAAGCGGGAGCGCTGCAGGCACTCGGCCAGGAACTGACCAAGCGGTATAGCGCCGACTACCAGGTCGTGCTGTGCGGCGAGCCTGCCGCGCTGGAGACCCAGATCCGGGACCTGCTAGCGGCCGGCATCCCGGTCGCTCTGGTAATCGGGGGTGTCGGTGCCGAGGACCCGGACGGCATCGAGGTGCTGGCGGCGATCCGCGCGGTGGACCCGACGGCATCACGGGTGGCCGCGGTCCGCTGGGGCGAGTTTGACGCCGCGCGCCCGCTGTTCGACGCGGTCGCCCTGGGCCAGATCGACCACTGGGTGATGCGCCCGGTGCAGACCCCGGATGAGGACTTCCACCACGCGATCACCGGGTTTCTCAGCGAGTGGGCCAGCCGGCGCGGCAGCGGCTTCGAGGCGATATGGGTGATCGGCGAGCGCTGGTCGGCACGGTCCCAGGAGCTTCGGGACACGTTTTCCCGGAACGGGATCCCGATCGGCTTCTATGACACCGCCACCCAGCAGGGTCAGCGGATGATCCGGGAACTCGGGCTGGTGTCACCGGACCTGCCGGTCGTCGTGCTCCGCTTCGGGGCGGATCGGTCCACCCTGGTCAATCCCACCAACTTGGAGATCGCCGACGCGTTCGGCCTGATGACACCGATCCCGGCCGAGGACGTATTCGATGTGGCCGTGGTCGGCGCCGGCCCGGCCGGACTGGCCGCCGCCGTCTACGCGTCATCGGAAGGCCTGCGCACCGTCGTGGTGGAAGGCGAAGCCATCGGAGGCCAGGCCGGAACCAGCTCGATGATCCGCAACTTCCCCGGTTTCTCCCAGGGGGTCAGCGGGTCCAAGCTGGCCTGGGAGGCCTGGCAGCAGGCGTGGCTGTTCGGCACCACGTTCGTGTTCATGCGGCAGGCCGTGAGCCTGTCGGCCGAAGACGGCCACTACCGGATGGCGCTGTCCGACGGCAGTTCGCTGGCCACCCGCACCCTGGTCATCGCGACCGGCGCCAGCTACCGGCGGCTCAGCATGCCCAGCCTGGAGGACCTGCAGGGCAAAGGCGTGTTCTACGGCGCGGGGGTCAGCGAGGCGCCGGCCATGACCGGGCGCAGTGTCTTCGTAATCGGCGGCGGCAACTCCGCCGGGCAGGCGGCCATGCACCTGGCCAAGTGGGCCGCGCAGGTGACCGTCCTGGTGCGCAGTGCCTCACTGGCGCAGAGCATGTCCGATTACCTCATCCGGGAGATCGACGCCGCGCCGAACGTGAACGTCATGTACCGGGTACAGGTGGTCGACGGCACCGGCGCCGGCCATCTCGAATCGCTGGTGCTGGAGGACCGGGCATCCGGGACGCGCCGCGAGGTGGCGGCCGACGCGCTGTTCGTCCTGATCGGCTCGCAGCCACGGGCGGAGTGGCTCGGCGACGGCGTGGCCCGCGACCAGTGGGGCTTCGTGCTGACCGGGCCGGACCTGCCGGGCGACGCCACCCGCGGCTGGCGCCTGGACCGGCCGCCGCTGCCGCTAGAGACCAGCCTGCCCGGGGTATTCGCCGCGGGTGACGTGCGGCACGGATCGGTCAAACGGGTCGCGTCCGCCGTCGGCGAGGGCGCGGTCACCATCCCATTGGTGCACCGCTGCCTGGAAGCCCTGGCCGTGGCCCAGGCCGCTGCGCGGCGGTGACCGGTGGACGGCAACACCGTGATCAAGCCGCTTGTGCCCGGCGTGCGCTGGCTGCTGTACACCGCGGCCGTGCTGGTCCTGCTGGCCGGGTTTCAGCTGTTCGTGTTCACCGAGCGGACGAACACCTACTTCGCCTGGACGATCGTCAACCCGCTGGCCGCCGCGTTCCTAGGCGCTGGCTACTGGGCCAGCTTCGCCATCGAAGCGCTGGCCGCTAAGCAGCGGATCTGGGCGAACGCGCGCATCGCCGTACCCACCGTCTTCGTGTTCACCGTGCTCACGCTGGTCGCCACGCTGCTGCACCTGGACAAGTTCCATCTCGGCGGGTCAGTCCCGGCCGGTACCCGGGTGGTCACCTGGGCCTGGATCGCGATCTACGTCCTGGTCCCGCTGCTGATGCTGGTGGTGCTGGTACGCCAGGCGCGCACCCCGGGGTCGGACCCGCCCCGCTCGGTCCTGCTGCCGGGATGGGTCTACGCTGCGCTGGCCGTGCAGGCGATCATCCTGCTCGGGTTCGGCGTGGCCCTGTTCGCCGCGCCGGGGCCGACCGCCCCGCTGTGGCCGTGGCAGCTCACGCCGCTGCTCGCCCAGGCAACCGGAGCGTGGCTGATCAGCCTCGGCGTGGCGGCCGCGCACGCGCTGCTGGAACGAGACGCGCGGCGGCTCCGGCCCGCCATGGTGGGCTACCTCCTGCTCGCCGTGCTGCAAGCCATCGCGGTGGCGCGGTACCCGCATCGGTTCCACTGGGGCAGCGCGGCGGGCATCATCTACTTGATCTTCCTGGTGTCGATCGTGCCTACCGGTGCCGCTGGGCTGGCCCGCGGCCTGCGCGCCACTCCCCCAGGCGCATCCGGCAGCCGCGCGCTACCGACCCAGGCTCACCGGTGAGGCATGGCGCCGGTGTGCACCGTGCGGAGCTGGGCTGGCACGGCCCACCACTGGTCCGGCCGGTCGACGACCGGGGCGCTGCGGCCGTGTTCGGCGACCCGGGCCATCCGGAGCAGGAAGGCAGCGATCCCGGCGGCGCCCTGCATCCAGGAGGTGCCCGGCGGGAGCAGCGGCGGGTCCCGGCGATGTTCGGTGAACCGCCAGTACGCCCCGGCCCGGTCACGGAGGGCACGCTCGGCGAGGGCGTCGGCCATCGCGGCGGCCGCCTGCAGCAGCCGGCCGGCCAGCACCTCGTCGGCGCCGTCCTGGGCGGCGTCCAGCAGTATGTCCCCCACCCCTGCGGTGCCGCAGCAGCGGCCGTCGTTGTCCCAGAAACCAGGCCGGAGCCGCCGTGGCACGCCGGACGCGAGGACCGCGTCCAGGCAGCGCTGCCGCAGCCAGGTCACCGGCCGTCCAGCCACGTCGTCCACCCCGGCGGCCGCTAGGGCCGCGAACAGCTGGGAGGTCCCGGCTGGCCCATGGCACCAGTTGTAGGTCACCGGATCCACATCCCGGGTGGAGTACGGCAGGGTGTGCGGGATGATGAACCCGTTCTCGTCCATCGAGCCCACGGCCAGCAGGTGCTCCGCACCGCGCCGGCCGGCCGCGACGAAGTCCGGTCGGCCCAGCGCGGCCCCGGCGATGGCCAGCGCGGTGGCCACCCCCGCGGTGCCGTGCGAGTAGTTCGGCGCCCGGGACGGCCACCCGGGCAGCATCGCCCAGTCGAGGCCATCCTCGGCCTGGTCGGCCGCTTGCAGCAGAGCCTGGCCTCCGGCCGCGGTGATGCCGTGGGCGGCCGCGCCGCCGGCCCAGACGGCGGCCAGCACGATGCCTGCACTGCCCTGGATCAGGTCCGTCACCGGGGCCACCGACGCGGGCTCGATCTCCAGCGTGGTGGGCCAGCCTGTGCCGTGGTCAGCTCCGCGAGCCGGGCCAGCGCGCCCTGCTCACGGCCGGGGGCGAGCAGCTTCAGCGCGGTCGCGTCCCCGGCCAGCCCGACATACAGCGACGGCTCGGTCCGGGTCGGCACCATGGCCAGCAACCGCGCCACGATCCCGGCCGCCAGCGATTCCTCGCTATCGGTCAGCACGCGGTACTGACGGATCTCGGCCAGCACCGGGGCCAGCCCGCCGATCCCGCCGTACAGCGAGTCACGGTCCGGGCCGGGCCCGGCAGGCGGGCCATCTTCCGGCACTTCCTCCGGCAGCCAGGGTCCCGCGTCGTCCTGGACCTGGCGGGCCACCAAGGCCCAGGCCGCCTCACCCAGCTCCCGGTAACCCGCACCCGCCGCCACCGGACCAGCCTACGGGCGCTACCCAGCCGTGCTGACCTGGAGCTTGTCGCGATCAGCCGGCCGGCTGGACCAGCTCGGCATACGCGGTGGGCAGCTGCCCGGTGAGATGGCGGTACCCATCCTCGCCGAGCGCCTCGCGCAGCACGGCGAGCACGGCGGCGGCACCCGCCCGGGCGTCGTCCTCGGTCACGCCGGTGCGCTGGCTCAGCTGCCTGATGAACTCGACGAGCCGGACCGGGTGCGCCTCTGTCCGGCGCCGCCGCCGCACCTGCACCTGCCCGGCCAGGTCGGGGAGATCCGCGGCGAGCCGCTTTGCCTCGCCGTCGCTCAGCTGATCGCCGAGGCCCTCCAGTACCGCCCGGGTGATATCCGCCGATTCCTCACGTGACAGGCCGGTCCGCTCCGCTACCGCACGGAAGAGTCCTTTCTGGTCCATGCCACGGCTCCCTTCGTCGGCCTCCCGGCCAGTATCCTGGGCCGACAACCCAGGTCAGCGCCGGGGGTGAGCGCACTGGGCGGGGGCCGGCGTTCAGCAGAGGGGATCTTGATGCCAGTAATCGTGGTGACCCGGCTCCGGTTGAAGGACCCCGCACTCCTGGATGAATTCTTCACCGCCGCGGTCGCCGCGATAGAGCAGGCCCAGAAGTCGGCCGGCAACCTGGGCGCGGACGCGCTGGCCGACGCGAACAATGCCTGGTGGAGCGTCAGTGCCTGGCAAGAACGCCAGCCCATGCTGGCCTTCGTGAACAGTGAGCCGCACCTGAGCATCAGCCAGCGGCTGGACCATTTCTGCGATGAGGCGACGTTCGTGGACTGGGAGCAGGCCAGCCCGGCGCTGCCCGACTGGCCGACCTCACCCAGCCGTCAGCCGCGAATGGGACTCGCGCCTTTCCGCCGCCCGTCGAGCCGCCCAGCGGCCGGTAAGCCCGGGCCCGGGTCAGAGCTGCTGTGCCTCAGCCTGCCAGTACAGATTGAGCGTCGGCAGGCTGACGGTCCGATATTTGCTGAAAGTTAAGCAAATGCTCCAGCTGGCCGATGATCTTGTCATGCGGCCACGACGGGGTCAGCTGCCGCTGCCGTAGGGACGGGTGATGATTTCCAGCATGTGGCTGCTTGGGTCTTCCCAGTACACGCCCCGGCCACCGTCGTTGGTGTTGATCTCACCTGGCCGCCGCTTGCCCGGATCGGCCCAGTACGGCAGGTTACGCTCACGGATCCGGCTGAAGATCTTGTCGAAGTCGGATTCGGATCCCAGGAACGCGTAGTGCTGTGGATGAACAGGGCCGTGGTCATCGGCGAAGTCCAGGGAGACGTCGTTGCCTGTCTGCACGGTCATAAACGGCCCGAACGGCTTCGGGTCGTCCAGACCGAGTATCTCGGCCAAGAATCTCGCCGATTCATGCTTGTCACGGACTCGCACGATGGTGTGGTTGAGCTGGACAGCCATCGGGACTCCTTACCGTATCGACCTCGGAGAGTGGTCCTGGCGATCGGCACCTCGCCGCCGGTCCCCACTCCGCCACCGTAACCCGCACCGCGATCTTGGCCATGCCCGATGATCGCGCAAGCCCGGCAGGCAGCGCGAAGCACTATCCCGGTAAGGTCACCCGTGACCATGTCCGCGGAATGGGGCGGGGATTGTGCCGGTCCTGATCGACACGGTGGCCTGGGTGCGGGTGGAGAACGGCCGGATCCTGTGCGCCCGGCCGCGCGGGAAGGATGTCTTCTACATCCCCGGCGGGAAGCGTGAGGGCACCGAAAGCGACCTGCAGGTGCTGCTGCGCGAGATCGCCGAAGAGCTGACGGTCACGCTGCTGCCCGGGACGGTGCGGCAGGCCGGCGCGTATCAGGCAGCTCAGCGTGACGGCCAGGCCGAGCGGGTGCTGGTGCGGATGAGCTGCTATACCGCCGACTACTCCGGGACACTAGCGGCCAGCAGTGAGATCGCCGAGTTCGGCTGGTTCGGCTACGAAGACCGTCCCCGGGTACCGCCCGTCGACCAGCTGCTCTTCGACGACCTCAAGGCCGCTGGCCAGCTGCACTGACCCGCTCACGGTCCGGGCCCCGGCCGGAACGACCGGGTCCATCTCGCTGGCCGGGTTGCACGCGACGGTGCCGGGCGGGACGGAGCGGACATTTCCCCTGCGATGACGAGGAACCCCGGCTACAGCAGTTCGGTCAGCATGGCCGCCGCGCGGGCGGCGCCATCGGTGCCGACGGGCCGATAGTCGACGTCCCGGCCGATCTCGGCGGCGATGGCGGCCGCGAGGCCGGCCGGGTCGGCGCTGTCGTAGTCCATCTGCCGTCCGGCGCGGTAGCGCTCCAGCCGGTGCCGGACGTGCAGATTCTGCTCGAAGTGGTGGCGCAGCGGGAAGTACAGGAACGGCCGCCGGCTGGCGGTCAGCTCCATCGCGGTGGTCAGCCCGCCCTGGACCACGGCGAGGTCACACACGGCCAGGTGCCGGTACAGCTCAGGCACGTAGGGCCGGATCTCCAGCCCGTCATGGGCAGGCAGGCTGGCGGGATCGATCCGGGGCCCGGCCACCACGATCATCCGCAGACCCGGCACCCGGTCCCGCGCTTCCGGGAAGGCGGCGATCACCCGGCGCAGCAGATCGCCGCCGACCCCGGAGCCGCCGACGGTCACGATGCACACCCGCTCGTCGTCCTGGTAGCCGAGGGCCCGGCGGTCGGCCAGCTGACCCGGGCCGAAGCCGGTGATGTAGCCGGCGAAGTCGTAGTGCTGCTCGGTCCAGTCGCGGATCAGCGGCAGGCCGGGGCCGAACGCCGCCGGGACGATGTCGTCCGGATCGCCGACGAAGATGGCGCGGTCCCGCACCCGCGGGAAGCGGGCGATGTGCTCGATCATCTCGGCGTTGTAGTCCGCGGTCAGGAACGCCTCGCGCTCGCCGGCGCCGGGCATCGGCAGCCAGCCGACGAAGTCGGTGAACCAGGCGTACGCGGCGCGCTTCTGCTCCGGGTTCTCATGCAAGTAATAGTCGAGTTCCCAGGCCTCGTCGCCGATCCACAGGTCATAGTCCTCGGCGCGGATCAGGTCGTGGAAGACCATGAAGTTGGCCAGCAGGATCTCGTCCATCCGCCGGATGGCCTGGAACGCAGGCAGGGCATGCTCGGCCGCTTCGGACTCGATGTGCCCCGCCTCACTGGCCAGGTCCGCGCTGGCCGGGTGGACATGCTCGCCGCGCGCGGCCAGCAGGGCGGTGACCGGGTGCTGGGCCAGCCAGTCGATCTCCAGCCCGGGCTGGAGCTTGCGCAGCTCGTCGGCGATGGCCACGTCTCGCTGGGCGTGACCCAGGCCGATGGGCGAGGAGATGTACAGCGCCCGCTTGGGCCGGGCCCGGCCGCGGCGCCAGCGTGGCGTTGCGGCCGGGGGAAAGGCGAAGTCCCGGATGACCAGGTTGGTGCGGACCGGGTCACGCAGCTGCGGCCCGTGCCCGGATCCCTCGAACGTGATCAGCTGCGCGCCCGGGATCGCGGCCGCCACGGCCGCCCCGCGCGCCGGACCCACCACCGCGTCCGCGGTCCCCTGGATGACCAGAGTGGGGCAGCGCACCTGGGCGCACAGCCGGAGCGCGCTGTCCGGGTCGTTGCCCCATTCCGCGTCCATGCCACGGACCATGGTCTCCGGGTCGGTCTCCAGCCCCCAGCCGATCGCGTCCTCGATCTGCTTGGTCGAGTGCGGCTCGGTGAATACCTGGGCGAAGAAGAATTCGAGGAACCCGGGCCAGTCGCGCAGCCAGTAGTGCCGGTTCCACTTGGCCCACCCGTCCAGCGTGGCCGGCTCCGCGTCGAACGGCCCGGCCGCGTCGGCGGGCTCGTCGCTCAGCTGCAGGTCGGGCGCGATCATCACCAGCCCCGCGACCCGCTCGGGATGCTCGGCGGCCAGGATCAGCTCCTCGCCCGCGCCGCACCAGGCCACCACCACCGCGCGGCCGGCCCCCAGGTGGTCCAGCACCGCCAGCGCGTCCGCCGCGGTCGCGCGCCGGTCATAGGCCCGCACCTCTTTTGGCCTTTCCGAACGCCCGTTCCCCCGCCTGTCGAACGTCACCACCCGGCCATGCCTGGCCAAATACGGAATCTGGCCCTTCCACGCGCGGGAGTGGACGATCTCCCAGGTGGGCAGGAGCAGAACGGCCTGCTCGCCGGTCCCGTACGCCTCGTAGTAGATGCGCACCCCATCCCGGTCCAGGTAACCCTGCTGGTCGGGGTAGCGTGCGCGGGTCTGCTCGTGCCGGGCGGCGCCCGCCGGGTCAGCCTGACCCGGGGGCGCCGCCACTGGCCACGCCGTTTTCACGGGCGCGCCTCGTACACGAGGTTGAAGGGTGTCTCCGCAGCCCGGCGGAAGCGCGTGAAGCCGGCCGCCGTGACCACGTCCCTGATCCTGGCTTCGCCGGCCTGGGCGCCGAGCGCCAGCCCGACCTCCTGGGACAGCGAGGCCGGCGTGCACAGCAGCGTAGAGAACGCGTAGTAGGCCCGCCCCACCGGATTGAGGTTACCCTCGACCCGGTCGGCGGCATTCGGCTCCACGATCATCCAGGTGCCGTCCGGCTTGAGGGCGCCGCGGACGTGGCGCGCCGCGCCTACCGGGTCACCCATGTCGTGCAGGCAGTCGAACATGGTGACCAGGTCGTAACCGGTCCCGGCGTAGGTCGCGGCCGGCGCGGCGTCGAACTCGACCCGGCCACCTACCCCGGCCTCCCGGGCCCGGCTGCGCGCGGTCTCGATCGAGCCGCTGTCGTAGTCGGTGCCGATGAACGTCGAGTTCGGGTAGGCCTGGGCCATCAGGATGGTGGACGAGCCGTGGCCGCAGCCGACATCGGCCACCCGGGCCCCGTGCTCCAGCTTGGCGACCACCCCGTCCAGCGCGGGCAGCCAGGCCGAGGTCAGGTTGGCGTGGTAGCCGGGCCGGAAGAACCGCTCACAGCCGTCCAGCACGTCGGGCACATGCTCATGCCAGCCGAATCCGGCCCCGCTGCGGGTCGCGTCCATGATCCGCGGCGAATCGACCACCGAACCCAGCGCGATCTGGAAGAAACCGGGCAGGTACGCCGGGCTGTCCGGGTCGGTGAGCGCGACCGCCTGCTCGGGTGGCAGGGTGTACCGGCCGCTGTCCGGGTCGTAGCTGACGAAATCGCCCGCCGCCTGGGCGTTCAGCCACTCCCGGACGTACCGCTCGGCCGTGCCGGTGCGCTCGGCCAGTTCGCCCGGGGTCAGCGGTCCCGCGTTGGCCAGCGCCCGGTACAGGCCCAGCTTGTCGCCCATCACCACCAGGGCGGTGTTCAGCGTCGCGCCGACTTCCTCAACCGCGCGGAACACGAACTGCATGAGCTTGCCTTCGTCGATCTCGGGAAGCTGCTTGGTGGTGCTCACGATGTCACTCCTCAGCTCGGATTTTTCGTGAGCCTAGGTTCGGGCTGGCCCGGCTCGCTTCCGGTGGGGCACCTAGTCCGCGGCCTGTCGCTGCCGCGTCGCACCAGGTAGTGCCTACAATCACGGCATGCTGCTGGGCCGCGATCGGGAGCGGCGGGAAATCGGCCAGGTGCTGGCGCAGGCGCGATCGGGGGCCAGCGCGGCGCTGGCTCTCGTTGGGGAGCCAGGAATCGGCAAGACGGCGCTGCTCGACTACGCGGCCAGCCAGGCGGGCGGGATGCTGCTGCTGCGGGCCCGCGGTATCGAGTCGGAGGCACAGATCCCGTTCGGGTCGCTGCTGGAACTGATCCGCCCGGCCCTCGTACTGCTCGACCAGATCCCGCCACCCCAGGCCGCGGCCCTGGAAAGCGCGCTGGCCCTGCGGCCCGGGTCGGCCCAGGACCGGTTTGCCGTGGGTGCCGCGACGCTCAGCCTGCTCGCCGCCTACGCCGAGCAGGATCCGGTAGCCGTGCTGGTGGACGACGCCCAGTGGCTCGACGGATCGAGTGCGCAGGCGCTGCTGTTCGCGTTCCGGCGGCTGCTGGCCGACCCGGTCGCCGTCCTAGTCGCGGTGCGCGACGGTGAGCCGTCCTTGCTCGACGGCGCCGACTTGCGCACGCTCCGGCTCAGCGGGCTGACCAGCGACGAGGCGACCACGCTCATGCCCGGGCTGACCGCGGAGTCGGCCCGGCGGCTGCACCAGGCGACGGCCGGCAACCCGCTCGCGCTGCTGGAACTCTCGGCGGACACCCCGGACCTGGTGCTGGCCCCCGAGGGCGCCCCGGTCCTCGTGTCGGCCCGGATCTCCCGCGCGTTCCTGCGCCGCGCCGGCCTGCTCGACCAGGCCGCCCGGCAGGCCCTGGTGCTGGCCGCGACCAGCGATATCGGGGATCTGGCCACGCTGGACCGGGCCGCGGCCCGGCTCGGCATCGACCTGTCCGCGCTCGCCGCGGCGGAGAGCGCGGGCCTGGTCACGCTGCGCGCGGGCACGGTGGAGTTCCGCCACCCGCTGGCCCGGTCCGCGGTCTACGCCGCGGCGCCGCCCGCCCAGCGCCGGGCGGCGCACCGGGCACTGGCCGCTGCGCTCCCCGACCGGGACGTGGACCGTCGCGCCTGGCATCTGGCCGCGGCGACAACCGGGCCGGACGAAGCAGCGTCCGCGGCGCTGGCCCAGGCGGCCGCCCGGAGCCAGGGCCGCAGCGCGTACCCGACCGCCGCGGCGGCGTTCGAGCGGGCCGGGCGGCTCGCGGCCGACGGTGAGCGGCGCGGATGGCTGCTCTGGCAGGCGGCCGAGGCAGGCTGGTTGGCGGGCTTCACCGGCCGTGCCGTCGCGCTGCTCGACGAAGCCCGCGCGCTGGCCGGCCAGCCCCGAACCCTGGTCGAGATCGACCGGCTGGCCGGCCACATCGCCGTGCTGCGCGGCCCGGTGATGAGCGGCCACGCGATCTTGACGGCGGCGGCCGACCGGGCCGACCCGGAACTGGCCGTCACCATGCTGGCCGAAGCGGCCAGTGCCTGTTTCTTTGCCGGGAAACCGGCCGAGATGCTGGCGGCCGCCGAGCGAGCCCGGGCCAGCCTGCCGGCCAGCCCATCGGCACGGGCCCGCTTCCTGGCCGCAATGGCCGTCGGGATGGCCCGGATCCTCGGCAGTGACGCGGCCGCCGGTGCCGACGCCCTGCACGAGGCAACCACGCTGGCCGAGAACTCGGCCGAGGTACGGGACGACCTCCGGCTGCTGCCCTGGCTGGCCGTCGCGCCGCTGTTCCTGCGCGAGAGCAGCACCGGGCGCTCGCTGCTGGAACACGCCCTGCAGACAGCGCGGGCGCACGCCGCGGTCGGCGTGCTCCCGTTCGCCCTCAACCTGATCGCCCGCGACCAGGCCACATCCGACCGCTGGACGGTCGCGGAAGCGACCTACCAAGAGGCCATCGCGCTGGCCCGGGAGAGCGGGCAGCAGACCCAGCTAGCGTTCGGCCTGGCTGGCCTGGCCTGGCTGCAGGCGCGCCGCGGCCGGGCGCCGGAGTGCCGGACCGGCGTCGCCGAAGCGCTCCTGCTCTGCCACGGGCTGGGCATGGGACTGCATCAGATCTGGGCCACGGCCGCTCTCGGCGAGCTGGAGCTGGGTCTCGGCGATGCCGCCCGTGCGGTGGCGCACTTCGAGCGTCAGCAGCAACTGCTCGCTGACCTCACTATCACCGACCCGGATCTGTCCCCGGCCGCCGAGCTCGTCGACGGCTACTTGAAGCTCGGCCGGACGGCCGACGCGCAGCGGGTCGCGGCCGAGTTCACCGCCAGCGCGGACGCCAAGGGGCAGCCCTGGCCGCTGGCCCGAGCGCTGCGCTGCCGGGGCATGCTGGCCGCGGACACCGGCTTCGCGGACGATTTCGAGCGCGCGATCACCCTGCATGAGCTGACACCCGACGTGTTCGAGGCGGCGCGCACCCGGCTGGCCTATGGCGAGCGGCTGCGCCGGTCCCGGAACCGCGTGCTGGCCCGCGAACAACTCCGCGCCGCAGCGGATATGTTCGAGGGCCTCGACGCGCGGCCGTGGGCCGAGCGAGCCCGCGCCGAACTGGCCGCCACCGGCGAAACGCGCCAGCCGCGCGACGCCAGCACGATCGACGTGCTGACGCCGCAGGAGCTGCAGATCGCGTTGCTGCTGGCCGGGGGCAAGACCACCCGGGAAACCGCGGCTGCCTTGTTCCTCAGCCCCAAGACGGTGGAGTACCACCTCCGGCACATCTACCAGCGACTCGGCATCCACTCCCGCGACGAACTCGCGCAGCGGCTCCAGCAAACCAGCGCCGACACGGCTGGCGCGGCCGGTCGGCCCGCCGCCCGGTTAGCCGGTGCCCGGCAGTGGCGACGGGTGCCGGGGCTGATAGATGGGGAACTCCCCGCCGTCCGGCAGCCGGATCGCCGCCAGCAGACCCCAGCCCTGGTCGGCGACGTCGCGGGCCACCTCGACACCTTTCGCCCGCAGTTCGGCCAGCGTGGCGTGGATGTCATCGCACATCAGGTAGAGCTCATGGTGACCGGCCACATCCGGCCCTGGGTGCACGGCCAGCTCGGCAGGCGGCAGCGCGAAGATGAGCCACCCGCCACCCGCGTTCACCGACGGCAGGTTCAGCACGTCGGCGAAGAACGCCCGCACCCGCTCAGCGTCCGGCGAGAAGACGATCGCGTGCACCCCGGTGATCACGTGCTGAGCCTAGCGGCCACCGCCCGGACGGTCATGACGGCTTGAAATGGCCGACTACCCGTGCCGCGTAGTAGGCCTCCCAGGGCTGGTCCTGGGGCTTGGCGGTGTAGTCCTTGTCCAGGGCGACCAGCAGATAGACCAGCTCGCTGCGGACGGGCTTGACCCCCAGCAGGCCGGGCAGTTCCGAGAGATTGATCAGCCAGTCCGCATACCAGCTGGCCCAGTCGTCGTCGGCTCCATCCACGATCCGGAAAACCTGGTGATGGGTGTCACCGGCCTCGTGCAGGAGACGGCTGACTTGCTCCTCGATGCCGTCCATATGACTCCCCCTAGGCGGCTTGGCCGACAGTACCCATCCCCGTTGCGAACCGCGCCGAACCACAGCCGCCTGCTCACAGGGGCGGCTAGTCAAGCAAAGCTCGCGGACAATCTCCGCGCTACCGGCCTACCGGGAGTGTGGTGATGAGCACGTCGGACACGGGGGCGCTGGCACCTGGCTCGCGGGTCCGGGCGACCTTCTGCCAGCCCCACGACCGGAACGCTCGCTGCGCCGGCGTGGCCGCGGGCAGCACGGTGAGCGTCGCCCGCTCCTCACCGCGGCTGGCCAGGATCAGGTCGTGCAGTTCCCGGCCGATGCCCTGCTGCCGCCAGGCGGCCCGGACCAGCAGGTCGGTCAGCGCGAACGTCCGGCCCGGGTGCTCCGTGGTGATCTCGTCGGCCAGCGGGGTGGTCAGGTACCGCCACCAGGATGTGGCCGGCCGGAGCGGCATCCCGGCCGCGTAGCCGACCAGGTAATCACCGTGCCGGGCCTCGGCCAGGACGTAGCCGGGCTGGCGGCGCTGCACCCGGAACCGGCCGCCGAACGCGGCGGCGTCCTCCTGGCACTGGTACGGCGGGTCGGCGTACACCTCGGCGTGCAGCGCACCGAGTTCGTCCTGGTGCGTGGCCGCCTCGCTCCCGTCCAGCAGCCGGAACGCCAAGTCAGCCGTGGGCACGGTCAGCAGCGCCGTCCGAGGCACCGCCGAGGTTCCCCCGCTCCAGCCGGGTGTAATAGTCAACACTGAAGTCGCGGATCTCGGTCCGGTTGTCCATGACCACCACGGTACGTGCGCCGCTAGTGGGCAGTGGGGCTCTGTCAGTACCTGGTTCAGCAGGCACTCCCGCCGTGCGGTCAGGCCGCGGTTAGCTGGAGAGTGCCGCCCGGCGGAAGGAGAGCACCGTGCAGATCCGGCCAGCGCGCAGGGCAACTCGCGGCGGTGGATCATCCGCGAGGTGGAGAACTCGCTGCGCCGGCTCGGCACCGACTGGATCGACCTTTACCAGATCCACCGCTACGACCCCGGCACCGACCTGGACGAGACGCTCGGTGCGCTCACCGACCTGGTCCGTGCGGGCAAGGTGCGCTACATCGGCCACTCGACCTGGCCGGTCTCGGCCATCGTGGCGGCGCAGTGGACGGCCAGCGACCGGGACCGGGAGCGGTTTGCCAGCGAGCAGCCGCCGTATTCCGTGCTCACCCGGGCGATCGAGAGCGATGTGCTGCCCACCTGCGCGCGGTACGGCATGGGCGTGATTCCGTACAGCCCGCTGGCCGGCGGCTGGCTGTCCGGCCGGTACCGTACCGGCAGCGCCGCGGCTGGGCCCACGTCGCCCGCCCGGCAGCGGCTGGCCAACCGCTTCGATCTGTCGCTGCCGGAGAACCAGCGCAAGCTGGAGGCCACCGAGCAGCTGGCCGATCTGGCCGACAAGGCTGGGCTGACGCTGATCGAGCTGGCCATCGCGTTCGTGCTGTGGCATCCCGCGGTGACCGCGGCCATCATCGGCCCGCGGACCATGGCGCATCTGGAGTCTCAGCTGCCGGCCGCCGAGGTCAACCTGCCCACCGAGGTGCTGGACCGGATCGACGACATCGTGCCGCCCGGGGTCACCCTCAACCCGGCCGACAACGGCTGGGTCAGCCCCGCGCTGCAGCCCGCGGCCCGGCGCCGCTAGCAGGCTGAGCACCGGCCGGGCCGGCGACGGCGTGCTCCAGGTGAGCCTGCGGCCGCCCCAGGCCGTCGAACAGCTAGTTCGAGCCCGTGCCGCGCTGACTGACCGCCACCCGCGCTAGGTAGCCCGGTAGGCGGCGGGCATGGGCCCGCCGAGGGCGTTGCGGCGGGTCGGCGTGCGGAGCGACACCATGCGCCGCCAGCCAGCGAGCCGTTCGTAGCCATACACGGCCTGGATGCCCGCGGCCAGCGTGGCCGACTTCGGCCCGGACCAGCCCAGGATGCGGCCCAGGTGCGCCATGACGGCCGCGCTCACGTCGCGGTAGATGGCGATCTCGGCCCGGGCCGTGCTGCGCAGGACCTGCCGGATGGTGGCGGCATGCCCGGCGGCGGCCAGCCGCAGCAGTTCTTCGTGACAGTACGCGAGATGATTGTCCTCATCGTCAGAGATCATCCGGATCGCGCGAGCCAGGTCTGGGCGCTGCCGGGTGTGCCGGCGCAGCAGCCGCATCTGCTCTGCGGCCCGCTGCTCGGTGACCCGGCTGTGCGCCAGGTAGGTGATGATGTCGCGCTCGGTCAGCCGCTGTTCCTGCCCGAGCCGGGTGTGCGCCAGGCCGATCCCGCTGTCCTCGAGCAGCATCGTGTAGTTGGTCTCTTCGGGCACAGGCACCGGCTCGAGGCCGCGCTTGCGCAGCAGCGCGGTGAAGATGCGGCCGTGCTTGTCCTCGTCGGCGCCGTGCCGCGCGATCTTCGGCGCCAGGTCCTGATACGACTCCGGTACCAGCGCCGCGATTCGGCCGTTCTCCCAGCCGCCCTGCGCCTCGCCGCTGGCTGCGATCGAGCAGAACAGCTGGAATGCTTCGTCGTTGCGGAATATCTCATCGAAGACCGCGCTGGCAGAAAGCATGGTGACCCCCGTTGGTTTTCCCTGTTCCGACCATCGTCGTCGCCGGGACACCCCACTACCGTGCCGGGCGGCCGTGGAACCGCTATGGAGATCGGATGGATCTCAGGTCAGTTGTGCCGGGTCAGTTACTCCTAATGGCTAGGGTAACCACGGTCAGTGAATTGGCGGGCGCGGGGTACGCCCAGCACGGAGCACGGCCGTTCAGGGTGAGTTCTCCTCGGCCGCCCGGCGGATCAGCGCGCGCGAGGCCGACTCGTCCAGGGCTACCGCCGCGATGGCGGCGTAGACGTCCTGGTAGCGGTGGATCTCGCTGGGCCGTTCCAGGTAGAGCGCTCCGCCGAGGTCGGTTACGTAGACGACCGGCGGCTCGCTTTCCTGCCCGTCCCCGTTGACCGGGAAGCGCAGGATCGCGAACGGACCGGACAGCATGCCGCGGTGCAGTCCGGCGCTGAACGGCACGACCCGGATGCTGACGTTGGGCAGCAGCGCCGCATCGGCTAGCTGATCCAGTTGCTCGGCCATCACCTCCGGGCCGCCGATGGGACGGCGCAGCACGGCCTCGTTGAGCAGCACCTCGGCGGCGAGCGGGGCGGTGACCCGGATGAGCAGTGCCTGCCGGGCGAGGCGGGCCTGCACCCGCCGAGTGAGCTCCGCATCCTCGATGCCCGGCCGGTCCGCCCCGATCACGGCGCGGGCGTAGCCCGCCGTCTGAAGCAGGTTCGGGATCAGCTCGGACTCGTACCAGAGCAGCCGCGAGGCGGCTTCCTCCAGGCCGAGGTAGAGGTTCAGCCAGTCCGGGATGACGTCGTCCTGAGCGTGCCACCAGCCACGCCCCTTGGTCTCCTGGGCCAGCCACACCAGGCCCTCGGTGACCTCGGCGCTGGCGCCGTAGACCCGGCACATGGCGGCCACGTCCAGACTGCGCAGCGCGGTCTGGCCGGTCTCGATCCGCCACAGCTTAGGCTCGGACCACTCCAGCGCCTGGGCAGCCAGCTTGGTCGTCAGCTTCGCCTGGTTGCGCAGCGCGCGCAGGTGCCGTCCGAGCTGCCGACGGGGCACCGTGGGACCGGGGGTGGTCTCCGCTGCCATCAAGACGCCTTCCTTTCATATCGAGGGAAATTCAGATTCCATTGTGAAAGCATTAGCCATTACGAGGCGTTAGGAAATAGCTAATCTGTCGATAGACAGAGAGAATATCCCGGCGGAACATTACCGCCAAACCGTTACGGTGATTTACCCAAGCCTGGGCCGGCGCCGCCAGCAAGAAAACAGCTCGGGAACGATTCTCGGTGAGCGGTACGACAGTCTGGCCGGAACCGCGGGCTGAGCCGGTGAGTTGCGATGATGTGGGCAGCCTGGCCAGGCGGTTGTCGCCGCCGTTACACGGCCACCATTCGGTCAGCGTGCCGTGGCCGGCCAACGTCCAGCTCCGCGCGGCCGGGACGGTGTCGCAGGCGTACGGCTGGCGCAACGAACTGGCCCTGGTAGGCCGCTTCCGGTCCAGGAACGCTAGGCGGCCTGCTCATATATCCGGGCCGCACGGCGCGGCAGTGCAGGAATTTTCAGTCCCGCCGACTAACCGCCCGGCCCCGCTGTTCCGGCTGGGCGCGCGGGTGGGTGCGCGAGCCCTCGAATCACCGTCAAACACTGACATAGCACGCGAGAGGTGCGGTCTAGCGCCCATTTTGCCCGAATCTGCCGCACCGGACGCGTGCTATGTCGGCGTTTGTCGGCGAAAACACCAGCGAACTGGATCACTTTCCGCCCCGCTGTGCCGCCGTGCCCATGGGCAGAAGCGCGCCGGACCGAGGTCTCGCTGTATACCCCGACGATAAAGTCGACTATTCGCCCCCGCCTGCCGCCCTTCCGGACGTGCATGCACATACAGTCAACAGGCCGACGGCAGTCGATTGCAGCTAGTAACCCGGCGAAGGGACATGCGAGGCATGTCGTATATTCCCGCCTTACGCATCAGTAGATGGCTTGAGTCTCGGCGCCGACATGGAAGTTGCCAGGCAAATTGCTTGACAACCTGCTAAGCGATCTAGGAATCCGGTCCGCTGAACCGGTATTTCACAACGACGTAGTTCCTGGTCAGAGCCATAACCAAGGAAGCGTAACCGGGCTTCATGCCGGGTGCCCAGCGGAGAGTTTGTGCACTTGCTTGGCGCATTTGCACGAGATCATGCACGTGCAGATACGCGTGCGCCTGCGCGCGATTGTATAGGACACCCCGATATGTACCCACTAAGAACTTCTCCTAGAATGACCCAGACACTCCCCGTGCGCGGTACTCTGATCGGCGACATAACGGCCCAGACGAGCAGAGCAGCCGGACTCGACGTGGGTTGAGAACTCTGAGAAGGGCCTATATGTCAAAAAAGTTACTCGAGAGTTCGAACCACACGACCCGCATGGATCAGCTCATCGCCTGGATCTACGCCGTCATTCATAAATATGGCGATGGCCTCTGTTGCACCAGAGGCCGTCGCCCAACTACAGCCGGTTCCCTGGTGAGGAGTCAGCCAATGGACAGGTAGTGGAAAGCATTCGGGCCGTGAAGGGCACCATGGGCCTGAGATCTCAGGAGCGAGTGGCCAGCCTCCCGGCTGGGTCACCCCGGGCGGTCGCCGCGACGCGCCGCACGGCCCGGCCGGGCAGGGGCAATGCCCGCCGGGCAGACCGCACGCCTAGGAGCGTGACCGGCGAAAACACCGCGACAGATCGCATTCCTGAGCGACCGGCGCGGCTGTCCGAATGATCCGGCCGTGCGCTGGGTGCCTCGGTCCGCAGGCACCGGTAGCCACCAGCATTCCCGGCCACAACTCCTGAAAAGGATCTGACATGACCCGCCCGCCGCACCCGCATCCGATGCAGGTGCACACCTGCCACGCCGACGGCGCCTGCTGCCGGCCGCCACGCTTCCAGGCCCACCTGGATGCGGCGGACGGCACCGGGCCGGTGCACCGCAGCGCCGAGGCTTGTTCCGATCACGTCGGCGACATGGTGCAGGCCCTGACCACCTGGGCTCGCCGTCGCCAGCTCAGTGACGCCCAGCTCAGACTGTTCGCGATCGACCGGCCCGCCGACGACAGAACTCCCCCCGGCCCGGGTGGCCAGGGCGGACCGGACCCGCTGAGCCTGGCCGTCAGCACCATCCGGTTAACCGAATGAACAGGCCGGCCGGGAACCGGGGCAGGGCCGCACGGCACGCGCGGGCTGGGCAGGACTCCGTACTGTCATCCATTCCCAGCCGCCCAGTCCTCAGGCTGAGATCCGGGCGCCGGGTCAACCGGCTCAGCCGCAGCCCCGTGATGCGCGAATCATGAAGCGCGTCGCCGGGTCATGGCGGTACCTGCTCCCGATGGTCGCCGGGACCGTCGCGACCGCGATTCCAGCCGTGCGTGCTGTCATCTGGACGGTCAATGCGCGGCCCCGGCTGCGAAGGCTACCGGTACCGGAAGCCGTCCAGGAAGCGGCGGAACACCCCGCCCTCGCGGGGCAGTGCGGGGGCCGGCGGCGGGGCTTCGGCGCGCTGGCGGGCGATCGGCCGGTCATAGTCCGTCCGCGCGATAGCGTCGATCACCTGCTGCTCGTCGAAGTCCTCGGAGCCTTCGATCTGCGGGACGTAGCCGACCAGCATGCCGTCCCGCATCACCTGTGCTTCCAGCCCGGCGGTGCCGTCGGTATCCCACTCGGCCTCGCGACCGTCAGGCAGCGTCACGCGCACGCCGTACTGCCCCACCCCGACCTTGGCCATGTGGCCATTGATGCCACGGTCACGCAGCGCGTCGGCGACTCGCCGGGCACGATTTTCGTCCATCCCCCCAACGGTATCGGCAGCTTGTAGCGCATCGTGCCAGCAGCGACCGCCCACCCGGCTTGCGGACTTCCGAGGTGATTCATTGCGGCCTGCGACGGCACCAGCGAGGATGACTGTTGTGGCCACAGTTGACATGCCTGATCTCCTGACGGTCTACGCGTCAGCTCAGCCCGGCAAGCCAGCGGTGATCGATGACCAGGCAGGCGCAGGCGTCGTGTCCTGGACCTACGCTCAGCTCGAGATGGCGGCGAACCGGCTGGCTAACGCGCTCGCCTCGCTCGGCGTAGCCAGGGGCGAGAAAGTGATCTGGTGCGGGCCCAACTCGCCGCAGGTCGTGGCGGTCATCAACGCGACCAGGAAGCTCGGGGCGGTCGCGGTGCCCTTGAACTACCGCCTGACGGCCGCGGAGGCCCGCTACATCGTGGCTCATTCCGACGCGTGCGCCGCTTACGTGGACGCCGAGTATGCGCACTTGATCCCGGCCCCCCAGGCCGAGCGGCTGGGCAACCTGCGTCATGTGCTCGTCCACGGCGGGGCCGCCCCGGCCGGGATGCTCGGCGAGGAGGTCGTCGCCCAGGCATCGGCTGAGCCCCCGGTCACGGAGACCGAGGAAACCAGCGCAACGATGATCTACACCTCGGGGACGACCGGCAAGCCGAAGGGCGCGTACCGCAAGCTGACCGACCAGAGCACGGCCGTTGCCCTGCTCGGCTTCATCGGCTATACGCCGGACGACATCTACCTCACATCTGGGCCGCTGTATCACAGTGGCCCACTGGCGTTCATGAGCGCCGGGCTCCTGCTCGGCCAGACGATCATCGTGCAGCGGAAGTTCGAGCCAGCGGACTGGCTGCGACTGGTGGATACGTACAAAGTCACGTCCACGTTCTCCGCGCCGCCGCTGATCCGGCTGGTCTGCGCGCCGCCTGCCGAGGTCAAGGCCCGCTATGACCGGTCTTCCATGCGGATCATGCTGGCCAACGCCGCGCCGTGGAGCATGGCCCTCAAGCAGGCCTACCTGGCCGACTTCCCGGCCGACTCGCTCTGGGAAATCTACGGGTCGACCGAACTCGGCGTGAACTGCGTGCTCGAGCCCAAGGATCAGCTGCGCAAGCCCGGCTCATGCGGCAAGCCGGCGCCGGGTGTCGAGATCCGCCTGCTCGACCCGGCGGGCCACGAGATGACCGGAACCGGGCCCGAGCATTCCGGCGAGCTCTACGTCAGATCGACCGGGGTCTTCAACGAGTACTACAAGCAGCCAGAAAGCTACCAGGCCGCCACGCACGGCGATTTCCACACCGTGGGCGACATCGCGTACCGGGACGACGAGGGCTACTACTACATCTGCGACCGCAAGAACGACATGATCATTTCTGGGGGCATGAACGTCTACCCGGCCGAGATCGAGGCCGCGCTGGAACAGCATCCGGGCATTTTCGACGTCGCGGTCTTCGGCATCCCCTCCGAGCAATGGGGTGAGCAGGTGCACGCCACTGTGGTGCGCACGCCCGGGGCGTCGCTGTCCGAGGCGGACGTGATCGCGCACGCCCATCAGCACCTGGCCGGATACAAGTGCCCCCGCTCGGTGTCCTTCACGGCGGAACTCCCCCGCACCGGCTCGGGCAAGCTGCTCAAGCGCCAGCTCCGGGCGCCATTCTGGGCCGGTCACACAAGCCAGGTCAGCTAACCCAGGGCTCAAGCCAGGATGAGCACGTCGACCAGGTTGGCGCCGAACGGGTCTCCGTTGGCGACCAGCAGGACTTCCTTACCGGCCAGCAGGGCTGCCTGGGCAAGCCCAAAGGCCCACTGCGGCCACTCTGAGACGTACCCGGTGTTCGTGGCCGGGTCATCAAACTGGACCTGATTACCGCTGCTGGCGTTCAGGCCGATGTTCGCGATCGTGCCCACGTAGACCGAGATGCCCAGTGGGCCCGCGGCATTGGCCAGGTGGTCCCGTACCTGGGCCCGGCCGGTGTCGCGGATCGTCAACTCGGCGGTGGCTTGCTGGAACTTGACCGCAAGATCGGCGGTGTCACTCGTGACTGACACGACATTCCTTCTTCCTGGTCTTCCTGGCCAGCCCTTAGGCAGGCGGCCAGAACCGCCCGGGAACCGGGCCGGCCGACGGCGTTCGTCACCTTTCCAGAGGCGCCGGCGCCAGCTGAGATACACCAGCGCCGGACCCGCCCCCAGCACCGCGGCCTGGGCGGCCTGCTCAGGTGGTGAGTTCAGGGAGTCCGGCGTTGCGAAAGAGATAGACCCCGACCGTGATGCCGCTGACCGCGGTGGCCTGCCCGCTCACGAAGGCGCGATTGGTGCTGGTCTCGCCGGTGATCATGAAGTAGTAGCTCGCTGGCGCTGTTCCTCGGCGGCTTTTTCCTGCTCCGCGCGGGCGGCCTCGGCGCGGGCCTGCTCAGCCTCGCGCCCGGCGCGCGGCTTCCCGTTCCTCGCCGCTCTTGAACACGTTGTCCCCACTCGACGTCGTCAGGACGGAGCCTATCGAGGGCATAGCCCGCATGCCGGACATTCCGGCTCGTTGCCGCGGCGGCGGAGGAATCTGCCGATGCGCAAGCTTGCCGCCGTCGAGGCCGGGCATTTTTCGTCTGGGGGAAGCGAGCCGACGGAGGTAGAAATGAGCTCGAACAACGACTACGACGTGATCGTCTTCGGCGGCGGGGCGCCCGGCGAGCACTGCGCCGGGGCGCTGGCGGCACGCGGGCTACGCGTCGCCGTCGTTGAGCGGGAACTGGTCGGTGGGGAGTGCTCCTACTGGGCTTGTATCCCGTCGAAGTCGCTGCTCCGCCCGGGCGAGGCGGTGCAGGGCGCGCGCAACGCCGACGCAACCGCGCAGGTCGACGTGCCGGCCGCGCTGGCCTGGCGCGACTACATGGTGTCGAACTATTCCGACGCCGGCCAGCAGCGCTGGCTGACGGCCCGGGGCATCGACCTGCTGCGCGGCGCGGGCCGGCTGGCCGGCACCGGGGTGATCGAGGTGGACGGCGTCCGGCACACCGCCGAGCACATCGTGGTGGCCACCGGCGCGGCGCCGATCGTGCCGCCGGTCCCGGGACTCCGTGAGCTCGACGGTCTCTGGGGCACCCGCGAGGCGACCAGCATGAAGGCTGTCCCGCGCCGCCTGCTGGTGCTGGGCGGTGGGTCCGCCGGTGTCGAACTGGCGCAGGTCGTGCGGCGTTTCGGCGGCGAGGCGGTGCTCATCGAAGGGGCCGACCGGGTGCTTCCCCGCGAGCCTGCGCCGCTGGGTGAGGCGCTCAGCGAGGCCCTGCGCCGGGACGGAATCGAGCTGAGGCTCGGGATGCACGCCTCCGCCGCGCGGCGCGACGGCGACGAGTACGTCCTGGAGTTCGACGGCGGTAAGGAACTGCGCGGCGACCGGATACTCGCGGCCACCGGCCGGCGCCCGCGCGTCGAGGGGATCGGCCTCGAGACGGTCGGCGTCGAGGCCAACCCACACGGCATCCGGGTGGACGAGTACCTGCGCGCAGGCGAGCGACTGTGGGCCATTGGCGACGTGAACGGCATCTGGCCGCTGACCCACGTCGGGGAGTACGAGGGTGAGGTGGTCGCGGCGAACATCACCGGCGATATGCGGCCAGCGAACTACGAAGCCGTGCCGCGAGTCACCTACACCGATCCGCAGGCCGCGGCGGTGGGCGCGGTCGAGGCGGACTACAGCGCCACCGCACCCGTGTCGGAGGTGCCGAAGACCGCCACGTACACGCACGCCTACGCCGAGTCCAACGGGTTCCTGACGCTGCTCAGCGACGGCCAGCGGCTGACCGGCGCCTACGCGCTCGGGCCGGAGGCCGGTGAGTGGTTGCAGCAGGCGACGCTGGCCATCCGGGCGCACGTCCCCGTCGAGGTGCTGAGCGACACGATCCAGCCGTTCCCAAGCTTCTCCGGGATCTACAACGCGGCGGTGATGGCGCTGCGCATGACGATCATGGACATGCCGCGGCCGGCTCGTCCGATGGACGCGCAGATGGCGAGCCTGTCGCAGTAAGGAGGACGAGTCATGGGCAGCGAACCGGAACTGGCCGGGCAGACCGTCGTCGTGATCGGCGGCAGCGCAGGCATCGGGCTCGAAACTGGTCGCCGCGCCCGGGCCGAGGGGGCGAAAGTCATCCTCGTCGGCCGCAATCCCGACCGGCTCAAGCAAGCCGCGGCGGACATCGGCGCGGAGCGCACCGCGGCCTTCGATGCCACCGACACGGCTGCCCTGCAGCGGTTCTTCCAGGACCTGCCCGCACCGATCGACCACGTGATGCTCACCGGCGGCGGCCCGACGTACGCGCCACTGCTCGAGATGGACTCAGCCCAGGTGGAAACGGCGCTGGGCGATCACGTGGCGCTCGACCTCCAGGTCGCGCGCAATGCGGCCAGCAAGATGCGGCCGGGCGGCACCCTGGTGTTCATGGGCGGCACCGGCGGCCGGCGTATCGATCAACGCATCGGGATCGTCTCCGCGGCCACCGCCGCGCTGCCCCCGTTCGTGGCGACCCTCGCGCTGGAACTGGCCCCGATCCGCGTCAACCTCATCGCCGCCGGCTTCGTGGACACCCCGTTGTCGGCCCGGCTGCTCGGAGATCAGATCGAGGCGCGCCGGGATGAGCTGCGCTCGAAACTCCCGATCGGCCGGGTGGTCACTCCGGCCGACGTCGCCGCGCTCGCCGTGCACATCATGATCAACACGGCACTCACCGGCGCGACGTACGACATTGACGGCGGCCAGCAGTTCGTCTCCTGATAAATCCGCCGCACAGAATGGGGGTCAAGATGCAGCAAGAATCCATCGGATACGAGCGCGACATCCGTCCACTGTTCCGCGAGAAGGCATCAGCTCGATGTCCGCGGCGTTCAATCTCGCGTCTTACACCGAGGTGCGGGCCAACTCCGACCGAATCCTCGCGAAGCTCTCGGCTGGGTTGATGCCCTGCGACGGCGCTTGGCCACCGGAGCGGGTAGAACTCTTCCGCAACTGGGTGGACGCCGGCTGTCCAGCCTGAAGGGGGATGATCCGGATCCACCGTGAGTAGCAACCTGCCGTACGTTGACGAGCACGCGATCACGATCGCTGCGCCGCGCGATCAGGTGTGGCGCGCTCTGCAGCGTTATGCGACCTCGTCGATCGGCATGTCCGGCGGCAATCCCATAGCCCGGATTCTCGGCACCGCGCCGCGATCCGGGTTCGCGGTCGCGGCGGCAGTTCCTGGCGACACGCTCACCCTGGCCGGCCGCCATCGGTTCTCCCGTTACGCCCTGGTCTTCGAACTCCAGGACAGCGCCGGCCACAGCACGGTGCTGCGCGCGAAGACCTTCGCGGCATTTCCCGGGCTCCATGGACAGATGTACCGCGCCATGGTCATCGGGACCCGCGTTCACGTGCTCGCCACCACGCAGATGCTGCGCGGCATTCGACGGCTCAGCTTCAGCATGACTTCCGCGGCCTAGATCTGCAGGCAGGTCTGGGCGAACTGGCCCACTGGGTGATGCCAGCCGCCCGCGGGCACCACGTCGCGGCGCGAGCCGTCGTGGCCGTCAGCGCCTGGGCATTCGAAGTCGCGGGCCTGCACTGGCTCGAATTGATCCACCCCACGGCCAACCCGCCTCCTGCCGGGCCGCGGACCGGGCCGGCTTCGCCGCCGGGGGAACGATGCGCCAGCAAGGACAGCACGCCGACGGCTGGCACGACATGCATCTGCACGCACGCCTGCCCGAGACCAGTTGAGGAGCTTGGCTGCATCACAGCGGTGTGAGGATCATGAGTATCTCGTCCCGGTCATCTCCCGGCGCCAGCCGCAACGCACCCGGCCAGCGGCCGGTTTCCCGCCAGCCCAGCCGGGCGTAGAAGCGCTCCAGCCCGATTCCACCGCGCGCGGCGAGATGAAGTTGCTCCAAGCCCATCTCCTGCCGGGCAACCTCCCGGGCCTGCGTCATCAGGGCAACGCCAATTCCCTGGCCGCGGACCGCCGGGAGAGTCTGCAGATGGCGGATTGTGCCCCAGTGAGCGATGACCGGCTCCGGGTTCCGCCGCAGGTGCACCCAGCCGACCAAGGTATCGCCAGCCATCGCGACAAGGAGCCGGCTATGGCCGGGACTGAGGCCGGCGATGATCTGGTCAGCCACCGGCGCGACGGCAGCGGCATCGACCGGCGGAAACGGAAACCCCACAGCCCCGCCGGCATTGCTGACCGTGATCCAGCAGTCGATGAGTTCTGCTCTCAGCTCCGCGCTGACCTGAGCAGGATTGCAGCGCTGGCCGATCGCCAGAACAGTCCGCTGACCCACCCCGGCAGTCTGACACGCCGCCCTCTGCCTGCCGGGGACCGGTGCCGGGTTCCCGGACTGGTGCGGGCGTCGCTGCGCAGGATCCGCACCAGTTCCGGAGCCTGAATGAACGCCCTCCGTGCCCGGAACGGCCTGCGCCGGGGCAAAGGTGTATCAGGAGCGGACAAAAGGTCTCCATCTGGGTAAAGGCGCGGTGAATGGAATATGACGGGGCACCGCGCACCCGGGGACGGTACGGCGCTGCTCGTGCCGTCGCTTTGCGGCCCGGCGCGAGGGAAGGCTCCGATGAATGGGAAATATGTTGGTTACGTCGCGGGCGAAGACCCGCTGCACGGTTTCCTGAGCAAGATCATGCGCGAAAGTCTGCAGGTGCGCGAGCCCCAGCTGGCGTTCCGCGTGTTCCGGCTGTCCGGGAGCAACGAGGTCTACGCGTACCAGGAGAAGTTCAGCGGCGCCAAGGTCATCTGCAAGTTCTACGGCACCAGGTTCCGCCCCGACCTGGACAAAGCCGCCTGGATGGCCCGCCAGGAGTATGACTGCCTGAAGACGCTGCGCCGGTTCAACCTGGTCGGATCGCCGCACCACGTGATCCGGCCGCTGGGGCTGAGCCGCGACATCAACGGCGTGCTGGCCGTCGAATACTATCCCGGCGAGGAATTCAGCCAGGCGATCGCGCGAGCGACGCAGCATCGGGACGAGGCGCACCTCTACTGGCGGCTGAAGGCGCTGGCCTATTTCCTGGCCACCCTGCACAACCGGACGGCCAACGGGGCCACCGTGCAGTTCGATCCCGAGTGCCGGTACTTCGACAGTATTCTGGGCCGGCTCAGCAAGGCCCACCGGATCGGGTCGCGGGACATCGACGAGCTGACCGGGCTGCGCGACCGCTGGCGGGAGCGGCCACGCATGTGGCAGGACCGGCAGGTCTGGCTGCACGGCGATGCGACCCCGGCGAACTTCCTGTTCGGCAACGACATGGACGTGGCCGCCATCGACCTGGAGCGGATGAAACGCGGCGACCGGGTGTTCGACGTCGGGCGGGTCGCTGGCGAACTCCAGCATGCGTTCATGCGTGACTCCGGCGACCGGCAGCACGCGGAGGCGTTCATCGGGCACTTCCTCTGGGAGTACAGCTCTCATTTCCCCGACCGCGAGCAGACGTTCGAGTCGATTACCGCTCGCACGCCGTACTACATGGCGCTGAACCTGCTGCGGATCGCCCGCAACGACTACATCGGCCGGGACTACGGCAGACGGCTCGTGAAACAGGCGAAAAAGCTGCTGCAAGCCGCCTGAACACCCCCAGCTCCCAGGACGTCCGGTCACTGCCGCGATCGGGCGGCCTACACTCGGTACAGACGGCTTGCCGAGCGGGGGGTACGGGCGCAACGCATGGACATCCGAGCGGTCGCCTTCGACGTGAACGGCACCCTGGTCCGGATCCTGGCTGATGACGACGACGACCGAATCTTCCGGGCCGCGGCGCACTTCCTCACCTACCAGGGCATCGACCTGCATCGGCAGGAACTCCGTGAGATCTATTTCCAGCTCATGAAGGAGCAGTTGCGGGCCAGCCCGGAGCAGTACCCCGAATTCGACGCCGTCGGCATCTGGCGCAGCATCATCGAAGCGCACGGGACGGATTTCACCCGCGCCCTGCCCGCTGGAAAGCTCCAGCAGATGCCGTTGTTCCTGGCCGAGATGGGCCGCGGGATCTCGCGTCGGCAACTCGGCCTGTACCCGTACGTCTACGAGATGCTTGACGTGCTGCGGGCGCACTACCCACTCGCGATCGTCACCGACGCGCAGAGCATGTATGCCCGCGGTGAACTGCACAAGGTCGGCCTGCTCGGTTACTTCGACCCGATCGTCATTTCCGGCGACTACGGGTACCGCAAGCCTGACCGGCGGCTCTTCCAGTACGCGCTGGACCGGATGGGAGTCGCGGCGGGGAACGCGCTGTACGTCGGCAACGACATGTACCGGGACATCTACGGAGCGCGGGAGGCCGGCCTGACCACCGTGATGTTCGATTCCGATCAGGGCGTGAAGGTCTACCGGGATTGCGTTCCTGACTATACGATCACGGACTTCCACGACCTGCTGGGGATCCTCGGCCTATCCAGGCCCTGACGGCTGCAGGGCCCGTTCGTCATCGGCCAGCCCGACCGCTCCCTCGGTGAGCGCCACGCTGAGGTCGTGGATATTCCGGAGTTGCGCCCGGGTGAGAGTCGCCTGCCGCAGGTCGGCACCCCGCTCGAATCCCGGCGCACCCGGCGTTATGGTGCCGAAGTAGGCATTGTTCAGATTGCAGTCCGTCAGGTCCGCCCGGCGCAGGTCCGCGTTTTCCAGCCGGGCGCCCCAAAGATTTGCGCCACGGAGATCTGCGTTCTTCAAGCTGGCCCGCCGAAGATCAGTCCGGGACAGGTTGAGACCGCCGATCTCCGCCGAGTCGCGGCGGTCTACGGACAGCGGAGGACGGCACAGCGCGGTGACGGCGGCCTGCGCGTCGGGCGCCCGCTGCACGAGGACTTGTACATAGCCACGGTCCCCCACCGCCGAGGACGGCACGCGCTCCCGGATCAGGGCGGCCAGCGTGCTCACGATGTGCGGCCGGTCAGGAGGTGAGTCTCCGGCGATTTTCTCCAGGGCGAAGATGGCGCCGATGCGGACCTGTGTGCTGCTGCTGCCTAGCTGTTCAATGGCCCGGATGAAACGATCTGTTAGCTGCCCAGATTGCATCAGCTCTATCTGTTTCGTGGCATGATCCCGCTGCCACTTGAACGTCTCCTTCTGGCCGCTGAGGTTGAGCCAGCCGATGATGAGCGTTGCGCCGGCCGTGATCAGGGCGACCACAACGGCAACCGGAATGAGGCCAGGCGCACCCGACGAAGCGGCGAGATATCCAGTCATCGTTTCCCTCTCCCGCCCCCTAAGAGGCGCGGACGGCCGCCTTGATACTGCGCGTCCCCACCCGCAGGTCATCAGGGCCTAGGCGGCCGTCGTGGCACCGAGGCACCGCGGGCATCTCGGGCTGGGATGCGGCTGGACCGGGGTCGCCCATGTTGGCCAGCCGGCCTCACCGGCAATAGCCGGACGCCGCGCCCGGTGCCGTCCGGTCCTGCCAAGGCCCACTTATCACCCCGGGGCACCGGCGAAATATCGCCTTTGCCGGTTATGTCCGTGCGCCGGGGTGATATGTGCACCCCGGCCACCGGCCACGCAGGCGGGGCTGCCGACTATTCACGGATCTAGTGCGCTGGGACCGGGACAAATCGGGCGGTGAGCGCACCAGATCCGTGAAAGGTCGCCGGAGACCATGATCGATGTGACTGATGGGGCGGAAGCGCGCCCCCGGCACGGGCTACTGACCGCAGAAGGTGCGCCCGCGCTCTACGCAGACCGCGATGGGCCTCCCCAAGTCGTCCGGGGCAGCGCAGTTCAGGGCGCACAGCATGCGCTCAGTAGGGGTTGGCCACGAACAGGTCCTGGGCCGGGAACAGGGTGAGCACCTTCGGCCCGCTCTCGGTGATCACGATCTCCTCCTCGATCCGCGCGGCCGAGAAACCGTCCGTGGCCGGGCAGTAGGTCTCGAGCGCGAACACCATCCCGACCTGGAGCTCGACCGGCTCGGTGAAGGAGTTGAGCCGGGAGATGATCGGCCGCTCGTGCAGGCCCAGCCCGAGCCCGTGCGCGAACTGCAGGCCGAACGCCTCCATCTCACTGCCGAACCCGAACTCCTCGGCCGCAGGGAGCAGCGAAGCGATCTCGTCGCTGCCCACCCCGGCCCGGATGCCGTCGATGCCGCGGTCCATCCACTCCCGCGCCTTCTTGTAGGCGTCACGCTGGGCGGGTGTGGCGCTGCCCACCGAGAACGTGCGGTAGTAGCAGGTCCGGTAGCCGTTGAACGAGTGGATGATGTCGAAGAACGCCTGGTCGCCGGGGCGGATGAGGCGGTCGGTGAAGTTGTGCGGGTGCGGGTTGCACCGCTCTCCGGAGATCGCGTTGATCGCCTCGACCTGGTCCGAGCCCATCTCGTAGAGCCGCTGGTTGGCCAGCGCGACGATCTCGTTCTCCCGGACGCCGGGCTTGAGCCGCTCGACGATGTCCTGGTAGACGCCGTCCACCATGGCGACGGCCTGGGTCAGCAGCATGATCTCGTCCGGTGACTTGATCACCCGCGCGTCGAGCATGATCTGCTGCGCGTCCACCACCCGCAGGCCCTGCCGCTGCATCTCGAACAGGAACGGCGGCTCGACGATGTCCACCCCGACCGGCATGTCGGCCACACCGGCCTCGACCAGCAGGGACTTGATCTCCGCGACGGCGTCGCGCATCAGCCCGACGCTGGGCGCGACCGCTCCGCGGAAGCCCAGGAACCCGGCCCGGTAGTTCTCCTCCGGCACCCACTTCGAGTACAGCTTGTGATGCTTGACCGCCGAACCGAAGTCCCACAGCACCGGCTCACGCCCGCGGGCCAGCAGCGCGTAGCGGATCATCTTGTCGCCGAGCGCGCCGCCGATCCAGGTGTGCGTCGTGTAGCGGATGTTGTAGAAGTCGAAGAGCAGCAGGGCGCCGCACTCGCTGCTGTCCAGCGCGGCCCGGGCGCGGGTGTCCCGGTACTCGCGCAGCCGGGCGAAGTCGACCCGCCTCTCGTAGTCGACCCCCATGTGGCCGGGGGCGGCCAGCGGCCGGCTGTTGGCAGTGTCTGTGCTCATCCGAACACCTCCGGGTGGTGGGTCAGCTCGATGCGGGTACGCCGGATGTGCCCCTGCAGGTAGCGCTCCCCGTCGGTGGCGTCGCGGCGCAGCACGGCGTCCAGGATCAGCCGGTGCTCGGCGTTCACAAGCCACATCCGGTCCTGCCCGCCGAGCGTGACATAGCTGCGCCGGTAATGCTGGGTGGAGTTCCACAGCCGGGCGACCGCCGAGTTCAGCGGCTCGACGGGGCAGCCGCTGTAGGTCAGCGTGTGGAACTCCCGGTCCAGGTCGAGGAACTTCTCCAGGTCGTCGTTGTCCTCGATGCGCCGCTGCAGCTTGCCGAGCCGCTCATCGTCGCCGACCGTCAGCCGGGGCAGGCTCTCGGCCAGGGCGAGCGGCTCCAGCCGCTCCCGCATCTGGTAGATCACCTCGACTTCGTGCTGGGTCAGCCGCGGCACCCGGGCGCCCTTGTGCGGCTCAAGCTCGGTGAGCCCCTCCGCTTCGAGCATCCGCAGCGCCTCCCGCACCGGCAGCCGGCTCGCGCCGAACCGCTCGGCCACCTCCTCCTGACGGATCCGGTCACCGGGCCGGAGCTGGCCGCCGAGGATCGCAACCCGCAGGTACGACGCCACCCGGGCGCTGGACACGTCGGCGCTCATGCCCGCGGATTCTCCCGGTCCCACGCCTTCCCGCCGGGGTAGGAAACCAGCTCGAACTGCATGCCCCACGGGCTGAGGAAATAGATCCACCGGTTCCCCTCGGCCGGACCCTTGCTCGCGGTCGGACCGGACAGCACTTTTATGCCCAACGCCAGCAAGTGGCTGATGGCCGCGTCCAGGTCATCGACGTACAGCGCGATGTGGTGCCCACCGACGTCGCTGTTGCGCGGGATCATGTCGCGCTGATCGGGCGCGGTGTAGTGAAACACCTCGAAGACGGCCTGGTCGCCGCAGCGGAACCAGCGGTTCTCCACCATCACCGCGCGCGGATGTACGTTCAGATGGGTGCGCATCCAGTCCGAGTCGTCGAACCGGAACGGGCCCAGCGAGTACAGGTACTCGCAGCCGAGCACGTCGACCAGGAACCGGTGGGCCTCGTCGAGGTCCGGCACGGTGAACCCGATGTGGTCCATCCGGCGCAACCCGGGCAGGCCCATACGCACCTCGCTTCGGATCCAATCGCGTTCGTTCGGCCGGGCTATGGGGGTCCAGACTAGCCCTTGGAGGGCGTTAGGTATAGTTTTGGATCCAATCTCCTGCTGCTGTCCTCCGGTGAAGGGAGGCGACCGTGCCCGAGCATCGCGCCCTCGAACCCGCCTCGCCATGGGTCGAGGTGCTGGCTGACGAGGCCGACTGGGACGCCGCCGATCCGGCGCTGCTGCGCACCATCTACGCCCAGCTGGTGTGGATCCGGACGTTCGAGGAGTACGTCCTCGAACTGGCCGGGGCCGGGCTGATCCACGGCCCGGCGCACTCCAGCATCGGCCAGGAGGGTGGCGCGGTCGGCAGCGTGCTGGCCCTCACCAGCCAGGACACGGTGAACGGATCGCACCGCGGCCATCATCAGTTCCTGGCCAAGGCGCTCGGCCACGTCGAGCCGAAGGGCATGGACCCGCTCGCGGCGCCGTCCGAGCCGGTGCGTGAGGTGCTGCTGCGCACGCTGGCCGAGATCTGCGGGCTGGACCGGGGCTGGGGGCACGGCCGCGGCGGGTCGATGCATTTGCGCTGGACGGAGGCCGGGGCGATGGGCACCAACGCCATCGTCGGCGGCGGGGTTCCGCAGGCGGCCGGCTTCGCCTGGTCGCACCGGCACGCCGGGACCGACGCGGTCTCGGTGACCTACTTCGGTGACGGCGCGGTCAACATCGGCTCGACGCTGGAATCGATGAACCTGGCCGCCGCCTGGTCGCTGCCGGTCTGCTTCTTCATCGAGAACAACCAGTACGCGGTGTCCACCTCGGTGCACGAGTCGACGGCCGAGCCGCGGCTGTCCGCGCGCGGCCTCGGCTTCAACATCGCCAGCTGGAAGGTGGACGGCATGGATCCGCTGGCCGTCTACCTGGCCATGTCCGAGGCGGTGGCGCACCTGCGCCGCGGCGATGGCCCGGCCGTCGTCGAGGCCGACACCTACCGGTACTTCCACCAGAACGGCGGCTACCCGGGCAGCTCGTTCGGCTACCGGGACAAGGCCGAAGAGCGCGCCTGGCGCGACCGTGACCCGCTCCAGCAGACCGCCGCGCACCTGCAGCGCCGCGGCATCATGACCGCCGAGGAGACCGCCGGGGCGCTGACCCGCGCCCAAGCGGTGCTGGCCGAGATCGGCCAGGTCCTGCTGGAACCGGTGCCCGGCGGCAAGCCCGGCCAGCGGCAGATCAAGCCGTCGGAGTGGCCCGATCCGGGCTGGGTGGACGCCGGTATCCGCGGTGATCTCAGCGAGTTCGACGGGGTGCGGCTGGTCAGCGCGGACGGGCACGCGGTGCCCGTCCAGGAGACCAAATTCATCGAGGCAGTCGCCGCGGTCATGGGCCGTCGGATGGAGACCGACCCGGGCATCGTGGTGCTGGGCGAGGACGTGCACCGGCTGAACGGCGGCACCAACGGCGCCACCCGCGGCCTGGCCAGCCGGTTCCCGGACCGGATCCTCGGCACGCCGATCAGCGAGAACGGGTTCGCCGGCCTGGCCGGCGGCATCGCGCTCGATGGCCGGTTCCGGCCGGTGGTCGAGTTCATGTACGCGGACTTCATGTGGGTGGCCGCGGACCAGCTGTTCAACCAGATCGGCAAGGCCCGGCACATGTTCGGCGGTGAGTCCGGCGTGCCGCTGGTGCTGCGCAGCAAGGTGGCCATGGGCACCGGCTACGGGTCGCAGCACTCGATGGACCCGGCCGGCATCTTCGTCACCAGCCCGGGCTGGCGGATCGTCGCCCCGTCCACCCCGTACGACTACGTCGGGCTGATGAACAGCGCGTTGCGCTGCCAGGACCCGGTGCTGGTGCTGGAGCAGGTCGATCTGTACAACTCCACCGGGCCGGGTCCGGTGGACGACTACGACTATTACCTGCCGGTGGGCAAGGCGGTGGTGCGGCGGCCCGGCCGGGACGTCACCGTGCTGAGCTACCTCGGGATGGTGCCGCACGTGCTCGCGGCGGTGGCCGAGTTCGGCCAGGTCGACGCCGAGGTGATCGACCTGCGCTGGCTGGACCGGGCGAGCATCGACTGGGACACCATCGAGGCCTCGCTGGCCAAGACGAACCAGATCCTGATCGCCGAGCAGGGGGCGCTGGGCACGTCCTACGGCGGCTGGCTGGCCGACGAGATCCACCGGCGGTTCTTCGATCTGCTGGACGCCCCAGTGTGGCGGGTCACCGGCGGCGAGGCCTCGCCGAGCATCAGCCAGGTGCTGGAGCGGGCCGCCATCGCCCAGCAGGACGAAGTCGTCGCCGCGCTGGCCGAGATCGCGAGGTACTGACATGCCCCGGCTGCTGCGCATGCCCGAGGTCGCCGCCGGCGCAACCGAGGCCGTGCTGGCGGAATGGCTGGTGGCGGACAGCGCCGAGTTCGCTGCGGCCGACACGCTGGCTACGGTCGAGACGGACAAGGCGATGGTGGACGTCGAGGCCGAGGACGCCGGCGTGGTGCTGAAGACGCTGGTGGCACCGGGCGCGCACGTCGAGGTGGGCGCGCCCATCGCCGTCCTCGGCCAGCCGGGTGAGGCCGTGGCCGACATCGGCGCGGTGCTGGCGGAGCTGGGCGTCCCTGCCACGCCAGGGACGGCTGACGTGCCCACCACTGTCACCACTCCGATCGCGCCTGCCAGCACACCGGCCACGACCGTCACGACCGTCACGACCATCAGCGCGGCCGGCAACGGGCGGGTGTTCGCCAGCCCGCTGGCCCGCAAGATCGCCCGGCAATCCGGGGTCCCGGTCGAGGCCATCACCGGGACCGGCCCCGGCGGGCGTATCTTGCGCCGCGACGTCGAGGCGGCCATCGCGTCGCACGCCGCGGCGGCGCCGGCCACGGTGGCGCCGGCCACGGTGGCCGCCGAAGCCGTGACGACTGCCGCCGAGCCCTCCGGCGAGAGCGGTGAGATCCGGGAGAGCGGTGAGATCCCGCACAGCCGTGCCCGGCGCGCCATCGCCGCCCGGCTGGTGGAAAGCAAGCAGACCGCGCCGCACTTCTACCTGCGGGCGACCGTCCGGGCCGACCGGCTCGTCGCGCTGCGGGCCGAGATCAACACCGGCCAGGACGACGGCAGCCGGGTGTCGCTCAACGACCTGGTGGTCAAGGCCGCCGCGGCCGCACACCAGCAGGTGCCGGCCATGAACGTCATCTGGACCCCGGATGCGGTACGGACGTTCCGCACGGTGGACGTCGCGGTGGCGGTGGCCACCGACCGTGGGCTGGTCACACCGGTGCTGCGCGACGTGACCGCCCAGACGATCAGCCAAGTCGCGGCGCGGACCCGGGACCTGGCCGCCCGAGCCCGGGATGGGCGGCTGCGCCAGGCCGAACTGGAAGGCGGCACGATCAGCGTCACCAACCTGGGGATGTACGGGGTGGAAGAATTCGCCGCGATCATCAACCCGCCGCAGGCCGCGATCCTGGCCGTCGGCGCCGTCCGGGACGAGCCGGTCGCCGAGGACGGCGCCGTCACGGTGGGCAAGGTCATGACGGTCACGCTGTCGGTCGACCACCGCCCGGTGGACGGGGTGATCGCCGCTCGCTGGCTGGCCGCCCTCAGGGAACTGCTGGAAAACCCGCTGCGCATCCTTATCTGAGATGATGCCGGTAGGGGCGTATCGGCGCTAACGGCGGAGGTTCAGATCGTGGACGGGGCGACGGTGACCGTGGCGGTCGTGGCCAGCCGCACCGAGGCGGAACTGGTCGCCGGCCTGCTGCGCAGTAACGGCGTGCGGGCGGCTGTGCTGGCGGATGATGCCGGCGGGCAAGACCCGCAGCTGCAGATCACGGGTGTCCGGGTCCTGGTTGCCGCCGAAGATGAAGCCGCGGCGCGCGAGATCCTGGCCGACGTGGAGGAGACCCCGGACGCCTAGCCGAGGAACGGCAGCAGGTGCTTGAGCAGCAGTTCCGGGCTTTCCTCCGCGACCCAGTGACCGCAGGGGAACACGGCGTCCGTGACGTCGCCGGCGTACAGCTTCATCTGGTCGGGGATGGACTGGCCCAGAGCGCCCTCGCCGCCAATCGCCAGCACCGGCATGGCCAGCGGCGTTTCGCGGTGGCGGATCGTGGCCTCGGCGTCGCCGTGGAAGGTCCGGAAGTAGGCGTACGACGCCCCCAGGTGCCCGGGCCGACGCAGGTGCGCGGCGTACTCCGCTACCGCGTCGGGATCCACCGCGCCCTTGACGACCTCAAGCCAGTCCACGAAACCCGCGATCCATGTGTCCTCGCGCCCGCGCACTATGCGCTCGGGCAGCCCGTTGTCGAGCATGAAGAAGCCGAAGATCCAGAAGCCGGGACCTGCCGGGGTCACCGACGGGAATTGGTAGAGGCTCTCGTCGATCTGGGGCGACTCGATGATAGTCAGGCGCCGTATCGAGTCCCGGTGGGCCGCCGCGTAGGCATACGACACGGTGCCCCCGATGTTGTGCCCGACCACGCTGACCCTCGTCGGCATGGCCGAGCGCCAGCAGCAGCTGGTGAATGTCTTCGGCCAGGCTCGCTTTGTCGTAGCCGGTTGCGGGCGCGTCCGACCCGCCCGAGCCGCGCAGGTCCGGCGCGATCACCGTGTACTGCTCGGCGAGGGCGGGCATCACCTTCCGCCACATGTACCAGGTCTGCGGGTAACCGTGCAGGAGTACCACGGCCGGCCCCGTGCCGCCTGTCGCGTAGTTGAGCGTGACGCCGTTCACCCGCGTTGTTTTCTCGGTGAACCCGCCAGGGATCCTGGAGGTGCTGAGCTGTGTCACTTGGCCTCTTGCCTTTCAGAAGGAAACGTCGGTTAGTCGCGTATTGCTGATGCCATCAAGCGTGGCCTCCGCGGCTGCGCTTCGCGCCCGTTAAGGACCCTGGTGCGGGCGCCCCCAGGGGGTTGCCGGGTCCCGCGATCACTGGTCCACGGACGCCGCGGCCCGAGCGCGTGAACATCCCGGAACCACCGGGCGGCAAGCGGCCGCTGGGCATCCTGGCGGACCTTCATCACGAGCGGCCCCGCTGATGACAGCCAGGACCGCCGACATCGCCCGCGACCTCACCACCTGGCTCAGCACCCGCAGCTAACCCAGGCACAAGTCGACTTTCGAAACACGGCCTAGCCGCGGACCTCAGACGCCGAGGATGCGCCGGGCGGCCGGGCTGAGCCGGGCCAGTGTTTCCAGGCGGGCATAGGCCCGCTGGTCTAGCTGCTGTTTGCGGCCGCGGCGGCAGAAGTAGGAGTGCAGTGCCCGGCGTGGCCGGTCGGTGGTGTTCTGGGTTCCGCCGTGCCACAGATGCCCGTTGAAGATCACGACGGTGCCGGCCCGGCCGAGCAGCTTGACCTCGCCCGGGTAACTGGCCTCCGGATCGGCCATCGCCTGGCGAGGCAGCTGTGCGCTGCGGTGGCTGCCGGGGACCACCCGGGTCGGGCCGTTGGCCGTGGTGAAATCGTCGATCAGCCAGATGGAGTTGCAGACCTGGTAGTCGCCCGGCGACACCGGTTCGCCCCAGTCGGCGTGCAGCCGCTGATGGCCGGCCCCCGGCCGCGCGGCGCGGCTGTTCAGCGAGGAGAGGGTGAAGTCGCCGAGCACATGGGCCACCGCGGCCAGCACCCGCGGGGAGGTGAAGCACACCTCGAAGACCGGGTCTTTATTGACCAGGTCAGCCAGCCGATCGGTGCCCTCCTCCTGGTGCACTTCGAGCCCGGCCCGCTCCCCTTCTGCGGCGGATAGTTCGGCCAGGCGCTGGCGGATGACCTGTAGCTGCCTGCGGGTCAGGATGCCGGGCAGCGGGAGGAACCCATCCTTATCGAGCTGGGCTCGCTCCGCCGCGGTCAACTGCCCGGCGCTCACCCCGAGCTCACGCAGCGCCGTGCCGGAATCCAGCCGCATATCGTCACGCTAGCTCACGGCCTCCCGGCGCCTGGTGCGGGCGCGGGGAATGCCACCACCTGGCCGCTAGGTGACGACGACGACTGGGGCCCGCCCCAGGTCTGGCCGACGACGAACAAGCGCGGTTCCGGCCCGCGGCTGAGCGCACACGCGAACGCGCCGCGATCCAGGTCGACCTTGGCCAGCACCGCACCGCCCTCCCGGACCCGGACGCAGTGCTGATTGCCGACGTCGGCGTACCAGACCGCGCCTTCGGCATCCATGCAGATTCCGTCCGGGTGGTCGCCGGGCGTCTCCGCCCACACCTGCCGGTTGCTCAGGCTGCCGTCGCTGCCGATGTCATAGCCGGTGAGCCGGTCCGCGTAGGACTCGGCCACGATGAGCGTCCTACCGTCCGGGCTGATCGCCATGCCGTTGGGGAAGGCAAGGTCGCCGACGACCTGGCCGATGCTGCCGTCCGGCGTGACCAGCGCGACCATGCCGGGCGCGAACTCACCGCCGGGAAAGTCGAATCCGATGCTGTTCACATAGACGTTCCCGCGGTCGTCGGCGACGATGTCGTTCCACGGCTTATCCGCGACGGCCGAAAGGTCGGCGTGCTGGCCGAGTGACCCGTCCGGCTCCCGGCGCAGCAGCCGTCGCTTAGCCGAGTCCACGATGAGCAGCCGCCCGTCGGGCAGGAAGTCAATGCACATCGGGAACGACGGGACCGTCGCCACGACCTGGTGACTGCCGTCGGCGCTCAGCACGATCACCTGGTTCGCTCCCCAGTCGGAGAACCAGAGTTGCCCGTCGTGCCAGCGTGGTGACTCGCCAAACACGATGCCTTCCATCAGGACTTCAGCTGCGCTCACCGGATTTCCCCTCAGTTCGGTATCGGGTAGACGGGTCCCGGCCCCGGAACTCATCGCTGATCCGCAGGGCAACCGCCAGCCTCGGCGGAGGTGAGTCCGGCGGCCCGGCGCAGTCTCCCCTCACGGCGGGTATTAAGTGGGCATCCGCGCGCAGGAGGAGGCACGCTCATGGCGCGTGAGTACGAGCCGATCACGGTATCGCGGCGGATCCGCGCGCCGGCCAGTGAGATCTTCCGGCTCCTGGCGGACCCGGGCAGGCACCGTGATCTCGACGGCTCAGGGATGCTGCAGGGCGTGGTGTCCGGCACCACGATCTCCGGCGTGGCGGACGTCTTCGTGATGCAGATGTACTTCGAGGAGCTGGGCGACTACCAGATGATCAACCATGTCGTCGAGTACGAGCCGGGCCGGCGCATTGGCTGGGAGCCGGAAGCCGGCTGCGGGCACCCCAACGCGGAACCAGCAGCTGACCGCCCGGCGCGCTGGGGGCAGCGCTGGTCGTTCGAGCTGACTCCCGATGGCCCGGACGCGACCGTGGTGACCGAGATCTTCGACTGTTCCCGGGTCCCGGAAGATGAGCGGGCGGATATCGACGACGGCAACATCTGGGTTCCCAGCATGCATCAGACGCTGGAACGGCTTGACCAGCTCTGCACCGGCCAGCGAAGAAGGCCAGCCGCGCCACGCTAGGCCTATTCGCCCGCGGGCGGTGGGGTGAGCGGCCGGTCTGGCCCGGTCAGGCGGCCAGCAACTTGCGCACCGCGGCGGTCCCGGCGATGGCCTCGTCCGGGTCTGGCGACTGCGGAATGAGGTTGAACTCGGTGCAGCCGGCCGCGACGTACGGGGCGAGGAATTCGGACACGTCCTCGGCGGTGCCATACGGGCAGTACCGCTCGAACCGTTCGAATGGCAGCTGGTAAAACGCCTCCATGACCGGGGCCAGGCACGCCCGGGCGGCCGCCCTGGAACCAGCCAGGCCGCACCACACCTGCATCGCATGGTGGCTGGGCGGCGCGGGCCGGCCCGCACGGTCGGCCGTTTCGGCCGCCAGTTCCACCGCGGCGGCGAACCGGCGTGCTGAGTTCCAGATACCCAGCCAGCCGTCACCCAGCCGGCCGGACCGCCGGACCGCCGCATCGGACCGGCCGCCGACCAGGATCGGGATGGGCAACTCCGGGGACGGCGTGATGACCACGTCGTCCAGGCTGAAGAACTGGCCGCGGAAGGTCACCGGTCCACCCGCTAGCAGGCCGCGGACGATGGCCAGGCACTCGTCCATCCGCGCACCTCGCGTCGCCGGGTCGACGCCGCAGCTGGCGATCTCGTGCCGGTCTTCGCCGCCGATCCCGACGCCGAAGACCAGCCGCCCGGGCGCGAGCTGGGCGAGGTCGGCAAGCTGCCGGGCGACCAGGACCGGGTGGCGCAGCGGCAGCAGGTAGACGCCGGTATGCACCGGCAGCGTCGGGTGCAGCAGGGTCAGCGCGGTGGCCTGCAGCAGTCCGTCGAACCCGAGGCCGACCACGAATGACACGTGGTCGCCGCAGCAGACGTGGTCGATGCCCGCGGCGGCGGCGCTGGCCAGCAGCGCCCGCGCGGCCTCCGGGTTGCTTTCCAGCAGGCCCGGCGGGAGGAACGTGCCCACCCGGATGGGCGCAGTGTCGCGATGATGCATGCCGCTCATGTCCTCACCTCTCGTTCGTTTAATTCCTGTTAAGCCGCCTCGCAGCCCCGCCGCAGCCGGGTCGGCGGGCCACGATCTGGGCGGGCCCGCGGGCCATCCACGATCCGCAGATCTCGCCGTGGCAGAGCTTCGGGTCACGTTCCCTCCGCCT
>DASXIN010000046.1:0-15964 GCA_036497945.1 Streptosporangiaceae bacterium | reverse complement strand
CACCACGTGAGCTGGTCGTACTTTGTGCAGGCCGGCGTCCAGCCGGACTGCGCCAACGACGCGGCCGAGACCTGCGATGCGGTCAAGCAGAACATCGAGACGCCGGGGATCTGGGACCCGCTGCCGCTGTTCGGCGACGTGAAATCCGATAATCAGCTGCACAACATCCGCACGCTCGGGTCCTACTTCCACAAGGCCAAGACCGGCACGCTCCCGGCGGTCAGCTGGGTTGTTCCGTCCGGCCCGGACAGCGACCACCCGCCGGCCAGCGTGCACTGGGGCCAGGCCTACGTCACCGCCGTGATCAACGCGGCGATGAAGAGCCCGGACTGGAAGTCCACCGCGATCTTCCTGGCCTGGGACGACTGGGGCGGCTTCTACGACCACGTGGTGCCCCCGGCGGTGGACCAGCAGGGCTACGGCCTGCGCGTGCCCGCGATCACCATCTCGCCGTACGCCCGGCGGGGCTACATCGATCACCAGACGCTGAGCAGCGACGCCTACCTGAAGTTCATCGAGGACGACTTCCTGGGCGGCGCCCGGCTCAACCCGACGACCGACGGCCGCCCCGACCCTCGCCCGGACGTCCGGGAGAACCAGCCGATCCTGGGGAACCTGGTGCAGGACTTCAACTTCAACCAGGCGCCGCGCGCCCCGGTGCTGCTGGCTACCAACCCACCCACCGACTCGCCGACCATCCCGTCCTACTTCGTCACCCACCCGGCCTGCGTGGGCTGTACCGCGGTGCTGAACGGCATGCCCGGCACGGCAGGCCCGCGGCTGGCCCAGCCGGTGGCGGTAGACCGGAAGCGGGACCGGCGGCGGTAGCTCAGCGCCCGGGACTGAGCTCCTGCAGGCGGCCGCGCAGGAAAGCACGTTCGGCCGCGTTGCCTGCCCGGTCCAGCGCGTCCCGGTAGGCGGCCGCCGCCTCGGCGGTCCGGCCGAGCTGCCGGAGCAGGTGGCCCCGGATGGCGTGGAACAGGTAGTAGCTGGTCAGGTCCAGCCCATCGACCAGGGCCAGCGCCACCGCCGGGCCGTGCACCTCGGCCACGGCGACCGCCCGGTGCAGCGCGACCACCGGGCTGGGCGCCACCGTTAGTAGCTGGTCGTAGAGCGCGACGATCTGGGCCCAGTCGGTGCCCGCGGCGTCCGGTGCATCGCTGTGCACCGCGTTGATGGCCGCCTGGATCTGGTACGGGCCGGGCCGGCCACGGCGCAGGCACCGCCGGACCAGGGCCCGGCCCTCGGCGATGAGCTGCCCGTCCCACCGGCTGCGGTCCTGGTCGGCCAGCAGTACCAGGTCACCGCCCGGGGTGGTGCGGGCCGCACGCCGGGACTCGGCCAGCAGCATGAGCGCGAGCAGCCCGGTCACCTCGGGCTCGTCCGGCATCAGCTGGGCCAGCAGCCGGCCGAGCCGGATGGCCTCGGCGCACAGGCCGGCCCGGATCAGCTGGTCACCGGAGCTGGCCGCGTAGCCCTCGTTGAAGATCAGGTAGAGCACGGCCAGCACGGCGCCGAGCCGGCTGGGCAGCTCAGCCTCGCTGGGCACCCGGTACGGAATCTGGGCGTCGCGGATCTTGCCCTTGGCCCGGACCAGCCGCTGGGCCATGGTCGGCTCCGGCACCAGGAAACTGTGCGCGATCTCCGCGGTGCTCAGCCCGCCGAGCAGCCGGAGGGTCAGCGCGACCTGGGCGGCGGTGCCCAGCGCGGGGTGGCAGCAGGTGAAGATCAGCCGCAACCGTTCGTCCGGCACGGGTTCCTCCTCAGCCGGATCCTGGCCGGCCGGGCCGGCCTGGTCTGAGCTAGCCCCGTGCAGCCGGGCCGCCTCGGCGTGCCGGCCGTCCCGGGTCGCCTCCCGGCGCAGCCGGTCGATGGCCCGGTTCCGGGCGGTGGTGATGATCCAGCCGGCCGGGCTGGGCGGGAGGCCGGCGGCCGGCCAGCGCGGCACGGCCTCGGTGAACGCATCCTGGACCGCGTCTTCGGCCAGGTCGATGTCGCCGAACGCGCGGACCAGGACGGACACCGCGCGGCCGTACTCGGCCCGGAAGATGCGCGCGATATCCGTGTCCTGGACGGGCGCGGCCGGCATCAGGCCCCGGCTACGGCCGGGCGGACTTCGATGGGCAGCGTGGTCACCTCCGCGAGCTGGCGCGCCCAGGCCAGCGCGTCGTCCAGGTCCGGGGCGGTGATCACGGTGAACCCGCCCAGGTGCTCCTTGCCCTCGATGAACGGGCCATCGGTGACCACCGTGCCGCCATCCCGGACCCGGACCACGGTGGCCGTGTCCGGCGGGTGCAGCCGCCCGGTGAACACCCAGGCGCCGGCCGCCCGGAGTTCGGTGTTCCAGGTCCGGACGCTGGCCATGATCGGGTCGAGCACCTCGGGCGGCGGCGGGTCCCCGTCGGGCTGGTACACGCTGAGTAGGTATTGCGGCATCGTCACTGCCTCCTGGCTAGTTGCTCTCTCACCAGCTACACGATCGGCGGCCCGGGATTTCGACATCTGGCCGGCCTTCCTGACGGCGGACGGCGGCCGGCTGGCATATGATCATTTGTGCTGACCGGCGTGTGTCGGCACTGCGTGACCCTGCCGGTTATTGAGGTTGAACACGTCGGCACGATTCAGTAAATCTGGCGTGGGTAGCTCAGCCGCCGCCCTACCCTGGATGAAGACGTGCCAGTAAGGCCAGCCGAAATAGAGTCCGGGCATCCGGGACCACGACCGGCGGCGCGGCGATACTCACGCCGACGGTAGCCGCCTAGGCCCCGCCCATGGAGGTAGCGCCCAGGTGACACAGGTGTCCGCGGACCCGGCTGACCAGCCGGGAGCGGTCCGGCAGGCTGGCCGGCCCCGGACACCTCTTCCTATCGAGGGGCACCCGCCCGGCCCGGTCGAGCGGTTCATGAGCTCGCTGATCCGCAAGCTGGCCTGGAGCAGGCTGTCCAACCCCAAGGTGGCCGTCGCGCTGTCCGGGGCCGGACTGCTGCTCGGCATGCTGCTCGGGGCCACCGCACCGAACGCCGAAACGGTGGGCGTCCGGCTGCCGCTGTCGCTGCTGCCGTCGCTGGCGCACCAGGTCGCCCTGGCCAGCGTGATGCTGTACGCCGCGGCGCTGCTGGCCTGCCTGGGACTGGCGGGCATGCTGTGGGCGCACAGCCAGGGGTGGCGGCCCAACCCACGGATCCTGGTGCTGGTCAGCGGGGTCGTCGTGGCCATCATGGCCTGCCTCACCCCGGTCGGCTCGTCCGATGTGGCCAGCTACGCGGCGTACGGCCGGATCACCGCGCAGGGTGGCAACCCGTACCTCACCAACCCGCTGGCCTGGCTCGGCGCGCATTCCCCGTACACGCTCGCCGTCGGCACCATGTGGAAGGGACAGTCGTCGGTGTACGGCCCGTTCGCCACGCTGATCCAGTGGTTCGCCGCCACGATCGGCCGGGCCGACGTGGCCACCACGGTCTGGGTGCTGATGATCCTGAACGGGATCGTCTTCATCGGCGTGGGCCTGCTGCTGCTCAAGACCTCGGACGACCCGGTGCGGGCCACCCTGTTCTGGACCGCGAACCCGGTGCTGATCCTGGAACTGGTCAGTGGCGGCCACCTGGACACGTTCGTGGCCGCCGCGGCGATCTGCGCCATCCAGGTGGCCCGCCGGGTACCCCGGGTGTGGGGCGACGTGCTGGTCGGCGTGCTGATCGGGCTGGCCTGCGGGGTGAAGATCTACGCGGTGCTGATCGCGCTCGGGCTGGCCTGGCCGCTGATCCTGCGCCGTGAGTGGCTGCGCACCGGCCGGATCGCGGTGGTCGCGCTGGGCACGCTCGCGCTGCAGTACAGCTACTACGGGTTCAGCGCGCTGAAGCCGCTGTTCGGCGGGCTGCAACTGGTCACGCTGCCGTCGCCGTGGCGGGTCGTCGAGCTGTCCGGCCAGGCGCTCGGGGTCAGCCAGGGCACCATGGCCACCGTCATCAGCTGCCTGTGGCCGATCGCGCTGCTCGTCGTGGCCTGGCTTGTCTACCAGCGGATCTCCGCGGACCAGCCGCGCGAGGTAGTGGCCCCGTTCGCGCTGACCTACGCCTGGATCCTGGTCGCGCCGTGGGTGTTCGCCTGGTACACCGCGGTGGCCTGGGCCGCGCTGACCCAGGTGCCGCGGAACCGGATGACCCGCTGGCTGACCATCGTCACTGTCTTCCTGGCCCTCTGCCTGTCCAGCGGCGGGCAGGCTGCTCCGGGGCGATGAGGCAGGTCACCACCCCGGTCACGGAGAGCGGCCCCGGGGGGGCCCGGCTAGCCCGGCCCGGCCGGGCTAGCCGGGCGGCGTGGCGGCAGGCGGCCACGGCCGGGCTGCGGCGGCACTGGCTGGCCGCCGCGCTGCTGGTGGCCGGTCTGGTGCTCCGGATCCTGGTCCAGCTCGCGTACCGGCCCGCACTGTTCTACATCGACTCGGCCCGGTATCTGTACAACGCGGGCGGGATGGATCCGGTCGGGTACAAGGGACCGCTGCGGGCCATCCTGTTCCTGGCCAACTTCGACGCGGTGGCCGCCGTCCAGCATCTGCTCGGGCTGGCCATGGCGGTGCTGCTGTACCTGGTCCTGCTCCGCCGCGGCGTGCCCAGATGGCTGGCCGCGCTGGCCATCGCGCCGGTGCTGCTGGACGCCTACCAGCTGCAGATCGAGCAGATGGTCATGCCGGACGTCTGGTTCGAGGCGCTGATCGTGGTCGGCCTGGCCATCCTGCTCTGGCCACCCGGCCGGGCCGGCTGGCGGCGCGTGCTGGCGGCCGGCCTGGTGCTGGGCAGCGCGGCCACCGTGGCCCAGGTGGCCGAGGCGCTGCTGGTGCCGGCCGTGCTCTACCTGCTGGTGGCCGGGGGCAGCTGGTGGCGTGGCGGCTGGCGGCATGGGCTGGGCAAGCCGGCCGCGCTGGGTGCGGCGTTCGTCGCGCCCATCCTGGCCTACTGCGCCGTGTCCTACCTGATCAGCGGCGCGTTCTTCCTGTCGCACACCGGGGTCACCTCGTTCTACGGCCGGGCCGCGGCGGCCGCGGACTGCGGCACGCTGCGGCTGCCCGCTGCCGAGCGGGGCATGTGCCCGACCCCGGCGCAGCAGGCCCAAGGGGCGGACTGGCTGGAGTACGCCGCGGGCTCGCCGATCCGGCCGTTCTACCGGAACCTGCCGCGAGACCAGGTGGACAACGAGATCTCCGACTTCAACCACCGGGTGCTGAGCCAGCAGCCGGAGCGGCTGCTCGGCGCGTACGCGCGTGACGTGGTCAAGCCGTTCGCGCTGACCCGGGACGGCACGCGGGGCGACACGCCGATCTCCCGGTGGCAGTTCCAGCTCGCCTTCCCGTACAACCCGCCGCACGAGTCGATGGCGTTCGTGCACACCGCGGTCAGCCGGTTCGGCGGCGGCGACCCGGCGGTGTGGCGGCCGGCCGCCGCGTTCCTGCGCGGCTACCAGCTGCATGGCGGATACACGCCCGGGCCGCTGCTCGGCCTGTGCGTGCTGGCCGGGCTGGCTGGTTCGCTGGCCCTGCTACGCCGCCGGGGTGATCCGGGCATCCGGCAGCTCGGCCTGGCCTGCCTGCTGTTCTTCCTGTCCGGCGTGGCCGTGCTGCTGGTCTCCGGCCTGTTCGAGTTCTCCTGGCGGTACCAGCTGCCCACGCTAGTCACGCTGGTGCCGGCCGGCGCGCTGGGGATCAGCGTCCTCATCCGCCTGCTCCGGCCCCCGGCTGGTCAGTCGCTGGACACCGGGTGACCGCGGCGGGCCAGCACCGCCTGCTCCTGCTCGGGTGAGAACCCCGTGTCCAGCGGCGGCCCGCCGCGCTGCCGGTCCCAGGCCAGTACGTCGGCCGCGGTGACCCGCAGCGGGGTGGCGGGCAGGCCCGCGGCCCGGGCCTTGGCCGGGCTGCGCTGCTGCGACGGCCAGTACGAGCGGACCAGCGGGAAGAACGGCGGCGCCGTGTCGGCGGGCACCGGCACGATCTCGACCTGGGTCCCGGCCGCCTGCGCGCACGTCTCGATCAGCCCGCCCAGCGTGACCGGCTCGGCCGGGCCGACCGCGTGGAACGCGCCCGGCCGGTCGTCGGCCAGCAACTGCACGACCAGCCGGGCCAGGTCACGCGAGTCGATGACCTGGACCGGCTGGGCCTGGTCGGTGGGCACGGCCACCGGCCCGCCGCGGGCCGCCCGGCGCACCCAGTAGGTGAGCCCGTCCTGCCAGTCGTGCGGCCCCGCCACCTTCCCCGGCCGGACGATCGTGGCCCGGTCACCGTAGCGGGCCGCGACGTCGTCTTCACAAGCCACCTTCAGCCGGCCGTAGTTGTCCCCGGCCAGCACCTCGGTGTTTCGCAGCGGCGTGCGGCGCGGCGCGGCCTCGGTTGGGTCGGGGTCGGCCGCGGTGTGCAGGTACACGGCGTGGCTCGAGATGAACAGGTAGCGTCCGGCCCGGTCGCCCAGCGCGTCCATCGCCTGCCCGACGTGCCGCGGCACGTATCCGCTGACGTCCACCACCGCGTCCCAGCGGCCGCCGCGCAGCGCCGCGTAATCGCCGGTGTCCCGGTCGCCGGTCAGCCGCGGCACGCCGGGAAACAGTCCGGCCCCGGTCCGGCCGCGGCCGAACAAGGTCACCTCGGCTCCGCCGCGCAGCGCGTCCTCGACGATGGCCCGGCCGACGAACGCGGTCCCGCCCAGGACAAGGATTCGCACGATGACCGACCCTACCGGGCGGGACCGGGTGCGCTGGCGGGCCCCGAGTCGCCCGGCACCGGCGTTGGGCATGATGGGTCAGGGTTTGGGATTGAAATGTGATATCACGATGATACGATGCTGATAGTTAACGTTCGGCTGGAGGAAGCAGGCCATGGGTGAGGCAGCCATCGTGGTGCGCGGACTGCGCAAGAGTTTCGGGGCGAAGGAGGCAGTGGCCGGGATCGATCTGGAGATCGCGGCTGGTTCCTTCGCCGGCCTGGTCGGGCCGAACGGGGCGGGCAAGACCACGTCCCTGTCGATGATGACCGGGCTGCTCCGGCCGGACGCCGGCCAGATTGTCGTGGACGGGAAGGATGTCTGGGCCGACCCGCCGGCCGCCAAGGCCATCATGGGCGTGGTGCCGGCCGAGGCCCAGCTGTTCGAGCGGCTGAGCGGGGCCGAGTTGCTGGAGTACGCCGGGCGGCTGCGCGGCATGCCGGCCGCCGGGGCCCGGTCGCGGGCCACCAAGCTGCTGGACGTGCTGGACCTGGCCGAGGACGCCAGGCGGCTGGTGGCGGACTACTCCACCGGGATGCGGAAGAAGGCCATGCTCGGCTGCGCGCTGATCCACAACCCGGCGGTGCTGTTCCTGGATGAGCCGCTGGAAGGCGTGGATCCGGTGTCCGCCGACGTGATCCGCCGGCTGCTCACCCGGTTCGTCGGCTCCGGCTCCACCGTGCTGTTCTCCAGCCACGTGATGGAGCTGGTCGAGCAGGTCTGCGACCACGTGTCCATCATCGACCAGGGCCACATCGTGGCCACCGGGACGATCGATCAGGTGCGCGGCGGCAAAACGCTGCAGCGGGCGTTCATCGATCTGGTCGGTTCGCGGGCGAGCGGTGCGGAGGGACTGACATGGCTCGGCTCCTCGTCCAGCTGAAGCTGCGGCTGCTGACCAACGCGCTGCGCGCGTCCCGGCCGGCCAAGATCTCCTTCGTCATCAGCACGGCTTTCGCGGTGCTGGTCGCGTTCGGCACGTTCGTTGTCCTGGCGCTGCTGCGCGGGTCGGCCGCGCCGGTCAGCCAGACCGCCGCGGTGTTCACCGTGTTCGCGTTCGGCTGGCTGATCCTGCCGCTGCTCGCGTTCGGCCTGGACGGCACGCTGGATCCAGCCACGCTGGCCCTGTATCCGCTGCGTACCCGCCCGCTCGCGGTCGGCCTGCTGGCCGCCTCGGCCACCGGCGCCTGGCCGCTGGCCAACGTGGTCGGCCTGCTCGGCGTGACGGTCGGGCTGGCCCGTGGCCCGCTCGGCGTGCTCGTCGCGGTGGTGGCGGTGCTGCTCGAGGTGCTGTTCTGCATCACGCTGGCCCGGTTCGTCACCACCGGCCTGGCCGGGCTGCTGCGGTCCCGGCGGGGCAAGGACCTCGCCGCGTTCCTGATCATCCCGATCTTCGCTTTGTACGAGACGTTCGCCCAGGTGGTGCCCAGGCTGGCCGGCGAAGGCAAGATCACCACGCGGACGTTCGAGGGGATCGACCGGTGGCTGCGCTGGCTGCCACCCGGGCTGGCCGCGCACGCCATCCAGGACGCCTCGGACGGCCACGCCGGCCCCGCCCTGGCCCGGCTCGGGCTGCTGGCCGCCGTCATCCTGGTGCTGGGTGCGCTGTGGATCCGGTCCCTCAGCCGCTCCCTGGTCACCGTGGACACCAGCACGCAGTCGTCCAAGGTGCGCAGCGCGGGGCTGCCGTTCGGCCGGTTCGGCATCGGCGGCACGGTGGCCGCCCGGTTCCTGCTCTACCAGCGCCGCGAGCCGGGCGCGATCGTCCGCTGGTGCATCATCGGCGTGGTCATGCTGGCCGCGTCGGTCAGCACCATCCGGACGCCGGCCTACCACGTCGGGCTGATCATCAGCGCGGTGCTGGCGGGCATCATGCTGAGCATCTTCCAGGCCAACACGGTCGGCCTCACCGGGCCCGCGTTCGGCCTGGAGGCCAGCTCGCTGAGCGGGGTGCGCGCGCTGCGCGGCTACTTCACCGGGCGGAACGTCGCGCTGGCCGTCATCGCGGTGCCGCTTTCCCTGGTGCTGTCCGTCGGTCTGGCCTCCTTCGCTGGGCATCCGGGGGACTGGTTCTGGGGCGTGGCCATCGACCTGTGCGCGATCGGCGCGGCGCTGGGCCTGAGCAGCCTGCTGAGCGCGACCACCGAATACCCGGTGCAGAAGCGGGTTGGCAGCCCGGTGCCGAACGCTGCCGACGGGTACGGCGGCCAGGCGTTGGCCGGCGGGATGGGCAGCCTGTTCGGCGTGGCGCTGGTCAGCGTGCCGGTGATCCTGGCCCTGATCTTCACGCACTCACTGGCCGACGCGGTCCGTATCCCGCTGCTGGTGGTCTGCGCGGCCGCCTACGGCATCGGACTGGCCTGGGCCGGGACCCGGCTGGCCGCCATCGCGGCCTCGGGCAGGATGCCCGAACTCTGCCAGACGGCCATCCGTAGCAAGCTGTAACGGGATGGCCGAGGCTTCCGCTGCCGGCAACCCCTGGTTGCCGGCAGCGGAGGCCAATGTTTATCGGCTGTCCTATCGGCCCGTCCAGTCACAAATGTCACAGCAGGCTCAATAGTGCAGAGCGTGGCGAAATTCACTGGAACTTTTTGCCACGGTCTGGCAAAAAGGCGTTTCGTCGCAGGTCAGAGCGGGTTTCGCAGTCGATTCCTGGCGGCCGGAAACGACCGCGCGCGGGCGAGATCCGGCACCAGCGTTTGGCGTTGGGCAAAAAATCTGGTTACGTGGCGGACGCATCATCAGCCGCTCACCGAATGGAGCCCGCATGCTTACGGGGGGTAACCACACACTTATTGCTGAGTAGATCGAGGCGGCCCCGACCAGGCGTGATTGAAGCACGCGGCCGGGGCCTTTGCATGGCAACGAACCTCGGAGGAACAAGCCATGACGTTTTTCAGTATCGCAGGTGCCGGTGCCGCTAAGACCCTGATGGCGGTCACGGTTTCGCTGCATCCAGGGGCCGCGCACCACGCCAGCCACCAGACCACCGTGCGGGCGGGCGAATCGCTCAGCTCGATCAGCCAGCACGAGTTCGGCAAGGCCGCCGACTGGCCGGCGCTGTGGTGGGCCAACCGGCACACCGTGCACAACCCGTCGCTGATCCAGGAAGGGCAGCGGCTCGTCGTGCCGGGCTCGCACGAGGTCAAGCCGTGGCTGACGCGGGCCGCGCTGGCCGCCATCCCGGCCCCGGCCCCAGCGCCGGTGCAGGCCGCTCCGGTCGCCTCGTCGGCTCCGGCTCAGTCGTCGGCTCCGGCTGCGGCGCCGGCCAGCAGCGCGTCCTACAGCGGCGCGTCGGGCAGCTTCCAGAGCTGCGTGATCCAGGCGGAGAGCGGCGGCAACGCGTCGGCGGTCAATGCGTCCAGCGGCGCGGGCGGCCTGTACGGCTTCCTGCCGTCCACCTGGCAGGGGCTGGGCTTCTCCGGGTCGCCGCAGAACGCGTCGGTTGCCGAGCAGAACGCGGCCTTCGCCAAGGAGTACGCCCAGTCGGGCACGTCGGCCTGGTCTGCCTACGACGGGTGCTGATTCACCCTGGGTGCTAGGTCACCCGCTGGAAGAGCCCCGGGCCGTGCTGGCCCGGGGCTCTTCCCGTGTCCGGCACCGCTGGCCGCTGCGGTGACGTACCTCACACCGACTGTCCAATCCCTTTCCGGCGTCGTGCCCGTACTGAGTTCCGGCATGTAAATGACGCAGGGCGGCATGGACCCCGCGGGTCGTGACCGCCCGGGACAGGAGATGGTGAAGATGGGCAAGTCGTTCCTGGCACGGGTGCCGTTCCCGGTCAAGCTGGGAGTTCCGGTGGCGTCGGGGCTGCTGGCCGCGGCGTGCGGCAGCGCGGCCGCGACGTCGGCCGGTTCAGCCCCGGCCAGTGGGGGCCCCTCGAACGTGTCGACCACCGGAACGGTGATCGAGTCGCACGCCGGTTCGGGTGGGGCGTTCCTGACCGATGGGTCGGGGCGCGCGGTGTACCTGTGGGCCAAAGACGGCATGAACATGTCCGCCTGCTCCGGCGCTTGCGCCAGTGCCTGGCCTCCGGTGATGGCGAAGGGCCACGTGACCGCCTCGGGCGGCGCGAAGGCCGCCGACCTGGGCACGATCAGCCGGTCGGGTGGCAAGCAGGTGACCTATGACGGTCATGCGCTGTACTACTTCGCTGGTGATTCCGGCCCGGGTCAGACCAGCGGTCAGGGCAGTGACTCGTTCGGCGCTAAGTGGTGGCTGGTCGCCCCGGCCGGGACGCAGATCACCGCGGCCGACTCGGCAACCGGTGCTTCGGCGTCAACCGCGCCCGCCGCGGGCGCTGGCTCCAGCTCCAGCTCCAGCTCCGGCACCAGCTGGGGCTGAGTGCGGCAGTGACCACCTTCCTGGCCCGAATCAGGGCCACGGGCGCTGACCGGCCGCCGGAGCTATCCGGGCGGCCGGTCAGCGGGTGGGCCTTCACCGGCCTGGCTGTCACGTCTTTCGGTGGCCCGCTGGCCCTGGCCGCGCTGATTGCGCCGGCCATCGTGGTCGAGGCCAGCGCCTCGGCCGGGCTGGTCATGGTCGCCGCCGTGGCGCTGTTCGCCTTCCCGCTGGTGATCTGGCTGCGCTACGCACGGCGGGTCAACGGCCCGGGTGGCTTGTATTCCTTCGTCGAGGCGGCCGTCGGCCGGCGGATCGCCCTGGTCCAGGCTGGGCTGTGGATCGTCAGCTATCTGCTGTACCTGGTGTACACCACCGCGCAGATCGTGTATGACACGCTGCCCGCGGTGCTGCCTGGCGAGCGGCGCTACCAGCCGCTGCTGGAGATCGCTATCCCGGTCGCGCTGGCTGGGGTGATGATCGCCGGACGCCGGGCCGCGCTGCTGGTGGCCGGCGGGCTGGCCGCAGGCCAGCTGGTCATCGCCGCCGCCCTCGGTGGGGTGACCGTGGCCCACCTGGGGATCCCAGTGACCAGCTTCGGGGCCTCGGCCCCCACCGGCGCAGTGGCCAGCGCGGCGGCCCAGACCTCGCTGCTGTTCATCTGCGGCAGCCTGCCGCTGTTCCTCGGCGGCGAGCTGGGCCGGCCGGCCCGCACCATCCGGCGTGGGCTGACCGCCGCCTGGCTGGTGACCGCCGCGGTCCTCGTGGTCACCGTGGCACCGCTGGCTGCCGACCCGGCGCTGACCCAGGCCGCCATCCCCGGGATGACGGCAGCGGAACTGTTCGCCGGGCACGGCTTCGCGGTCACGGTGGGGATCGGGGTGGCGGTGAGCATCGCCGGGGTGATGCTGGCCGAGTACCTCGCGCTGAGCCGGCTCATCACCGCGGTGACGTCCTGGCGGCTGCGCCCGGTCATCATCACTATCGGCGCGGTCATGATCGCTGCCGCGCCCCTCACCCTGATCAACCCCGCGCGGATATACACCGATCTGATCAAGCCGTCGCTGGTCGCGCTGTGGCTCAGCCAGCTGATCGTGTTCGTGGTCTACCCGCGGTTCGCGGCCCGGCAGCACGACCGGCGGCTGCCCGCCTGGGGGCTGGCGGTGGTCGCCAGCGGGTTCGCCCTCTACGGCTTGTGGATCACCATCCAGCATTCCGCTACCTGATACCTGATAACTGAACGGAGAAACAGATGAACGTCGATCAGAGGACCACCCGGCTTCCGGCCGGCGTGTCGGACCAGCCCGACAGCTTTCCGCGCCGGGCCGTCCAGCGGCTTACCCGCGGCCCGGGCGCGCTGAAGTCACCGGTCGCCCGCTGGGCGATCAATGTGCTGGCCGTTGTTGGTGCCGGGCTGATGGTGTGGGCTGGCGTGATCCACCTGCAGCTGTGGTCCGAGGGTTACCGGAGCATCGCGGTCATCGGGCCGCTGTTCCTCGTCCAGGGCATCGCAAGCATTGCGCTGGCGTTGGCCCTGGTCGTCCTGCGCCGGGTGTTCCTGCTGGTCGCGGGGGCGGTCCTGATGGTCGGCACGGCCGTCGGGCTGCTGCTCAGCGTCACTGTCGGGCTGTTCGGCTACCAGGAAAGCCTGGCGATCACCGACGCTGCGACGTCACTGACGGTGGAGTTCATCGGAGCCGCCCTGCTTGCCGGGGCGGCTGCTGTCCTGGCCGCCGGTCCACAGTCGCGGCTAGCACGGCACTAGCCCGGGCGGGGCCGCCCGGACGGCCCACCCAGGATGACCCGGAGCAGAACTTCTCTGCTCCGGGTCCAATCCTTTTCCGGCCGCCGTCCGTATGTACTGTGTGCGAATAGTGGGGACCGCAGCTGACCAGCTACCGGACGAGACGTTGCTCGCGGGCCTAGGGGCCGGCGACGCCGAGCTGTCGCTCGCCTTCGTCCGCCGCTTCCAGCGGGTAGTCTTCGGTGTCGCGATGGCCGTAGTCGGTGACAAGGCGACGGCCGAAGATGTCGCCCAGCAGGCCTTCGAGCAGGCCTGGCGGCACGCCCAGGTATTTGACTCCCGCCGCGGCTCGGTCCGCACCTGGCTGAGGACTATCACGCATAACCTGGCCGTGGATGCGGTCCGGGCGCGCACGTCCGCGCCGGTGGACCCGGATGACCTGTCCGCCATCCTCACCGCGGTGACCGACACGCCGGAGCGGCTGGCCGTTGCCCACGACAGTGCGGCGGAGCTGCGGCGAACGCTTGGCCAGCTGCCCGAGCCGCAGGCCCGGGCGGTGGCGATGGCCGGCATCTACGGCATGACGGCGCGGCAGGTCGCCGACGCGGAGGACGTCCCCCTGGGCACAGCGAAAACCCGGATCAGGGACGGGATGCAGAAGTTGAAGGCCGCCTACCTTCCGGAGGAGGCCGGTAATGAGTGAGCTGAATGAGATGAACTGCCGCGAATTCTCCGACGTGGCCGCCGAACTGGCGCTTGGTGTGCTGACCGGGCGCGAGCGCGCGGCGGCGATCGCGCATCTGGATCACTGCGATGCGTGCCGCGAGAATGTCCGCCAGCTGACGATGACCGGCGAGGGACTGCTGGAGCTGCTGCCCACCGTGGAGCCGCCGGCCGGGTTCGAGACCCGGGTGATGGAGCGCATCGGCCTGGCCACGCCGGCCCCGAGCCCGGCGCCCCGGGTCAGCTGGGCCGCCCGGTTGTTCCCGTTCGGCCGGAAGCCCGCCGGCCAGCCCGCGCCCAGCCAGTCGCGGCCGGTTGGCCGGACCCGGCGGATGCTGGCCGTCGCGGCCGTCGCGGTGGCCGTCGTCGCGGGTGGCCTAGGTGGATGGGGCCTGGGTAACGGCACCTCGTCCCCTGCCACCACCCCGCTGAACTCGGCCGCGCTGCTGTCCGCCAGCCACCAGACGGTGGGAAAGATCTTCCTCTACCAGGGCAGCCCGCGGTGGCTCTACATGTCCGTGGACATGCCCTCCGGGAATGACACGGTGCTCTGCCAGGTGGTGAGCCGGGACGGGCACGTGACCACCCTGGGCTCGTTCCGGCTGGCCGATGGCCACGGCTACTGGGGCAGTCCCGCCACGGGGGCCCCCGGTCAGCTCACCGGCGCGCGGCTGGTCACCACGAACGGCACCGTGCTGGCCACGGCCAGCTTCCACACCGCATGACAGTCGCCCGGTCTGGGCTTCATAAGCTCAGCCGGGGAGATCCTCCGGGCGCTTGGCCGCGAGATGGCCGTGCAGCAGGCCGGTGGACTGACCGACTTCTATGAGGTATCCGTCCGGGTCCCGCATGTAGCAGCGGATCTCCGCGCCGCGGTCGATCGGCGGCGTGACGAACTCTGCCCCCTTCGACTTCCACTCCTCGTAGCAGGCCTGGATGTCAGCTACCCGCAAGTTCAGGAAGATCGAGGTGGTGTTGCCGGGCTCGTAGTCGACTACCGAGATATCCGGCTTGTCAGGGGTGGGCGGGCCGCCCGGGTTCATGATGATCCACGAATTGGACAGCTTGACCATGCATGGGTTCTCGGGCAGGACGACAGTGCCGCCCAGGACGCGCGAGTAGAAGTCACGGGACCGGGCGACCTTGCGGACGGTGATGAACATCGTCACCATGAAGCCTTCGGTGGGCGAGGGGAGGTTGGCGTAGTCGATGTCGGACGCGGGTTCTGTCATGGGTTGCTCCACTCCGGCGGCGGTGGCGGACACCGGCTTATCGAGCGCCGGTCCTGATCATCCAGGAACCCTTCCCTCGATCAGGTCGGCCCAGACGTCCCGGCCCGGAGCGCGACGGTGTGCGCCGCGGGGCTTATGGCCACAGCGCCAGCGAGTTCACATGGATGGGCCGGACCACGGTGAAGTGCCTCCGGTCCAGTTGGGCCATGCGGGAGAAGTCCGCCGTGGTCAGGTTCACGTGTGCAAATTCTCCGTCCGCAAGGGAGCGGAGGAAGAGCGACTCAACGCGTGATCCGGCTTCGCGAGCAAGGAGATAGCCGACCTCCGCGGCAACGGTGGCCGGGACCAGTAAGTCCCTGCCTGCCGCGTGCATGTCAGTGAATAACTGTTCGCATGCAGCGTGGTCGGCATCGTTCGATAGTGCGGCGGCCACCAGAGGACCGGTGTCGCAGATGATCACGATTCGCGGCCGAAGCCGTCTTCGAGCAGCTCTTCAGACCGGGCTGCGGTGTCAGTGGTCTTACCCTGCTCAGCGCCGAACCAGGGTGGAGGCCACGTTCGGTCCTTGACCGCGCGGAGGTGACGGCGCACGTCATCGAGAACTGCCGGTACCTCGTCTTCCGGCAGCTCCTCGACTAGGCGGAGCAGCTCCTCGCGCTGTGCGCTCATGGGATTAGTGTACGCAGGCGGTTGCACGATTGTGCGTAACGTCCGGAGCCGACGGTATGAAATGGCGGCACTTGGTCAATCGTGGAACTCCTGAGAAATGGATGTCAGGTGAATTCCGGGGAACCGCTATGAGCTCCGCTGCTTGACGAAGTCGATCAGCATCTCATGCTTGGATCAATCGCTCTCCGCCCCGCTGAGGTGTGGCTGTCAGCATTGTTGGTCACTCTGGACCGGCTGATCCGGCACCTGCGGCATCGTCAGACGGCTGGAGCACCCCTTGTGGGGTCCTTCGGCCCAGTTGTGTCCGCCGGATCGTAGTACGCCTGCTCAGTAATCACCGGAGCGACAGTCGGAGCCGCCTCGTGCCGTCTGGCGCGATGCCTGGCGGAGAACATCGCGCCGCGCGCTGGCGTCGCTGGCGCGAAGCGGGCAAGGCCGGTCGGCTTGGCCATGTCGTCGTAGATCGCATCGACGCCACCGCGCATGAAGTACGCCTCGTGCCAGAAACCAGT
>DASXIN010000045.1:0-4749 GCA_036497945.1 Streptosporangiaceae bacterium | reverse complement strand
GTTCCCGCAGGACTTCCGGACGGTGCGGGTGTTCGCGCAGCGGGCCAACAACATCGTCCGGTACACCGAATTCGACCGCGGCGGTCACTTCGCGTACACCACCAACCCGGATCTCGTCGTCGGCGACCTGCGCGAGTTCTTCGCCGGACTCAGCGCCGAAGGGGGGCGCCGCCGACTGGACTGAGGAGCGCGGAGCGAGGAACGAGCGACAAGCGACGAGGGAAGTCGGCGGGTCAAAGCCCCCCGGAGGCGCAATTCAATACGGCGAAGTTGTAGCAGCCGAAGCCCACGTTGCGTAGCTGCACCAGGGTGACCTCCGGCCTGGACAGCAGCTCTCGGATCACCGGCATGGCGTGCTCGCCGTCGCTGACCAGCACGCCGTCCGCGATCCGGCCGTCCCGGTCGTAGGCGCGCACGACCTGCTGCCGGTGGCTCAGCGCGGGCGGGTAATGGTCGGGGGTGCGGTAGCCCCCGCACCGCTCGGCGTGGATGAACACCGGGCCGCGTTCCGCGTAGCCGCCACGGCCGCCCGGCGGGGTGTACGCGATCAGCAGCACCTTCTCGCCCGGGATTGTCTCGCGCAGGCAGCAGCGCAGCGGGCTGCCGCCCCCGGTGTCCGTCTGCACGGCCAGCCGGTTCCCGGCCTCGTCCATCCCGGCCGCCCGGATTTCGTCCAGTGTGGCCGCCGGGATCGGCTCGAAGCGGAGCCCGCCTGTGGCCGGAGCGGCGTCTCTGGTCTGCTCAGCAGATTGCGTCGTCATGCCCGGTAGACGTGGCGGGCCGGCCGAACGTGAGGTCCGCGCCGAGAATTATTTGCCCAACGCTCCCACCTGGCTGATCACATGCCCGGACCGGGGGCATTGCCAGCCGGCCCGGTTCCGGTCAGCCGCCACTGGTTCCAGTGGATGTGAGTTGGGCTGCTCGGGACACTCAGGCCTCCGAATTACCGCCCACTGCCCGAATTCTCCGTTTCATCCGGCGCACTGGACCGGTGGGCGCGGCTCGCTTACATTAATGCAGAGCAGTACGCCCGGGGTAGTTAATTCACCGGCTCTTAGTAAAATAACAGTCTGCCGGGTCGGCATTAAGCCGATAAAGGCCGGGAATTGTAAGTAAGGCAGCCCGGTCTGGTTGAGTAGCGCCCGGACCGGGCGATACTGGTCGGTATGCCGCACCGCCGCGATGCCGACGACCGGCCGCCCTTCCGGCGGCCGGTCGACTCGGGGATGGCCGAGCTGCTGCTCGACGCGGACCGGCCCGGGGCGTGGATGCTGCTGGTGGACGGTGTCCCGCAGTCGCATGTCGACCTGGACGATCCGGAGTACCTGGACTTCGAGTACATGCGGCGGCTGGGGCACGTGGCCGACCTGACCGCCCCGGCCGGCCAGCCGCTGCGCGTGCTGCACCTGGGCGCGGGCGGGCTGACCTTGGCCCGCTACCTGTCCGCCACCCGGCCTGGGTCCGGCCAGCTGGCGGTGGAATCCGACGCTGCCCTGGTCGCGCTGGTCCGGCGCTGGCTGCCGCTGGATCAGCGCGCTCGCCGCAGCAGCGGCGGCCGCACCGGCGCGGGCCGGGTGCGGATCCGGGTGGCCGATGCCCGCGCGGTCCTGGAACAGGTAGCGGCCGCCTCGTTCGACCTGGTGGTGGCGGACCTGTTCGCTGGTGCGCGGACGCCGGCCCACCTGACCACGGCCGAGTTCGCGGCCGCCGCGGCCCGGGCGCTCACCCCGGCTGGCTGCTACGCGGTCAACATCGGGGACGGCCCGCCGCTGGGCTACGCGCGCGCCCAGGTGGCGACGGTCGGCTCGGTCTTCCCGCAGCTGTGCATGATCGCTGCACCGGGCGTGCTGCGCGGCCGCCGGTTCGGCAACCTGGTGCTGGCCGCCAGCCACGGCGAACTCCCGCTGGCCGAGCTGACCCGGCGCGCGGCCGGCGACCCGTTCCCGGGCCGCCTGGTGCACGGCGCCGACCTGGACCGCTTCGCCGCCGGCGCGAAACCCGTCACCGACGCGCGGGCACAGCCCTCACCGGCCCCGCCGCCCGGGGTGTTCGCCTAGCGGCGGGGGCTCGCCGGACGGCACCGATCGCCCAGGGCGCAGCCCGCACCCCCGCCGCCCCGAGCAACGACTAGCGGCGCTGATCGGTACCGGCGCAGTCCCACGCCCCGCCGCCCCGGAACGCTCGCCGGACGGCGCTGATCGGCACCGGCATTAGGTATGAATGATCTGGGTGTGATGGCAGAAGTGGACGCGCTCGGGGGCCATCTGGTGGATCCGGCCCAGCGATTCCCGCCAGCTCACCGGGTCACTGGCCTGCCCGGCCACCAGGTCGGCGTCGGGCGGCCCGGCGTACTGGTGCGGGGTGTAGGCCGCGTCCCCGATCAGCAGCTCCCCGGCGCCGTCGCCGGTGCGCACCAGCACGCACTGGTGCCCGACCGTGTGCCCGGGCGTGGCCAGCACCGACAGGCCGGGCAGTATCTCGGCGTCCCCGTCCAGCAGCTCGAACCGGGCGTTAGCGAAGCCGAACCAGTCGTACAGCTCCGGTGACTCGCGCTCGGCCCGGGCCAGCTCGGCCCGCTGCACGTAGCTGGGCGCGTGGGGGAAGACCGCGTTCTGCCCGCAGTGGTCGAAGTGCAGGTGCGTGTTGATCACCAGGTCGATGTCGCCCGGCGTCATGTCCAGCCCGGCCAGGGCGTCGGCCACCGAGCGGTTGACCACCCGCCAGTCGTCCAGCCATTCCTGCGGGCCACCCACGCCGGTATCGACCAGCACCGCGCCGCCCGGGTGGGTGACGACGAAACCGTGTACCGGCCAGTCCCGGCCATCCACCCCGCGCAGGCTGGCCAGGTGCAGCCGCTTAACCTCCAGCATGCGCTGGTTATATCACCCCGCGCTGACCGGCGACCCGCCGCTGCACGTGCAGCAGGTACTCCTTCCGGTTCAGCGGGTTGTGGTCGGAACGCGGCCGGGCCGGGATCCGGCCCGCCACCACCTGGTAGCGGTCGAACACGCAGTCCAGCACGCCCTCGCCCCGGGTCAGCGCAGGCAGCTGCAGCTCCAGCTCGTGCACCCATGCGGCCGGGATGTCCCCCTCGACCAGGTAGGACGAACCGCGCGGCTGCGGCGCCCCGGGCGCCGCGCCCAGCCGGGCCAGCATCGGCAGCACCAGCCCGAACGTGTCCGCCGGGACGTCCAGGCTGAACCGGTGGATGGGCTCGTACACCTGGGTGCCCGCTCGGCGCAGCGCGGTCATCAGGACCAGCGGCGTCAGGTGGCGGAAGTCCGCGGCCGAGGTGGACCACTTGCTCCAGCCGAACGGGGGCGGCGGCGTGTACCCGGAGTGGGTCAGGGTGACCGTGCAGTCGGTCACCGGCCAGCCGGACAGCCCTTCGCGCAGCGTGTCCCGCACGGTCTCCTCGACCGCCTTCTGGAACGCGACCGGCAGCGCGCCGGGCTCGATGCCCAGCCGGAACCGCACCCCGGATCCGGCCGCGGCCGGCTCGATCCGCAGCCCGGCCGTGGCCCGGAACGGGTTGGCCTCGTCGCTCATGAACTCGGCGGCCGCGCCGCGGCCGGCCAGCCGCTCGATGCACAGCGTGGTCGACTCGCGGAACCCGACGTCGAGGCCGAAGTCCTCGGCCAGCGTGGCCTGGATGACTTCCTTCTGCACCTCACCGTAGAGCGAGACGAGGATCTCCTGGTGCACGTCGTCCTGCCGCACGTTGATCAGCGGGTCCTGCTCGGCCAGCATGCCGAGCGCGGCGCGTAGCGCGCCCTTGTCGGACGGCCGGCCGGGCACGACCACGGTTTCCAGCGTCGGCGGGGCGAAGAACGTGCGTTCCCCCGGCGCGGCATCGACGCCGTTCCCGGCGCCCAGCGAGTCGCCGATCTGAATGCCACCCAGGCCCCACAGCTTGCCGATCTGCCCGGCCGCGACCTGCTCCCGCCCGGCGCCCCGGCCGCGGTCGAACACGCTGATCGCGGTGACCTTGCCGGTGCTGGCCGCGCCGAACCGCAGCCGGTCCCTGGCCCGCACCGTGCCGGAGAACATCCGGACGTAGGCGATCTTCTCCCCGGCCGGCCCACGCTCGACCTTGAACACGGTGCCCGCGACCGGGCCATCCGCTGCGCCCGCCGCCCGGGGCAGCAGGTCCCGGAGGCCGTCAGTCAGCGACGCTACGCCCGCGCCGGTGCTGGCCGACCCGAAGAACACCGGGTACACGAGCCCCTGCCTGACCTGGGCGACCAGCCCAGCGCGCAGCCGCTGGTAGGGCACGGCCGTCTCGTCCGCGACGAACGCGGCCAGCAGTTCGTCGTCGTGGTCGGCCAGCGCCTCGGCCAGCCCGGCGGTGAACCCGGTCTCCGCCGCGCCGTACCAGGTGAACCCCGCGCCGCGGCTGCCCAGGCCGTGTACCGCGCCCATCGGCACGATGTCGCGGGTCAGCCGGGCCCGGATATCCCGCAGCACCCGCCGGTCGTCCGCGCCGCGGCGGTCGATCTTGTTCACGAAGATGAGCACCGGGATGCCCAGGCGCCGCAGCGTGCGGAAAAGCACCCGGGTCTGCGCCTGCACTCCCTCGACCGCGGAGATCACCAGCACCGCGCCGTCGAGCACGCTCAGCACCCGCTCCACCTCGGCGATGAAGTCCGGGTGGCCGGGCGTGTCGATCAGGTTGACCGTGAGGTCGCCGATGCCGAACGACACCACGGCGGATTTGATCGTGATGCCGCGCTGCCGTTCCAGCGCCAG
>DASXIN010000044.1:0-20141 GCA_036497945.1 Streptosporangiaceae bacterium | reverse complement strand
TCGGCGCCGGCCGCGCCCAGCAGGCAGAGCAGGACGGCCGCGAGCACCGCCGCCGCGCTGCGGACATGTCGTTGGGCTCGTCCCCGAACCACTGGCCGCCGAACCACGGGCCCCGGTACCGCCACAGCCACAACATTAACTGCTCAGAAACTAACGGCCGGGTACGTCGCGGCCCGGTTTCGATCGCATACGCTCCGGTGATAACAACCCGACGAACGTCAGCCCGGCTGGTGGGGGCGGCATGTCCAGCTGGTTCAGCACAAAGATCGTGGATACAGGGCGGTTTCCGCTGTTCTGTTTCTTTGTCGCGTTCGTGGCTGGCTTCGGGTTCATCCGGCTTTCCGTCCGGATGATCCGCGCCAACGTCCGCTGGTGGCCGGGCAACGTCACGCCGGGCGACTTCCACGTGCACCACATGGTGTTCGGCGTGGTGTTCATGATGGTCGGCGGCGTCACCGGCATCGTCGCCCCGGTCGGCTCACTGGAGTGGCGGGCCGGCGCGGCGGCCTTGTTCGGGCTGGGCGCCGCGCTGGTTCTCGACGAGTTCGCGCTGATCCTGCACCTGAAGGACGTGTACTGGAGCAGCGCCGGGCGGCTGTCCGTGGAGGCGGTGTTCGTCGCGGCCGGGATCACCGTGCTGCTGCTGCTCGGCATCGTCCCGTCGGTCGTGCCCAGCCCGGCCGGCCAGCACGCCAGCACCACCGAGGCGATCATCGGCCTGACCATCAGCGTGGTGTTCAGCTTCGGCCTGGCCGCGATCACCCTGGTCAAGGGCAAGATCTGGACCGGCCTGTTCGGCCTGTTCCTGTTCCCGCTGCTCATCGTGGGCGCGATCCGGCTGGCCCGGCCCGGCTCGCCGTGGGCCCGCTGGCGGTACCAGAACCGGCCGCACAAGCGGGCCCGCGCCGCGCGCCGGGAACGCCGGTTCCGCCAGCCGGTGGTCCGGCTCCGGGTGCGTCTCGAGGATTTCGTCTCCGGCCTGCAGATCCGGCCGGACCCGCCGCCGGTCGGCTCGGCCAAGAAGACCGACGCGAAATCAAAATAATTTTGCTCAACGCCAGTACCGGGTTACCCGAGCACTGCCTGGGTCTGGGTTACCTGGGCGGCCAGCCGGCCGGCGTCGTCCATTAGGTCGGTCTGCACCACGATGACGGTCCGTCCGGTGTGCAGCGGCCGGCTCACCGCGGTGACGACGCCGCCCCGGACGCCGCGCAGGAACACCGTCCCGGAACTGATCGTCGCGGTCTGCGCGCCCGGCGGCAGGTTCAGGTACGCGCAGAGGCCGCCGAGGCTGTCGGCCAGGCCCATCAGGGCGCCGCCATGCATCACTCCGCTGGTCGTGCACAACCGTTCCGACCAGGCCAGACGGCCCCGGACCTCGGTGGCTTCGGCGGCGTCGAGTTCGATGCCCAGGGTGGCCGCGAACGGCATGAGCGGCAGCAGGCTGTCGTCCGTCACGGCGCACACGGTACTCCGGCGGGCTGGAACACCGCCCGGGCCCGCATGGTTCTACTTGGTAGAAGTCATGACTGAGAAGAACATTGCCACGTGTGTGACCTGCGGGACCGAGCTGCATCCCGAACGGGCCAAGAAATACAACTACTGCATGTCGCCGGAGTGCCAGGCGAAGAACCTCAAGGGCCTGACCATGGTGGCCGTCGGGGTGAACAAGTCGGCCGAGCAGTACCTGCTGCTGGACGACGAGACCAAGGCCGAGCTGGCCGACGGTAAGTACCACGACCAGCGCCGCGGCACGTTCGGCCGCGCCGCCCCGGCCCCCGCGCCGCCAGCCCCAGCCCAGCCGACCGGGGACTCGGCCACCCCCCAGCCAACGGACGGCCCCGCCACCCCCCAGCCGCCTGCGGCCCAGCCAGCGCCGGCCCGGCCAGCGGCTAACGCCCCGGCCTCCCCAGCCGCATCACCGCAACCTGGCCAGCCCACGCCCGGCGCAGCCCCGCGACCGGGCCAGCCAGCCGCATCACCGCAACCTGGCCGGCCCACGCCCGGTGCAGCCCCGCGACCGGGCCAGCCAGCCGCGACCCGCGCCGTGCCCACCCGGCCCGCCGGGCCACGTCAGCCAGGCACGCCATCTCAGCGCAGGCTGGCCGTGCTGTACAACCAGCAGGGGCTGCGCCCGGACGAGATCGCCCGCAAGCTCGGGCTGACCCGCTACGAGGTGACCCAGATCATCCTGGCCGCCCGCAGCCACGGCAAGCCGTAACCCCCGACGGCCACCCCGATCAGTCGAACTCGGCACGGACGCCGACCAGGCGGACCGGGCGGCGCCGGGTGAACCGGTCCAGCGCCTCCAGGGCGGCCCGCTCGATGGCGGCCGGCTCGGCGGTCGGCCCGCCCAGCGTGCGGGAGTGCGTGCCGGTCTGGAACGGCGCGTAGCGCACCTTGACCACCACCCGGACGGCCGGCCGCTGCTCCGCCGCGACGTCCTCGGCCACCAGGTGGGCCAGCCGGATCACCTCGGCGCGCACCTCGGCCCAGTCGCCGATGTCCTGCTGGTAGGTCACCTCCCGGCCGCGGGAGCGGGCCAGGTAGGGGTCGCTGGACACCGGGGAGTGCGAGATGCCGCGGGCGACCAGGATCAGCCACGGCCCGGACGCCGGGCCGAACTCGGCGGCCAGCATGTCCGGGTCGGCCGCGGCCAGGTCGCGGACCGTGCCGATGCCCAGCACGGCCAGCCGCTGGGATGTCTTGGCCCCGATCCCCCACAGCGCGTCGGTGGGCCGGTCGCCCAGCACGTCGAACCAGCTCTGGCTGGTCAGCCGGAACACACCGTCCGGCTTGCCGAAGCCGGTGGCCAGCTTGGCCTGCAGCTTGTTATGGCCGATGCCGACCGACGCGTGCAGCCCGGTCCCGGCCTGGATCCGGGCGGCGATATCCCGGGCTACCTGCTCCGGGTCGTCGGCCTGCACGGCCAGGAACGCCTCGTCCCAGCCGAGCACCTCGGTGGTCCAGCCGGTGTCCCGGAGGATGGCCATCACCTCGGCCGAGGCGGCCTCGTAGGCCGGCTTGTCCACCGGCAGGAACACACAGTCCGGGCAGCGCCGCGCGGCGGTCCGCAGCGGCAGGCCGGAATGCACCCCGTACTGCCGCGCCTCGTACGACGCGGTGCTGACCACGCCGCGCTTGGCCGGGTCCCCGTCGCCGCCGACCACCACCGGGCGGCCGCGCAGCTCAGGGTGGCGCAGTACCTCGACGGCCGCGATGAACTGGTCCAGGTCGACGTGCAGCACCCAGGGCCTGGCCGCGGGCTCCGGCCCGGCCGTTTCGCTGATCACGCTTGACGCCTGCCCACCACCGCCCCCGATCATGCCTAGGCGGGCGTTGACTTGCGCTTTGCCGACCTGGATCTTGGTCTTAACCAGTCCTGGCACGTGCGGCGCCCGCCGCGACGGGCGCACCGCGGCAACCCGTCCCGGGAAGAAAAGAAAACCGCCTAGAGTTTTGTTCTAGACGGTCAAAACAAAGGGGCCTGAGCGGCCCCGGATATGGCGCATTATAAAGAAAGGGAGGCCGGTTGTCAAACGGAGAAGCCGACCTTGAGCAGGGTTACATCTCAATGCTCTATGGCAGGCTCGACGACCTCCGGGACCGGGCGTCGGGCCGGCTGTCCCAGGTGCTGCTGGAAACCGGGGGAACACCTGCGGCCAGGTCAGAGCGCGATGCTTTCGTGGAGATGTACTCGCGGCGGATCACCCAGCTCGACGCGGCGGAAAACGGGCTGTGCTTTGGCCGGCTGGATCTGTCCGAGGGTGAGCGCCGTTATATAGGCCGGATCGGCATTCTCGACGACACCGACGATTACCAGGCGCTGCTGGTGGACTGGCGGGCGCCCGCGGCGCGCCCGTTCTACATCGCCACCGCTTTCTCTCCCGAGGGTGTGCTGCGCCGCCGTCATATCCGGACCCGGCAGCGCGCGGTGACCGGAGTCGATGACGAGGTGCTCGACTTCGACGGGGACGGCACCGGCCCCGGCGTCCCGGCCGGCCACGCCGGGCTGACCGGCGAGGCGGCCCTGATCGCGGCGCTGTCCGCCAGCCGGACCGGCCGGATGACCGACATCGTGGAGACCATCCAGGCCGAGCAGGACATGATCATCCGGTCGCCGCACAGCGGGGTGACCGTGGTGCAGGGCGCCCCGGGCACCGGCAAGACGGCGGTGGCCCTGCACCGGGCCGCCTACCTGCTGTACACCTACCGCGAGCAGTTGTCCCGGCGCGGTGTGCTGATCGTCGGGCCGAACCCGACCTTCCTGCAGTACATCGGGCATGTCCTCCCCTCGCTGGGCGAGACCGGGGTGGTGATGTCCACCATCGCCGACCTGTACCCGGGGATCAGCGCCCGGCGGGCCGAATCGCCCGAGATAGCCGAGATCAAGGGGCGCGCGGTGATGGCCACCGTGCTGGCCACGGCGGTGCGGAACCGGCAGGAACTGCCCGACGAGCCGGTGGAGATCCCGTTCGAGCGGGAGGTGCTGCAGCTGGACCGGAAGACCGTGCAGCGCGCCCGGGAGCGGGCCCGCCGGTCCCGCCGCCCGCACAACCAGGCGCGGCCGATCTTCGTCCGGGAGATCCTGGACGCCCTGGTCCAGCAGGTGAGCAGCAAGTTCACCGCGGGCCTGCGGGAGACGGACAAGCTGGTGGCCGAGATCCTCGGCGAGGAGGAGCCGGCCGCGGACAGCAGCGTGCTCGGCCCGGCCGACACCGAGGACATCCGGGCCGAACTGCGCCAGGACTCCCGGGTCCGGGCCGCGATCGCCCGGCTGTGGCCGGTGCTCACCCCGCAGCAGTTGCTGGCTGACCTGTTCGACTCGCCGCGCCGGCTGGCGGCCGCCGCGCCCCGGCTGACCAGGGAGGAGCGGGCGGTGCTCAGCCGCGACCCGGACGGCGGGTGGACCCCGGCTGACGTGCCACTGCTGGACGAGGCGGCCGAACTGCTCGGCGAGGACGACCGCGCCGCGCGCCGCCGGGCCAAGCGGGAACGGCAGCGGGAGATCGCCTACGCCCAGGGCGTGCTGGACATCGTGTCCCGCGACCTGGAGGACGACCCGGAAACCCTGATGGCCTACGACATGATCAACGCCGACCGGCTGGCCGGCCGGCACGAGGAACTGAGCTACCTGACCACCGCCGAGCGGGCGGCCGCCGACCGGACCTGGGCGTTCGGGCACATCGTGGTGGACGAGGCGCAGGAACTGTCCGAGATGGCCTGGCGGATGCTGATGCGCCGCTGCCCGAGCCGGTCGATGACCATCGCCGGGGACATCGCCCAGGCGACCAGCCTGTCCAGCACCTCGTCCTGGGAGCGGGTGCTGGCCCCGCATCTGGGCACCCGGTGGCGGCTGGACCGGCTGACCATCAACTACCGGACCCCGGCCGAGATCATGGCCGTGGCCGCCGACGTGCTGGCCGACTTGGACGACAAGCTGGAGACCCCCACCTCGGTGCGGGAGACCGGCACGGTGCCCTGGCACCGCCAGGTGGCGCCCGGTGACCTCGGCCCGGTGGTGGCGGCGGCCGTCTCGGCCGAGACGGCCGCGGTGGCAGGCGGGAACGTCGCCGTGCTGGCCCCGGCCGGGCTGGTCGACGAGCTGAACGAGGCGGTCGGCAGCGGGCCGCTCGACGGCAGCGGCGCGGACGGCCCGGACCTGGACGACATGGTGGTCGTGCTTACCGTCAGCCAGGCCAAGGGGCTGGAGTTCGATTCGGTGCTGATCGTGGACCCGGCCCAGATCCTGGCCGACTCCCCGCATGGCCTGAGCGAGCTGTACGTGGCGCTGACCCGGGCCACCCAGCGGCTCGGCGTGCTGCATCCCGGCCCACTGCCCGAGGTGCTGTCGAAGCTCGAATCCCGGTGAGCGCGTTCGGCTGGCCGACCGGGGAGATCCGGCGGGTCAGCCACCAGGTGGCCGACCTGATCGCCGACTACCTGATCAGCCTGCCGGATGGCCCGGCCTACCAGCCGCCGCCGCCCGCCCTGGTCGAGGCCATGCGCCGCGCGGAGTGGGCCGCCCATGGTGCGCCGGCCGACGCACTGCTGGCCGAGTTCGCCGCGCAGATCGCGCCGTACCCGTTCGGCAACGGCCACCCGCGGTTCGCGGCCTGGGTCAACTCACCGCCGCACCCGCTCGGCGTGCTGGCCGACGCGCTGGCCGCGGCCATGAATCCCAGCGTCGCGGGCGGCAACCACGCCGCCGTCCACCTGGAACACCAGGTGATCCGCTGGTTCGCCGACCTGCTCGGCTGGCCCGCCGGTTTCTCCGGCCAGCTGGTCAGCGGCGGCTCGGCGGCCACGCTGACCGCGCTCGCGGTGGCCCGGCACCGGGCGGCGGCCCGGGTGGGTCTGGACGACCGGGCCGACGGCGTGCAGGCCGCCGCGGGCCGGCTGGTGCTGTACGCGGGAACCGAGACACACAGCTGCGTGACCAAGGCCGCGGAACTGCTCGGCATCGGCTCCGCGCAGATCCGGGTGGTCCCGGCGAACCGCCGGCGCCGGATGCGGCCCGAAGAACTGGACCGCCTGGTCCGCGCCGACCAGGCCGCCGGGAAGGTCGGCGTGGCCGTGGTGGCCACCACCGGCACGGTCAACACGGGAGCGGTGGACCCGGTCGGCGACATCGCCGCCGTGTGCGCCCGCCATGGCCTGTGGCTGCACGTGGACGGCGCGTACGGCGGCCCGGCCGTCCTGCTGCTGCCCGGCTACGCGGCCATCCGCGCCGCGCTGGCCAGCGCGGACAGCATCGCGCTGGACGCGCACAAATGGCTCTACGCCCCGGTCGACGCCGGCCTGCTGCTGGTCCGGGACGGCGCCGCGGCGCGGGACACGTTCAGCCTGGTGCCGCCGTACCTGCGCACCGACGGGGACGAGGCCGGGCCGGGCGGGGCGCCGTGGTTCGCCGAGTACGGGCTAGAGCAGACCCGCCCGTTCCGCGCGCTCAAGGTGTGGTTCCAGCTCCGCCACCTCGGCCAGGCCGGCTACCGGGAGCTGATCTCCCGCGATATCGCGCTGGCCGTCCGGCTGCGCCGCGCGCTGGCCCGCGCGGCCGACTTCGAGGTGCTGGCCAGCGGGCTCAGCGTGGTCTGCTTCCGGCACCGGCCCGCGGGCCTGGCCGGCCCGGAACTGGACAGGCACAACCAGGCCGTGCTGCGCGCCGTCCAGCTCGGCGGCCGAGCATTCCTGGCCGGCACCCAGGTGGACGGCCGGTTCGCGGTGCGCGCCTGCATCGTCAACCCAGGCATGACCGCGGCCGACATCGACGCGATCATCACCGACATCCGCACCCGCGCGGCAGCCCTGGCGGTCAGCGGCGGCCAAGGAAGCGGCTGATCGCCTGGACCGCCCGGCCGAAGTCGGTGCCGAACGGGTTCTCCTGGACCACGTAGGTCCAGGTGGCGCTGGGCCGTTTCAGCCCGGCCCCGGCTAGGTCGGCTCCCGCCTCGGTGATCTCCGCGGCCAGGAAGGCGGCTGCGGTCCGCTCGCTGACCTCGGCGGTGAACTGGCTGAACAACTGAGTCAGCTCCCGGTTGAACTCCTGCACCGGGACGAGTGACCCGCCGAACGGGTTGGCGCTGCTCCCCAGTGCACGCAGGTGGATGCCCTCGCGCACGTCGGCCGCCTGGGCCAGATGCTCGGCCCACGCCTGGTCCAGGCAGGACAGGCTGATCTGCCGGGCCGCCCCGGCCAGCACGTCCTCCGGCACCCCGGCGGCGCGCAGCTCCGCCACCCGGTCCGGGCTGGACGTCTCGAGCTCGCGCAGCGCGGCGTCGGAGTGCAGCACCTGGTCGCGGTACTCCAGCACCGCGCGCCGCTGGTCCTCGACCAGAACGTTGTACCGCCAGGTGTCCCGGTGGATCTGCAGCGCGGTGCCTTCGGCCACCCGCTGGGCATGGCCCGCCGTCCAGTGCGCCTTGGCGTCGGACACCAGGCCGTCCGCGTCCACGTCGGCCGCCGGGGGCGCGTCCGGCGCACAGGTGATGATCAGCTCGTCGTCCAGGCTGAGGAAGAACACCGAACCGCCCGGGTCACCCTGGCGGCCGGACCGGCCGCGCAACTGGTCATCCAGCCGGCTGCTGGCGTGCCGGCCCACCCCGATGACCAACAGCCCGCCCAGCTCGGCCACCTGGCCGTGGTCGCCGGACGTGCCGCCCAGCCGGATGTCGGTGCCCCGCCCGGCCATCTGGGTGGACACGGTGATCGCGCCCGCCGCCCCCGCCTCGGCCACGATCGCGGCCTCCTCGGCGTCGTTCTTCGCGTTCAGCACCACGCAGGGCAGGCCGTCCAGGACCAACTGGGCGGCCAGCCGCTCGGACTCCGCGACATCGAGCGTGCCCAGCAGGACCGGGCGGCCCGACTCGTGCGCCGCGGCCACCGCGCTGACGACGGCCCCCTCCTTGTCCTCGACGTGCTGGTACAGCCGGTCAGGCTCGTCCTCCCGGATGCACGGCCGGTTCGGCGGGATGACCGCCACCTCCAGCCCATAGAACTCGCGCAACTGCTCGCCGACCGCGACCGCCGTGCCGGTCATCCCGCACACCGACGGATACCGCCGGACCAGGGCCTGGATGGTGATGCTGTCCAGGATCTCGCCGCTCTCGCTGGTGCGCAGTCCCTCTTTGGCCTCCACCGCCGCCTGCAGGCCGTCGGGCCAACGCTGCAGCCGGGCGACCCGGCCGCGGGACGCGCTGACCAGCTGGATCCGGCCGTGCCGGACGATGTAGTCGACGTCCCGCTGCAGCAGTGCCTGGGCGTGCAGGGCCACGTTGAGCTGGGTCAGCACGGCCAGGTTGTCCGCCGCGTACAGGTTGATGCCGCCCAGCGCCTGCTCTGCGATCCGGGTGCCCGCGTCGGTCAGGAAGACGTTGCGCCGCTCGTCGTCCACCTCGTAATGCAGCCGGGGCAGCAACCGGCCGGCGACCTGGGCCATGTCCTGCACCGGGTCGGCGTCGCCCACCGAGCCCGCCAGCACCAGCGGGATCAGCGCCTCGTCGACCAGCACCGAGTCGGCCTCGTCGATCAGCACCACGTCCGGCTCGGCGGCGACCAGGTCACCGGGGTCGGTGGCCAGCCGGTCGCGGAGCACGTCGAAGCCGATCTCGTTGGCGGACGCGTAGCAGACGTCCGCGGCGTAGGCCTGCCGTCGCTGCTCCGGTGTGCTGCCCTGGCCGATCCAGCCGACCGTGACGCCGAGCAGGTCGTAGACCGGGCGCATCCATTCCGCGTCCCGGCGGGCCAGGTAGTCGTTGACCGAGATGACGTGCACCTGGTGCCCGCGGCGGACATAACCGGCCGCGGCCAGCGCCCCGGACAGCGTCTTGCCCTCGCCCGTGGCCATCTCGGCCACCTGGCCGGACAGCAGGGCCAGGGTGCCGAGCAACTGCACGTCGAACGGCCGCTCGCCGAGCCCCCGTCGGGCCGCTTCCCGGCCGACCGCGCAGATCCCGGCGTCGTCCGTGGTATCCCGGGCCAGCTCAGTGAGCTCCGCGTCGGTCAGCTTCTCCAGGACCGCTTCCCGCCCACCGATGTCCGGCAGCACCGCCTGGTAGCCGGCCAGGCTGGCCGATCCGGGCTTCTGCAGGAAGCGCCGCATCCGCCCGCGCAGCCCGCTCACCAGTACCGCCCGGGTCGGCCACGAACTCTCATGCCCCCGACTCTAGGGCGCGGCTGGCGGTGGGCTGACTCAGTGCCGCGAGTGTGGAGGTGCGGGCGCCGGGTGGCGGGCGCAGCTAGCCAACCAGGCTGGCGTGAGGGTGCGGGCGCCGGGTGGCGGGTGGCGGGGCTAACCAGCCAGGCTGGCGTGGTGCCCCGCCTCGGCCGGCGGCACTTCCGGCCCCGCGTCGGCCGGCCGGGCCCCGGGGCGGGTCAGCGCCGCGGCGATCGCGGCCCCGAGCGCCCGGGCCACCGGGGGCGGGAACGCGTTGCCGACCTGCCGGTACGCGGCCGTCTTGCGGCCCGCGAGCTGCCACCGGTCCGGGAAGCCTTGCAGCCGGGCCACCATCCGCACGGTCAGCTTGGGCGGCTGGCCGGCCGGCCAGTCCGGCCCGGGCGGCTCGTCGGCGATGCCCAGCCCGTTCACGCCGAGCAGCTTCCAGGCCGCACGGGCCCGGGTCGGGCCCAGGTCCGGGCCGCCGTGCTTCTTGCTGCCGCCGACGATGGTCGGCGCGATGCCGCCGGCCCGGGCGGCCCAGCTGGCCGCGCCCGGCCAGCCGCCGGCCGCCATCAGGTCGGCCAGCAGCCCGCCCACCGTGGGTGGCGGCTGAACCGACGGCGCGGGCCAGCGGAACGCGGCCGCCCACGGCCGCCGGACGGCGACCAGCACGAACCGCGGCCGGAGCTGCGGCACCCCGTGCTCGCTCGCGTGCACCACGTCCCACCAGGTCTCGAAGCCCAGGTCGGACAGCCGACCCAGCACCTGGCGGCGGTAGCCGTCGAACCGGCTGGCGGCCAGGCCGCGGACGTTCTCCAGCAGCACGGCCCGCGGCTGCGCCTCCTCGACCAGCCGCAGCGCCTGCGGGAACAGGTCGCGCTCGTCGGCGTGCCCCAGCTGCTTGCCCGCGATGGAGAACGGCGGGCAGGGCACCCCGCCGGCCAGCAGGTCGATGCCCGCGTAGGCGCGCCCGTCCAGGTTGGCCACGTCGTCCTGGTTGACCTTCCACTCCGCACCCCGGTTGCGGCGCAGCGTCTCGCAGGCGTCGGCGTCCAGTTCCACCACCGCCTCGTGGGCGAACCCGGCCTGCTCCAGGCCGAGTGCCTGGCCACCGGCCCCGGCGCAGATCTCCACGGAGGTCAGCTCACCCATGGTCTCTCCTCCCGCGCCGTCTCTTCCGCCCGATTGTGCCCGCCGCCAGTGACAGTTCGCCTGTCCCACGCCGTCACCACGAGGCCAGCGTCTGCACCAGCAGCTCATAGCTGAGCACCCGGCGCTGGCCGGTCACCTCGTGCCAGGCGTCGGCCTGCTCGGTGTTCGCGTTCCCGGCCACGCTGGCCGCCATCGCGTCGTAGGCGATGTGATACACCGCGTCCACCTCGCCGGTCCCCCGGGCGATGGACGCCAGCCGGCTGGGCAGCGGCTCCGCGGTGACCGTGACCAGATGCGGCTGGCGGCCCCGGCGGTGCCGGATCATCTGCAGGCACTCGTGCCGGATGTTCTGCACCCGGTCCGACCGGATCGTCCATTTGCAGGACACCGCGGCGTGCAGCGGCGGCAGCCCGGAGGCGGTGCGCACCCGGGCCAGCGACACGGTCACGTCCGGCTTGATCAGATAGTCGGTGCCCACCGTGACCCGCAGCTCCGGGTTACCGCGGACCAGCCGGTCCAGCTCGGACAGGTGAGCGTACTGGTCGAACTGGGTGATGACGGCGCCGCGCTCGATCCGCCAGCCGCGTTCCGGGTCGTGCCGCTGCAGGAACCAGCCCAGGTGATCGCAGACCTCCTGCTCCAGCGGCCCGCCGGGGTCCTTGGGCACGTCGGACACGGTGTCCCGGGGCACCGCCAGGTAGTCCAGCACGCCGGCGGCGATGCGCACCGACTCCGGGCTGTCCACGTCGGCGAAGTTTGGCACCAGGGACCAGCCGAGCTTGTTCGCCTTGGCGGCGGGCTTCCAGCCGAGCAGGGCGGTGGCAAACGGCGCTGTCACGCTGCCCACTCTGGCACGTACCTTAAAGGGTGCCGAACAGCTCAGAGGAGGATCACGTGACGCTGGACCACGAGGAGCTGGATGTCCCGCTGCCGGATGGCACGCTGCGGGTGCTGCGCTGGGGCCGCGGCGGCCAGGCCGCGCTGGCCGTGCACGGCATCACCGCCTCGGCCGCCGCCTGGCAGCCGGTGGCCCGGGCGCTGCCCGCGGACTGGTCGCTGTTCGCCGTGGACCTGCGCGGCCGCGGGCACAGCGCCGGGCTGCCCGCCCCGTACGGCTTCGACCAGCACGTGGCCGACCTGGTGGCGGCGGCCGACACGCTCCGGCTGGACCGCCCGGTGCTGGCCGGTCACTCGCTCGGCGGCTACGTCGCGCTGCTGGCCGCGACCCGCCACCCGGACCGGTTCGGCGGGCTGCTGCTGGTGGACGGCGGCCTGCCGCTGCCGGTGCCCGACGGCGCGGACCTGGACGTGGTGCTGGACATGAGCCTGGGACCGGCATTGGCCCGGCTGCGCGAAACGTTCCCCAGCACCGCGGCGTACTTCGACTTCTGGCGCGCCCATCCGGCCCTGAAGGACGCCTGGAACGCCGATATCGAGGACTACCTGCGGTATGACCTGACCGGCGAGGCACCGGCGTTGCGCTCAAGGGTGGTTGAAGAGGCCGCCCGCACGGACGGCCGCGAGCTGCTCGGCGGCACGGCCACGTTCGGCGCCGCGCTGCGCGCGCTGCCCCGGCCGGCCCGGCTGCTGACCGCGCCGGCCGGCTTGTTCGGCGAGCCGCCCGGCATGCAGCCGCCGCAGCTGTGCGCCGCCTGGCAGGCTCAGGCGCCGCTGCTGAGCACCGAGACCGTGCCCGGCTGCAATCACTACACGCTGGTCCTGGACCCGGTGCACGCGGCCACCGTGGCCGCCCGGATCACCCAGGCTCCAGTTGCTTAACGCCGGCTGGCCGACTGCTTGACCTTGCCCCTGGGGCAAGCCGCAGCATCGAGGCGCCCGGGTGCGGTGCCCGGGAGCAGGAGGGTGGTGCCGGGATGCTGACCATCGGGGAGTTCGCCCGGGCCAGCCGGCTGTCCCCCAAGGCGCTGCGGCTGTACGACGAGCTTGGCCTGCTGCCGCCGGCCCGGGTGGACCCGGCGTCCGGCTACCGGTTCTACCGGCCGGACCAGCTGGAGCGGGCCCGGCTGGTGGCCTGGCTACGCCGGCTCGGCATGCCGCTGGCCCGGATCCGGGTGGTGTGCGACCTGCCGCCCCGGGCGGCGGCCGCCGAGGTGGCCGCGTTCTGGGCCCAGGCCGAAGCCGACCTGGCCAGCCGGCGTGACCTGGCTGCCTTCCTGACCAGCTATCTGACCGGGAAGGACACAGCAATGGCAGATTCTTCGGCAGGCCTGGCCATCCGCTACGCGGCGGCGTCGGACATCGGCCGGCGTCGCCCAGCCAACCAGGACGCGGCGTACGCGAGCGAACGGCTGCTGGTCGTGGCCGACGGCATGGGCGTGGGCGGGGAGCTGGCCAGCGCGGCCGCCATCGACGCGCTGAAGCCGCTGGAGGCCGGCCTGCCCGCCGGTGACCTGCTCAACGCGCTGGCCGACGCGGTGGCCGAGGCGGGCACCGCGGTGCAGGGCATCGCCGCAGCCGACCCGGCCCAGGCGGGCAGCGGGACCACGCTGACCGCGCTGCTCTGGTCCGGTTCCCAGCTCGGCCTGGTGCACATCGGTGACACCCGGGCCTACCTGCTGCGCGGCGGTGAGCTGTTCCAGATCACCCACGACCACACCGTGGTCCAGTCACTGATCGACGAAGGGCGGCTCACCCCCGAGGAAGCCGTTTCGCACCCAGAACGCTCGCTGCTGCTCCGCGCCCTGGACGGGCGCCGCGTGACCGCCGACCTGTCGCTGCACGAGGCCCGGCCGGGCGACCGCTTCCTGCTCTGCTCGGACGGGCTGACCACCGTGGTCCCGGCGGCCCGGATCCATCAGGTGCTGCGTACCGCGGCCGGCCCGGAGCAGGTGGTCGAGGACCTGATCGGGCTGGCCAACTCGGGCGGTGGCCCGGACAACATCGCCTGCGTGGCGGCCGAGGTCGTCCCGGCTGCCTGACGGCCATGGCCAGCCACCCATCAGCCCCGAATAGGCTGGTCACCGTGCCGATAACTCGTGTCCTGCTGCTGGAGAACATTCACCCGGACGCCACCACCCGCCTGGTCAAAGACGGCTACCAGGTGCAGACGGAGCCGAAGGCGCTGGACGAGGACGAGCTGATCGCCGCGCTCGGTGACGTGCAACTGCTCGGCATCCGGTCCGGGACGCAGGTCACCGAGCGCGTGCTGGCGGCCGCGCCGGCCCTGCTGGCGGTGGGGGCGTTCTGCATCGGGGTGAACCAGATCGACCTGGCGGCCGCGTCCCGGCGCGGCATCGCCGTGTTCAACGCGCCGTTCTCCAACACGCGCAGCGTGGTCGAGCTGGCCGTGGCCGAGATCATCGCGATGACCCGGCGGCTGACCGACAAGAACGCGCAGATGCACGCCGGCTCCTGGGACAAGTCGGCGGCGGGCAGCCACGAGGTGCGCGGCCGCCGGCTGGGCATCGTCGGCTACGGCAACATCGGCGGCCAGCTGTCCGTGCTGGCCGAGAACCTCGGCATGAGCGTGTTCTTCTACGACACCGCGGACAAGCTGGCCCTGGGCAACGCCCGGCGCTGCGGCACGCTGGAAGAGCTGCTGGAGATATCGGACGTCGTCACGCTGCACGTGGACGGGCGGCCGGGGAACAGCGGGCTGTTCGGCGAGGCCGAGTTCGCCGCGATGCGGCCGGGCAGCCTGTTCCTGAACCTGTCCCGCGGTTTCGTGGTCGATCACACGGCGCTGCGGCGGCACATCGAGTCCGGGCACCTGGCCGGGGCGGCGGTGGACGTGTTCCCGCAGGAGCCGCGGGGGCGGGGCGAGGAGTTCCGCTCCGAGCTGCGCGGGCTGCCCAACGTCATCCTGACCCCGCATGTCGGCGGCTCGACCGAGGAGGCGCAGCAGGACATCGGCGAGTTCGTGGCCGGCAAGCTGCACGACTATGTCTCCTGCGGGACCACCTCGCTGAGCGTCAACCTGCCGCCGGTCGCGCTGCCGCACACGCCGGGCACGCACCGGCTGGTGCATCTGCACCGCAACGTGCCCGGCGTGCTGGCCGGCATCAACCAGCTGCTGGCCGAGCATGGCGCGAACATCGAGGGCCAGCTGCTCGGCACCCGGGACGAGCTGGGTTACGTGCTGACCGACATCGGCACCGAGTACCCGGACGACATGCTGGCCCGGCTGCGCGACCTGGACGTGACCATCCGGCTGCGCACCACCCGGCCCAGCTGACCGCGGCTTCCGGGCCGGGGTGCGGCTGGGACCGCGGCCCGGGGGGACGGGCTAGGCCGCGGCGGCCCTGGCGGGCTGCGGTTCGGGCTGCGCATCGTCCATCCGGCCGAGGTGCCGCTCCATACGCCACAGCATCTCCAAGTGCTCGTCCACCCAGAGCATGATGAGGGCGTCCCGGGCCTGCGCGGGCTGGCCGCTGGTGATCTCCTGGCGGGTGCAGGCCAGCAGGCGGATGCGCGTCGCCGGGTCCCGGGGCTGGGGCGGCGGGATCGAGGTGCCGTGCGCGATCGAGTCGCCCAGGGTGACGTACCACGCGCGGAGCAACTGCGCTTCCTCGTCCAGCAGGCTCGCGCAGGGCTTGCGGCCGGGGGCGGCGAGGATCAGCCCGGGCCGGCCGGCCGGGCCGACGGCGCCGTCGGCCCGGCCCGTGCCGTCAGCCCCACCCGAACCGTTCGCCCCGCCTGCACCAGCAGTCCCAGCATCACCGTCAGCCCTACCTGCCCCGTCAGACCCAATGGCACCGTCGGCCCCACCCACACCGTCGGCCCCACCCACGCCGCCAGCCCCAGCCGGGCCGCCGGGCATGGCGGGGATCGGCCGGGCGGCCAGGTCCAGCAGCCCGGCCAGCGAGTGACCGCCCCGCAGCAGCCGGGCGGCCCCAGCGACCAGCCGCGCGGCCCGGTCCGGGTCAACCTGGCTGGCCGACCGCTCGGCCAGGAACTGGCTGAACGAGTCGTCCAGCCGGACCACCGCGGCCTCGGCGGCCTGCTCAGACGCCCGCGGGTCGGGCCCGCCGTCCAGCCCGGTCACCTGCTCCACCATGGCGACCACGAAGTCCGCAGTGCGCGAGTACGCCTCGGCCAGGTTCTCCCGGACCAGGGCCGCCGCCCCGCGCGGCCAGAACACCAAGCCCACTCCCAGGCTGATGGCGAAGCCGATGGCCACGTCCTCGATCCGCACGATGCCCACCTTCCAGCCAGCGGGCTGGATGATGTTGAACAGGATGAGGACGACCACGGTGAACGCGGCCTGGCCCGCTGCGAAGGAGATGACCCGCGGCGCATAGGCGGCGATCAGCACGGCCACCGGGAGCAGCGCCCACAGCACGGTGGTGTTGCCGTGCACCGGGATCAGGATCGCGGCCCCGATCAGGATGCCGATTGCCGTCCCGATCAGAGCGGACAGCACCGACCGGCCGGTGCCAAGGGCGTTGGAGCGCAGCACGGACAGCGTGCCCAGCACGACCCAGAACGAGTGCTGCAGGCCGGTCTCCTGGGCGATGAACACCGCCACCGCCAGCCCGACGGCGCCGCGGATGCTGTTGCGGAACCAGACCGAGCGCACTCCGGAGCGGGCCATGCCGAAGTCGGTGGCCGCGCTCACACCGGAGCGCAGCCAACTCAGCGACCCGGCCAGGCTGCCCTGGCTGACCGCGGCCCGTACCCGGCGGGGGTGCCAGACCGAGGGCGCGCTGGCCGCCGCGGCGTACCCGGCTATCTGCCGGGTGGTGTACGCGATGGAGTGGATCTTGAACGAGCGGCCCAGCATGGCGTCCAGCGCCGCCTCGTCGACCACCTCCGGGGCGGCGGAGATCCGCTCGGCCAGGATCTGGGCGGCCGTGTCCTGAGCGTGCTCCAGCTGACCGGGGAGGTCATCGGCGGCGGCCGGGCCGCCCGGCGGCTGCTCCCCGGCCAGTTGCGTCGCACTGGCCCGCAGCACCGCGGCCACCTTCTGCAGCGTGATGGTGTTCTCCGCGGCGCACAGCTCCCTCGCGGACGAGCGGGCCAGCGCGGCCAGCGACACGCAGAGCCAGCCCACCTCGTCGATGAGCACGCCAAGAGCAACCGCCGGTGCGGTCGGCCCGGTCGGCCGGCGCGGCGTACCGGTCAGCCGGACCCGCAGCGCGTCCACGGTCTTCGTGGCCGCCTCCACCCGGGCCGGGACCACGGTTGGGTCGTGGCACAGCGCGTCGGCCAGGTCGGCCAGCCGCTGGCAGGCCCGGGCGGCGTCGGCGGACAGCGTGCTGCTGGTCCGGGGCGGCCACAGCAGCATCACCGCGCAGGTCCCGGCGGCCGCGGCCAGCGCCCAGCCGGCCAACCGGTCTGGGATGGCTGAGGCGGGGGCGGGGACCGCCACCGACAGGACGAACGCGAGGATGGCCGCGGTGGTGCCAGCCGCGAAGTAGCCGTTGATCATGCCGGAAAGCAGGATCGCGAAGCCCACCACGGCCATGGCCACCGCGGCCAGCCAGGCGTTGCCCGAGCAGAGCGTGCCCAGCGTGACCAGCCCCAGTCCGGCCACCCCCAAAGTCAGGTAGGCGGCGAAACGGCTCCGGGCGGGGCCGGAGAAACTGGCCAGCACCAGCATCGCGAACGAGCCGAACGCAGCGAACAGCGCGGTCTGCGGATTGCCGATGACTTTGCTGGCCAGCGCGAACATGGCGGGCATCACGATGGCGGCGCGGGCCGCGTTCTTAAGCGAGGCCAGCCCAGGATCGGCGATCAGTGGATGAGGCAGCCTGAATCGCCAGCGAGCCATCGTCATCCGCCATCCAGGATCTGGTCGAAGCTGACCGTGACGATGCTATACCGCCGGTTGGAGCCGCCAGCTATGCTGCCGTTTGGGTGAGCTGGCGACTACACAATGTCTGGGGTACGGGGTGGTAAGTCAGTGGCCGCAGCGACAGGTTGCTGGCTTTGACCGCGCCGCCCGGATCGACGCCCGGCTGCCGCATTCGGCCCGGATGTACGACTACTGGTTAGGCGGGAAAGACAATTTCGCCGCCGACCGGGATGCCGCCGAGGAAGCGATCTCCGCGAACCCCGGGATCGTCGCGGATGCCCAGGCCAACCGAGCGTTCCTCACCCGGTCGGTGCGCTACCTGGCCAGTGAGTGCGGCATCAGCCAGTTCCTGGACATCGGCACCGGGCTGCCCGCCGCCAGCAGCACGCATGAGGTGGCGCAGGCGGCCGATCCCACCGCCCGGGTCATCTACGTGGACAACGACCCGGTCGTGCTCACCCACGCCCGGGCGCTGCTCACCAGCGGGCCCGCGGGCCGCTGCGACTACGTGTGCGCCGACGTGCGCGACCAGGCGACGATTCTCCAGGCCGCCGCGAGCACCCTGGACCTGAGCCGCCCGGTGGCCGTGCTGATGCTGCTCATCCTGCACCTGATCCCGGACGCGGACGATCCGTACCTGGTGGTGAGCTCGCTGCTGGCCGCCATGCCGGGCGGCAGCTACCTGGCCCTGGCCCACCCAGCCAGCGACATCCGGCCGGACGCGGTGGCCGAGATGACCCGGCGGATGAACCAGCGGCTGGGCGGGACCAAGGCCACACCGCGCGACCGGGCCGGCATCAGCAGGTTCTTCGCCGGGCTGGAGCTGGTCGCCCCCGGGGTGGTCCAGCCCCAGCAGTGGCACCCCGATCCGGCCGACCCGGGTCCGGCGGAGGTGACCGCGTGGTGCGGCGTGGCCGGTAAGCGCTGACCGCCCCGCCGCCTCAGCCGTGTCGTCCCGGGCTATCGTGGAGTTGGGAGACCGTGAGGTGACGTCATGCTTCTCCTCCTGGATGAACGCACTGATGCCCTGGTCGTGCGCTCGGCCCGGCCGTGGGAGCTGGTCAAGGCCGGGCTGTGCCCGCAGCACCTCGACGAGGAACTCGCCCGGGGTGCGTCCCCGGACGCGACCGGCCCACTCGCGCTGCGCGCCCAGACGCTGGCCCGGGAATCGTTCCGCCGCGGGCTGGCCCGCAGCGCCCGGCAGATCCTGGCCGAGGCGGTGCGGCCCCCATCGGGCCGCCCGGCGCTCGGGCCGGCCGTCCCGGTGTGCCGGGCCCGGATCCGGGCGGTGGCCGCGGAACTGACCGAGCTGATCGACCGGCTGCAGCTCCCCGGTCCGGTGTCGGTGCGCGGCGTCGCCCAGGTCAGCGTGCTGCTCGGCGACGGCAGCGGGCCGCTGTACCACCCGGGCAGCCGGGATGACCTGCGCGCCCGGCTCACCGAGGCGGCCGGCGCCCTCAGCCAGGCCGGCTGACGCCCCCGGGCGTTCAGCCGGGCCGCCGCCCCTCCCCGGGCGTTCAGCCGGGCCGCCACCCCAGGGCGTTCAGCCGGGCCGCCACCCCTCCCCGCACATTCAGCCGGGCCACCAACCCTCCCGCCTCCGCCGGGCGTCAGGTCCGCAGGTACGAGGCCCCGTTCAGGTCGAGAATGCTGCCGCTGGCCCATTCGGCCGGCCCCGACGCCAGGTACAGGACGGCGGCGGCGATCTCCCCGGCCGTGGCCACCCGGCCGAACGGGCTCTGACCGCGGATGGCGTCGCCGGCCGGCCCGGCCAGGCTCTCCGCGGCCATGTCGGTGTCCACGAAGCCGGGCGCCACCGTGCTCACCGCGATGCCATGCGGGGCCAGGTCCCGGGCCAGCGACTGGCCGAAACTGTTCAGCCCGGCCTTGCTCGCCCCGTAGGCAGGCTGCCCGGGCTCACCGCGGAACGCGCCGCGAGACGACACGTTCACGATGCGGCCGCCGCCGCGCGGGATCATGTGCCGCACCGCGCACCAGGTCACGTTGGCCGCGCCGGTCAGGTTGACGGCCAGCGTCTGCCGCCAGGCCGCCTGCCACTGCTCGTAGGAGACTTCGGCGATCCGATGCGGGGTGAAGATGCCGGCGTTGTTCACCAGCACGTCCAGGCCGCCCAGCGCACTGGCCGCCTCGTCCACCATCCGGCGCACTGCCGCCGGGTCGGCCAGGTCGGCCTGCACCGCGACGTGCCCGGCCCCCGGCAGGCTGGCCAGCACGTCCGTGGCCAGGCCGGCCGAGCGGCCGTAGTGCACCGCGACCCGGTCGCCCTGCTGCGCGAAAGCCTGCGCCACCGCCTGGCCGATGCCCCGGCTGGCCCCGGTCACCAGCACTGCCCGCCCATCCATACGCCCAGCCTCACCCTTCCCTCAGTTCCCAGCGCGCCGCACTTATCCGTCAGCGCGGTGAGTTGTGCCCCACGGGCGGGGCATAAGTCACCGCGCTCATGCCTGCGGACGGCAGAATGCCGGCATGGCAACTGCTGCTCCGCAGGAGCGCTGCATCTTCTGCGAGATTGTCGCCGGCCGGCGCCCGGCCAGTTTCGTGTACACCGATGAC
>DASXIN010000043.1:0-3945 GCA_036497945.1 Streptosporangiaceae bacterium | reverse complement strand
GATCGACACGGATTCCTGCTGGCTGCTCGGCTGGTTGTCGCTCCACTGGAAGCTGAACACGCTCGGGTGGTTGCGCAGGTTGGTCCCGATGGCCTGGGCCGAGTTCTGCAGGATGCTCTGCTGCGCCGCGGTCAGGCTGCCACTGACCTCCCACGCGTCGCAGCACTGGAAACCGCCATTGACCAGGATGCCGGCCTGGTCCATCTGCTGGAACCAGTCGGCCGGCATGATGTGACCCTCGAGCCTGATCGCGTTGACGCCCATGTTCTTCATCAGCGCGATCTGCTCGGCCGTGTCCGCCGCCGAGTAGTGCAGGAACAGGTTCGGGTCGAAGCCGCCGCCGCGGATCACGATCGGCATGCCATTGATCTTGAATGCGCGCGCACCGCTCGGTTCGATCGCGTTCGATCCGGTCAGATAGGAGGTCACCGTCCTGATGCCGAACGTCTCGCTGGTCGAGTTGTACTGGGCGCTGCCCTGTGCGACGGTGACGCCCAGCGTGTAGAGCGGCTGCGCGCCCAGTTGGTACGGCCACCAGACCTGCGGGCTGGTGATGGTCAGCGCGGGGAAGCTGCCCGGCGTGAACTGAACGGTCTGGGTGGTGCTGGCCGGCACGGTGACGTTCTGGCTGACGGTGATCGGCGTGCCGTTGTTCGGCGGGGTGATGGTCGCGGTCACCGCGCCTGTCTGCGCGGTCGAGGTGGTGTTCGTTACGTCGGTCTTGACGGTCAGCGCTGCGCTGGACAGGTCGGTGGCGTCGCTCTGGTTGACGTGCGAGTTGCCGACCACGAGCGCGCCGTCCACCTGGAGCTGGACGGGGAACTGGAGGCCGGTGTTGTTGTCCGGCGGGATCTGCGTCCAGTCCACGTTGTCCAGGGTGAACATGCTGCTCGGGTCGTTCGGGTTAATCTCGATGGCCAGCGAGTTGGTGCCCGTCCTGATCAGGCTGGAGACGTTGAAGGTGAACCGGGTGTAGGCCCCGGTGACCGTGGCCGAGGTGGCCACCTCGGTTCCGTTCACCCAGATGTTGGCCGAGCCGACGACCCCGTTGACGACCAGCGTGGCGGCCTGGCCGGCCTGCAGGTTCGGGGTGAAGTCGGTACGCCACCACCAGGGCACGCTGAACCTGCTGACCGTGTCCGGCCCGATCTTGGTCATGGACCCGTAGCACAGCTGCATGTTCTTCGAGAAGAACACGCTGTTCGGGCCGCTGGTGCTCTGGTTCACCGGCTGCAGGGCGGTGTCGCCGGGGCACTGGCCGTTCTGCGCCAGGGCCTCGACTTCGGTGCCCGGCGCGCCCGCATCGTCGTTGCTGACCGGCAGCCAGTTGCTCGTGCTGAAGCCTGGCGTGGAGATCTGCGCGCCGGTCTGCGTGGCGACCGCGCTGCTCTGCACCGTCCAGCCGGCCGCGCCCAGGTTGGATAGGTCGCTGGCCCCGGTACTGGACGGTGAGCTGAGGTTGCTTCCGGTCGCGCTGGCGGATGCCAGTCCGGTGCGCGTTAACGACCCGGCCTGCGCGGCCGGTGTCAGCGGCGCGGCCTGCGCGGACGTGGCCAGCCAGGCCAACGTGGCCGCGGAGACGAGTACCGCGGCCCAGCGAGCGGAAACGTGGCTGATGACGTGGCTCATGGCTGCAGCTCCTGTCCTGCGGCAACGCTGCCGCAAACGCCGGATGCTTCCGCTGAACACTCGTTCAGTTCGTATACTTTCCAAACAAACCTGTCAAGGCAGCCCCATCGAGGAGTTCTTCCGGCGCAGGACTGCGGGCCCGTTAGCGTGCGTCCGGCGGTACGGAACTACTGAGTTCGTGGGCTGCTGGCTCGAAGACCGGAGTTGCTGGGGCAGCCAGTGACGCCGCGCCGGCGTGGGGTGGGTGTGGCTGGTGGGGTTAGACGGACTTCTGGTAGGCGCGGAAGGTCGCCGGCTGGGTTAGCTGGCCGGCTGGGTTAGCTGGGCGGCTGGGGGAGGCCCAGGAAGCGGGTCACGTCGGCCGCGTCGGCGGCCAGCTCGGCGCGGTCCGCGGCGGCCAGATCTTCCAGCTCGGTCAGCACGACCCGGCCACCGGGCAGGCCCCAGGTGCCGACGGCCCGGCCCCGCACCATGGCAAACGACCGGAACATGCCGCCCTGGACGACGGCCCGCTCGTGCCGGCCGAGCACGGGGGCGCGGGACTGCCAGCCGTGCAGCACCGGGTCGAACGCGCCGAGCAGCCGGGCCGGCGGCAGCTCGGCTGGCGCCCCGCCGCCTGGTTCACCGGCGAGGCTGACCAGGCCGTCGGCCCGCTCAACCAGCTCGGCCGCGATGCTGGCCAGCCCGCGGCGCGCGTCACGCAGCGAAAGACCGGACCACTTGGCCAGGTCCCGGGCGTCCGCCGGGCTGTGGCCAGCCAGGTAGCGGCGGGCCAGCCAGCCCAGCGCGGCGTCCCGGTCCGGTGTGGCGGCCCGGTCCGCGGCCGGCGGCGGGCCCAGCCAGTCCCGGGCCAGCACGTAGGCCTGCTCCTGGCCGGCCATCGGGCCGCGCACCGAGATGCCGCGCAGCCCGGCCAGGAACAGCAGGTACACCAGGGCCTGCCCGGCGGTTGGCAGCCCGGCCGCGTTGAGCCGCTCGCCGAGCTGGGCCCGGGTTAGCGGGCCGTCCTCGCGCAGCGCACGCTCGATGACCTCGGCGCCGCGGTCCACCTGGTCCGGCTGGATGCCTTCCTGGGCGAGCCGCCGGAAGCAGCCGGTGTGCAGCGGCGGGGTGGTCAGCTGGTGCAGCGGCCAGTAGTCCGCGCTGCGCACCAGGTGCAGAGTGCCCCGGTTCAGCCAGCCGGTCACCAGCGTGCGCCGCACGGTCAGCCCCGCGTCCACGTCCGCCGCGGTGAGCCCGGTGCTGCGCGCCCGGATGGCCAGCCGGGCGCCGCGCGGATCCTGCCCCTGGATGGCCAGCAGCCGGCCGGCCACCGCCTCGGCGGTGGCCGCGGGCGGGCCGGACAGCAGCTGGGCGGCGCCGCGTTCGGCCAGCAACCTGGCCTGCGCCGGGGCAGCCGGGGAGTTCGCCATGGCCTGATCGTGCCACCCGGCGCCGACGCCGCAGCCCCCGGTGGCTGATCGTGGGCAGGCACCGGTGGCTGATCGGGGCCAGGCACCGTGCGGCAGGATGGCGGGTATGTCTGCGGCAGATGTCCCGATCGAGGTCCGGGTGGCCCGTGCGGCCGACGAGGCGCGACTGGCCCGGCTGGACCGAGTCGCGTGGACGCCGCAGAGTGGGTTCCCATCGGTAACCCGTCAGGCCGGCGGCGTTTTCTTCACCGCCGGGAGCCCGCCGCAGGCGCACCTGGTCGGCACGATCGACGGCGCCGTGGTCGGCTACATCAGGCTGTCCGTCCCCTCACCGCTGCCGGAAGAGGCGCATGTGCTGGCGGTGCACGGGCTGGCGGTAGCACCCGAGGCGCGGCGGCGCGGAGTGGCTACCGCGCTGCTCACCGCGGCCGAGCAGCGGGCCCGGGAACGTGGCGCGCGCAAGCTGAGCCTGCGTGTGCTGAGCAGCAACCCCGATGCCATCCGGCTGTATACCCAGCTCGGCTTCGAGCAGGAGGGGCGGCTGCTCGGTGAGTTCCTCATCGAGGGCCGCTACGTAGACGACCTGCTGCTGGCCAAGCGCCTCGATGGCGCGGCTCAGCCCACCGGCACCCGGCGGGGAGGTTAGCCGGGTGGGCGGTCGTCCCCGGCCGCCCGGCGGGCCAGCGCTTCCAGCACGGTGACTGCCTCGGCCGAACGGTCGTGGGGGACGAACAGGTGGTCGTGGTGGTAGCCGGCGATCACGTTGCAGCTCAGCCCGGCCCGGGCCAGTTCGCGCCGGTCGCCGCGCAGCGCGGCGAGCCCTGGCTGACCTGCCTGGCCCCGGACGAGATGTCCGCCCTGCTGGACAGCAACGGCTTCGGCCGAATCGAGCACGTCAGCCAGC